>NZ_CBFHHW010000005.1:27176-65678 GCF_965655755.1 Methylophaga sp. | reverse complement strand
CGTCCAAGCGATTTCAGAAATCGTGCAGTGACAGACTTATTTGAACCCGGATCAACAGTGAAACCGTTCACTGTTGCCAGTGGCATCAAGTCTGGTAAATATGACCTCAGTTCAATTATTAACACACATCCGGGTGTATTCCGTGTCAGCGGCCATTCCATCCGTGACTTTCGTGATTACGGTGAAATTGATTTAGCCACTCTGATTCAAAAATCGAGCAATATAGGCGCGAGTAAAATTGCATTGGACTTAGACCCTGATGAGTTATGGCATGACTTTTCACGTTTTGGTCTGGGCGATGCAACCGGTGCTTACTTTCCGGGTGAAGCAATGGGGACAATGCCTGATCTATCATCCTGGCGGAAGTTAGATATTGCCACCATGGGCTATGGCTATGGTCTTTCAACCTCGGCAATACAACTCGCGAGAGCCTATAGCGTTTTAGGAAGTGGCGGGATTATCAAGCCCATCACATTTGTCAAAACAGAAAAGGCGCCTAAAGGGCGTCGCGTGTTTTCAGCAGACATCATGAAACAAGTGCTGGCCATGATGGAAAAAGTGGTCGAACCGGGCGGTACCGCAACCCGCGCAGCAGTGGCTAATTATCGCGTTGCAGGTAAAACCGGTACAGCCAAAAAAGCGACCAGCGGTGGTTATGCTGATAAACGTTATCAATCCGTATTTGCAGGTCTTATCCCAGCCAGCGCACCGCGTCTGGCAATGGTAGTAATGGTGGATGAACCCCGTGGTGAGGAATACTACGGTGGGGCAGTTGCAGCACCCGTCTTTGCAGAGGTAATGACGGGTGCTATGCGATTGCTCAATATCGCACCGGACGCATTACCAACGACGCAGATGCAGGTGGCTCACAAATGATGACATCTATCGTGAAAAAGCAATCATTGACGTTGCTGCTAGAAGATGTTGTAGCAGATGATGTTGAACTTCAGGAGTACATGCTGACTGACATTAGCATGGACAGTCGTCGTATAACATCCGGCGCATTATTCCTGGCTTTGGCCCAGAACGTTGAACAACGACAGAAACATCTTCATCAGGCACTCGATAGAGGAGCTTTCGCTGTACTCATTGATGTAGATATTCCGCTTAGCGTAGATGAAATGGCCATGTTGAATGAGTCGGTGGTATCTGCGTACCCGGTCAAAAACCTGTCTCAGAAAGCCGGCTTTATCGCCTCACGTTTTTATAACGAACCGTCACAACGCATGACAGTCATTGCTGTGACAGGGACTAATGGCAAAACATCTGTGAGTCAGTTTGTCGCACAAGCGCTGGAATCAGTGGGTAAACCCTGTGGCGTTATCGGCACCATGGGAGCCGGTCGTCTCAGTGATCTGGAAATGACGGGTATGACGACGCCCGATCCTGTTTCTATGCAGCGTTTGCTGGCTGGGTTTGAATTAGAAGGTTGTAAATATGTCGCGTTGGAGGCGTCATCTCACGCGCTGGAACAAGGTCGCCTCAACAGTGTTGATATTAATGTTGCTGTCCTGACCAACCTCAGCCGTGACCATCTTGATTATCATAAAACCATGGCGAACTACGCTAAGGCAAAACAACGTTTGTTTGAAATGGACTCGGTCAGTCATGCGGTGATTAATGCGAATGATAATTTTGGCAAAAGCTTATTAGCTGAATTAAATAGTGATGTTGAGATACTGACATACAGTTCCGCAGAAGAAGCGGATATCAACGCCTCTAAAGTAAACTGTCATCGCGATGGTATGCAGTTTGAGTTGTCCACAAGGGCACAGAGTAAAACCATTGAGTCACCGGTCATGGGCCGTTTCAATGTCGACAACCTGCTGGCTACCTTTGGTGTTTTACTCAGTATTGGCTATCAACCTGAGGATGCAAGGCAAGCACTTTCTCACTGCCGTGCGGTATCAGGTCGTATGCAAGCACATGGTGTCGAGGGACAGCCAACGGTAGTGATTGACTATGCCCACACACCCGATGCGTTGAAGCAAGCGCTGAAAACCTTACAGAGCCACCTCAGCGATAATGGGAAACTGTGGTGCGTGTTCGGCTGTGGTGGTGACCGTGATAAAGGTAAGCGAGCCTTGATGGGGCAAATTGCTGAAACCGAGGCGGATGAAATCATCATCACAAATGATAACCCTCGAACAGAAGATCATCAGATTATCGTTGATGACATTCTTGCCGGTTGTTTGCAGCCACAGAATATTCGGGTGGAACTGGATCGTAAGGCAGCGATTAATTATGCCATCTCACACGCAGCCCCCAGAGATATTGTGCTGGTAGCCGGTAAAGGCCATGAAGCGTATCAGGAAATTGAACATATCAAATATCCCTTCAGTGACTCAACAGTTGTGAGTTATGCGCTGGGTGAAGCCCAAAACAGCATCTATAACGTTGCGGGTGGTCAATAATGGGCTTGAATCTGTCACTCAATCAATTAGCTGAGATTGTTGGTGCTGATCCTGCCTATGCAGATATCACAGTAACAGGCAGTGCAATTGATACACGACAAGTCAAACCGGGGGATGTATTTATCGCTCTCAAAGGCGAACGTGTTGATGGGCATGAATTTATTGCACAGGCACGTGAAGCCGGCGCCAGCGCTGCGTTGGTAACTGAAATACAAGATGATGCATTACCGCAGATAAAAGTGGCGAATGCCAGAAAAGCCTTCGCTGACATTGCGCATGCCTGGCAGCAACAGTGCGATGCGAAGGTGATTGCTATTACAGGCAGTAATGGCAAAACCAGTGTTAAAGAGATGATTAGTGCCATTCTCAGACAAGTGGGAACAGTTACAGCAACGCAGGGCAACCTTAATAATGAGCTTGGTGTGCCTTTAACCTTGTCACGTCTGAGCGAAACGGATCAGTTTGCTGTGATTGAAATGGGAACCAATCATCATGGTGAAATTGCTGAATTAGTCAAAATTGCGACGCCGGATGTGGCTGTTATTAACAATATTGGAGAAGCGCACCTGGAAGGGTTTGGTTCTGTTGACGGCATAGCGAAAGAAAAAGGTGAAATCTACGCGGGTCTAGCTAATGAGGGGATAGCCGTGGTGAATGCGGATATGCCTTACCAGCGATTATGGCAGCCATTAATCGCGAACAGAAAAACAGTGAGCTTTTCCTTGGAATCTGAGGCGGATATCAAAGCAGATTATATACAACTGGATCCTGCCTCGAGTCATTTTCTGGTCAATATTGATGATGTGAGTCATCACTTTAATTTACCTCTACCCGGTATGCATAACGTTAACAATGCCTTGGCAGCGCTCGCTCTTGCTGTGGCGTTGAAAGTGCCAGTTGATGCCATGGTCAAGGGACTGAGCACGATGCAGTCAGTACCGCATCGATTACAGGTCAGACATGCCGTCAGTGGTTCACGACTCATTGATGATACGTATAACGCCAATCCCGGTTCCTACCTTCAGGCTTTGAATACTTTGTCTGCTTTTCAGGGCGAGCATTGGTTGGTGTTGGGTGACTTTGGTGAGCTGGGCATCGACAACGACAAGATTCATCAACAAATGGGACAACAGGCGCGTGAGTCAGGGGTGACGCGTTTGATGACTGTTGGTGTGAGTAGCAAGATAGCAGCACAGAGTTTTGGCGATGGTGCTGTGCATTACGAGGATATCGGAGTATTGCAGCAAGAATTATTAAATGAGTTGAACGAAGGTGTGACCTGTTTAATCAAAGGGTCCCGCTTCATGCAACTGGATAAGCTGGCAGATCAGCTGGCACAAGAAGGGGAAGGCTGATGTTGCTGCTTCTGAGTGAGTATTTAAGCCAGTTTTATAGTGGCTTCAGTGTATTCCAGTACCTGACGCTGAGAGCCATTCTTGGTGTGATGACCGCATTAGGCATTGCCTTGATTATTGGACCCACAATGATTCGTCATTTGAGTTTCAAGCAAATCGGTCAGGTAGTCAGACAGGATGGCCCAGAATCCCATTTCAGCAAGAGTGGAACTCCCACCATGGGTGGCTCGTTAATACTGGTGGCCATTGCCGTGAGTACCTTGCTTTGGGCTGATTTAGCCAATCGTTATGTATGGGTAGTATTAACCGTAACGCTAGCATTTGGTGTGATTGGCTTTATTGATGACTACATCAAGTTGGTTCGGCAGGACCCGCGCGGTCTGTTGAGTCGCTATAAATATTTTTGGCAATCAGTGTTCGGGGCTGGTGCTGCTATATTTTTGTATTTCACAGCCTCAGTACCGGCTGAGACACAGTTAATAGTGCCATTCTTTAAAGAGATAGTGATTTCTTTGGGTGGTTGGTACATGTTGTTGACGTATTTGGTGGTTGTGGGTAGCAGCAATGCCGTTAACCTTACAGATGGTCTCGATGGTCTGGCCATTATGCCAACCGTTATGGTCGCCGCAGCACTGGGTTTGTTCAGCTATGTTGGTGGACATTCTGAATTTGCTGATTATTTACAGATTCCATTCATTCCGAATGCAGGTGAGTTGACCGTATTTTGTTCAGCTATCGTCGGTGCTGGTCTGGGGTTTCTATGGTTTAACACTTATCCGGCACAAGTGTTTATGGGTGATGTGGGTGCGTTGGCACTGGGAGCAGCGCTCGGCATTGTCGCTGTGTTAGCTAGACAGGAATTGGTTTTATTGATTATGGGTGGGGTCTTCGTCATCGAAACCTTGTCAGTAATGATCCAGGTTGCTTCATACAAGTTACGAGGTAAACGTGTGTTTCTAATGGCTCCGATTCATCATCATTATGAACTGAAAGGTTGGCCTGAACCGCGCATTATTGTCCGCTTTTGGATTATTACGGTATTCCTGGTTCTGGTTGGTTTGGCAACGTTGAAAATACGATGACACAAAGCATGAATAGACTCACACACAAAAACTGCCTGATCGTTGGACTCGGTCAGACAGGAATGTCGTGCGTACGATTTCTAGCCGATCGTGCTATGAGTGTCGCGATGATGGATACACGTGATAAACCGGCTGGGCTAGCCAAAATACAGCAGGATTATCCACAAGTATTGATTAAAACAGGTGGGTTGGATAAAGAATGGTTGTTACAGGCGGATATGATCGTATTAAGTCCGGGTGTAGATCCCAGACTGCCTGAAATCAGAGCGGCCAAAGAGGCTGGGATTGAGATTGTGGGTGATATCGAGTTGTTCGCTCGCTATGCGGATGCACCTATTGTCGCCATCACAGGTTCTAATGGTAAAAGTACAGTAACCACTCTGCTGGCATTAATGGCACAGCTTGCCGGTCAGGATGTCAGAGCTGGCGGTAATTTAGGCACCCCAGCACTCGATCTCATCGAAGAATCAGCGCCAGATTTTTACATATTGGAATTATCCAGCTTTCAACTGGAAACAGTCCGGTCTTTAAATGCCTTTGCTGCGGTCGTACTTAATTTAAGTCCGGATCATATGGATCGCTACGATTCCGTCACTGAATACAAGCAAGCCAAACAAAAAGTATTCAACGGCGATGGTGTCATGGTCCTTAATCGGGATGATCCTTTTGTTAATGCGATGGCTGAGAGTGGACGAAACCAACTCGGCTTTAGTTTGTACAAGCTAGAGGGCATGGACTTTGGCTTGTTACAAAAAGACGGAAATACCTGGCTGGCGGAGGGGGAATATCCTTTGCTACCGGTTGAACGGATGAAAATAGTTGGAACGCACAATATTGCCAATGCACTTGCAGCCCTGGCATTAGGTTCAGCTATGGCATTGCCAATGACAGCCATGTTGTCTGCGTTACAGGAATATAAAGGATTACCACATCGTTGTCGTTTGGTCAGAGTCTTCGATCATGTGCGTTGGTTTAATGATTCCAAAGCTACTAATGTTGGCGCTTGTATTGCAGCTATAGAAGGGCTGGCAGAAAGTGGTCCGATTATTCTGATCGCGGGTGGTGTAGGGAAAGGCCAGGACTTTTCTGAACTGAGCAGTACGATGAAAAAGGCTGTTCGTGCCGTGGTGTTATTTGGGGAAGATGCTGACAAAATAGCGCAAGCGGTACCAACTGAAGTTGAACAGGTAAACGCATCAGACATGCAGGATGCAGTTGAAAAAGCGCAGTCACTGGCACAGCCTGGTGACAATGTTCTGTTATCACCAGCATGTGCGAGCTTTGATATGTTCAGCGGCTACGCGGAACGTGGTAATAAATTTGAGCAGGCAGTCAAGGGGTTGGCAGCATGAGCGAATCCAGTTTGCAATTTGATCGTAGCCTGCTTTTTGCTGCCGGTGCATTATTGTTCATTGGTCTGATCATGGTGTGCTCGGCATCTATCACGATTGCTGATAGTAAAACCGGTCAGCCGTTATTTTACTTTATACGTCAGTTGGTATTTGCTGTAGCCGGCTTGGGGTTAGCCTGGGCAGTGGTGTCCATCAGATTAGCTGTCTGGCAACGTATGGCCCCTCAATTGTTAATGGCTGGGGTTGTGTTGCTGATTTTAGTGTTGATTCCAGGTATCGGACGGGAAGTAAATGGTAGTAAGCGCTGGTTACCTTTGGGGCCAGTAAATCTGCAGGTTGCAGAGGTCATTAAACTGTTTGCGATCTTCTATATCGCCGATTATTTACAACGTCACCATGGCCAATTACATAGTTCTTTTCTGAAAGTGCTTGCTCCATTGATGTTATTGGGGGTAGCTGCACTACTCTTGTTATTACAACCTGATATGGGGTCGATAGTGGTTATTATGGCCACCGTTCTTGCCATGATGTTTTTAGGTGGTGCCAGACTGGATGTCTTCGCAGCCCTGATTGCCGTGATGGGAGGCTTATTTACGTTACTGATATGGGTCGCACCTTACCGTCTGGAACGTTTACAAAGTTTCATGGATCCATGGGCTGACCCGTTTGGTAGTGGTTTCCAATTAACGCAGGCACTGATCGCTTTTGGTCGTGGTGACTGGTTAGGTGTTGGTTTGGGAAGCAGCATGCAGAAGCTATTTTATTTGCCAGAGGCCCATACCGATTTTCTGTATTCAATTTTGGCGGAAGAATTAGGCCTTATTGGTGCGGTTGCCGTGATTGCATTATTTTTTATCTTTGTCTGGCGGGCACTGGCGATAGGACGGGCAGCAGAACTTTCCGGACAAGTTTTTGGAGCCCAAGTTGCCTACGGCATAGGTATCTGGCTCGGTTTGCAAGCCTGCGTCAACATTGGCGTCAATATGGGCGCGCTGCCAACAAAAGGTCTGACGCTACCGCTGATGAGTTATGGCGGCAGTAGTCTGGTGATTGTATGTGTGGCCGTTGCCTTATTGTTACGTGTCGATATGGAAACACGGATGCCAGAAAAAGCCTCTGCGAGGATAAGACGATGACTCGCATAATGATTATGGCAGGGGGAACAGGCGGACATGTATTCCCGGCATTGGCTGTGGCGGAAGAGCTCGCCCAGCGTGGTGTAGATATTTCGTGGATGGGCACCGCCAAGGGAATTGAAGCTAAATTAGTACCTGAAGCTGGATATTTGCTCTCAGAAATTAAAGTGCAGGGTTTACGCGGTAAAGGCTTTCTAGGTTGGTTCTTGGCACCATTCAGAATTATGGCTGCCATCTGGCAAGCACTTAATGTGTTACGTGAGACGAAACCCGATGTCGTGTTGGGACTGGGCGGATTTGCATCCGGCCCGGGTGGTTTTGCCGCATGGTTAATGGGCAAACCATTGGTGATTCACGAGCAAAATGCCATTCCTGGTTTGACCAACCGGTTGCTGGCGAAATTCGCCAATAAAGTCTTATCAGGTTTCCCTGATAGTTTTGATGAAAAAATCGAAATCGAATGGGTGGGTAATCCGGTACGTAAACAGATTGAAGATCTGCCGATGCCTCACCTTCGTCAAACAGAACCACAAGGTGCAATGAAATTACTGGTTCTTGGTGGCAGTCTGGGCGCGCGGTCATTAAACACATACATTCCAGAGGCGATTGCGATGATGCCTTTAGCCGGTCGACCAGAAGTCAGACACCAATGTGGTACTCGACATCTTGAAGATTGCCGTAATGGCTACAAAGCAGCGGGTGTAGAAGCTGAAGTCACCGATTTTATAGCTGATATGGCGGATGCCTATGCATGGGCGGATCTGGTTATTTGCCGGGCAGGAGCCTTAACCGTGGCTGAACTGGCCGCAGCAGGTCTCGCATCAATACTGGTCCCATACCCGTTTGCCGTTGATGACCATCAACGATTTAATGCAGCTTTGTTAGTAAATGCCGGTGCGGCAGAACTGATTATTGATAAGGAGCTAAGCAGCGAATTACTTGCCAGCAAAATGACACAGTTTGAACAAGACAGAGAAGGTTTGCTCAATATGGCGAACGCGGCAAAACAAGTCGCAAAAATAGGCGCTGCAACGCAAATAGCAGATATTTGCATGGAGCTTAGTCATGGATAGATTAATCTCTGCAATGCAAAGCCGAGTCAAACATATCCATTTCATTGGCATTGGTGGTGTCGGTATGGGCGGCATTGCTGAAGTCTTATTAAATCTGGGCTATCAAGTTTCTGGTAGTGATTTGGCTGAAAATAGTCTGATCACGCATCTGCGTCAGTTGGGCGCTACCATCATGATTGGGCATGACCCTCTGTATTTAGACGGAGCTGATGTGGTTGTAGTGACCACCGCTGTGAAAGAAGACAATATCGAGTTGGTTGAGGCTCGTGAACAACGCATTCCGGTGGTACCTAGAGCAGAAATGCTGGCTGAATTAATGCGGTTCAGTTACGGCATTGCTGTTGCTGGTACTCATGGTAAAACGACAACCACCAGTCTGATTGCTGCACTTTTAAGTGGTGGCGGATTGGATCCTACCTTTGTTATTGGTGGCCGATTGAACAGTGCAGGCAGTAATGCGCGGCTTGGAAGCGGGCGTTATCTTGTCGCTGAAGCTGATGAAAGTGATGCGTCATTTCTGTATCTACAACCTATGATCGCTGTAGTGACGAATATTGATCAGGACCATATGGAGACTTACGAAGGTGACTTTGGCAAGCTCAAAGCGACCTTTATCGAGTTTTTACATCACTTACCTTTTTATGGGCTCGCGGTGATGTGTCTTGATGATCCGGTCATCAAAGAATTGCTATCAGATGTCACCCGTCCGTTCATTACTTATGGTCAGGATGAAGAGGCCGATTATCAATTGATTGATTTAACCCAGCATCAGGGGCAAAGCTTTTTTACTGTGCTTGAAAAACACTCTGGTGAACGCTTTCCGGTCACGTTGAATATGCCGGGTTTACACAATGCCCTGAATGCAACAGCCGCGATGGCAGTGGCCCGTAATCTTGAAGTTAAGATCGCGGCTTGCCAGCAGGCGTTGTTGGAATTTGATGGTATCGGTCGGCGCTTCAACATACTAGGCCAGGTCAAAGCAGATGGCGGCTCAGCTACGTTGATTGATGATTACGGTCATCATCCAACTGAAATAGCTGCAACACTGGCGGCAACACGTGGTGGCTGGCCTGATAACCGTCTGGTCGTTGTATTCCAGCCGCATCGTTATACCCGTACACGGGATTTGTTTGAAGATTTCGCCCATGTGTTATCCGCGGTGGATGTGCTGGTGATGCTGGAAGTTTACCCGGCAGGTGAGAGCAAAATTGCTGGTGCTGATGCACGTAGTCTTTGCCGTGCCATTCGTCTGAGGGCGCAAGTTGAACCGGTATTTGCAGAAGATAAAGATGAATTATTTGAGCTGTTACCCGGCTTATTGAAAGACGGCGATGTCGTACTGACATTAGGAGCTGGTGATATCGGTCGTATGGCACAGATGCTGCCGGAAAAATTAGGCGGAGGTGCTGAATGATGGCTTTACATCAGAACCTCAAAGGCGAACTGAAATTAAATGAGCCATTAGCTAAATATACATCCTGGCGTGTTGGAGGAAATGCACAGCGTTTCTATCGGCCGACGGATATTGATGATTTGGCGACATTCCTCAAACAGCTACCCGAATCAGAGCCAATTCTCTGGTTAGGGCTCGGTAGTAATTTACTGGTCAGAGATGGTGGGTTTAAAGGCACTGTCATTGTGACAGCGGGCGCCTTACAGAAAATCAATGTGGAAGCTGACATCGTACAGGCTGAAGTTGGCGTCTATTGCAGCAAACTGGCTAAACAAGCGGCTAAAGCGGGTTTACAAGGCGGAGCATTTCTCGCAGGAATTCCGGGGACGCTGGGAGGCGCATTAGCCATGAATGCCGGTGCTCATGGTGCTGAAACCTGGGACTTTGTTAGCGAAGTAACCACCATCGATATGCAGGGCAATTTACATCAGCGTGACGTTAGCGAGTTTGAGGTCAGTTACCGTCACGTTGTTAAACCAGCCGATGAATATTTTGTCGCAGCCAAAATGCGGTTTACAGAAGGTAACGCTGAAGCCGAGTCAGAACGCATCCGTGAGTTATTGAAAAAACGTAATGCCAGCCAGCCAACCAATCAGCCTTGTGCTGGATCTGTTTTCCGTAATCCGGAAGGAGATTTTGCAGGTCGCCTGATTGAAGTCAGTGGTCTGAAAGGCTTCAGTGTCGGCGGTGCCAAGGTATCAACCAAACATGCCAACTTTATTGTGAATGATGGCAACGCTTCAGCAGCTGATATCGAAAACCTGATTTCACTGCTGCAAGAGAAAATTGAAACCTTGCATGGGATTAGATTGACACCGGAAGTACATATTATCGGGGAGGCTGTTTAATGACACATCGTATTGATTCAGCATCCGAGTTTGGACGTGTTGCCGTGTTGATGGGCGGACGCAGTGCCGAACGTGAAATCTCGCTCATCAGTGGTAAAGCGGTGCTGGCAGGTTTACAGCGGAAAGGGATTGATGCGTATAGCGTTGATGTCAGTTTCGATGTATGTCACAAGCTTGCCAGTGGTCAGTTTGATCGTGCTTTTGTGGTATTGCATGGCCGAGGTGGTGAGGATGGTGAAATTCAGGGCTTTCTGCAAGCGATCAACATGCCCTATACCGGCAGCGGTGTTACAGCGTCAGTACTGTCGATGAATAAACGCATCAGCAAGCAGAACTGGCAACAGCAAGGCTTACCCACAGCCAAGTATGGAAAAGTCGATGCAAACACTGATACCAAGCAGCTGATTGATGAGCTGGGCCTGCCACTCATTCTCAAGCCTGTCAATGAGGGCTCGAGTATCGGCATGAGCAAGGTCAATGATGCAGAAAGTCTGGCTGGAGCAATTGAGTTGGCACTGAAATATGACTCAGATGTGATTGCAGAACAATGGATACAGGGTGAGGAATATACCGTTGCGGTACTTGATGGTGAGCCATTACCAGCTATTCGATTAAAAACACCTCGTGAGTTTTACGACTATGAAGCGAAGTATCAATCCAACTCAACCGAATACCTGTGCCCATGTGGTTTGGATGAGGCTAGCGAACAACAAATGCAACAGTTGGCCCTACAGGCATTTGACAGCTTAGGTATGACGGGCTGGGGTCGCATTGATTTTATGCGTGACGACGTGGGGGAATTTTATTTATTGGAAGCCAATAGCGTGCCGGGGATGACCGATCACAGTCTGGTTCCGATGGCTGCCAGAGAAGCCGGTTTGGATTTTGATGCATTGGTGTGGCGAATTCTGGAAACAAGCTTCAGGGAGGAAGGCTGATGGCGGGACGTAAAGCAGGAGCAACTCTGCAAACACCAAAAAACGATGCGCCAAAAAATTGGAAACAATCAATCAAACATGCGTTGACCTTATTGTTTGTCATTGTTGTGCTGGGAACCGGTATTTATTTGCATCAAGCCGATACCCTGCCAGTAAAACATGTGACGGTAGCAGGTGAAATCCGACACACAGATAAAGATGGTCTGGTGGCGGCTGTTTCACCGTTTGTTCGGGGGAGTTTTATTGATGTTGATGTGGCGAGTATTCGTCAGGCTGGTGAAGATCTGCCTTGGGTGAAACAGATTCAGGTCAGACGTGTCTGGCCGGACACGCTGCACTTAGTTGTTGAAGAGCACAAAGCCGTCGCCCGCTGGAACCAGGGTGGACTGGTCAACACATCAGGTGCGGTGTTTTTTCCTGAACATGACACACTGCCGAGCGGTTTGGTGCAATTGAATGGGCCTGAAGGTACCAGTGAATTGATGGCGAGAAGATTAATTGAAATTCAGCAGCAGGTTGATGAGCTAGGGCTCAAAGTGACGGCCGTCAGTATGGATAAACGCCGTGCCTGGCAAGTGGATTTCAAAAAAGGTTTACATCTGAAGCTCGGACGAGCTGATGGTGATTTACGGTTAAACCGGTTTGTCACTGTCTATGGCAGCAGTCTGAATACATTCAGAGAACAGATTGAAGAAGTTGATATGCGTTATACCAACGGGCTGGCAGTGGTTTGGAAAGACGGCCAGCAACCTGATTTTAATGGGACAGTGTAATGTCAAAACGAAGTGAGAGAGAATTAATTGTTGGACTGGATATCGGTACATCCAAAGTGGTGGCGATTGTGGCTGCTCCGATCCCGAATGTCGGGCCCAATGATAATGCGCTGGAAATTATTGGCATCGGTTCACACCCCGCAAGAGGTATGAAGAAAGGTGTGGTGGTCAATATTGAATCCACCGTTCAATCGATTCAACGTGCAATAGAAGAAGCTGAGTTGATGGCCGGTTGCCAGATCCATTCAGTGTATGCCGGTATTGCAGGAAGTCACATTCGTAGCCTCAATTCTCATGGCACGGTAGCCATTCGTGATAAAGAAGTCACCCAGGGCGATTTGGATCGAGTGCTGGATGCAGCGCGGGCAGTACATTTTCCGGGTGACCAGCAGTTGCTTCATGTGTTACCGCAAGAATTCATTATCGATAATCAGGAAGGCATACGTGAGCCTATCGGCATGTCGGGTGTGCGTCTGGAAGCGAAAGTGCACCTGATTACAGGAGCGGTAAGTGCAGCACAAAACATTACTAAATGTATTGAACGCTGCGGCTTAGTCGTAGACGGCATCATTCTTGAGCAAATGGCCTCAAGTTATTCGGTGTTGGATCAGGATGAAAAAGAACTGGGAGTCTGCATTATCGATATTGGAGGTGGCACAACCGATATTGCGGTGTTTGTAGACGGTGCGATTCGACATACGGCGGTAATTCCGATCGCGGGTGACCAGGTTACCAATGATATTGCGGTAGCACTGAGAACACCGACGCAATATGCCGAAGAAATCAAAATCAAATATGCCTGTGCGTTGACACAACTGGCTCGCGAAGATGAAACCATCGAAGTGCCCAGTGTCGGAGACAGGCCACCACGACAACTTGCCAGACAGACCTTGGCGGAAGTTGTAGAGCCACGTTATGAAGAGCTACTGATGCTGGTTCAGGCTGAACTGCGTCGTAGCGGATTTGAGGAAATGCTGGCTGCTGGCATTGTGCTGACAGGCGGTAGTTCCAAAATGGAAGGCGTCATTGACCTTGCAGAAGAAGTCTTCCATTTGCCTGTGCGTTTAGGTATGCCACAACACGTCGGGGGACTGGTTGATGTGGTACGTAATCCTATTCACGCCACAGGTGTGGGGTTGCTGTTATTCGGCAACGAGGAACATGCTCCAGGGCATGGTGAACTGAAAGTAAGTGAAGGGTTTAAAGGCATGTTGGCAAGAATGAAAAGCTGGTTCCAGGGGAATTTTTAAGTTGAGTAATCTGGCCTGCTTGTTTTGAACAATTAATTGGGGGAGAAAACCATGACATTTGAATTAATAGATACATACACAGAAAACGCGGTTATTAAAGTGATCGGTGTCGGCGGTGGCGGCGGAAATGCTTTAGAGCATATGGTCGTTAACCAGATTGAAGGCGTTGATTTTATCAGTGCCAATACAGATGCTCAGGCATTGCGTAAAAGTTCGGCAACCACACAGTTACAGCTGGGTACTGACATTACAAAAGGTCTGGGCGCCGGTGCGAATCCGGATGTTGGTCGTCAGGCAGCTTTGGAAGACCGTGAACGCATTATGGAAGTCATCAGCGGTGCTGATATGGTATTCATCACAGCCGGGATGGGTGGCGGCACCGGTACCGGCGCAGCACCTGTTGTCGCTCAGGTTGCCAAAGAAATGGGTATTCTGACGGTGGCTGTGGTGACACGTCCGTTCCCGTTTGAAGGTGGAAAACGCCTGAAAGTGGCACAAAATGGTATCGAGGAACTGGGCCAGCATGTCGACTCACTCATCACTATTCCTAATGAGAAATTACTCAAGGTGCTGGGTAAAGACATGACCTTGCTGAATGCTTTTAAGGCAGCTAATGATGTGTTGTTGGGTGCGGTGCAAGGTATTGCCGAGTTAATTACCCGTGAAGGTATGATTAACGTTGACTTTGCAGACGTACGTACTGTGATGTCTGAAATGGGTATGGCAATGATGGGAACCGGTCATGCATCGGGTGAACATCGTGCACGTGAAGCAGCTAAACTGGCGGTATCAAGTCCCTTATTAGAAGATGTTGATTTGGCTGGCGCACGTGGCGTACTGGTCAATATCACGGCTGGTCTGGACATGAGCATTGGTGAGTTCGAAGAAGTGGGTAACACCATTAAAGAATTTGCTTCTGATGACGCAACAGTCGTTGTTGGTACTGTGATTGATCCGGATATGACTGACGAGCTGCGTGTGACTGTTGTTGCAACCGGTCTTGGCGGTGAGCGTGTGGCATTAGCAAAAGCACCGGAAACAGAGTCACCACAGATTGAAATCGTCAAAAAATCGGTGGAGATTGATTACGACGAACCAACGGTTATCCGTAAAGAGAAAGACAGCCAGCAAAAACAAGTTGCCAATGGCGATGTCAATATGGATTATCTGGACATTCCAGCATTTCTTCGTCGTCAGGCAGACTAGTTGTAAAGTTGTGTAAAATTGGCTGGAGATAAACTGCTTGTGATATTATTATTCGATCTGTAATTGTATAAGGGGGTATTACACCGTGATAAAGCAACGAACATTGAAAAATGTGATTCGTGCGACCGGTGTCGGTTTGCATAGTGGTGAGATGGTATATCTGACCCTGCGGCCTGCTGCCCCTAATACGGGTATTATTTTCCGCAGAGTGGATCTGGAGCCGGTTGTTGAGATTCAGGCGAAAGCAGAAAATGTCGGTGAAACGGCACTTTCTACCACACTGGTCGAACATGGTCAGCGTGTCTCAACGGTGGAACATCTGTTATCAGCATTTGCTGGTCTCGGTATTGATAATGCCTACATTGATTTGAATGCGGCTGAAGTGCCAATCATGGACGGTAGTGCCGGACCATTTGTGTTCCTGGTGCAGTCGGCCGGTATCGAAGAGCAGAATGTCGCCAAACAATTTATCCGTATCAAAAAGCCTGTCATGCTCGAAGATGGTGATAAGTGGGCGAAATTTGAGCCATTTGATGGTTTTAAGGTCTCTTTCACTATTGACTTCGAGCACCCTGCCTTCACAGGACGACCTCAACAAGTTGATGTTGATTTCTCCTCCACGTCGTTTGTACGTGAAGTCAGTCGTGCTCGTACCTTTGGTTTTATGAAAGATATTGAAAAGCTGCGCGAGAACAACCTTGCTTTAGGTGGCAGCATGGATAATGCCATCGTGGTCGATGACTATCGCGTTTTGAACGAAGATGGTTTACGTTATGAAGACGAATTTGTCCGTCACAAGGTATTGGATGCGATTGGTGACTTGTATCTGCTGGGCCACAGTTTGATCGGGGCTTTCAGTGGACACAAATCCGGCCATGAAGTGAATAACAAACTATTGCGTAAATTACTGGTACAGGAAGATGCCTGGGAACTGGTCAGTTTCGAAGACGACAAAGATGCCCCCATTCTTTTCAGTCGTCCTGCAGCATCGCTGACCAGCTGATCCGTCTAGTCTGATTGGCGACTTGCCAGTTTTTTCAGGGCGGTTTTTAATGGACCGTCTTCAATTTCTTCAGCGGTGCTGTTTAGCAGTGCCGCTGTTTTTGTAGACACATGAATAGAAGCATGTGTGGTTGGTTCTGATAATGTTTGTAAGGGACGAACCTTGACTTCCAGTTTGCTGACGGGCTCAGGTAAATGAGCAGAAAGCGTCTTGCAAACAAGAGGAGCCTGAAAACGTAACAAGCTGGCATAGCTCGCTTTGTCTGTGTGGATAATGACTGTATCCGCTGTGACGTTGGCAAGCTGACAATGACTGCTGAACTGTAAAGGCAAGGTGTTTTGCAGCACAATGTTGAGCTTGTTAAGCTGTTGAGCACGCGTAGCCAGCCATTTCATACGGCTGTCTTGCTTGTAAATGCCGCCAACGTGTTCAGGTTTGTTAGACATTTGATATACGACCAAAGTAAGGATAAAAATGCAGGTTATCATTATATCCTCAAATAATAAGACACATAAGCATTGGCATCTTACAAAAGCCAAGTTGCTTGTTTTGATAGCGTTACTGATTTCGCTGGTCAGTATAAGCTCATACAGTTTTGCTAACTGGGTAAAAAGCACCGCATCAAACACCACATCAATCCCTCCAGTCAGTTCCAACCAAACAGAGCCTCAACAAACAGAATCAAATCCTTCGCAGCAGGAGGCGGCGGGTAATTTTTATGCTAAACAGCTGGGTGGTCTGCAAGCTGAAACGATCCGACTGAGAATGCTAAGCCAGCGCCTTGCTGAGATTGCCGGATTTAATACTGCTGAATTCTCCCTGGATGAGCACCCAGCACAGGGCGGTCTGGATGATGAAGGTATGATTCTCAGTAGCGACGCATTGGACAGAGGCATTGAACAATTGTCGCTGGATTTGGAAAGTCAGGGCGATACACTCGCTGCGTTAGAAGAATATTTGATAACGAAAGACTCCATTGCATCGGGTATCCCTGATGGTAAACCGGTTGAAGGTGGCTGGGTATCGTCTTTCTATGGTTACCGTGTGGATCCATTTAATGGTAAAAAAACCTTCCATGAAGGGCTGGATATCGCAGCGAAATCCGGCACGCCGGTTAACAGCGTGGCGGATGGTATTGTCAGCTGGGTCGGAAGTCGGGGTGGTTATGGTGGTCTGGTAGAAGTTGATCACGGTAATGGCTATGTTACGCGTTATGCACACAACAAGACTATCAAGGTCAAAAAGGGTGAGCGAGTCAGTAAAGGTGAAGTACTGGCATTAATAGGCTCTACAGGTCGTTCGACCGGCCCTCACCTCCATTTTGAGGTGTTACGTGACGGTCAACATATCAACCCCTACAACTTCTTAAAATAACGCGGCCCTTGTTTTCATAGGTGAGCGTCTCCACTTGATTTCTAGGTGATCTTCAAACCGTAATCGGGTCCGCGGTATAATCCCGCAATTTATTAAACAGTGTCCGGTGTTCGCGCCGAAACCAACAACTAAGGCAAAATGATGGTTAGCAAGTTTTTCAGCAAGATATTTGGCAGTCGCAATGAGCGGGTTTTGAAGAAAATGCGCAAGTTTGTCGACGATATTGCCGCTATGGAATCCGATATCGAGCAACTTGATGACCCGGCATTAAAAGCAAAAACGGATGAATTTCGTCAGCGTCTTGAAGATGGTCAAACTATTGAGGATATCCTACCGGAAGCTTTTGCCGTAGTACGTGAGGTAAGTAAACGTGTGCTGGGGATGCGTCACTTTGACGTTCAGATGATCGGCGGCATGGTGCTGAATGACGGCAAAATTGCCGAAATGAAAACCGGTGAAGGTAAAACGCTGGTCGCGACACTGGCTGTGTACCTCAATGCTCTACCGGGTGATGGCGTGCATGTCATCACCGTGAATGATTATCTTGCTAAGCGTGACGCAGCTTGGATGAGCAAACTGTATGGCTTTTTAGGACTAACCACAGGCGTCATCGTGGGTGGCATGAATAACGATGAAAGACGCCAAGCCTACAACAGCGACATTACTTATGGCACCAATAACGAATTCGGTTTCGATTACTTGCGAGACAATATGGCTTTCCGTCTGGACGAAAAAGTCCAGCGTGAACTGAATTTTGCTGTTATCGATGAGGTGGATTCGATCCTTATTGACGAAGCCAGAACGCCTCTAATCATTTCCGGTCCTGCAGAAGACAGCTCAGAGCTATACCAGCGGATTAATACGTTAATTCCAAGCTTAGAAAAACAGGAAGGCGGGGAAGGTGAAGATGATGAAATAACCAAGCCCGGCGACTATACCGTGGACGAAAAGAATAAGCAGGTCCATTTCACCGAACGCGGTCATGAAAATATTGAATCAATGCTGACACAGGCTGGCATGCTTGATGAAAACGCAAGCCTGTATGATGCCGCTAATATTGGTCTGATGCATCACGTGACTGCAGCATTAAGAGCGCATGTGTTGTTTCAGCGTGATGTTGACTACATGGTGCAGGATAACCAGATTGTTATCGTTGATGAGTTCACTGGCCGCAGTATGCCCGGTCGTCGCTGGTCAGAGGGCCTGCATCAGGCGGTGGAGGCAAAAGAAGGCGTCAAAATTCAGAATGAAAACCAGACGCTGGCATCAATTACGTTTCAGAATTATTTCCGACTCTATAACAAATTGTCTGGCATGACCGGTACAGCAGATACCGAAGCATTCGAGCTGAACTCTATTTATGGTCTTGAAGTAGTCGTCATTCCTACTCACAAAGACATGCAGCGTAAAGACGAAGCCGATCGTATCTATCTCACCGGAAAAGAAAAATATGATGCGATTCTGGAAGATATCCAAGGTTGTATTGAGCGAAAACAACCTGTCCTGGTGGGTACGGCATCCATTGAAAGTTCAGAGTATCTGAATAATCTGCTGAATAATGCCAAAATCCCGCATCAAGTTTTGAATGCCAAATTCCATGAGAAAGAAGCACAGATTATTGCCAATGCCGGTCGTCCTGGTACGGTCACCATAGCGACCAATATGGCCGGTCGTGGTACCGATATCGTGTTGGGTGGCAGTCTCGAGGCCGAGCTGGATGAACTGGGCGAAGATATCGCTGAAGAAACCAAAGAAAAAGTACGTGCTGACTGGATGAACCGCCATGAGGCCGTGTTAGCAGCAGGTGGTCTGCATATCATCGGTACAGAACGTCACGAATCGCGTCGTATCGATAATCAGCTGCGTGGACGCTCAGGTCGTCAGGGTGATCCTGGTTCAACCCGTTTTTACTTATCGCTTGAAGATAATCTGATGCGTATTTTTGCTTCAGAGAGAATGGCTGGTTTGATGCAAAAACTGGGCATGGAAGAAGGTGAAGCAATTGAGCATCCGTGGGTGTCACGTGCGATTGAAAATGCACAACGTAAAGTTGAAGGACATAACTTCGATATTCGTAAGCAACTACTGGAATTTGATGACGTTGCCAATGATCAGCGTAAAGTGGTTTATGAGCAGCGAAATGAGTTAATGGCAGCTGATGATGTATCGGAAACAATCACTTCCATGCGCCATACCGTGCTCAACGACACCATCAGTATTTATATTCCTCCGAACAGTATCGATGAGCAATGGGATGTCGCGGGACTGGAGCAGGCATTGAAGGATGAATATGCCCTCGAACTGGAAATAGGCAACTGGCTGGAAAATGATGACAGCCTGCATGAGGAGAATTTGCGTCAGCGTATTGTTGAAGAAGCGGAAGCAGCTTACAAAAAGAAAGAAGAAACGGTTGGTGAAGAGCTGATGCGTCACTTCGAAAAAGCGATCATGCTGCAAACACTGGACACACAGTGGAAAGAACATCTCGCTCAGATGGATTATCTCCGAACCGGTATTAATTTGCGTGGTTATGCCCAGAAAGATCCGAAGCAGGAATACAAGCGTGAGTCATTCAGCTTATTTACCACCATGCTGGACAATATCAAGCATGAAGTTATTCGCTTGATTTCGATGGTTCAAGTGCGGGCGCAGGAAGATGTAGATGCAGTGGATGAGCAACGCCGCCAAACATCCGATGTTGAATACCAGCATGAAGACGCACGGCAAATGGGTGAACAGGAAAGTGTTGAGCAAGAGGCACCGGAAGCCTCTCAGCCATACACACGTGATGGCAGTAAGGTAGGGCGAAATGATCCCTGTCCTTGTGGTAGTGGCAAGAAATTCAAGCAATGTCATGGAGCTATTAGTTAATGGCGGTAAACCTTACTGCTCCAAGAGCAGATGATTTATTGCCTGTACGAGGTATTCGTTTATCCACGGTCAGTGCCGGTATCAAGAAGGCTGATCAAAAAGATGTCGTATTGATTGAAATGACTGAGGGTACGCATACCACTGCGATGTATACGCAAAATGCGTTTTGTGCCGCGCCCGTCATATTGGCAAAAGCCCATCAGAAACAACAAGCCCCGCGCTACTTATTGATTAATTCCGGCAATGCGAATGCCGGCACCGGTGAGGCTGGGATGCAGGCGGCTACTGATTGTTGTAAGGCTGTCGCTGAATTGAGCAAGGTTAAGACAGAAGCCATTTTACCGTTTTCGACGGGAGTTATTGGTCAGGCTTTACCGGTTGAAAAAATTACAGCAGCTTTACCTGAAGCGATGGATACTTTATCAGACACTGGTTGGTTTGCTGCGGCGCATGGGATCATGACCACTGACACCATCGCAAAAGCGCGATCTGTGCAATTGACGTTAAGTGGCAAAACCGTGACGATTACCGGTATGTCAAAAGGCTCAGGTATGATTCGTCCTGATATGGCGACGATGCTGGCTTATGTGGCCACCGATGCGGCTGTCAGTGATGCTGTTCTGCAAACAATCCTGCATAAAGCAATGAATCATTCTTTTAACCGAATTACGGTTGACGGTGATACCTCCACCAATGATGCCTGTGTGCTGATGGCAACGGGACAGGCTGGTAATGCTGAGATTAATAGTATTACCAGTAATGAGGGTGAGCAATTGCTGGCAGCGGTTACCGACCTCTGCCGTTATCTGGCACAAGCCGTTGTGCGGGATGGTGAGGGAGCAACCAAGTTCATTTCCATCGCCGTCCAGCAGGGTAAAAGTCAGGAAGAGTGCCGCCAGGTTGCCTATACCATAGCGCACTCTCCATTAGTTAAGACTGCTCTGTTTGCTTCGGATGCCAATTGGGGCCGTATTCTGGCGGCTGTCGGGCGAAGTGGTCTGGTTAATTTCGATTTGACGAAAGTCAGTATTCATCTGGGAGACGTATGCATTGTTGAGCAGGGCCAGCCTGCATCAGCATATACTGAAGAGCAGGGAAAGAAAGTCATGGATGAAACTGAAATTACGATTACCGTGCAGTTAGGACGTGGACAAGCAGAAGATTTAGTCTGGACCTGTGATTTTTCCTATGATTACGTCAAAATTAACGCGGAATATCGCACCTGATAAACGACCATGAGCGAACTTAAAATTACGACTCTGAGTGAGTTTCTGCATCAAAGCGGTGCCAAGTACCGCGTGTTTGATATGGGCCGTCGGGTCACAAAGATGAACGCTGATGAGTTTGTAAACTTTGAATGGGCTAAAAAACCCTATCCGCTACCATTTCAACGTAAGGCATCGTTCGGTGTTATTTTCTGGCATCCAGAGGCACCTGAAAAACATTATGTTTGGTTTCTGACGTTTCCGCTGGATGAGCAGGGCCTGCTAATTCAAACAGCACGTGATGAGTTTCTCATGATGCTACTTGAGCGGGTTGGCGAATGCATGCTTGCTGCAGCGGATGGTAAGCAGATTGAAGGCGCGTTAAAAGACAGCCCTTATACCTTTACCCCGCGTGAAGACAAAATGGCAGCATTCAATGCCCAATCCACCCACAGTCTTGGGTTGAATCCGTCACAGTTTTATCCGGAGGCTCATGCCTACTTCACAGGACGTAAGCCTATGGACAGTTGGCAGACGCTGGGTATGCAGGGTGTGGCTGATGTCGCGGTCAGACTGGATAATAGTTCAGAAACGATCGATCTAGTCCGGACCTTACCCAAAGTGCCTGAAGAACCCTTTAATGTGTTGAGTACCTTTCTGGAAAATGCACAGCCGTCAATCGGTCTGGTCGAAGTGTTAGCACAACGTCTTGATGTACACCTGCAAGAAAAAAAACCTAATATTCCTATGATCTGCGCCTGTCTTCGCGCGGCGTCAAACAGTCCGGCGCAAGGATTGGTGGATCAGATGGTTGCGCATGTTCTTAAACACAAAATCAGTCAAAATATTGAAGTGTTGGCTACGATCAGTGGTCGTTTATGGCGCTCGTTGAAACTGCCGCATTTATGCCAACTCTATGTCGAGCAACTGGCACTCAATAATTCGGGCTCTGCTTATGCCGCATTCAGTCAGTTATTAGCTGATTTAATGTATATGCCCGACCTGCGTGAACCGGTGATGAGGGCATTACGTGATCCTAACCGTTCACAACACTTAAACCGTTTTATCGGAAAGATGTTCGGTAAGTAGCCTATTAGCTCCGAGGTTTGGCAATACGTCTTTGCCATTCCTGCTCCATCATGACATCAAGATTTGATTCCACCCGATCCAGAAATACATGGCCTGTTAAATGATCATGTTCATGCTGGAATACGCGGGCAAGAAAACCTTCATAATCCGCTTCAACATTGTTTCCGTCGATTGTCTGGTATTTAACCCGAATCGTGTCATAGCGTGGCACCAATGCACGGATACCGGGTAAGCTGAGACATCCCTCCCAGTCTTTGTTCATTGAAGCACTGTATTCAATGATTTCAGGGTTAATCACAAAAAATGGGGGCACATCCGGCGCGTAAGGGTAACGGGAGTTTGGATGAGAAGACAGAATAAAAAACTGTTGGCTGAGTCCAACCTGTGGCGCGGCAATGCCCATTCCGCCTTTATCCATAACAAAAGTCAGTAATTGTTTAAGCTGCTCTTGAAACTCGGGAGCCTGAATGTTTATAACAGGCTCGGCTGTCTGTCTTAACAGAGGATGACCAAGCTGGAGTATTTCAAAGTTGTCTGTCATAAAGCCGGTGCTTGCAAAGGATCATGTAAACGGAACCATCCTGCAATACTGTAGCGATCCCGCAGGGCTTTGACTACCTCATGTGGAAACTGCTCGCTGAGAAAAATAACAAAAGTGCCAAAATTCGGATCGACAGTCTGAATCACCTGATCAGAATCAGCCCCATAGATCAAGAGCTGACCACCATCGTTAGTCTGCCATTCCGGATTGAGATAGAGTACCGTAGTGAGTACACGGTTAGATTGGCCTTTGAAGGCATCCACATGCCTTTTGTAGAAAGCCCCTGGGGCATAGTGGGCATAATGGGATTCGTAATCGAATAATCCCATAAACAGGCGGCGATTCATGGCCAGACGAAATTCAGCCATAAAAGCGATATAGGCAGCATCTGTGGGATCACAATCATTGAGCCAGCGGGTTTCATCACGACGAACGGATGGTTGTAACTGAAATTCAAGTTCCCGACCGATACCGGCGGGCTGGAACGCATCAGGCTCCAGCTTAGTGACACGGCGGTGCAAAGCCATATTAAGCTCGGGAGCGAGTAATTGCGGTAAAACACAATACCCCTGATCCGCAATATCATCGGCTATCAGATCGTAATACGATTCAGTAGGGTGAATTAGCGCTTTCAAACATGCAGTCTCCAAAGGACAGTCAAAACCGCCACACTGATCGGAAGAGAGCAAAGCAACTGCTTGAGCCTGATCGGGGTGCAAGATATTGAACGGCCGATAAATTTAGCAGTTTTTTTACAAACGGGTGAGATTATTTTTCCGTTGGTTTGTGGTTTAACCAAAGAACCAGTAGGCAACCCCAATAGCAGCAATAATACCGGCAAAGTCGGCAGCGAGACCACAACTGACCGCATGACGAATATTTTTGATACCGACAGCGCCGAAATAAACGGCAAGCACGTAAAACGTAGTTTCAGTACTGCCCTGCACAATGGAAGACAATCGTCCGGCGAAAGAGTCGGCGCCATAGGTCTGCATAGTATCGACCATCATGGCGCGTGCGCCGCTGCCACTGAATGGTTTCATCAATGCGGTGGGCATCGCATCAATAAAGCGGTCATCCAGGCCCATGCTTATCACCAGACTTCGCATCCCATCAAACAATAACTCTAAAGCGCCGCTTGCTCTGAATACGCCGATGGCGACTAACATCGCTACCAGATAAGGAATAATGGTAACGGCAGTCTGAAAGCCCTCTTTGGCACCTTCAATGAAGGCCTCATAGGCATTCACTTTTTTGATGGCAGCGGCACTGATAAACAGCGCGACTAATGAAAACAGAATGATATTACTGATCAGCGCTGACTGTGTCAGCATCGCTTGCTGACTGAGACTGGCAAAGTAGCCTAATATAGCGAAGACGAGAAGAGTGAACCCCCCCAGATACATCATCACGATACGATCCAGCAGGTTAATTTTTTGTACTGATGCCACCACGAGAAGGCCCACAAAGGTCGATATATAGGTCGCGAGCAGAATAGGAATAAACACATCAGTGGGGTTGGCAGCCCCCATTTGTGCACGATAGGTGAAAATCGTGACGGGGAATAAGGTGACGGCTGAGGTGTTAATCACCAAAAAAAGAATCTGCGCGTTGCTTGCCGTCTCTTTTAATGGGTTAAGACTCTGCAGTTCCTTCATTGCCTTGATGCCTAATGGCGTTGCCGCGTTATCCAAGCCTAAGGCATTCGCTGAGATATTCATCACCATTGAGCCCAGAGCCGGATGATCTCTGGGCACCTCCGGCATCAGTCGGGTAAAGAGTGGGGTGAGACCACGGGTGAGGATGTCGACAAAACCACTGCGTTCGCCGATTTTCATGATGCCCAGCCACAAGGCCAGAATGCCGGTCAGTCCAAGTGAAATTTCAAATGCGGTTTTGGAAAGCGCGAACATCGCTTCCATCAGCTGGGAGAAGATTGCCTGGTCGCCTAAAACTAACAGCTTGAATAGCGCTACGATAAAAGCAATCAGAAAAAAGGCAATCCAGATTATATTCAGCATGCCGTTATTGTGGCACGACTGATCTAATTGAGAAAGCAGTAGAAAAAATCAGGCCCGAACTTTGTCGGGCCTGATGAGACAAGTTGTTCAGTATTGTTTATGACTGATTTTGCCTGCCTTTTGATAACCGTTTTTTAGCGGCAACAGCAGGACGCTTTTTAGTTCTGCCCGGTTTTTGACGTGCGGGTCTTGCTGGTTTTTCCATTGCGTCAGGTTTGCTATCAGGCATGCTGATCTGCAATTGATGCTGATTGACCCAGACTTTACGCAGGTGTTGGAAAATGTCTTTTGGCATACCATCAGGCAAGTCAACAAAACTGTGGTCATCCATAATTGAAATACGACCAATAAGCTGACTTTCAAGTCCTGCCTCGTTGGCAATCGCACCGACCAGGTGCTTGGGTTCAACATTATGCTCAGAACCCACTTCAACCCGGTACGTTCTCATCCCTTCTTCAGGGGTGTGCTTTTCACGTGACCGCGGCGCTCGTTCCGCGCGTGGAGCACGTTCCGGGCGATCGGAGCGTGTCTCACGTTTATTTGGACGCAGTTCCCGCTCTGGGCGTTCTTTTGCTTGCTTACGCTCACTCACGTGGCTGACAGGGTTTATTGGACGGTTTTTTTGAACCAGGAATGCTAAAGCAGCTGCCATTTCAATGGGATCCGCGTTATGTTCTTCCTGATATTGTGCAATCAGCTTTTCAAAGAATGTTAAATCCTGAGATTCGATGGTTTCTGTTACTTGCTGTTTGAATGATATTACACGACGATCGGCAATATCTTCACTGCTTGGCAATTGCATACGGGTGATATTTTGACGTGTCGCTTTTTCAATCGCGCCTAACATACGTTTTTCGCGCGGAGCAACAAACAAAATCGCTTCACCTTTACGACCCGCACGACCAGTTCTGCCAATACGATGGACATATGATTCAGTATCATAAGGGATATCATAGTTGACGACGTGGCTCATACGCTCAATATCCAGACCACGTGCTGCTACATCGGTAGCGACCAGAATATCTATCTTGCCTGCCTTCATTCTGGCAATCGTCTTTTCACGTAAAGCCTGATTCATATCACCATTCAATGGAGAGCTGGCATAACCACGTGCTTCCAGTTTTTCAGCCAGGTCGACTGTAGAATTTTTGGTGCGCACGAAAATGATCATGCCATCGAATTCTTCCACTTCCAGAATACGGGTCAGTGCATCGAGCTTATGTAGGCCGGTGACTTGCCAGTAACGCTGGTTAATCGTATCAACCGTCGAAGTCTTCGATTTGATATGCACTTCAACCGGATCTTTCAGGTAGCGTTGGGCTACCCGATGGATAGGTTTTGGCATAGTCGCTGAAAACAACGCTACCTGACGTTCTTTTGGCGTTTCCTGCAAGATGGTTTCGACATCGTCGATAAACCCCATGCGCAGCATTTCATCCGCTTCATCCAGTACCAGAGAACGGAGGTTTTCTAATTCCAGTTTGCCGCGACGGATATGATCCAGAATACGGCCAGGTGTACCGACGATAACCTGTGGGTTACGTTGTAACTGACGCAATTGAATCCCCATGCTTTGGCCACCATAAATCGGCAAAACATGGAAATTTTTAATATGACGACCATAGCCTTGAATGGCCTCGGCAACCTGAATAGCGAGTTCCCGGGTCGGTGTAAGCACCAACATCTGTGGTGTTTTCTGGCGGTTATCCAGACGGCTCAGCAATGGCAGCGAGAACGCCGCAGTTTTACCGGTACCGGTTTGTGCTTGCCCCAATAAATCACGACCTTCCAACAGGGGAGAAATACTTTGAGCTTGGATCGGAGAGGGTGTTTCATAACCGGCCTCCTTAATGGCTTTGACAATAGCAGGCGCTATTCCCAACTCATCAAATGAGGGGATAGAAACGGGTTGTTCTGTGGACATGGTGAAACCTGTGAAAGTCAGTTTTTGAACGCAAAACTGAGAAGCGAGATGGTAAACGGTCAATTATACAACTCTTTACCATTAAAAGATATAAAAATCATTAATTTATTCAACTATTGACTAGGGCTGGAAACAGTTGGCGAATAGGCTTTATTATGGGCGTAACACAGTACTATTTAGATATGTAATTTGAAGTTTGCATTAAAACAAGGAGATAACTATGAGCGATCATACCTACAAACTGATTGAATTAACCGGTAGCTCAATGGAGGGCTCTGATCAGGCGATCCAGAATGCGATCACGAAAGCGTCTGAAACGATCAAACATATGGATTGGTTCGAAGTCATTGAGACCCGGGGTTACATTGAGGCGGGCGGCGTTAAATACTGGCAAGTGACTATCAAGATCGGGTTTCGTATCGAAGACTAAAATAACCGTAGCTAAAATATGACCCTATCAATTAGCACAGATATCGTTGTTATCGGCGCGGGGTCGGCTGGATTGGCCGCCATAAAAGAAGTTCAAAAACAGACTGATCAGTATTTACTGGTCAATGCTGGATCGTATGGCACAACCTGCGCCCGTGTCGGATGCATGCCTTCGAAGTTATTAATTGAAGCGGCTAACGCTTTTCATCGAAGGCACAGCTTTGAAGCGTTTGGTATTCGTCAGGCTGAAAAGCTTGAAATAGATATCGCTGCCGTATTTAAGCGTGTTCGAGAGCTGCGTGACTATTATGTGTCGAGTGTGCTGGATACCGTTGACGCACTCGGCAGCAAAAATATCTCTGGCAAAGCGATAGTTAAATCTCCCAATCGTGTGGAAGTGAATGGGCAGTTAATTGAATGTAAAAAAATAATTATTGCCACCGGGTCGAGACCAGTTGTTCCTGAAGCATGGAATATGCTGGGTGATAAATTACTGACAACGGATAATTTGTTTGAGCAGCCTGATTTAAAGTCGCATATAGCTGTTATTGGCATGGGAGCAATAGGTGTTGAGATGGCACAAGCCCTATCCCGACTCGGCATTAGAGTTTCTGCGGTGTCAACGATTGAGCAAGTCGCTGGGTTGACGGATCCGGTGGTGAATCAGGATTTAATCCAGATATTGAACAGGGAATACGACCTGTATCTAGGACAAGAAGCCGAGTTGAGCAAGACCCAGACCGGCGTTGAAGTCACTGTTGGTGATGCCGTCTTCGAAGTCGATCAGGTCTTAGCTGCAGTAGGACGGCAACCAAACCTGGATAATATTGGTTTGGAAAACCTTGGCGTGCCATTGGATGCTAATGGGATACCTGACATTAATCCCCAAACAATGCAGCTAGCAGACTTACCTGTTTTTATAGCCGGTGATGCAGGCGCTCACAGTATGCTGCTTCATGAAGTAGCGGATGAAGGGCGCATAGCAGGACATAACGCTGCTTCTCAGTCGATCGATGCTTTCCGGCGAAGAACATCCCTGCAAATTGTCTTTTGCGATCCCGAGGTAGCCAGTGTCGGAAAGAAATTTGAAGACTGCGATTTAGCAAATACCCTGATCGGGCAGGTCGATTATCAGGATCAGGGACGAGCCCGTGCCGGGCAACGTAATACGGGTTTGATGCGACTCTATGCCGACAAGAGCAGTGAGCGTCTTATCGGTGCAGAAATGGCTGTTCCCGCGGCAGAGCACATGGTTCATCTGTTGGCACTCGCAATTGAGCAGAAATTAACCATCGAAGAAATTTTGAGGATGCCGATTTATCATCCGGTATTGGAAGAGGGTATGCGCACCGCATTACGCGAACTGCAAAGCCAGATGAGCTCGAATATCCCCTTTGATTTATCGAGATGCGAGGCGTTTGATTCTGAGGCGCTGGATTGAACTAGGCTGATTGTTTCTTGAAGCTGTGAACCCAGACCTGATGTGTATCGTTCCAGTCCATACCCCCATGCATGCTGATGATCAGCTGTTTGTACATTTCAAGATTCGGGAAACCTTCAGCCTGAGCATCCTGCTCCGTCATATTACCCAGCGATTGTCGTTCCAGGGCAGTAATGACGAAGGTTTCCTGATTTAAATCGAACCTTTCTCCCGGATAACCATAAACACCGTTACGCCGTTGTTGTGTTTTGGAGCCTTTCAGAGCGGCATCTACCAGACGATCATGCGTGACCAGCCGATCAATTTCACAGGTCTTGGCTGGGTAATTTAGATGTTGCTGCGTCATGTCACTTATTAAGACGTGTGAATTTTGAACCTTCCAGCGTCAGATTAAACATCAATCCTTTATTACTGAAAACAAATCCAACAATCGGGTCTTCTATATCAATGGTATTAATGTCTTCACCGGCACCCCACTCGACTACAGCAACCGAACCATCAACACCGGCTTTCCAACCTTTGCTGTTGCGGAAGTATTTCAGTGAGTCAGACGCCAGAAACACGACAACTAAAGACTTGCTTTGGGCACCTAGTTGCAAGCCGATGGAAGCCGCAGCAGTGCTGTAATAATCAACGGTTTCACCATTGATTTGTAAAGCGCCTTCTCCGTACTCGCCACCGATACCAAAGCCTGCTTTGATGACTTTAGGGAATACCAACACGCCATGGGCGCGTTGTAAAAATTCACTACCACCGGAAACTTCTTTCTGAAACTTTTTGAGTGTTTCATTAACGCCGATATCAATTTCTGTCGCCGAGGCAGCCATGGTGACAGCGGGACTCACAAAAAAGAGCAAACCCAGACAAGAGACTAAAATGGCCCATTTCCCGGCTAGGTGTTTTGGCAGTTGCTTCATAGCAATATTCTCTTACGTCGAATGTTATCGCTACATTAGCATGAAAAACAGACTGTTATCATCTGTTATTCGTTGAGTATCAATTAATCCCCAAGCTTTGCAGGTACTTATCGTAACTGCCATGGAAGTCGGTAATGCCTTCGGCTTCCATATCAAAGATACGGGTTGCCAGTGATGACACAAATTCCCGGTCATGGCTGACAAAAAACAGTGTGCCTTTGTAATTTTCCAGCGCCATGTTTAATGATTCGATAGATTCCATATCCATATGGTTGGTCGGTTCATCCATGATCAGAATATTAGGGCGTTGCAGAATAAGTTTTCCGAATAGCATACGACCTTTTTCGCCACCCGACAGTACATTAACCTTTTTATCAATCATGTGACCTGAAAACAATAAACGTCCCAGCGTACCGCGAATAACCTGTTCGTCATCATCGGGTCCGCCCCATTGCGACATCCACTCAAACAGTGTCATATCATTTTTAAATAAATGATCGTGATCCTGAGCATAGTAGCCAATATTGGCATTTTCTGACCACTTCACAATCCCAGCTTTAGGTTCTACATCACCCACCAACGTCTTGACCAGAGTGGACTTACCAATACCATTTGGGCCGATAATCGCAATACGTTCGCCCACTTCAGTCATAAAGCTAAAGTCTTCGAAAAGTGGCGATTCATCATTATAGAATTGAGTGATCTTTTTCGCTTCCAATGCATTCCGAAACAGTTTCTTTTCCTGGTCAAAACGAATGAAAGGGTTAACACGACTGGATGGTTTAATATCATCCAGTTGGATTTTATCAATTTGCTTCTGACGTGATGTAGCCTGTTTGGCTTTCGATGCATTGGCTGAAAAACGGGAAACAAATTGTTGCAATTCCTTAATTTGAGCTTTTTTCTTGGCATTGTCAGCCACTTGACGTTCACGTGCCTGGGTTGACGCAATCATGTAGTCGTCATAAGTACCCGGGTAAACACGCAGTTCACCGTAATCCATATCCGCCATATGGGTACACACACTATTCAGAAAGTGACGATCATGTGAAATGATGATCATGGTGCTGTTACGTTGGTTGAGAATATCTTCCAGCCAACGGATAGTATTGATATCCAGATGGTTGGTAGGTTCATCCAGCAACATGATGTCAGGTTCAGCAAACAATACCTGTGTCAGTAAGATTCGGAGTTTCCAACCCGGGGCGATTTCACTCATAGGGCCGTAATGCTGTTCTACTGGAATGCCGACACCCAGCAACAATTCACCTGCGCGTGCCTCGGCTGTATAACCATCAAGTTCTGCATACTGACCTTCCAGTTCAGCGACTTTGAGGCCATCTTCTTCACTCATTTCCGGCAGACTATAGATACGATCACGTTCTTTATGGACCTCCCATAGTTCTGGCTGACCCATGATAACGACATCAATAACACGCTGATCTTCGTATGCGAATTGATCCTGTTTTAAAACAGCGAAGGATTCGTTAACGTCCCGGTTAATATTACCGGAGCTGGGTTCCAGTTCACCGGACAGGATTTTCATGAACGTGGACTTACCACAACCATTCGCCCCGATGAGACCGTAGCGGTTACCGTCACCGAATTTGACGGATACATTTTCAAACAGGGGTTTTGCCCCGAATTGCATGGTGATATTGGCTGTACTTAGCAAGAAGATAGTCCTGTCTTAGATGAGGTCGAGCGGGAACGACGCGAAAAACCCACCATTATACATGATGTTAGCCCTGCGAGATAAGGGTAAGTTTGGCTTTTCTGGAGAGTTTCTTTATCGATGCCTCACGTTTGGAAGCTGTGCTGCGATCTGGTTGCATTTCTTGGTAAACCAGTTTTTTAGCCTGGCTGGTATGGAAAAAACGTGCGCCACCGCTATGGGATTGGTGTTGTTTAAAGCGACGTTCGATGTCGGTGGTAATACCCGTGTAGAGTTTGCCGTTATCAGCTTCGATGATATAGACGAACCACTCAGTTTTTGTCATCAAAATCCAAAGCGACGGAATTGATACAGTAGCGAAGCCCTGTGGGAGCGGGTCCATCATCAAAGACATGACCTAAATGTGCATCACACTTATGGCAGCGGACTTCTGTACGATCCATACCATGACTATAATCTACGTGATGGGTAATGGCACCTTGATCGATCTGCGCTGAGAAACTGGGCCAGCCACAACCGGAATGAAACTTGGTTTCTGACGTGAAGAGCGGTTCATTACAACAAATGCAACGGTAAATGCCATCGTCTGTATGATCCGTGTAGGATCCCGAGAAAGGCGGTTCTGTGCCAGCCTTACGGGTAACACGAAATTGCTCTTCGGTGAGTTGCTCTCGCCATTGAGAGTCAGTTTTTACAACTTTATCTGACATGGTTTTCATCAATTCTATTGCTATATCTGCAGTCATTGTAGGCAATGCTGTTCAAAAAATCAGCAATAAGCGTTCAGAAATAAACGATGAAAAAAATGTAAAAGGTTGAAAAAAGTTGCCAGCACAAGGCTGGCAACAAACTCGGTTTTCAGGTTTAAGAGAGAGGGAGGTGTAAATCGCTCGCGATCAAGGCGTTACGTCTCCATCGGTTATAAATAATAATGATTGTTATTTATGTTTGCAACATTAAAAAGAGAAAAGAGTCATTTATTTTGCATTACGTAAAGATTTTGTTATTTAATTCAGTGAGTTAAGTGTTGCATTGGTAAGCGGATAATCATACGTAAGCCACCTTCAGAACGGTTTTCTGCGAGAATTTGACCGCCATGAGCCGTAGTTGCTTGTTGTGCGATAGTCAGTCCCAGACCAATGCCATCTTTCCTCTGCATTTGACTGCCACGGAAAAAAGGTCGAAACAGATCTGCCAAATCGGCTTCCGGGACACCCGGTCCTTCATCCTCTACTGTAATTTCCATATACGAGTCAGAAAAATCACGTTGCGATCGAATATGAATCGTATCTCCCGTATCACTGAATTTAATGGCATTGCGGATGACGTTTTCAATGGCGCGGTGTAACAGTTCCTGCTGTCCGTGCAGAGTAATATCTTCATTGTGTTGAAGCTCAATAGAGACTGACTTATGTTCTGCTTCGAAATGTGCGTCTTTCACAATTTCATCTACTAGAGCGGCAATATCGACATCCGTTTTCTGACCATATTCGACACCTGTTTCCATCCGCGAAATAAGCAATAATTCACCGACCAGGTCACTGATCCGTTCAGCTTCACGATCTAAACGTGTCAGGATAGATTCAACTTTTCCAGGTTGTTGTTGCGCAATACCTATGGCTGCCTGCATTCGCGCTAAGGGAGAACGCAATTCATGCGAGACATCATGCAACAACTGACGCTGTCCTTTAACAAGGGCATCGATTTTACTGGTCATAAAGTCAAAGTTTTTACCCAAATCCGCGAGCTCATCCTGTCGGTTCCCCATGGCCTGACTGACACGAGTATCTAATTTACCTTCAGCCACTTCACTGAATGCTTGTTTTAGGTGGCGAATGGGGCGGGTGAAATACCACGCTAGTAAGGCACTGAATAAGAAGCTGGCAAAGAGCGCTGAAACAATCATTAAGAGCACTGGTAAATGTTTTAAAACCCAGCTTTTTTTAAAGTAATGCAGGGGTTCGGGCTCAGCCAGAGGTACATAGAGCAATAAGGATGTGTCTGTGAGTGTGACCCGCTCAACAATACGGCGTTTTCCTCGCTCGAAAAGCTGTCTAGCATGGTTTAATGTCGCCAGATCGACGGAGCGTCCCAGGATATCCTGTTGCTCTGTGTTGACCGCCATAACATTGGTCATATTGGCTTGTTCGAGTTGTTGTAGAAAGTTCTGCAGGGCATTTTTACCCTGTGTTTTAGCGATGTCAGCCGCAACCATGACATAGGATATGCCTCGGTGATCGAGCAGTTTCAGCGTGCCTAAATCATCATCATGGTTAGCTGCACTTTTTAACCAAACAAATGTGCCGGCACTAACCGCCGTGATAAGCAAAGTCAGCCAGAAGCTGAAGAAAAATTTCCAGAATAAACGTCCCATAATTACTCTTTAATCAATTGATAACCCTGACCCCGAATGGTCTGGATGTATTGGTGACCTTCTGCTTGTTTCGCTAGTTTTTGTCTGATACTGCTCATGTGCACATCGATACTTCTGTCAAACCGTGCTAAAGGGCGACCTAACGCTTTTTCAGACAATTGATTTTTACTGACGACTTGACCCGCCTGGCGTGCCAATACTTCTAATAGATTGAATTCGGTGCTGGTCAGATCCAGTTTCTGATCAAACCAAGTGACTTTTCGTTGCGAGGTCCACAGCTTGAGTGGACCGATATCCAGATAATGTTCACTTTTGGCCTGTGCTTTGTGTTCCGTACGACGCAGGATCGCTCTTATCCTGGCCACCAACTCCCGTGGCGTGCAGGGTTTGGGCACATAATCATCAGCGCCCGATTCAAGCCCAATAATGCGGTCGATATCATCCCCTTTTGCAGTAAACATTAACACCGGGATCAGGCTCTCCTGTCGTATCTTGATTAAGATGTCAGTGCCTTTAATATCGGGCAGCATCATATCAAGGATGATGAGATCAAAGGGCGTGTTTAAAGCGGCATCAAGACCTTCCTGTCCAGTAAAGACCGTTTCAACGACAAAGTCTTCCTGTTGCAGATAGTCTTGGAACAACTCTGCCAGCTCTATATCATCATCGATAATCAGTACATTCGCCACATCTATCTCCTTGATTCATGGGGCAATCATAGCGCTATGTACACAGGCAAACCAGAGAACAGATAAGACCTTTACCTATTTTTACCTTCTGCTAACGTTTCTTTACGCCTTTGTGGCTGATACTGGCAGCGTGTTTTGAGCACACCGGCTTAACCGGATTGACTTATTTCAAGGAGATTTAAAGATGCGTAAATTATTTATTTTACTGAGCATGATTCCTCTGGCTGCTGTGGCGATGCCCTCTGAGGATAGCCCCAAGCAATGTGCTGACGCACATCAGCATATGAAGCATAAAAAGGGCGGGGATGTGCCTTTCTATCTTCGTGATATGGACTTAACCGATACTCAGAAAGCGCAGATCAAAGCGCTTATGGCAAAACGTCATAGCGATAAACAATCTGGCAAAGCCGAATATTGGGAAAACAAAAAAGCTATTAAAACGTTAACCCAAGCGGAAACGCTTGATGAGGTGGCTTTGGAACAGGCAGTGGATAAATCTATGGCAATGAAGAAAGCACATGCAATGGATTCTGCCCGATTTCATCATCACGTGTTCAATGTTTTAACTTCTGAACAGCAGAAAACGCTGGAACAAAAAATGGCGGAATATAAACAAAAAATGCGCCATTAATCGCTTGTGCACAGCTCCCTCCAATCCTCTCCTTTCCCGAAGCCGGAGGGAGCTGCTGCATTTTTTCGACAAGTAGGCAGGACAATAAACGACAGGATTGGTTATCATCATTACCTTTAGATCAGTAAAGGCAGAATGATGGTTCTGGAAAAGGCACCCAGTTGGCAACAGGTACTCGATCAGGAGTTTACCGCGCCTTATATGGTTGAATTGAAACAATTCCTCCAACAGGAAAAGCAGAACCATAAAATTATTTACCCCCATTCCAGTAACTGGTTCCATGCGCTGGAAATGACACCGTTGGATCAGGTTAAAGTCGTGATCCTCGGCCAAGATCCCTACCACCAACCGGGGCAGGCACATGGATTATGTTTTTCCGTCAAACCCGGAGTCAAAACGCCGCCTTCGCTGATGAACATCTATAAAGAACTCCATAATGATCTGGGCATTAAACCGGTATCTCACGGTTATCTGGAAAGCTGGGCAAAGCAGGGCGTACTACTACTGAATGCGGTGTTGACTGTGGAAGACTCCAAAGCGAATGCTCACCAAGGGAAAGGGTGGGAGCAGTTTACCGATAAAGTAATCAACACGATTAATCAACAATGCAACAATGTGGTGTTTATGCTGTGGGGCAGTTACGCCCAGAAAAAAGGTAGTGCGATTGATCCGCAGAAACACTTAGTGTTGAAAGCGCCGCATCCTTCTCCATTGTCCGCGCATCGTGGCTTTTTGGGCTGCAAGCATTTCAGTCAGGCAAACACTTACCTGCAACAACACGGGGCTTCCCCTATAAATTGGCAATTACCTGAAAACCCTGACTCAGAATAAACCCTGATATTGAGGCTTTGGCCTTGATACAATTCGCGCCATGATAAAACTGAACCAGGTATCTTTAAGGCGTGGTACCCGCCTGCTGTTTGAATCCGCCAACCTTATTATTCATCCGGGCCAACGAATTGGTTTAACCGGGGCGAATGGTACAGGTAAGTCGAGCTTGTTCGCGATGTTGCGGGATCAGCTGCATGCCGATACCGGCGAGGTCACCATACCAGAAGCCTGGACGACTGCTTACGTGGCTCAGGAAACCCCAGCGGTGGCTATTCCTGCCATTGAGTATGTACTTCAGGGTGACGAAGAACTTACCCGCCTGAATGCTGAGCTGGCAGATGCTGAATCCAGAAATGACGGCCACAGGCAAAGTGAGTTGCACGATAAATTGGCCGCAATAGACGCCTATACCGCCAATAGCCGAGCGGGAAAATTAATGCATGGGCTGGGCTTTGATGCAGAGCAGGAAACCAAACCAGTTACTGATTTTTCAGGTGGCTGGCGGATGCGACTCAATCTGGCACAGGCTTTAATGTGTCGTTCTGATCTTTTATTACTCGATGAGCCGACTAACCATCTTGATCTCGAAGCGGTTTACTGGCTGGAAGAATGGCTCAGAAATTATTCCGGTACACTGATCGTTATTTCTCATGATCGTGACTTTCTGGACCGCGTGGTCACCCATGTGGCGCACATCGAACACCAACGAATCAAACTTTATACCGGTAATTACTCAGATTTTGAGCTGGCGCGAGCCGAACATCTGGCAAACCAACAGGCCGCGCATCAAAAGCAACAACGCGAGATTGCGCATATGCGGAGTTTTGTTACCCGTTTTAAAGCCAAAGCTACCAAGGCCAAACAGGCCCAAAGCCGTGTCAAAGCGTTAGAACGCATGGAGCTGATTGCCCCTGCGCATGTGGATTCACCTTTTCATTTTGAGTTTTTGAAACCAACACGACTTACCGTGCCTTTATTAGCGTTAGATAAAGCGTCTGTAGGTTATACTGATACCCCATTAATCAGCCAAATCAAGCTCAACTTGGCACCGGGCGATCGTATTGGTTTATTGGGGCCGAATGGCGCGGGTAAGTCGACGCTGATTAAACTAATCGCCGGTTCGCTCGAACCCATGAGTGGCAAACGTAAAGAAGCCAAGGATATTCGTATCGGCTATTTTGCGCAGCATCAACTTGAACAGCTTCGCACAGATGACACGCCGTTGAATCATCTGCAAAGACTCGACAAACAGGCGAGTGAACAGGATTTACGTAATTTCCTGGGTGGGTTTGGCTTTCATGGAGACAAAGCTCTCGAGCGAGTTGCACCGTTTTCCGGTGGTGAAAAAGCCCGACTGGTGTTAGCCATTCTGGTGTATCAACGGCCTGCCGTATTACTGCTGGATGAACCGACCAATCACCTTGATTTGGAAATGCGCCTGGCATTGACTGTTGCGCTACAGGAGTTTGAAGGGGCGCTGGTGGTGGTCTCGCATGACAGACATTTACTGCGTACCGTCACAGATGATTTGTGGCTGGTATCGCATGGTGAAGCGAAAAGCTTTGATGGGGATTTGGATGATTATCGCCAGTGGCTACTTAATAAAGACAAACCACAAAAAGCTGACACAGCCAATACGATCAATACAAAAAAGCAGGATCGTAAAGTTGCTGCTGAGCAACGGCAAAAATTACAACCATTACGCAATGTCGTAAAAAATGCAGAAAAGCAAATGGATAAGCTCACTGCTGCATTAACTAAGCTGGAGTTTGAGTTAGCCGATAACACGCTCTATACCGAAGAAGCGAAAGATAAACTCAAAACCTTGTTACAACAACAAGCGGATCTTAAAACACAACTGGAACAAGCCGAAATGAATTGGTTTGAGGCCAGTGAACAACTAGAAGCAGCCCAAGCTGCTGGAGAATAAGTGTGGCATTACTGTCATTAAAACAAATTACCGTCAGTTATGGCGGCCCCAATCTATTAGACAAAGTCGATTTTCAACTGGACCGGGGCGAACGTGTCTGTCTGGTAGGCCGCAATGGTGCCGGTAAGTCGACCCTGATGAAACTGATTGCCGGGGAAATTAAAGCCGATTCCGGTGAAATGATGGGTACGCAGGAAATCAAAATTGCCCGTCTGGAGCAGGAAGTTCCGATTGGTACTCATGGTAAAGTGTTTGATGTGGTGGCTGAAGGACTCGGTGAGATAGCGCCTTTATTGGTGGAATACCATCATATCGTGCATCAACTGGAAACTGACAGCTCAGAGGCCTTACTGGATAAGCTTGAAAAAGCCCAGCACAAACTGGAAGCGATTGATGGCTGGTCAATGGAGCAGCGTGTAGAAACAGTCATTTCGCGTTTGTCACTGGATGCAGATACCGATTTTGACAGCCTCTCCGGAGGTAAAAAACGCCGTGTGCTTCTGGCGCAGGCGTTGGTAAAACAACCTGATATTTTGTTGCTTGATGAGCCAACCAACCACTTGGATATTGAATCCATCACCTGGTTGGAAGGCTTTCTGAAAAGTTATGGTGGCACTTTATTGTTTATCACCCATGACAGAATGTTTCTTCAGGCATTAGCCACTCGTATCGTGCAA
>NZ_CBFHHW010000005.1:23443-27079 GCF_965655755.1 Methylophaga sp. | reverse complement strand
AACTGGATCGCGGTAATTTAAGTAGTTTTCCGGGTGACTATAATAATTACCTGAAAAAGCGTGAAGAAATGTTGGCGTCGGAAGCGGAGCAAAATGCCCAGTTTGATAAAAAGCTGGCGCAGGAAGAAACCTGGATTCGTCAGGGGATTAAAGCCAGAAGAACCCGCAATGAAGGACGTGTTAGAGCGTTGCAGCAACTGCGTAAAGAACGCAGTCAACGTCGTGAGAAGCTGGGCAGCGTACAAATGCAACTGCAGGAAGCGGAACGCAGTGGCAAGCTGGTGATTGAAGCTGAAAATATCAGCCAAAGCTACGATGGAAAACAGCTGTTTAAAAACTTCACCACGTTGATTCAGCGAGGCGATCGCATCGGTGTTATCGGGCCTAATGGCTGTGGTAAGAGCACTCTGTTGTCGATTTTACTGGAACGCCAGGCGCCTGAGTCGGGTGAGGTCAAAACAGGGACTAACCTGGAAGTGGCGTTTTTTGATCAACTCCGTAGTCAGCTCAATGAAGATGAGAGTGTGGTTGAAAATGTCGGGCAGGGGAGTGACCACGTTGATATCAATGGCAGTCGCAAGCACATTATTGGTTACTTGCAGGACTTTCTGTTCACGCCGGACCGTGCACGAACACCGGTAAAAGCTTTATCCGGTGGCGAGCGAAATCGCTTACTGTTAGCAAAATTATTTACTCAGCCAGCCAATCTGCTGGTAATGGACGAGCCGACTAATGACCTTGACGCTGAGACCTTGGAACTATTGGAAGACTTGTTGCTCAATTATACCGGCACGTTACTTCTGGTAAGCCATGATCGGTCATTTATCAATAATGTTGTTACCAGCAGCATTGTTTTTGATGAAGACGGTGAGGTGCGAGAGTATGTCGGTGGTTACGATGACTGGTTACGTCAGCGATCACTAATGACTGAAAAGCCACAGGCTTCGTCTAAAAATGAAAGTCAGGCTTCACAGGCAGCGAAACCATCAGCTAAAAAGAAAAGTAAGCTCACCTATCAGGAGCAGTTGGATCTGAAAGCGCTACCAGGAAAAATCGAGGAGCTGGAAGCAAAACAACAGGCCTTTAATGAACAAATGTCTGATCCCGACTTTTATAAAAAGGATGCTGATACGATTGCTGAGTTGCAAAAAGATGTAGCAGAGTTAGAGCAAACTTTATCAGCGACCTACGAAAAATGGGAAGCGCTTGAGGAGAAAGAAAATAGTTGATCAGACAGGTAAGCGCTGCTCAAGTAAGGGCAAAATATATTCAGCAGGGATAGGCTTGCTGAAATAGTACCCTTGATAAATATCACAATCATGCTGTTTAAGAAATGTGAGCTGTTCGATGGTTTCAACGCCTTCAGCGATGATCTGCAACCCTAAACTTTTGCCTAGAGTAATGATTGTTTTACAGATTGCAGCATCTTCGCGTTTGACCTGACATTCACGAATAAACGCTTGATCGATCTTTAAGATATCAACGGGAAATTTCTTAAGGTAACTGAGTGAGGAATAACCCGTCCCAAAGTCATCAATTGATAAACGAATATTTGTCTTTTTGAGGGCCTTCATAGCGGCAATACTCTGCTCAGTATCACTGGTAAGCACGCCTTCAGTGATTTCAAACTCCAATAACTCGCCATCGATATCAAATTCTTTCGTCAACTTAAAGACGAGTTCTATCAAGCTCTCTGAATGCAGATGATGGCCTGAAATATTGATTGCCACAGGTAATAAAGGTGCCCCCAGCTTCCGCCATTCGCTCAATTGTTCAACGACATGCTGAATGACCCACTCACCGAGATCAATAATCAGGTTTGATTCATCGATAAGGGGAATAAAATCACCCGGCATAATAAGGCCTTGTTCTGGGTGATTCCAGCGAACCAGTGCCTCAAAACCCACAACTTCATCCGTGTTTACAGATACTTTGGGTTGATAATGTAAAGTCAGTTGATTATTGGCAATAGCATCAGGTAAAGCATTCTCAAACTGGAATTTTTGTTTGGTTTTCTCGCTCATTTCTTCGTGGTAAACACGGTAGGTATTGCGCCCACTTTGTTTGGAGCGATACATAGCCATATCAGCCTGTTGCATTAATTGTTCAGGTGTTACTTCGCCGTTTTCAGAGATGGCGATGCCGATGCTGGTAGGAACAACCAATGATTGCCCATTCAATTTGACCGGCGAGCGCATTACGTTAAGAATATCTTCTGCTTTGTTTTCAGCTGCTGATAAAGATATTTTTCCTGACATGACTATTACGAATTCATCACCGCCCCAACGACCAACCAAGTCTAGCTCCCGCATTACTTTTTTGAGTCTGTTAGCTACTTCACATAACAGCTCATCCCCAGCTTTATGTCCTAAGTTATCGTTAATTTTTTTAAACTGGTCCAAATCCAGGAACATCATCACCACTGCCCCATCGTTTTCACGATGATAAGCAACCCTTTGTTTCAGGTGACTCATAAAGTAGGTGCGGTTATACAGACCGGTTAATGGGTCGTTATAAGCGAGTTGTTTGAGTCGATCCTGAAGTTTTATTTGCCGGGTAATATCACGAATATGCAAGGTATATTCGATTTCTGACTGGGTCGGGTGGGTGGTCTGTGTGATAACGACTTCAGCAGGAAACTCAACACCATCACCGCGTGATAATTCTGTGATGTTTTGCCGTTTTAAGACCATGCCATCACCGGCAACGAAACCTTGGTTCAAACTATTAATTGCCGCGGAACGTGACTCTTTGGCAATGAATAAGCTAAAAAAGTTACTGCCCAGAACAGATTGACGTGACATACCAAAACATTGCTCAGACGCTGGGTTGAATTCGATGATATCGCCACGTCCATTAATCGTGACAATACAATCCATTGCCGCCTGCATAATCGCACCTTTACGGAATTCACTCTGTTTAAAGGCACTAAATGCTTTATCTCTTTGTTCTATTTCGGTATTAACCTTATCAATGACGCGATTGTATTGCTGAGCTATCTGACCAACCTCAGTAAACGGTTCGACGGGGACCCGGGACGAAAAATCAGACTTTTGCTGCTGATGCTGCATTGCTGCGAGCAAATCGAATACCTCTGTACTCACTCTATGTTCTGCCACATTGAGACCAACAAGTTCAGCGTGTTCACTGACTCTTAACGGATAAAAACGATTGATTATTTTGAATAAACAGAAAGCTGTAAAAAAGCTATAAAGACCTATGGTGACGATTCCGAAAGTCTGAACATAAAGTTGCTGAGTCCAACTCAGCCCATTTCCGATTTTCTCGGCGTTGCCCATTAATGCAACCACCAGTGTTCCCCATATACCAGCAAATAAGTGCACTGGAATTACGCCAATCGCATCATCGATCCGTCTGGATTCGAGCAAACGATCACCATAGAAGACAATCACACCACCAATTAAACCGATTATCATGGCCTGAAGTGGCGTGACGAGGTGACAGTTTGCCGTAATTGAAACCAAACCACCCAGCACGCCATTGATAATCATCAATACATCAACATAACCATCACTAAAGTATTTAAGTAAGGTGGTACAGATACCGCCCCATACCGCTGCGAGTATGGTGTTGAGGAGAATAGCAGGTACATCCTGATTCCACGCTAAGGTACTT
>NZ_CBFHHW010000005.1:8891-23435 GCF_965655755.1 Methylophaga sp. | reverse complement strand
ACAGATACCGCCCCATACCGCTGCGAGTATGGTGTTGAGGAGAATAGCAGGTACATCCTGATTCCACGCTAAGGTACTGCCCCCGTTAAAGCCAAACCAGCCAAACCAGATCAACATGCCACCTAAAACGGCCATAGGCAGGTTGCTACCAGGAATACGGCGGTCTGCCTTATCATAACGACCAATACGTGGCCCGATCACCAGAATTGCAGCCAGCGCAACCCACCCACCTACGGAGTGCACCACTGTAGAGCCTGCAAAGTCGACAAAGCCCTGCTGTTCTAACCAGCCAGTTGCTTCACCACTGAAAATACCTGCCCAGACCCAGTGTCCAATGACAGGATAAATGAACAGGGTGATAACAATCGTAATGATGATATAACCAATATAGCTGGTTCTCTCTGCAACCGCGCCTGATACGAGCGTGGCTGCTGTGCCACAGAACATCATCTGGAAAATGAAAAAAGTAATCAGTGAAGGAGAGCTGTCACTGCCGAAAAGAAACTGATCACTGCCGAACCAGCCGGTTTTGGATTGACCGAACATCAAACCAAAGCCAACTAACCAGAAAATAGCACTTGAGATAGTAAAGTCTGTAATGTTCTTGGCAGCAACGTTGATGCTGTTTTTGCTTCTGACGAGCCCACTTTCTAAGCAAAGAAATCCTGCTTGCATCAGAAATACGAGACAAGCCGAACAAAGTAACCATAAACTATCCATAGAACCTTTCCTTGAATGTTACTTAACTTTTTACGGCATTTGTCTGGAAAAATCCATCCCCCATGTGGTGAATAAACGTGAGAAAAAGCCCGTCACGAGTTCAAACCTGAAAAGCGAGACAAAAAAAAGCCACTACTCAGGTGAGCAGTGGCTTATCAAATAACGGCTGTTTTTGTTTTATTCGTCGAGTAAAGCGTCGCGCTCATCTCTACGCAAGTGGGGCAGAATCCACATTTCATACATAGAAACAATCCACATGAACCCGAAAGATAATGCCATCGAAGCACCTGCAAGAATAACCAGATAGGCAAAGTTGGGATTCATCTTGGTCAGCCACCATGAGGCAATATCGATCAACAGGAAAGCGTAAGGTGTTGAGATGGCGATCACTTTCAATGGTTTTGGTACGCCAGAGGCCAGACTGAAGATCAGACCAACAAACATAAAGATGAACGCAATACCAAATAAATGAATATGTGACACGCGGGCTAATGAAGAGAACGATGCACCGGTATCGACAAGTGCGCGATCTCTAATATTCTGAAATTCGGTGTAATCTGGGATCGGCATGCCCGAGTCAGCGTTGTGACAGGCAATACACTTGCTTTCAAAGATTTGTTTGATGCCATTATTCTCATAGGCTTCTTCGTTTGCACCCTGGTGGATCCAGGTGATGATTTCAGCACGTTCTTCATCAGTGGCCATTGGTTTCATCGAACCGTGTAACTTATTTTCTAGTAGTGAATTGGCCCGGTTACCATAATAGCTGTAGACGATATCATCAACTGACAGGCCATATTCACCATCTGCCAGGCCGTGAGTGAGTTGGATCTGTACCACTGCCATCAAATAGCCAACGGCGACGACTATCAGGTAACCACTGAACAATGCTTTAAGCGAGGTTCCCTGACTGGACAAGTTAAGATTGTGCGATAAAGCCATGGTATTTCCTTTATTATTTGTGCGGTCATTATACTATTACATTCATCCGGCGATGAGTAGCATAAATGCTGACTCTTTATTCGGTGAAAACGGTTTTCAGTATTTCGGTAGTCCTTGCAGCAGGGTTCTCTCTTATTTTCTTTTCTTCTTCGGCTAGCATGGTGAACAAGCCATTCAAGGCCTGCTCAGTAACGTAATCGGGCAAATTGACGTTGAGGTTTTCACCGACGACAGGGACGTCAGCAATTTGATCACTGAGTTGGTTGTAGTAACGGGTCGAACCAACCTGATCCAGGGAGCTCTCTATTGTTGGCCTAAAAAGGGAAGTTAGTTTGCCGGTAGTTTTGTCTCTGAAATATTGTGTCGCAGCATCATCCGCTCCGTTGAGAATTTGTTTTGCATCTTCAATGCTCATCGCTTTGATGGCGTCGATAACGATATTCCGTGCTTCGGGTGCAGCTTGTTCGGCTGCCCTGTTCATGCTGGTTTCAAATTCATCAGCCAGATCACTCATGCCAAACTGACGCATCAGTCCACCTACTTGTTCAACTTGTGGAGGTAAGGGAATGCGTATCTTAGGGTTAGCAAGAAAGCCATCGGTCTGACCTATCGTATCGATAGCACGCTTGCTGCCGAGGCTGAGTGCTTCTTTAAGACCAGATATGATGGTGTTGGTATCGAGGGAGTCACTGGATTCAGTGCCGGGTACAAAGGTCTTGGTCGCTTCTTTCAGATCCTCCAGCATTGAGCCCCAATCTGCATTGGCTTGGCCAGTGGCGAGACTCAAGCTGATAATGAGAGAGAGCATGACAGGTTTCTGGTTCATAGCAGCCTTCCTTCAATTTTTCTATTCAGCAGCATCGCTGATAGTTTCATTTCATTGTCGCTGATGCACGAATGGAGTCAAGTCATGTTGTATGGTTAAACAGTGTTAACTATCAGCACAAACGATGCGTTGGTTATCTCAGATCAAGTTCGGAGGGAGACAACCATCTGATATCACCAAAACCACCAAGGTAGTCTGAGCGCTCTCAGATTGAGTTGATAGAACCCAAAGCCAAGTAATTTTAATACCTGATCCGCAACACTGAACAGCCGCTGATAGATTTGTTTTATGTTTTGTTCCCTTACCTCAACGAGACAGGTAATGCGAAGCCCGCTGGCTGCTGAGTCTGATTGACTGACATCGCTTATTGTCAAAGCAACTTTATTATCTGCGTTAATGTTTTTGGTGTGCTCTGCTAATTCGCTGATGTGAATGTGGATGATGCCATCTGCTGATATCAGCTAAGGCACAATGGAACCAAAAGGATAGCCGGGATGACTGACCGACTGGGTTGATGATACAGCGTATTGATGTTGTTTAATGAATGGAGAAGCTTGTAAAGCCATTATTGAATCCAGTTGATCTCTTGGGCTGTTGTTCTGCCCACTTTAACAGCACGTAAACTTTCGGGCATTTTTGCTTTGTCACGGTTTATGGCAATTCGTCCTGCCATGATTTCAGCGAAGCGTTGTGGGTAAAGGGGCTCTTTATCCGGTTCAGCGTAACCTTCAGGGTAAACGGGGAGGTTGCTTTCATCGTATTTATCTATCGCTCCCACGGTATGTAATATCTCGTGTGTCATGACAACGGCGTTTTGCTGTGACTGCTTTTGAGTTGCATAGGCATGGATAACACCAATCAAACCTTTTTGCAGACCTAAAGAGTGTGCCAAAGCCGAATTTCCGTCCGGTTGATGATAAAGAACATAAAGTCGAATACGGTCTTTATTGGATTTCACATCCGGCGTGTGTTGGTAAGCCCAATAGCGTAATTTCAAACTCCACGCGATTGCAGCGATCACATTTTGACCGGAGCTTGGCGGGGCAGGAGGAATGTCAGTGATTGTTTCCCCAAGTTGTGTAATAACCGGTTGCTCAGCGATTAACTGGTATTCACGACCGCTTCGGGCGAAAAATGTATCGATAGATATAAAATTATCAGCGGATAAGTGATTAATGTATTGTTGTGTTTCAGCTGTGCCATCCCCGTTGATTGGGTATATGACGACATTGATAGGTTTATACCATGAAGTGGTATTGCGTTTTTGCTCCTGCGTATAGACAACAGTAGCCATGAGTAAGCCAAGTAAAATAAGGATGCGGATGTTACGGAAACTGAAAACTTTCATGCTCGATGCGTGACTTCCCTCTTTCGTGGTTAAAAAAAAGGCCGGTCAGATTGCTCTAACCGGCCTTAGAATTCTATTTGCAGGTATTACGTCGGAACAACGTTTTCTGCCTGAGGACCTTTCTGGCCCTGTGTGACCTCCATACTAACTGCCTGTCCTTCTTTCAGTGTTCTAAAACCTTCTGATTTAATTGCGGTGTGATGGACGAATACATCAGGACCATCAACCTGTTCAATAAAACCGAATCCTTTTGCATCATTGAACCATTTAACCGTTCCAGTAACTTGATCTGCCATATCAACCTCAATTTATTTACAAAATAAGCATCTATCCAGCGCAGATGGATCATGCGCCCGAAATAGAAGCTTATTGGCATTGTATGATCAAAAAATGCAAAAAAGTCAGCACTTTAAGAAAATAAAGCAAACTTTATTTTATTTTATTTGCTTTGTGTTGACTCGGCATATGTTGTAAATCAACGGCAATCTATTGGTTTTGCTTGGTTTAAAGCGTATTAGGCTTTAAACAAACATGACGTATTATGTAAAGGGCTATCCTTTAGACAAATGGTCTTGTTTTTCGATTTTTCGCATTTGTGCGCTAAAAACGTTTCAAAACACTTATTCGGGGACGAAGTCTTCAGGTGGTGTTGAGCCGTCACCAAAGAAGAACTTTTCCATTTCGGTTTTAAGAAATGCCTGTGATTTCGGATCTGCCAGAGAAAGACGGTATTCATTGATCAGCATGGTTTGCTGGCTTAGCCACATTTGCCATGCTTCTTTGGAGACGGACTCATACAGTTTTTTTCCCATTTCACCGGGATAAGGCGGAAAGTCCATACCTTCGGCTTCTTTATCAAGTTTCGCGCAATGTATTGTGCGTGCCATATTTACCTCTATAGAAAAGATTGTAAGAATGCTTTGACTGGTGCCGGTAGGCCCAGTGCTAGTGTGTCCTCTATTTTATACCAGTTGCCGCTATCTTTGTCGGCTATACCACTTACCTTACAGTCTAAGAGGTGTGGGTGAATCGTTAATTTAAAGTGACTGAATATATGTTGGAGAGAGGGTAAGCTTTGTCGTTGAAATATTTTAAGCTGAAAGCGTCGCTGACAAACGGCATCGATATCATCCAGATGTTCAATTTCAGGAAAGCTCCAAAGCCCCCCCCAGATACCTCGCTGAGGTCGCTGTTCCAGAAAAATTTCACCGGTGTCATTTTTAAGTACCAGCCAATGTGTCTGTCTTTGCGGAATGTTTTTTTTGGGTTTCTTTCCGGGGAAATCGGTGGGAGCTCCGAGTGCATAGGCTCTACAGTGACTTCGCATCGGGCAATCAGGGCAGTCTGGTTTCGTACGGGTACATAAAGTAGCACCTAGGTCCATTTGAGCTTGAATATAGTTGGCGATGCGATAATCAGGCAATAAGTCTTCAGCTCGTTGCCAGAGTCTGGTCTCGACCTGTTTATTCCCAGGCCAGCCCGGAATCGCATCAAAGCGTGCCAATACCCGTTTTACATTTCCATCCAGTATGGGAAACCGTCGGTGATAAGCAAGCGTCAAAATAGCGCCTGCTGTGGAGCGACCGATACCCGGCAAGGCTATTAAAGCTTCTAGAGTGTCGGGCATTTTTCCATCAAAGTCAGAAACCACTATCTGAGCGGTTTTATGAAGATTCCGTGCACGGGCGTAGTAGCCAAGTCCTGACCAGTGAGCCAAAACGTCATCTTGATGCGCTTTTGCTAAAGCATGAATATCTGGAAAACGTTTGGTAAACCGCAGGTAATAATCAATGACGGTATTGACCTGCGTCTGTTGCAGCATGATTTCTGAAAGCCAGACGTGATAGGGTGTTGGCGATTGTTGCCATGGCAAATCTTTGCGACCAAACTGGTCAAACCAGTCTAATAAAGCATCAGCGAAGTTAAAGGTGTGTGACATTCAGATACAAAAATGCCCGTGTTAACAAACACGGGCATAGGTTCTCGTTTAGTTGGATTAGAAAAAGCCCTTCAGTTTGTCTTTGACAGTATCTTCCAGTTTTTCTTCTGGGCTTTTGTCTTCTTTAGCAGGAGCTTGTTGTTCCGCTCCTTCCTCTGTTGTGTTTGTTTCTTCGGATGGCGTTTCCTCAGTAGCGGACTTTGTTCCGAGAGCCCCGCCCAGCAGGCCACCGATGTCATCGCCGAGTTTTTCTTTCAATTTGTCTTCGGCCTTCGATTTCAGCTCCTGTTTCGCTTTGTCCTTAACCATGCTGGCTAAATCGACAGAAGGCTTGGGATTACTGAATGTGCCGGTAATTTTGACAGGAATGGTGACACCTTTGAGTTCGGTTAACTCTTTACCACCCTGACCTGATATGGTCCCGACGACGGCCACTTTGAGGCTGTAATCAATCGTTTCTTTAGGCAAGCTGGCCTGTCCGGCACCATTAATGCGAAGTAAGGGTGACTTAAGTGCCAGATCCTGATTATCAATAAGACCATTGTTAGCGGTAAAAGTCCCTGTCAAAGCAGAAAAATCTGTTTGTACTGGCGCATCTGATTCAGGCAGCTTTTGTCCTGACAATGCCGCTTTGGCTTTCCGTATGGCCTCGGCAATATTGATTCCTTTCAATGCACCGTCGGTAAATGAAAAACCACCACTCCCTGTTAACGTCTGCTTGATTTGATCTATGGTTGCACCGGTACCGGTTAATTTCGCATTAGCATTAGCCGTACCTGTTACAACTGCTTCATCTTCAGCGGACATATCCTTCAATAAAGGACCTGCCTGAACATTCTTAATGCGTTCGTCGAGAGCGAGTTTTAATTTGTCACCGCGCGCATCAAGTGTCACATTGCCGTTATATGAGCCCTGATATAAATCAGCGCTCATCGGTGTCAGCTTTACCAGGCCATCCGCCGCATTGATGGTAACGTGAATATTTTCACTGGTGAGCCCGGTGGCCTTCATTTTGCCAATGTCGATACTACCTTTGGCATTAATCTGGCGTAAGGCCTCCAATGGTAATTCACCTGCACCACCTGAGGTGTCCTTAGCCGGTGTTGCGGCAGGTTTAGGTTCTTTCTTACCCTTTTGAATAGGAGGCAGATAGCGATCAGCATCAATTTGATCCAGTTTTAAGTTAAAGTTAAACGCTGGATTTGAAAAATTATTGATTGCCAGCTGGCCAGTCAATTTGCTCTGATCCAAGGTCACATTTAACTGTTTAGCATTGATGTGTGTGGCGGAGCCTTCCAGTTCCGTTTTCACTTCGATGTTCTCAAGTGTGCTTTTATCTGCCATCTCCGGTAATTCAACGTTCATATCACCCGCCAGTTTTCGGAGATTGAATGGTTGAATATGCACATTACCTGCGAAGCCTGGTTTATCACCAAGGATATTATTGGCCTTGATATCGGCTGCTAGAATGAGGTCTTCCAGTTCCAGCATTAAAGCTGATAGTGTCACTGTCTGTTGTTCTAGGTTTGCATTGATATTACTGGTAAGTTTCAAGTCTGCTTGTTCACCTGGCAGGCTTGGGTCTTTGATATTGGCTGTCAATTCAAACCCGTCAACAGTGGTTTGTTGTGTGGCCAGATTGGAACTAACTTGACCACTCATCTCGGCGTCAATGGTTTGCTTGCCATTGTTCGCTTTAGCCGCGAGGACTAAGTCAGTAATAGTGACCAGTTGCTTAACCATGTCTGCTTCAATATCGCCATTGAGTCTGATATCGGCTTCTGAAAAGGGTAAAGCTTTGCCTTCGGCAATCGCAGTGAAGGCAAGGTCAGTTAATGCATATTGCTGGTTTTCCATATCCACCATGATGTCGCTGTCAAGGGTGATATGCGCTTTAGCTTCCGGTTTTGCACTAATGAGATCAAACACCATTTCAACGGCTGTGGGCTCGCCGGGTTCAAGAGGATCGGTATTCAGGTTTAAGTTGCGTAACTGATAGCTTTCACCTTTGGAGGCATCCGACCACAATATATTGGCATTGGTTAGCTGAACGCCTGCGATACTAATGGCTGATAATGCGGGGCCGGATTTTTCTTTACTGGGTTTGGCGTCTTCTTTAACAACTTCATCAGCCTGCGTTAGGTCATCCCAGTTAGTTTTACCATTTTTATCCGTTTCAAGATTTAACACCAGGCCATCCAGAACAACCGTGTCCATCTCAAGTTGTTTTTTCAGTAAGGGCATCAATTTGATGCGCACTTCTGCCGCTTCAACCTTGGCGAACGAATCTGCTTTAAATCCCTCGGCATTACTCAAGGATAATGATCCGAGTTCCAAAGCAATCCATGGGAATACCGATAGTTCTATATCACCTTGTAAGGTGAGGTTTCGCCCAGTGGCTTTTTCTACCTGACTGGAGATTTCATCTTTGTAGTCATTGGGATCGACGACAAACGGTAGAGCGACCAGACCGGCCACTGCGATGATAATCACGATAAGAATCAGTTTTAAAACAGTGCGCATAATTGAAATTCCATTCTGTCAAAATTAATGCTGATTTGTGTGGTTCAACAAAGACCAACAAGCAAAAGTTAAGAACCGGTTTTGATCGTATAATTGAACTGCTCGTAGTCCAGAGTACTGTCTATCATACCATTGGCCACAATGATGTAGGGCTCATCGTCATCTTTCACCCGGATTTTTCTTTTAGGTGAATAAAGGCCTTTTTCAGTAATCATGGTCGATTCAGTCTTAGGAACATCACTCGGTATAATCAATGACGGATGCTGCTCAGCCTCACCGTCTGGTGTACATACAACTGGGATAGGTTTGCCTTCGATAAGTTCCAGGCCGATGTGGGTATCGCCATCAATATCGATATGCAACCATTTTATGGTGGCGAGTTTAACCTGAAATTCATCTTCAAAAATACCGATAAAATCACCGATATTAAGATGGTAACAGCCGTCAGTTTGTCGTTTTGCCATCAAACCACCACTGCTTTGATTGGCGAGTTGCCAAGGTAAAGCATGGGTAAGTCTGTTCGTGAGGCTCTGGTAAACCGCGTTAATGCCATGGGCTATGTCGATAGTACGGTGTTTGCCAGTATTCAGTCTGTGAAAACGACGTTCATGGGTGGTGTTCAACTGCGGGATGATTTTTTTTAGCAGTCTCAACTCATTGTCTAAAGAAGCATGTGAAGTATTTTTGGCATTTCTGAAAATATTTTCAATGGCAAGCAGCGCCGGTTGTGTATTTAACAAACGTGCATGATCCGAGGTCCTGATTTCTGAGGATGTTTTGATCATGGGGTCTGGTAACGCATCACCAGCACAATCGATGCAAAAATGACCTGTAAGCATGAAATTACTGGTGGTATTAATTTGTTTGAGGCTAAGTAAGCCCAGTTCGATTTTATCGGTGAATTGTTCCATCAAACCAAACAGTCTGAATACATCGAACTTCGCCAGGCTATAAGGGTCAGCCAGTCCGGTTAGAATGATTTGTGTATACAGGTCAAAAAAACTGCGGCTGTTATAAAGCTCTTTCAGGGTCACAGCCTCGTTGAGTGTGCCTGCTTTTTCCTGATACAGGTATAGTTGGTGCAATCTGTTCCAAACGCCTCTAGGCGACGATCGGTAATACTGATACGAATGCAGAATCTGCAATGCCAACATCTCAGTTGTCCGATTGAGACAAAGTAATAGTGTTTTGTTGTTATCCGGGGTCTCGCCACGTTCGTAATAAAAACGAATGATTTGCTGATATGCCACAGCCAGTTTCGCTATCAGTTCATTGGTCGTGCGAATGGCCCGTAGATTCTCCGTGGTGAAATAGATATCACGTTTGACGGCTGATATATCGCGGGTGAATAAAAGGTCTGCAACAGCGGTGCGATAGATTTCCAGTAATGACAGCATCGTCATCGGTTTAAGGTCAAATTGGCAAAGCGACTGCAGATTAGCGAGTAGGGTACTGACCCGTTGATTAGCCTCGCGAGGTAGCTGGTTAATCCAGGCTTGTAATAGCTTGGGTTCTTTTATGATGTCGGTTTGCTTGGATGATTGCTCGATCTCAGCTAAATCTAAAAGGGGTAAATGACTCGCAGGTCGCTTACGTAACTTCAGTGTGACCAGGAGTTTATTCAGCTTTTCGGATTTTTTAGCCACCTTTTGGGGTGGTGCTGAGGGCGTGTCGGTTGCCTGTTGCAGGCGGATTTTTTCTTCAATTAGATTTAACGCTTCAGAAAAATTAGTCTTCCGAAGCGGTTTCCTTAAAACAACATCAACGGGCTGGGTCACATTCCCCGTGTTGGTCAATAAAGCTGTGAACCCCGATTCACGTTGCCGCCATGCTTGTTGCCCAGCTTCAGAGTCGAAGGAATAAATGACCAAATCAGCCTGGCCTTCGTCAACAATTAACCATTCTTGCGTTAACAAATCAGAAGACAGTCGTAACATCGATTTAAGTGAACTTTTATCGATGTCAGTCAAGCCAGCTAATTTCAGTCGCATGGTAGTCAACTCTCTGGCTCTTCCTCTAGTTGGTCCAGAATGTGACGAATACGAACCGTTTTTATAGCATTGTCTGCTGTTTGTACCACTTCAATCACATAGTCTTCCATACGAATGCTGACGCCCGGATCGGGAATACTCTCTAGATATTCCAATACTAGCCCATTGATGGTTTTAGGTCCTTGCGTGGGTAATTCCCAATCATTACTGCGATTGATCTCACGGATATTGGCTGTGCCATTAACCAGATAACTCCCATCCGATTGTGGATGAATGTCTTTGTCTTCATCAATGGTGTCAGCGGTAAACTCACCTACAATTTCACGAAAGATGTCTTCGAGTGTAATCAGACCTAGCAAGTCGCCATATTCATCGACAACAAGTCCTGTACGGCGGCGATTGCGTTGAAAGTTAATCAGTTGGGTATTGAGTGGTGTACTTTCGGGGACAAAATACACATCCTTAATGATGCCGTTTAAGGTCTCAGGATTCAGGTTATCCTGAGTAATCAGATGCAAGGCCTTACGTAGATGTAAGATGCCGACGATGTTATCCATACTGTCTTCATAGACAGGCAGGCGAGTGTGGCCACAATGGGATAGTTGTTTTACGATTTCCTGAAAAGGGGCGTTAATGTCCAGACCCTCTATTTCATTCCTCGGCACCATGGCGTCATTTACTGTGACTTTTTCCAGATCCAGGATACTCATCAACATGTCTTTATGACGCGGCGGTATCAGACTTCCGGCCTCCATTAAGGCGACCCGCAATTCTTCAGTGTTAATGGCCGATGTCGCCGCTTCTTCCGGCGAGACCCCGAACAAACGTACCATGCGGTTGGTAATACCATTGGTAAACCATACCAGTGGATAAAGTAAGAACAGCATTGGTTTTAGGACATAGCTGGCAGGAAACGCAACGCGCTCCGGGTGCAGCGCTGCCAATGTTTTCGGTGTTACCTCGGCAAACAATAACACAACCAGTGTTAATGCAAAGGTGGCGGCAACAATGCCATTTTCACCCAACAATTTAATACCGATAACTGTCGCAATCGCTGATGCAAGAATATTGACAAAGTTATTGCCTAGCAGAATTAAGCCAATTAAACGATCCGGGCGGCTCAATAACTCACTGGCAATCATCGCGCCGCGATGACCTTCCTGTTCAAGGTGACGGAGACGATAGCGATTCAATGCCATTAAAGCTGTTTCGGAGCTGGAAAAAAAAGCCGAAAACAGCAGTAAAACGAACAGAATGATAAATAAAACGAGTATTGATGTCTCTTCAAGCATGTATGCGTCAGTTCAGTATGTATTCAAGAACAAATTTACTGCCCATAAAGGCCAGTAGTAAAAAGGAAAAGCCTACTAAGGTCCACTTGATTGCCGTTCTGCCTCGCCAGCCATAACGGAATCGACCCCATAACAGAGCCGCAAACACATACCATGATATGAAGGACAGTATGGTTTTATGGACTAGATGTTGATCAAATAAGTTGTCAATGAACATCAGCCCGGTGAGCAAACCCAATGTCAGTAAGATAAAACCTGTGATGATAAGTTGAAATAATCCTGCTTCCATTGTCTGCAGTGGTGGAAGTTTACGCATCAGTCCACCGGCGTGACGCTGACGGAGGTGTTTTTCCTGAATGGCCAGAATGACAGCCTGAATGGCAGCCAGCATGAACAAACTATAGGCAGCTAAAGAGAGTAGAACGTGCCATTCCAAAGCGGGTTGTGAAAGTGATGGTGGCTCAGGTGATGGCAGTTCGACCTTTAATATAAGGCTCATTGCTACCAAGGGGTAAATAATAATGCCGGGATGAGAATTTGGAATGCGGGCGCCAATCAGTAACGCTATAAAAGCCATTAGCCATGTAGTTAGTGAAAAGGTGGTAAACAGGCCAAGGTCCCAGCCGCCGGCACTTTTCATGGTGAAAAAGATATCCGTAGCATGGAATAATAGCGCCATGATAATCATGATGCCAACCGGAATACTGGTTTTTACTGCATTTTGATCCTTCTGAACGAAGCGTCGTATCAGAATTACGCTGCTACTCATGTAGAGTAGGAAAGCAAGCGCGTTGGCAATAGCCATATTCAATTGATCCTTTCGAGGTGTCTAATCATCTCTATTCGGCAATGATAAACGATGTCATCCCGAACTGAACAATATATCAGTTATAATGTTAATCCAAAGCAAATAATTCATGGCATTTATCTGCCAATCAGTAAGGTGAACTATGTTTGACAGTTTAAGTGAAAGACTAGGGAGCACGCTTAAAAAGCTCCGTGGTCAGGGTCGAATCACTGAAGACAACGTAAAAGAAACACTGCGTGAAGTGCGCATGGCTATGCTTGAAGCTGACGTGGCACTTCCGGTGGTTAAAGCGTTCATTGACCGTGTAAAAGAGCGTGCGATGGGACAGGATGTCCTCCGCAGCCTGACACCAGGTCAGGCCCTGGTCAAAGTGGTTAATGATGAACTTGTAGCGGTGATGGGGGAGGCGAATGAAAGCCTTAACCTGAACACACAACCGCCAGCAGTCATTTTGATGGCGGGTTTACAAGGTGCGGGTAAAACCACTAGTGTGGCTAAATTATCACGCTGGTTGAAAGAGCATGATCGTAAATCAGTCATGGTTGCCAGTACCGACGTATACCGTCCAGCGGCAATCGATCAGTTAGAGACGCTTGCGAAAGAAGTCGACGCAAAGTTCTTTCCCAGTCAGTCTGATCAAAACCCAGTTGATATTGCCAAGGCAGCTGTTGAGCAGGCAAAACGCGATTATATTGATGTAGTCATTATTGATACCGCCGGTCGATTACATATCGACGACGATATGATGACCGAAATCAAACAGATTCATGCCGCCATTAATCCGATTGAGACCTTGTTCACTGTCGACAGCATGACCGGGCAGGATGCGGCGAATACGGCAAAAGCCTTCAATGAAGCGCTGCCTCTCACCGGTGTTATTCTGACCAAGACTGATGGCGATGCACGTGGTGGTGCGGCACTTTCAATCAGACATATCACTGGTAAGCCCATTAAATTCATGGGTGTTGGCGAAAAAACCGAAGCGTTAGAACCTTTCCATCCAGATCGGGTGGTGTCTCGTATTCTGGGTATGGGTGACGTGCTGTCGTTGGTCGAAGAAGCCCAGCGGAAGATGGATGTCGGTTCGGCGGAGAAATTAGCGGGCAAGCTGAAAAAAGGCAAAGGCTTTGATCTGGAAGACTTCCGCGATCAATTACAGCAAATGGGCAATATGGGTGGCATTGGTTCATTAATCGATAAAATGCCAGGCATGGGAAATTTGCCAGCCGCAGCCAAACAGCAAGTAAACGATAAAGAGCTGGGTAAGTTGGAAGCGATTATTAATTCAATGACACCAAAAGAACGTCGTAAGCCCGATATTATTAAAGGTTCACGTAAAAAACGTATTGCGGCAGGCAGTGGCACCCAGATTCAGGATGTAAACCGTTTGCTTAAGCAGTTTACTCAGATGCAAAAAATGATGAAAAAAATGGGCTCAAAAGGCGGCATGGCGAAAATGATGCGTGGTATGGGCGGCAAATTTCCTATGGGCGGAGGCATGCCCTTTTAAATAAAGTTAAAAGGACTTTTCAAAAGGGTGGGAGTTGCGTAGAATACGACGGTTTTCCGATCCAGTTTTCCAACGGGCTAAATTATATGGTAACAATTAGATTGACTCGCAGCGGCGCTAAGAAGCGTCCTTTTTACGGTATCGTTGTCACAGACTCACGCAGCAAGCGTGACGGTCGTTACATCGAGCGTTTAGGTTTCTTTAACCCTATCGCACGTGGTCAAGAAGAAAAACTTCGTGTTGACCTTGATCGTGTTGCTCATTGGATTAACCAAGGTGCACAAACATCAGAGCGCGTAGCGAAGCTGATTGAAGAAGCGCAAAAAGCGGCTTAAGTAAAGTCGAGGTTCGGGTATGGAAGCATCCGAGGAGTTCATCCCGGTAGGTAAAATATCCGGCGCATTTGGTGTTAAAGGTTGGGTAAAGGTATTTTCTTTTACTGATCCCCGCACCAATATCCTGGAATATTCACCCTTGTTCCTGTCACGACAGGGAGAGTGGATTGAAATCAAGTTGTCCGGTGGGCACTTGCAGGGCAAAGGGGTCGTCATGGGCATTGCCAATGTGACTGACCGTGATCAGGTTCAACCTTTAATAGGCTCTGAACTGGCGATCAAAAAAGAACAATTAGAACCGGCAGAAGAA
>NZ_CBFHHW010000005.1:5004-8792 GCF_965655755.1 Methylophaga sp. | reverse complement strand
ACTGACCGTGATCAGGTTCAACCTTTAATAGGCTCTGAACTGGCGATCAAAAAAGAACAATTAGAACCGGCAGAAGAAGATGAATTCTACTGGGCGGATCTACAAGGCCTGACAGTTGTTAATCTTAATGATGAAACGCTGGGGCGGGTAGACCATTTGCTGGAAACCGGTGCGAATGATGTACTGGTGGTTCTAGCCGAGGGTGACACCACAGAACGATTGATTCCGTTTGTGATGGATGAAATCGTCAAATCGGTTGATTTGGATAAACAGCTTATCCAAGTTGATTGGGACAAAGATTATTGATGGAGTGAGGGACATGCGCTTAGGTGTTGTATCCCTTTTCCCTCAAATGTTTGATGCCATTACTGAGTATGGTGTGACAGGCCGGGCAGTCAGTCAGGGACGATTAAGTCTCAGCTACTGGAATCCCCGTGACTTCACGCACGATAAGCATCGAACAGTAGATGACAGACCTTATGGTGGCGGTCCTGGCATGGTGATGAAGGTGGCGCCTCTTGAAGAAGCTATCTCAGCAGCCAAACAGGAACTGGGTGACGATTGCAAGGTAATATACCTGTCACCACAAGGTAAAAAACTGGATCAGAAAGCGCTGAAACAGTTAGCAAACAGAGATAAAATGATTCTGGTTGCAGGGCGTTATGAAGGTATTGATGAACGTCTGATTGAAAAACAGATTGACGAGGAATGGTCGATTGGTGACTACGTCCTCAGCGGTGGTGAACTGGCTGCAATGGTCATGATTGATGGCGTTGCAAGACTGTTACCAGGTGTATTGGGTGATGAGAACTCTGCGGAGCAGGATTCATTTATGACAGGCTTTCTGGACTGTCCGCATTACACCAGACCGGAAAAGTTATTTAACCAGTCAGTACCCGGGGTATTGCTGGGGGGTGATCATGAAGCGATTCGCAAATGGCGCCTGAAACAGTCCTTGGGACGAACGTGGTTGCGACGACCTGACTTGTTGGCAAAAGAGACTTTGTCTGACGAGCAGAAAGCGCTATTAGAAGAGTTTATTGCCGAGAGCGGGCAGGATTAGTTGGGAGTTGAACAATGAGTAACATTATCGAACAGCTTAACGCTGAACAAGTAAGACAGGATATCCCTGAATTTTCAGCGGGTGACACTGTTATTGTTAAAGTTAAAATTAAAGAAGGCGACCGTGAGCGTGAACAGGCGTTTGAAGGTGTTGTAATTGCTAAACGCAACCGTGGTCTGCACTCTGCATTTACTGTCCGTAAAATTTCAAGCGGTGTTGGTGTTGAACGTGTTTTCCAAACAAACAGCCCAAGCATTGCAAGCGTAGATGTCAAACGTCGTGGTGATGTACGTCGTTCTAAATTGTACTATCTGCGTGATCTGACGGGTAAAGCAGCACGTATCAAAGAAAAGCTGTAACACCACTGACAGGGATTGTTTTGCAATCCATGCAGTTCAAAGGGCAGTGTTTTCACTGCCCTTTTTTGTTTCTGCCTTGCTAAGATATCAGCCTGATAAGGGATATAAAATGAGCGAGCAGGACAATCAACCTTCATACAGCAGCCGGTACTTACAGCCTTTTTTGGATAGCTTATGGCTGGAATCCGGTTTGAGTCAGAATACCGTTGAAGCGTATCGAAGAGACTTGTTGGCTTTTGCAGCCTGGCTCGCTCAATTTGATACTGATCTTGCTGCGGCGACACAGCCTGACATTCAGCGTTATCAAAGTCTGCGTATGCGTGAAGGTCGCAAGGTGCGGAGTGAAGCACGTTTACTCTCCACTTTGAGACGCTTTTATCGCTACCTTATTCGTGAAGGTATTCGCGATAGTGATCCCACTGCACAGCTTGAATCTCCCCGTTTGGGTAACCCGTTACCTGATAGCCTCACGGAGCAGGAGGTAGACGATTTACTGGCACAGCCTGATATTAACGAGCCACTGGGGCTGCGAGACCGTACCATGCTGGAAGTGCTTTATGCCAGTGGTCTGCGCGTATCTGAGTTGGTTAGCTTAAAACAGGAACAGGTCAATATGCGGCAAGGACTGGTGCGTTGTATTGGTAAAGGCAATAAAGAACGACTGGTGCCGATGGGCGAGGAAGCGCTCGACTGGTTGCAGCAGTATCTTTATGAAAGCCGGCCCGGTTTGTTGAATGGCAAGGTCACGGATGATATGTTTCCAACCCGTCGTGGCAAAGCGATGACACGTCAGGCATTCTGGTACATCATTAAACGTTATGCCAAGCAGGCACAGATACAAAAGACCTTATCCCCTCATACATTACGTCACGCGTTTGCTACGCACTTGATCAACCACGGTGCCGATCTCCGTGTGGTGCAATTATTACTGGGTCATTCTGATTTGTCGACAACCCAGATTTACACGCATGTAGCGAAGGAACGTCTAAAACAGTTGCATGGACAGCATCACCCGCGAGGTTGATCAGCACTGACCGCACTCACGCCGAGTGTTACACTAACCTACTTTCAAAAACAGCGCCGGAGAGAGCAAAATGCCTTCTTTTGATATCGTATCTGAAGTCGACAAACATGAACTGACTAATGCCGTAGATCAAGCGAACCGTGAACTGGCGAATCGTTTTGATTTTCGCGGAACCGATGCACGTGTAGAGCAGTCGGAGAAGGTATTGACGATGCATGCAGATAGTGATTTTCAGCTGGATCAGTTACTTGATATTTTGAGACTGAAATTAGTGAAACGGGGTATTGAAATCAGCTGCTTGGAAATCAAAGATTCGGTCGGCCACGGCAAAATGCGTAAACAAGACGTGGTTGTTCGCGAAGGAATAGAGAAAGATTTATCACGCAAAATAGTCAAACTGATTAAAGAGAGTAAAGCCAAAGTGCAGGCTGCTGTCCAGGGTGAAAGCGTCAGGGTGACAGGAAAAAAACGTGATGACCTGCAAGGGGTGATGGCAATGCTAAAAAGTAACGACACAATAGATATGCCGCTGCAATTCAATAACTTCAGAGACTAGGATATTCAGATAATGCTGAAACGCTATTTTTTACTTTTACCTTTGTTTTGGACAGGATTTGCTCAGGCTGCAGATGCTGATAAACTCAAGCAACAGCTTGAAAAAACTTTGCCAGAAGTCAAAATTGATAGTTTGCGGGAGGTCGATAATACTGGCTTTTTTGAAGCTGTCATTAATGGTGAAATCATCTATTTTTCAGCCGATGGTCGGTATGCATTGCAGGGCGATCTTGTCTCATTGGAATCTAGAACGAATTTGACGGAACAACGTAAAGTTAGTCTGAGAAAAGATATTCTTAACAGTCTGGATGAAGAAGATATGATTATCTTTGAGCCGGAAAAAACAGAACATACGCTGACTGTATTCACTGATATAGACTGCGTTTACTGTCGTAAGATGCATTCTGAAATACAGCAATACATGGACCAAGGTATCCGGATTCGTTACATGGCTTATCCGCGTGGAGGGATTGATTCAGAATCCTATGATGAGGCTGTGACTGTATGGTGTGCTCAAGATCGCCGTGATGCGATGACTCGGGCGAAACAAGGTGAAGAACTTGAAGCGAATACCTGTGACAACCCGGTTAAAGCGGAGTTTGAAATTGGTCGTAAAATGGGCGTGCAGGGAACACCGGCACTCTTTATGGAATCAGGTCAAATGTTGCCCGGTTATGTGCCTGCTGAGCGTTTGAAAGAAATCCTTGAGCAATCTTCAGGTCAGTCTTAAAACAGATTCGTTTTCCGCGACCCGATGATCATGCAGACGTAACGTATGATCATCGAT
>NZ_CBFHHW010000005.1:0-4906 GCF_965655755.1 Methylophaga sp. | reverse complement strand
GAACTGCTTTTGTTGCCGGCTTTTTTGTTTAATTTTGTCTGAGATACGTTGTCTGAATGAGGCAGGCAAAGCTAAGAAAATGTATTGTAGGAAGCGATTCCTAACAACACGGCGATAACGCTGATAGCTCACATCATCAATGCAGAGACTGTCACCATGCATTAACAGCGTTTTCTTACCCGCAATATTGAGTAGATAGCCATCATCAAGATAGGTTGCTCCGACGCGTTTTGCAAATGCTTTTCCGAGCATAAAATCACGGTTACCGACCATCAGATAGAGCTTGATGCCTTGAGCAGATAATGACTTTAGGGTTGAGACAAAATCAGCAAATTCTTCCGGTACCAGATCGTCACCTAACCAGGTATTAAAGATGTCCCCGAGAATATAAATTTCTTCAACCTGGCTTTTGTGTTCATTAAGAAAGGCGCAGGCCAATTCCGTCAAATCGGGATTGACGGGACTAAGATGCAGATCAGAGATAAAAAGTTTCGCCATGAGAATAGCTGCCCCTGATATAAGGGGCAGTATCTTTAGTTAGAGAACGGTGGCTTTGATAATCAGCACATCTTCAGCCGGCACATCCTGATGAGGCCCACGCATGGTGGTTTCAAGTGTACGAATCTTATCCACTACATCCATGCCTTCTACGACTTCACCAAACACGGCATAGCCCCAGCCACTTGGCGTTTTACCTTTGAAATCAAGAAAGTTGTTATCAACAGTATTAATAAAAAACTGCGCTGTTGCTGAGTGTGGATCGTTAGTTCGAGCCATAGCCACTGCACCGCGTTTATTACTTAAACCGTTATCCGCTTCGTTCTCGATAGGCGCTTTGGTCTCTTTCTGCTGAAAGCTTTCGTCAAACCCGCCACCCTGAACCATAAAATTTTCAATAACACGATGGAAGATAGTGCCATCATAAAAACCGTCTTCTACGTAGCTCAGAAAGTTAGCAACCGTGATAGGGGCCTTGTCTTTATTCAGTTCAATCACGATGTTGCCGTGATTAGTTTCTAATTGTACCTGGGAGGCAGCACCACCCTCTGCGCTTGCAGAGAAAGAAAAAGAAGCAAGAAGTAAGGGGGCCAGATGGCGATAGAGTAATTTCATGATTGCAATAATCCAATACAGCTTAAAACCATCATGATAGTGCATTCGTAGGCTTATTGGGAACACAGCAAACGACTTTTCAGCATCAACTGACCATAATGTGTAAGTAACGATTTCAAAAATATGTTTCGCTTCCGAGCCAACAGCTTACTCACCTTCAGGTAATACCCGTAGTGTAATTTGTCTGTTTGTGAGCTTATTTAGCGAAGAGTGCTATTACCCGACATGGATGAAAGCGTATAATGCGCGTTTTCATATAAGTTTAATCGTTCGCTATGTCGGAATCTGCTGCAAACCATAATTTTATACGCACCATTATTCAGGAAGATATTGACGCTGGCAGGATGGCCGGAAAAGTTGTTACCCGCTTTCCTCCTGAGCCCAATGGCTACTTGCATATTGGACATGCCAAGTCTATCTGCCTGAATTTTGGGTTGGCTGAAGAGTTTGATGGCGAATGTAATTTACGCTTTGATGATACGAATCCAGCCAAAGAAGAGCAGGAATACATTGAAGCAATCAAGGAAGATGTTCAGTGGCTTGGGTTTCAGTGGGCTGGAGATGTGCATTATGCTTCCAGCTATTTTGAGCAGTTTTACGCTTGGGCTGTCCATCTCATTAAGCAAGGCAAAGCCTATGTTTGTGATCTTACCGCCGAGCAAGCCAGTGAATATCGTGGCTGGGCGACCAAGCCGGGTAAGGAATCGCCATTTCGTGAGCGCAGTGTAGAAGAAAACCTGGCTTTGTTTGAAAAAATGAAGCAGGGCGATTTTGACGAGGGTTTTTGTGTTCTTCGTGCGAAAATAGATATGGCCTCGCCCAATATGAATCTGCGTGACCCGATTCTTTATCGCATTCGCAAGAAATCACATCACCAAACCGGTGATACATGGTGTATTTATCCGAGCTATGATTTTGCTCACGGGCAGGGCGATGCGATTGAAGGCGTCACCCACAGTATTTGTACGCTCGAATTTCAGGATCACCGTCCCTTATATGAGTGGTTCATTGAAAACCTGCCAGTGCCCACGCAGCCAAAGCAGTATGAGTTTGGCCGTCTCAATATTAACTATACAGTGACGAGTAAACGCAACTTAAGACAACTGGTCGATGAACATATCGTTGCTGGCTGGAATGATCCCAGAATGCCAACGATTTCAGGTATGAGAAGGCGCGGTTATTCGGCTGAAGCGCTACGCGCTTTTTGTGATGGTCTCGCCGTGGCAAAAACAGACGGTATTGTTGATATTGCTCAACTCGAATTTGAAATTCGCAAAGATTTGAATGAAAACGCAGCGCGTGCGATGTGTGTGTTGAATCCCTTAAAAGTCAGCATCACCAACGCGCCTGAAAACGCTGAATGGTTGGAAGTTCCTAATCATCCTCAGCAGGAGACTATGGGTAAGCGCTCATTGCCATTCACTACAGACATTTATATCGATGCGTCCGACTTTACTGAAGACACCACCCTGAGCCGGAAAAAATTCAAGCGCCTGGTGATTGGCGATTATGCGCGTTTACGCGGTGCTTATGTCATCAAGGCTGACGATGTCATCAAGAACGACAAGGGTGACATCATTGAAGTGATTGCTTCGTTGGTGCCTGATACGGTTGGTCAGAACCCACCACCTGAAATGAAACCAAGAGGCGTTATTCATTGGGTATCAGCGACGGAAGGTAAAGAAGTTGAGTTACGCTTATACGACAGATTGTTTAGGGCGGAAGCACCGGGAAAAGAAACGGGTAACTATCTCGATGATGTGAATCCGGATTCGTTAACAGTGATTAAAGCCATTGCTGAACCATCCATTGTCAGTTGTGAACCAGAAACGGCTTTTCAGTTTGAACGAGAAGGCTATTTTGTAAGTGATCGATATGACCATAGTATCGATACGCCTGTATTCAACCTCACCATTGGTCTGAAAGAAGATATTTCAAAAAGTAAGTAATGCTAAAACTCTATAACAGTCTATCTCGACAAAAAGAGACGTTTAAACCTATCACGCCAGGCAAGGTCAACATGTATGTCTGTGGTATGACAGTGTATGACCTCTGTCACGTTGGCCATGCCCGAGTGATGGTGGTATTTGATGTGGTCACACGTTATTTACGTGCCAGTGGTTATGATGTCACTTACGTGCGTAACATTACTGATATTGATGACAAAATCATCAAACGTGCCGCTGAAAACAATGAAACCATTCAGGCGCTGACAGAACGTTTTATTGCAGAAATGCATCAAGATGCTGATGCACTTGGTGTGTTAAAGCCAGACCAAGAGCCGAAAGCGACTGAATCCATGACCGAGATTCTCAATATGATTGAGACCTTGATTGATAAAGGTTTCGCTTATGCGGCTGATAACGGTGACGTGTACTACGATGTCAGCGAGTTTGCGACTTACGGCAAGCTCTCCGGTCGCCATTTGGATGAACTTCGCGCCGGTGAACGTGTTGCTGTGAATGAAGCGAAGACGGATCCGCTGGACTTTGTTTTGTGGAAAGCCGCTAAAGAGGATGAACCAGCCTGGGAGTCGCCCTGGGGTAATGGTCGTCCCGGTTGGCATATTGAATGTTCTGCCATGTCAGCACATTGTTTAGGTGAGCACTTCGATATTCATGGCGGTGGGCAGGATTTACAATTCCCTCATCATGAGAATGAGATTGCCCAATCCGAAGGTGCACACGATTGCCAGTCGGTAAATTACTGGATGCACAATGGCTTTGTTCGAATTGATGATGAAAAAATGTCCAAATCACTGGGTAATTTTTTCACTGTCCGTGAAGTTTTAGCGCTATATCCTGCTGAAGCCGTGCGTTACTTTATCTTATCCAGCCATTATCGCAGTCCGCTCAATTACGCTGAAGATCAATTAGAGCAAGCCAAAGCAGCGTTAACCCGATTCTATACGTCTTTGAGAGATATAAAGCCGCAAGCTGGCGTTCAATGGCAGGAAGATAAGGAATTTGGTTCGCGTTTTAAAGAAGCAATGGACGATGACTTTAATACGGCATTGGGCTTGTCGGTTATGGCCGATGTACGTCAGGCGTTGAACAAAACACGTGAAAACGACGAGCACGAAAAAACGTCTTATTTAGCCGGTTTGTTATTGTCTTTTGGTGATGTCCTAGGTTTATTTCAGCAAGACGCGGATGCATTTTTAGTTGGAGATATAGCGTCAGATGATGAGTCTGCAAACATTGACGCTTTAGTCGCTGAGCGAGATCAGGCACGGGAAGATAAAAACTGGTCACGAGCAGATGAGATTCGGGATCAGCTAACTGATATGGGTATTGTGCTCGAAGACGCCGCTGGCAAGACCAGCTGGCGACGAGGTTAACAAACACGGCTGCCTAATCTAATTAAGCAGCCGTGTTGGATTTAGTTTTTATGCAAATGCTCGGCAGCGAAGAGTGTATTCTCCAATAATGTTGCCACAGTCATAGGGCCGACACCGCCGGGAACGGGGGTAATCCATGACGCTTTCTCTTTCGCCTTGTCAAACTCAACATCACCGGTTAATTTGCCGTTTTCAAGGCGGTTGATACCGACATCTATCACGATGGCACCGGGTTTAATCCAATCGCCAGGAATAAAACCGGGTTTACCCACAGCAACAACCAATAAATCTGCTCGTCGAACCTGCTCTTCAAGGTTATTCGTCCAACGATGACAGACGGTCGTGGTGCAGCCCGCGAGTAATAACTCCAAAGCCATCGGACGACCAACGATGTTAGACGCACCAACAACAACAGCTTCCAGACCTTTCAAGTCGACTTCAGTGCTGTGTAAT
>NZ_CBFHHW010000004.1:103507-115479 GCF_965655755.1 Methylophaga sp. | reverse complement strand
CTTATTTATCATCAACCAAGATTAGTTGGTGGCAAGATAGGGACTTCTTGTTAACGGTTGGTTATTCTGATCACTTAACACGCATTCCTGGTTGAGCACCATCATCTGGATTGAGAATAAACAGATCTTTACCACCTGGCCCAGCAGCTAAAACCATCCCTTCAGAAAGACCAAACCGCATTTTGCGAGGAGCAAGGTTAGCAACCATCACAGTTAGTTTGCCAATCAAGTCTTCGGGTGCATAGGCTGATTTAATACCAGCGAATACCTGCTTTTCATCCAGACCAATATCCAAAGTCAGCTTTAAAAGTTTATCGGCACCTTCAACATGCTCGGCATTAACGATTTTAGCGACACGCAAATCAATCTTGGCAAAGTCATCAAACTGGATTTCTTCCGCTATCGGTTCGATATCAGCAGCTTTTTGATTTTTTGCAGCGTTTTCTTCAATCTTTTCTTCATCCGCCATGCTGTCTTTTGAGCCAGCAATAATCGCGTCAATTTTGTCCTGCTCGATGCGGGTCATTAACGGTTTGAATTTATTGATTTCATGATTCAAAAGTGGGGTTTCAATATCGGACCATTGCAAAGGCGCTATATTGAGAAAAGCTTCTGCCTGTTCCGCGGTTTTGGGTAATACTGGTTTCAGGTAAGCAACCAATACACGGAACAGGTTAATACCCATGGTGCAGATGGCCTGCACTTTGGCTTCTTTACCATCTTCTTTGGCCAGTACCCAGGGCTTCATTTCATCAATGTATTGGTTAGCTCGGTCAGCCAAAGCCATAATCTCACGCATGGCTTGACCAAACTCACGGTCTTCGTAACGTTTGGCAATATTTTCTGACTGTTTAACAAAGTCATTGAATAACGCCGGTTCACTGAGTTCTGAACCAAGCTTTCCATCAAAGCGTTTGGTTAAAAATCCTGCACAGCGACTGGCGATATTGACGACTTTCCCAACCAGATCTGAGTTGATACGCGTCTGGAAGTCTTCCAGGCTGAGATCGATATCATCAATACCACTGCCCAGTTTGGCAGCGAAGTAATAACGCAAATATTCTGGATTAAGATTATCCAAATACGTCCGTGCTTTGATGAAAGTGCCACGAGACTTGGACATCTTCTTACCGTCAACGGTTAAAAAACCATGTGCATAAACGTTATCTGGTTGACGGAAACCAGCACCTTCCAGCATGGCTGGCCAGAACAAGGCATGAAAGTAGATAATATCTTTACCGATAAAGTGCACCATTTCGGTGTCACTACCGGGCTTCATAAAGCTGTCAAAATCGACACCGGTACGATCACAGTAATGTTTGAAGCTGGCAAGATAACCAATCGGTGCATCCATCCAGACATAGAAAAACTTGTTATCGGTATCAGGAATCTGAAAACCAAAGTAGGGCGCATCACGTGAGATATCCCAGTCTTGCAAGCCACTCTCAAACCATTCGCTCAGTTTGCGCGTCACTTCGGGTTGCAGATGATCACTATGGGTCCATTCGTGCAGCGTCTTTTCAAAATCACCTAACTTGAAAAAATAATGCTCTGATTCTTTTGTGATAGGAGTGGCACCGGATACCGCAGAAACCGGATTTTTCAATTCGGTCGGATCATAGGTTGCGCCACAAGCTTCACAGTTATCGCCGTATTGGTCAGCTGTCCCACACTTCGGGCATTCGCCGCGAATAAAACGATCCGGTAAGAACATTTCTTTTTCGGGATCATAGGCCTGGCTGATAGTGCGTGTATCAATATGACCAGCATCGCGATTTGCCAGATAAATTTGACTGGCTAAAGCCCTATTTTCATCACTGTGCGTGCTATGGTAGTTGTCAAAGCTGATGGCGAAGTCGGCGAAATCAGCTTGATGCTCTTTAGATACATCACTGATGAGTTGCTCCGGTGAAATGCCTTCATTCTGAGCACGAAGCATAATCGGGGTACCGTGAGCATCATCGGCACAGACATAATGGCATTCATGACCACGCATTCGTTGAAAGCGTGCCCATATATCGGTTTGGATATATTCCACCATATGACCAAGGTGAATCGAGCCGTTGGCATAGGGCAGGGCACTGGTAACCAGAATTTTTCTTTGCATGAGTGAACCGATGAATAACCGTTTGGAAAAACGACAAAAGATACCAGAAATAGGACTTGGGCACCATGTAATGAAGTATATATCGTAGTGTTCGATAAATTCTATTGAAAACTTATTCGTATTAGATTAGATTGATTTAACTAACTCTTATATAAGACTTACTCTTGATGAGGAAAATAATGGAGCTGACATTACACGATATACATGCCGATTCTATTGAGCTTGCGCTCGATAAGGCACGTCAGTATCGATCTCTGCTGGAACCCGAAATTGCAGAAAGTATCTGCCTGGATATTTTACATATCGAACCGGATAATCAGTCGGCTCTGGTTGTCTACATACTCGCTTTGAGCGATCAACTGCATCATGCCGGAAAAAAAACACAGGTCAAAGCGATAGAAGAGTCTGTGACTAAATTGCAAAGCCGCTATCAGCAACATTATTACACCGGCCTGCTGCATGAACGACGGGCTCGTTTTATGTTAACTCAGAGCATGGCAAGAGTGTTTGCGTATGACTACTTTATTGAGGCGTTACAGTTTTATCAGATGGCAGAGAAAATCAGACCCGAACACAATGACGAGGCAACCTTGCGCTGGAATAGCTGTATCAGAACAATTGAACGTGAAAACCTAAAACCTCGACCCGATAGCAACGATGCCAGATTGGATATGGAAAGCTGATGAAATTACTGCAACTGCAAAAGCGTTCGATGGCATTGGCGGGGACCGTGATGACCGCCTATCTGATTTTTCACATGCTGAGCAATCTCAGCTTTTTTTCAGCGTCTGCGTTTAATTCGTTTTACGATTTTTACAATCAGGCCTGGATTCGCTGGCCTGTTCTGGCGCTGGTTATCGCTAGTCTGTTTATTCATGTCAAAGCAGCGATAGCTATTCGCATCAAAAACAGTCAAGCCAGAGGTTCGGGCTATCACAAACATGACAAATTTCATGTGCCAGCCCCATTAGTAACATTAAGCATTGTGCTGTTATTACTTTTCATCGTCATCCACATAGGCCAGAGTTTACTCATCGATACGGATGACGTTAGAGGCGCAGTGGTTAACTGGTTTTCATCACCATTCTGGCTTTTATTTTATTTGGGCGGTCTTTTTATTATGGCGATGCACTTACAGCATTCTTTGGTCAATGTTATGCAGACTCTGGGGATTAGTTCAAAAATGCATACAGTAGTGATTTCCTCGAGCGTCCTGTTGCTGACAGCCGGTTTTGCTGCGGTGCCAGTTTATATCTGGGTGGTAGCATGAGCGATTTTGAATTAGATAGTCACGCACCTAAAGGGCCACTCCAGGATCGCTGGAAACAGCATAAATATAATTCACGCGTGGTGAGTCCTGCTAATCGTAAAAAATACACTGTAATTGTTGTAGGAACCGGACTTGCAGGAGCGTCTGCGGCCGCATCCATGGGTGAGATGGGTTATAAAGTGAAAACATTTTGTTTTCAGGACAGCCCGCGCCGTGCGCACAGTATTGCGGCTCAGGGCGGCATTAATGCGGCTAAAAACTATCAGAATGATGGTGACAGCGTCTGGCGCCTGTTTTATGACACGATCAAAGGCGGTGACTTTCGTGCCCGTGAATCCAATGTTTTCAGATTAGCTGAATTAAGTACCTCAATCATCGATCAGGCTGTGGCGCAGGGTGTGCCGTTTGCACGTGAATATTCCGGTTATCTTGCCAATCGTTCTTTTGGTGGTGCACAGGTATCAAGAACGTTCTATGCAAGGGGACAAACCGGACAACAGCTTTTGTTGGGTGCGTATCAGGCGATGAGTCAACAGATTGCCTCAGGCACGGTAGAACATCGTTCCCGTTGTGAAATGCAGGATCTCATCATGGATGGCGACAGAGCGATTGGCATTGTCACTCGTGATTTGGTCACAGGTGAACTTGAGAGTCACCTGGCTGATTGTGTTGTGCTCTGTACCGGTGGTTACAGCAATGCATTTTATCTTTCGACCAATGCGAAAGGTTGTAATACCTCAGCTATCTGGCGTGCCCACAGAAAGGGGGCATTATTTGCTAATCCTTCTTTTACTCAGATCCATCCAACCTGTATTCCGCAGCAGGGTGAATTACAGTCCAAACTGACCTTGATGAGCGAATCATTACGTAACGATGGCAGAGTGTGGGCACCCAAACATGCAGCTGATTGTGATAAAAATCCGGAAGCGATTCCTGAGGCGGATCGGGATTATTTTCTTGAACGGATGTATCCCGCATTTGGTAATTTGGTACCGCGTGATATTGCCTCGCGAGCAGTAAAGCTTATCTGTGATGAAGGACGTGGTGTCGGTGCGGAGATCGATGGCAAAAAGTTGGGTGTTTACCTTGATTTTGCTGACGCGATTAAATCACAGGGACTGGAGGCTGTCAGAGAGAAATATGGAAATCTCTTTGAAATGTATCAGCGAATCACCGCCGAAAATCCTTATCAGACGCCAATGCGTATTTATCCTGCTGTGCATTACACCATGGGCGGGTTGTGGGTCGATTACAACTTAATGACCAGTATTGATGGTTTATTTGCTGGTGGTGAGGCTAACTTCTCTGATCACGGCGCCAATAGACTCGGCGCTAGTGCTTTGATGCAAGGACTGGCTGACGGCTATTTTGTTCTACCGACTACCGTTTCCGACTATCTGGCAAAACATAAACCTATCAAAGCAGAAAATTACGCTGTTCAGGCGGATCAAGCGATACAGGAAGCTAAGCAACGGATTGAACAATTAATGAATGCGCCGGCCCCCTCCGTGACACCGGATGATTTTCATCGTCGTTTGGGCCAGATTCTTTGGAATGCCTGTGGTATGGCCCGAGAACAACACACTCTGAAACAAGCGATTGATGAAATTGGCCAGTTACGGCAGGAATTCTGGCAGAAAATTAAGGTCACCGGTGAAGCGGAACAGCTTAACCAGACATTGGAACGTGCTGGCCGTGTCGCTGACTTTTTTGAGCTGGCTGAATTGATGTGTTTGGATGCATTAGATCGTGAAGAATCCTGTGGTTGCCATGCTAGGGAAGAGCACTTAACCGAAGCAGGTGAAGCGCAACGTAATGATATGGATTATTCCTACGTGGCTGCCTGGCAATATAGTGGCGATGTGAGTCAACCGAGTCTTTATCGGGAATATCTGCATTTCGATTTTGTCCGACCTAGCATAAGAAACTACCAATGATTTTTAAACTGAATATATGGCGCCAAGCTGGACCCGATAAAGAAGGGACCTTTGAAAAGCATGAAATTGATGCCAGTGAAGATTCGTCTTTTCTGGAAATGCTTGATGCACTTAACGAGAGTCTCATCCTTAAGGGTGAAGACCCGGTAGCGTTTGACTTCGACTGCCGGGAAGGTATCTGTGGTTCCTGTAACCTTGTTATCAACGGTACCCCTCATGGAAAGCAGCGTGCGACGACAACGTGTCAACAATACATGCGAGATTATAAGAATGAGAAAGAGTTGTGGATTGAGCCATGGCGTGCCACAGCCTTTCCAGTCATCAAAGATCTCATCGTTGATAGAACTTCATTTGACCGAATTATTCAGTCCGGTGGCTATATCCCAATCCGAACCGGATCAGCATCTGAAGCCAATACGCTACCGATTGAAAAGCATGTTGCGGATGCGGCATTTGATGCTGCTACCTGTATAGGCTGTGGTGCTTGTGTGGCGATATGTCCCAACGCGTCAGCGAGTCTATTTGTTGCGGCGAAAGTGGCACATCTATCAACCTTGCCACAGGGTGATATGGACAAAAAACGTCCGGCCAAAATGCTCAGAACGATGGAAGATGAGGGCTTTGGTAGTTGTAGTAATTATCGTGAATGTGAAAGTGTTTGTCCTAAAGAAATTAAGGTAAATGCGATCACTACGATGAACCGTTTATTGTATCGCTCACCTTAAAATAAAAACGTGTTTAAGCTAGCTGAGCCAGCGCAAAGAGGGTACGCTATCAGTTAAGTTCAGCTTTACTAGGGAGAGTGCTCATGGAGTGGGTTTTTCTGCTGGTGTTTATTACTGGTATCGCATTATTTGTTTTTGTCAGAAAACAAAAACAGGTTCCACCTGAACATGAAGTGCACAAAATGAATTACGCTGCTGTTCGGATTAAACCGCATCAGCATGCCTGTGATGCAGCATTCGATTGTTCGCATCGAGTCTTTCTGGTCGCTGAAGCGCCCTTACTTCCCTTGCCTGACTGCACCAAGAGTGAGAGCTGTCGTTGCGGCTATGTCCATTATGACGATCGTCGTAGTAGTGGTCTTCAGCGAAGAGGTGAGAGCATTGTGATGAGAGATGTTTTTGATAAACGAGAACGCCGGGATGAAGAACGCAGAGGCAGGCGGGCGACAGACTGAATACTACCTCTCTTCACCTACTGGTAAAAATTCACATTAAGACATCATTTAAGATTCTATTCAAACGCAACAGTCTCAGTGGTATGCTCGACTTATAATGACTAAAAGTCAGAACATAAGGAGAGGCCTGTGGTCAGAGTTCTATTCACACACTTATACGTCATAGTGATGGCCATTTTTGTCATTATGACCGCTAATATTCTCTCGGATCGATACGGTGATGATATTGTTTCAGGCCTCAACAGTCTTATTAGCAGCGCAGATAATGAAATCAACGATGTGCAAAACAGCGTAAAAGACTGGAATAAAAATATGTTGGATTAATCTTAGTGGATATACAAAAGCAAGCACAAAAGTCAGACACCACCATTGTTGGTTGGCGTGAATGGTTAAGTCTTCCTGATTTAGACGTGAGCCGAATCAAAGCCAAAGTTGATACAGGTGCAAGGACTTCAGCTATTCATGCATTTGAAGTCAATCCCTTCGAAAAGAATGGCAAACAATGGGTTCGTTTTGCATTACACCCTAATCAGGATGACATTGAAACAGTCACGTGGTGTGAAGCGGAAGTCTTGGACCAACGAAATGTGACCGACTCCGGTGGACACACAGAGCAACGGTTCGTCATTGTTACCAATGTGAAGTTGGGTAATAAAATATGGCCAATAGAAATCACCCTAACCAATCGCGATAATATGCTGTTCCGGATGTTATTAGGCCGAACAGCTATGACAGCAGGTGATATTCTGGTCGACCCTGCTTTGTCATTTCAAGCTGGACAAACTGTTCCAGAGCAAGCCACAGAGCCAAAAAAAGAAATTCTTGATGGAGAAAGTTCATGAAAATAGCCATATTGTCCCGCAATCCCAAGTTATATTCGACACGGAGATTAGTGGAGGCTGCAGAGGCAAAAGGGCATGAAGTTCACGTATTGGATGTATTGCGTTGCTACATGAACATCACCTCATTAAAACCGGAAGTGCATTACAAAGGTGAGATATTGACTGGCTACGATGCTGTCATTCCACGTATAGGTGCTTCGGTAACATTCTATGGTACGGCTGTATTGCGTCAATTTGAGATGATGAGTGTTTATCCGCTCAATGAGTCTGTGGCGATCAGCCGCTCACGCGATAAGCTTCGAGCTCTTCAGTTACTTTCCCGTAAAGGTATTGGTCTACCAGTAACGGGCTTTGCTCACCGCCCAGATGATGTGGATGATTTGATCAAAATGGTGGGTGGTGCACCGCTAGTGATCAAATTACTTGAGGGTACGCAAGGAATTGGTGTGGTTCTGGCAGAAACAGAACAGGCAGCTGAAAGTGTTATTGAAGCCTTCATGGGCATGAAAGCAAACATCCTTGTACAGGAGTTCATTAAAGAAGCGGGTGGTTCTGATATCCGTTGTCTGGTTGTGGGGGACAAGGTTATTGCTGCGATGAAACGTCAGGGCAAAGAAGGTGAGTTTCGCTCTAATTTACACCGTGGCGGCAGTGCCAATCTTATTCGTATCACTCCTGAGGAGCGTTCTACCGCTGTAAGAGCAGCCAAAACGATGGGGTTGAATGTTTGTGGTGTTGATTTACTCCGATCTAACCATGGCCCAGTGGTGATGGAGGTAAACTCTTCTCCTGGACTTGAAGGTATTGAAGCTGCAACGGGGAAAGATATTGCCAGTCAAATCATCGAGTTCATCGAAAAAAATGCCAAAATGGGTAAAACCAAGACACGAGGACGAGGCTGATTTATGGCCGATCCGTTAGTGATCGCTGGAGAAGAAATTCATCTCGGCCAAAATAAAATTGTTGAAATCCCCTTACCCGATTTGTATATGCATACTTCACTCAGTATGCCGGTACATGTCATCAGAGGTCGTCGGAAAGGCCCCGTTTTATTTGTTTCAGCGGCAGTTCATGGCGATGAAATCAATGGCGTTGAAATTATCCGAAGACTGGTCAAAAGTAAGGCGCTCAAGGGTATTAAAGGCACATTGATTGCTATTCCAGTTGTCAATGTCTATGGATTTCTTAATCAATCCCGTTATTTGCCCGATCGTCGTGATCTCAACCGCTGTTTCCCAGGCTCGGTCGAGGGTTCACTGGCAGCACGATTAGGGCATCAATTTATGACGGAAGTTGTCAGCCATTGCACCCATGGCATTGATTTGCATACTGCTGCTGTTCATCGTGATAATTTGCCACAGATAAGAGCTGACCTGGCTAACCCAGATGTTGAAATGATGGCGCAAGCTTTCAATGCACCCGTTGTGGTTAACTCCAGCCTTATTGAAGGTTCTCTGCGTTACGCAGCGCAGGATTCCAATGTGCCGGTTATTGTGTATGAAGCTGGCGAAGCCCTGCGTTTCAATGAAATGTCTATTCGTGCTGGTGTGAAGGGTGTGCTGGCTGTGATGCGTGAAATAGGTATGTTAGCTGCCAGCCGCGTTCGTAGAAAAAAACAGGAGCCATTCGTTGCACGCTCAAGTGGTTGGGTTCGTGCGCCTCAAAGTGGCATATTCAGAATGTTGGCTCCGATGGGCGCTAGTGTCAGTAAAGGTGATTTATTGGGAATGGTGGCTGCACCTTATGGCAAAGATCAATCTGAAACAGAGGTGTTCGCATCGAGCTCAGGTATTATTATTGGCAGAACCAATATTCCATTGGTAAACGAAGGTGAAGCTTTATTCCATATCGCGCGTTTTAATAAACCTGAGGAAGTTGCTGATAGTCTATTAGCGTTCCATTCGGATTTAGACCCAGCGACAGATACCGCTGTACCAGACGAGATGCCCATTATCTGAGCAGATAGAATCCAAAAAAAAGCCCTCATAGGCGACGGCTAATGAGGGCGTAAAGGGAAACATAACATCTAATTTTGTAGTTGTGAAAGAACTACATCATCAAATTCTATGTTAAGCACAGATTACATCTGGGTGAACTGAAGTGGTTACCCCTTATATAGGGGGGTCATATTGGTATGTTCAGAATGACTCGGCAGCCGCCAGAGGATGGATTTTCAATAAAGAGACTACCCCCGATCTTTTGTGCTCGGGTTTTCATATTGCTAATACCGTGGCCTTGTTCATTAGTGTTATTCATATCAAATCGACCATTATCCTGAATAATAATCTGAAAGCCGTCCTTCACTGGCTCAGCGATGAACTGAATCGAGTCAGCGTTTGCATGTTTCAAAATATTAGTAAAAGCTTCTTGCAAAATTCTCAGTAGATGCAGACCTGTCTGAGGCTTGATATTGAAGCTTTCAGCCTCATCGTTGACATGCCAATCTAACTCAATACCGAGTTGTTCCAGTTTACGACTGGTTCGATATTTAAAGTCGGCAAGTAATGAAGATAACACACTGTTTTGCATGCTCAACGAATGAATAATCAGACGAAGATCGTTCAAGCAATCTGTTAAGACACCAAATATATCGTGTTTAATCTCAGAGTCTTCCTCTTTCTCTAACAAAGCCAATGAAGCGACTAACTGCCCACCAATTCCATCATGCATATCGCGCATGATCCGTTCTCGTTCTTCAAGGATTGCTTTACTTCGTTCGAGGTTTATGGTCTCTTGCCGTTGCTCTGCCAGGGCCTTATTTTTTTCTGATAATTGACTGACGGTATAGTTGAGAGATGCTGTGGCCTCACTGATTTTCTTCTGAAGATCAGCGTCGTTTTGTTGTAATGAATCAACCATCTTGTTGAATGTCGTCTGGAAATTTAATAGTTCACCCGAACCATTTTCTTGCGAGCGAGCACTAAAGTCTCGTTGTTCTAAACGGTGGGCTGTGTTGATAAGTGAGCTGATTGCATTCGTCAATTTTCGGCTAAATACAAGCACGAACAGACTACCTATTAACAAGGCTACAATTGCGATTCCCAGAACTTTTATATACGCTTGAAAACGTTGTGCATCAGCACCTTGATTGTTTAAACCAATCTCAATTGTCCCCAAGGCTTTTTCAGATCTTTTAGTCACTTCATTGGCAGAAAAGTCATCCAGGTTAGGGGTTTCCGCATGAACAGTAACGCTGAACTCGCGAAGTCCACTAATTTGTTCAAATGCCTTCTTATGAATAAGCATTTGTCCCGTTGAATCAATGAACCTGATGTAGGCTAGATTATGCGTTCTCATCATAAGATCTGCCACATTTTCCAGTGCGTCAAGATCACCAGTATAAAATGGGAATTCCGACATAATGGAGGCTTGACTGGCAATATTGGTGCCTCGCTTCATCACTTCCGTTTCGATGCTGTCGAGTACTTCGAATAGAATAAAAAAAGTCACCACTACAATGGTTAGTAGTAGCGGTACGATAGTAATAAGTAGTAACTGGGTTTTGAGCTTAGTTACGAACATCAGTTGGTAGTGTTTCTGGAATCCTGATTTTCAATGCGCGAGCTATACTTTCATTAAAGCCAATCTGGTAATCAGGGTAAACGATACCTTCTTCAGTGAGTGAGTTCCATTTATTCCATTCAATGATCATTTGAGCGGTCTTTTGTGCATTTTGTGACAAAGTGCTGTACGCAGCGACTAAAGCACCTGCTCTCAGGAAACGTTGGGAGTAACCGATAACAGGTACATTGAGTTTAAAACTTTTGTATAACATCCATTTTGCGTTGTCACCAGACCATACTTTGTCGTCTCTGATTGCGAGTAGTGCCCCAGCATTCATTAACGCCTCGTCAATTATTTTTGCGGGCTCAGTTTGCTCATCGACAACCACGACTTCTAACTCAACACCTGCATAACTTCTTATTGCTGTAATTTCTTCTTGTGCTAGCTGATTGTTTTCAGAGACAGCGACGATAATCTTGTTACGATACCGATCTGTAACAATGCTTTCAGCGACAGCAATTAAACGCTGCAGTGGTTGGTCAAGCACGATTGCGGCCCATTGAAAATCAATGTCAGACGGAATTTGTGTTCTGTCAATAAACGTAAATATGTGCGTATTTTGTGAATATGAATAATGTGAAATTGAGGCCGCTTGCGGACCTAATGTAACAATAAGGTCATCTGGTCCAATAGCCTTTTCATCCAGAGCCTGAGTTGAGGTGATAATGAGGTTGTTATCAAAACGCTGATGGCTTAACTCAAATTGAATTTCTTGGGCAGCTTGTTGATAAAGTTTACTGTCTTCAGAAAGAACAATATAAACTGAACTCGCAACAGCTTGGCTTAGCGTAGAAGCTAATAATAAGATAATGGCTAAAAACGATTTCATTTAAATGGGTATCAGTGTCGAAAAAACTAACGAAACCGTGAATGAACTGGCTACAGCACTCCTAACCATTACATTGCTCTCGTAGTTCATATATCTATCCTTGTATATTCGTAGTGGAAACGCATGTTAATCAAAATATAGATGTCGCGTTGTCGCTACGCTCAAATTTTTTCTTTTATTCTTGGTCTACTCAATTACAGCAACGTGCTTATGCTGGATGGGATGATAGACTTTTTCAGGGCA
>NZ_CBFHHW010000004.1:81733-103409 GCF_965655755.1 Methylophaga sp. | reverse complement strand
ACGTTCCCAAGCTTAAATCACAATCAAGACTCTTGATTAAAGTATAGCATTACCCCACTTCCATAACATTATACATAAAAAATTACAAGAAGCTCGCAATGGCTTCTGCACAGACTTTTCACAGCCAGTCAAAACTGTTTAATAATTGTGTGAACCATTTACTCGATTCTAAAGCGGTACTCTATATCGATTTTTCCGAGAAGAGGCGGATAAGCCTCTGTAGCGAGGAAAAGGGAATCGTGTATTGCTAATATCTAGGCCATGCAGAGCAAGTATGAAAATTTTGGAGGTGATTAAATCAATGAGCACTAAACGTTAGATGATGCCAAGAAGCGTTGCTTCGCTGACTGCCTGCATTTTATTTTTCACAGAGAGTTTTTTATAAACATTCGATACGTATTCTCTGACTGTGTAATATGAAATGTCGAGCATTTTAGCTATTTCTTTAGATGTATATCCTTTACTTACCAATAATAAAACCTCTTTTTCGCGAGGGCTTAAAACATCAGGTGTATTTTTTGGATCTTCCTTAGCCGCCTCGCTAAAGGAAAGTTCATTTAGTAAATATCTGGCGATACTGGGACTTATTGGTGCTCCTCCGTCAACCATCTGGCTGATAGCTTCATTGATATCCATGAAGTCATCATCTTTGAGTAAGTAGCCGGAGGCGCCGGCTTTAAGTGCTTCTATAACGTGATAACCATCACCAAAAACAGTGATAACAATCGCAAGTTGTGTTTTCACACCAGGCAGGTTGATAAGCTTGATTAGATCGACACCGTTACCATCCGGTAGATCAAGGTCGGTCAGGAGAATGTCAGGCGGTGTATTCCTGATGAATGTTAGCCCTTCATTGTATGTACTAACAGAACCAATCAGTTCAAAGAGGCCACCATCTATAACTGCATTTTCTAGACGTTTACGCGTGGCTTCTGAGTCTTCAACAATTAAAATGGTTTTCATATTGGCTAGCTATTCACTGTCCCTGATATCCGGGTAGTTATGACCGTTAATTTCTCCCGGATGGATCCAAAACGGTATGTCAACGCTATTAACCCAATGAGTCAGTTTGCTTTGTGTGTGCTCATGTATCATATCAGCATCAAAATAATAGCATTAACCCCTATGTTGCGGGGACTATGGGGCTTAAATCTTACCTAACTGAAACATCCGAACGCTCTTCAAGTCCATGACAATGCCTGACATGTCATGATGTTGTAAAGTTATGCTAATAACAAATGTAATTATTCTTTGCATTTTCACACTAAAGTAGTGAGAATCGCGGTTTTTTTAATCACTTTATTGGAAATCAGCCCATGCAAAATCATCTTTCCTCTTCACTGGAAAATGAGCTTGATTTAACTGCTGAATGGAGCGCAGAGCATAGTGCTCGTTTGTATGGTGTGCGTGATTGGGGCAATGATTATTTCGATGTGTCAGCTGATGGAAATGCGGTTGTCACATTGCAGTTTGGCGAAAAAACTATTCAGGTTCCTATCATTGAAATTGTTAATGGTATGAAACAGCGAGGTCTTGATATGCCCGCTGTGTTACGAATAGAAAACCTGCTGGACCAACGTATCACCCAGCTCAATGAAGCGTTTGCAAAAGCCATTAATGAGGCGGGTTATAAGAATCATTACCGCGGCGTATTTCCGATTAAGGTCAACCAGCAATGTCATGTTATCGAGGAGATTGCTGACTATGGCAGCCGATACCATCACGGGCTTGAAGCGGGAAGCAAGGCGGAACTGATTATCGCCTTAACGCAGCTGCGTGATCCTGAGAGTTTGATTATCTGTAACGGTTATAAAGATGAGGAGTTTATTGAACTAGGCTTATATGCCCGCCAGATGGGGATCAATTGCTTCTTTGTGCTGGAAACGGCAATGGAGCTGGATATTATTTTGGAGCGAAGCCAGGCTTTAGGAATTGATCCTTTGATAGGGGTGCGAATTCGTCTGGCATCAATGGTTGAGGGTCATTGGAACGAAGACAGTGGTGATCGCTCCATTTTTGGTTTATCGACGAATGCTTTACTGGGTGTCATTGAAAAGCTTAAACAAGCGGATATGCTTCACTGTCTGCAATTACTCCACAGTCATCTGGGTTCACAAATCCCGAATATCCGTAATATCCGCAGTGGAGTAATGGAAGCCTGTCGTTTCTATTCCGGTCTCATAGAAGAGGGTGCACCGATGGGGTATATCGACCTGGGTGGTGGGTTAGCGGTCGATTACGAAGGCGCCAGAAGCAATAGTACACATAGCATGAATTATGGTCTGGATGAATACTGCTACAGCATTGTTGAAACCTTGCAGGAAAGTCTCGACCCTCTGGATATTGCCCATCCCGTGATCATTTCTGAATCAGGACGTGCGCTGGTAGCTTATTCATCGATGTTGCTATTCAACATTTTGGAAACACGGGAACATAAACCTGGGGCGTTACCAGAAAAAGCGCCTGAAGGTAGTCATGATCTGATCGTTAACTTATTCAGTGTATTGGATTACGTTGACGTTGATAACCTGCAGGAGTGTTATAACGACTCATTGTATTACCGGGATGAAATACGCGAGCTGTTTCATCACGGACAGTCGAGTCTGAGAGAACGTGCTCTGGCTGAAAACGTGACACTGGCGATTCTGGACAAGATTTCAAATCTTCTGCCACAGGCAAGACGTGTTTCGCAAGAGCTGGAAACATTACCTGAGCTGATGTCAGATATTTACTATGGCAACTTTAGCCTGTTCCAGTCGCTACCTGATATCTGGGCTATTGATCAGTTGTTTCCAATCATGCCCATTCATCGATTGAACGAGGCACCGGTTCGTGACGGCGTGCTGGCTGATATGACTTGTGATTGTGACGGCAAAATCGATAATTTCATTTCGCCTTCAGGTGTGAAGAAAACCTTACCCCTTCATCCCTTAAAGGAAGGCGAGGAATATTACATCAGTGTATTTCTGGTCGGTGCTTACCAGGAAACCTTGGGCGACTTACATAACCTGTTCGGTGATACCAATGTAGTAAGCGTGCATGTGAATAATGACGGGAGTTTTGATTTTCGTCGTGAATTTCATGGTGACAGCATTGCCGATGTGCTGAGTTATGTGGAGTACGATCCAAAGCTGATTCATGAACAATTCCGCCGTATGGCTGAACAAGCTGTCCGGGATGGAAAAATTACTGTGCCTATGCGTCAACAAATGCTGCGTGCTTTTAGAGACAGCATGCAGGGTTACACTTTCTTCGAACGTTAATCAAAGCCGAGTTAAAGGAATTCAGCTATGTCTAAAGTCGTGATTATTGGTGCTGGTGGCGTGGGTAGTGTGGTTACCCACAAATGCGCCCAGTTGCCGGAAGTCTTTTCTGAAATTGTGCTGGCCAGCCGCACTGAAGCAAAATGCAAGGCCATCGCGGCTCAGATAGAACGCCCAATAAAAACAGCACAGGTCGACGCCGACAATGTGGCCGAGTTAACCACCTTACTCGAGCAGGAAAAACCGGATTTAGTGATCAATGTGGCGTTGCCTTATCAAGATTTGACGATCATGGATGCCTGCCTGGCTACAGGTGTTAACTATCTGGACACAGCCAACTATGAACCGCTTGATACGGCTAAGTTCGAATATAAATGGCAGTGGGCATATCAGGACAAGTTCAAGCAGGCTGGTTTAACGGCGTTATTAGGTAGTGGTTTTGATCCAGGCGCGACTAATGTGTTTACAGCGTATATCGCCAAACATTATTTTGATGAAATTCACGAACTCGACATCATTGATGTGAACGGGGGCGACCATGGTTATCCGTTTGCGACAAACTTCAACCCGGAAATTAATATCCGAGAGGTTACGGCTGAATGCCGACATTGGGAAAATGATGCGTTTGTGACAACACCAGCGATGTCAAAAAATGCCAGTTTTACCTGTCCTGAACAGGTCGGAACATACAATATTTACCGTATGTATCATGAAGAACTGGAATCCTTAACCAAACATTTCCCGACGTTAAAACGGGCTCAGTTCTGGATGAGTTTCGGTGAAAGTTATCTGAAACACCTGGAAGTACTGGGAAATGTAGGTATGACAGGCATTGAACCGATTGAATTTCAGGGCCAGAAAATCGTACCGATTCAGTTCCTCAAAGCTTTACTGCCAGATCCATCGACGCTCGGACCGAAAACGAAAGGAAAGACCTGCATCGGCTGTGTGGTGAAAGGTGTGAAAGACGGTAAAGAAAAAATCGTTTATCTCTACAACATTAAAGACCATCAGGACTGTTACAAAGAAGTCCAGTCTCAGGCTATTTCCTATACAACCGGTGTGCCAGCAATGATCGGCGCCAAAATGATACTGGAAGGTATATGGAAACAACCTGGTGTCTGGAATATTGAGCAATTTGATCCGGATCCCTTTATGGAAGACATGAATAAATATGGGTTGCCCTGGAAAGTAGTTGAACTCGACAGTTTTGATTTGGACGGTTGAATCAGATGCAATTTACTGATTTTGGCAAACTCGACTTATCGCGTTTGCCATCTCCTTGCTTCGTAGTGGATGAGGTTGCGGTGGAACGGAATCTTCGCATTCTCAGTGAAGTGGCAGAGGCAAGTGGCGCTAAAATTCTCGGTGCTCTAAAAGCCTTCTCGATGTGGTCATTTGGCAAGATGACGAATAAATACCTCAGTGGTACCTGTGCCAGTGGTTTACATGAAGCAAAGTTAGGCCATGAAGAATACGGCGGGGAGGTGCATGTTTATGCTGCCGCGTTCAGCCAGAGCGATATTGATGAATTGCTCACCTTTGCGCATCACATTGTTTTCAACTCCTGCGGACAGTGGCTTCGTTTTCGTGAACAGTGTTTAGCGGCACAAAAACAGCGGCCTGATTTGAGGTTTGGTCTGAGAATTAATCCGGAGCATTCGGAAGGCACTGTCCCTATTTATGACCCGTGTGCACCAGGCTCCCGTTTAGGTATTCCGCTATCGCAACTGGATGATACGATCCTCGATGGCATTACCGGCCTGCATTTCCACACCTTGTGTGAGCAGGGCTTTGAACCCTTAGCCCGAACAGTGGCGGCAGTTGAAAAAAAATTTGGTCATTTGCTAAAGCAAATGCAGTGGATTAATTTTGGCGGTGGTCATCATATTACGGCGGAAGGCTACGATCGTAATGGGCTGGTGGCGCTAGTTCAGAGTTTTAAAGAACGACACCAGCTTGAGGTTTATCTAGAACCTGGCGAAGCCATGGCGATTGGTACCGGTATCTTAAGTTGTGAAGTGCTGGATATCACCTGGAATCAGATTAATCAGGCCATTCTCGATACCTCGGCAACCTGTCATATGCCCGACACACTGGAAATGCCTTATCGTCCCGATATCAGTGGCGCATCGGAGCCTGAAGAGCAGGCGCATACGTATCGTCTGGGCGGCTTGACTTGTCTTGCCGGTGATGTGATCGGTGATTACAGTTTTGCCGAGCCACTCAAAATTGGTCAGCGCCTTAAATTTGAAGATATGAGCCACTACACCATGGTCAAAACATCGACCTTTAATGGTACCAAGTTGCCAGCGATAGCAATCTGGAACTCGGATACGGATGCACTTCAAGTGGTCAAAGAGTTTGGTTACGCTGATTTTAAACACAGACTTTCATGAGTAAAACAATGACTAACGACTATCCGATCTTTTTAGGATCTGAAATTGATCAGCCTGATCCCGATAAAGCTTTGTTTCATGTCTTGCCGGTGCCGTTTGAGAAAACAGTCTCTTATGGTGGGGGTACAGGGAAAGGCCCATCGGTCATACTTGATGCTTCATGGCAACTGGAAGAGTGGGATGGCAAGAGCAAACCCAGTGATGCCGGTATTTATACCTGTGACCCGGTGGATTGCAGTGTCGATGCGGAAACGGTGATCAATAACATTGCTATGGCCACGGCTGAAATTGTCCGTCATGGTGCAATCCCCGTTATTCTCGGTGGCGAGCACACTGTCACCTATGGTGTATTGAAAGGCCTCAAGGAGGCCGGTTTTGATGATTTTGGTATTGTTCAGATTGATGCGCATGCCGATTTACGTCAAGCCTATGAAGGAGACTTGCTGAGCCATGCTTCGGTGATGAAACGTGCAGTTGATATGGGGATTCCTTTGTATCAGCTCGGTATTCGGGCGCTTTGTGAAGAAGAGATGGCCTTCCGCGAAGAATTTGGGGTGCGCTATGAAGATGCTGACGATCTAGTGCCCAACAACAAGCAGAGCATTGAACTGCCAGATGACTTTCCGCAAAAAGTCTTTTTTACTCTGGATGTTGATGGCATGGATCCCTCCGTATTCCCATCTACAGGCACACCAGTACCCGGTGGTTTGGGCTGGTATCAAACACTAAATTTATTTGAATCAGTGGCCAGACAGCGTGAGATTATCGGTTTCGATATTATGGAGTTTGCACCGATTGAGGGCTTTCATGCCTATGATTTCGCGGCATCAATGCTGACCTACAAGCTTATGGGAATCGTTCAGCGTCAGCGGGCATAACCCCGTTTATCAATAAGCAGTGAAATGTCAGTCCTCCGTGAGTTTATTCAAACACGCAGTTTTTACTTTCCATAGAACAATTTAAGGGCTAAAATCCGCCGTTTTTTCTCTCTGGAAATTTTCACCATGAACCAAGCAACTGTAAACCTGCTGCAACAATACTATGATGCCTTCAATCGTCAAGACATGGAATCATTTTTAAACATGCTGACGGATGATGTCATTCACGATGTTAACCAAACTGGCCGTGAAGTCGGTAAAGAAGCGTTCTCCAAATTTATGGATCGTATGAACGCGCATTACAAAGAACAAATCGTCGATATTTCAATTACAACCAATGACGAAGGTGATCGTGCAGCGGTTGAATTCACGGTTCTTGGCGAATATTTGTCTACTGATGAAGGCTTGCCAGAAGCAGACGGTCAGACATATCGGCTGCCAGCAGGCGCGTTCTTTGAAATTCGTGACGGCAAAGTTGCTCGCATTACCAACTATTACAATCTGGAAGATTGGATTGCACAGGTCGCGGGTTAACGAGGAGATAACATGCTGAGACTGGAAACACTCTCGGGCGACAAACTTAAGCAATATATTCCGGAGCTGGCGCAGCTCCGGATACAGGTATTTCGTGACTTCCCTTATCTCTATGATGGTGATTTGGCTTACGAAGAAAAATACCTACAAACCTATATTGAAGCCCCAGACAGTGTGGTTGTGCTGGCGTTTGATGGTGATAAGGTGGTTGGCGCTTCGACGGGTATTCCGCTTAAACACGAGACAGATGAGGTGAAAGCCCCGTTTATTGCTGCAGGCTACGATGTCGATAAGATTTTCTACTGCGGTGAATCGGTGCTGCTTTCGCAGTATCGTGGACAGGGTGCCGGTGTTGCTTTTTTTGACCAACGTGAAGCCCATGCTGACGTTGTAGGCGATTTTGATTACAGCTGTTTTTGTGGTGTTCAACGTCCTCATGATCACCCACGTCGGCCCGCGGACTATGAGCCTCTGGATAATTTCTGGCGTAAACGCGGTTATGAAAAATATCCGGATCTCAACACTACGTTCAGCTGGAAAGAGCTCGACGAAAAAGATGAATCACCCAAACCGATGACTTTCTGGATGAAGAAAATCTCATGAGCAATGTCAAAGCAGCAATAGCGCAGTACGATATCGGGTATTTCAGTCATTGGTCAGAGTTTGAGGCCAAGCTGACACAATGGGTGAAACAAGCTTCTATGCAAGGCGCTAAACTGTTGGTATTTCCTGAGTATGGCAGCATGGAGCTGGCTTCTATATTTGGGCGGGATATCTACAGTTGTCTCAGCAAACAGTTGCACTCAATGCAAACGGTTTATGCAGAATACGAAACCCTCTACAAGGAACTCGCCAAGCGGTTTGATGTGATAATCCTAGCGAGTACATTTCCCGTGCTTCAGGACGATGGCAGTTTCCGTAATCGTGCCAATCTCTATGGCGTTGATGGTTTGATTGGTTATCAGGATAAACTCATCATGACACGGTTCGAGAATGAACAATGGCTGATTAATGCGGGCAACGAGATCAAAGTACTGGATTCCGATATTGGTCGTATTGCCATCAACATATGCTATGACGTTGAATTTCCGTTGATTGCCTACCAACAGGTTAAGGCGGGTGCTGATGTGATCCTGGCTCCAAGCTGCACCGATACCATGGCAGGCTTTCATCGAGTACGAATAGGCTGTCAGGCTCGAGCGCTTGAAAATCAATGTTATGTGCTGCAGTCACCGACCTTTGGTGATGCTGATTGGTCGCAAGCGGTTGATGTTAACACCGGCAGGGCCAGTGTCTACACACCGGTTGATTACGGATTCCCTAATGATGGCATTTTGGCCGAAGGCAGTAATGACGTCGCACAATGGGTTTATGCAGACCTCAATCTGACCGAGATTGCCAGAGTCAGGCAAGAAGGGCAGGTCTTTAATTATCGCGATTGGCCCTTGCAAAACGCCTTGCAGGCCCCAACTAGTAACTAAGAGCCGAAACGCCTTCCCTGAAGGCGTTTTTTTTGCCCGCTGAAAAGCCATGCAAAATGCGTGGATGAAGCTGTTGCCAGCAACCGTTAAACTATAATTATTTTCCCGAATACAGTGAACTCACTGAACCTGACAGGAGTGCTAAATGTTAGATCAAACTCAAATCAAGAAGATCATCAATGATTTTCAGGATCCTTCAACCGACATCACCCTGGGCGATACAAAGCCTGGCATCAAAATAGAACAGGAGGGTGATAATCAAGTCGTTAACATCAGTCTTGGTTATCCGGTCAAAGGCTATGTTGAACAACTGCAAACACAATTAGCAGCAGAGCTGACAGGAGCTGGCGCTGAGAATGTGGTCGTGAATATTTCGACAAAAGTCATTAAACATAAAGTACAGCAAGGCGTTCCGGCGCTGGAAAATGTTAAAAACATTATTGCTGTCGCTTCAGGTAAAGGTGGTGTCGGTAAATCCACTACCTCGGTTAATCTAGCCCTGGCTCTGGCAGCTGAAGGCTCGCGTGTTGGTATTCTGGATGCTGATATCTATGGCCCGAGCCAGCCACGTATGCTGGGCACTACAAAGCGGCCTGAATCTGAAGATGGTAAAAGTATTGAGCCTATCGAGAGCTATGGTATACAAAGCATGTCTATTGGTTTTCTGATAGATGAAGAAGAGCCGATGATCTGGCGTGGCCCAATGGTGACGCAGGCATTACAACAAATGCTGGGTGATACCAATTGGAAAGAGCTTGATTACCTGGTAATTGACTTGCCACCGGGCACAGGTGATATCCAGTTGACCTTGTCCCAGAAAGTGCCGGTCAGTGGTGCTGTGATCGTGACAACGCCACAGGATATTTCCCTGCTTGATGCACGCAAAGCGTTCAAGATGTTTGAGAAGGTTAATGTGCCGGTATTGGGTGTCATTGAGAACATGAGTACGCATATCTGCAGTGAGTGTGGCCACGAGGAGCATATTTTTGGTTCCGGTGGGGGTGCAAGTATGGCAGAGCAATACGATCTGAATCTGCTAGGCAGTCTGCCGCTCGACATTAAAATCCGGGAAGATGCGGATAGCGGTCAACCAAGTGTTGTGACCAATCCGGACGGTGATATCGCGATGGCTTATCGTCAGATTGCACGCAGGGTAGCTGCGCGATTAGCGATGCAGGGCAAGGACTATTCAGGCGCTTTCCCTAACGTCGTAATCAAAAACGATTAGAACAAAACGGGGGGATGTGATTCGCTGATTTTGAGATAGCAGTGAATCAGGTATGATTAAGCTTTTGTTTTAAGGTAAAGCGGCACCTATATGATCAAATCGGACAAGTGGATTCGCCGTATGGCGGAGCAGGGGATGATTACTCCTTTTGAGTCGGGACAGATTCGTTATCAGAATGATGAGCGGATTATTTCCTATGGCACCTCAAGCTATGGCTATGATGTGCGTTGTTCCGATGAGTTTAAGATATTTACTAATATCAACTCTGCGATTGTTGATCCAAAAAACTTTGATGAAAACAGCTTTGTTGATGTGCAGTCCGATGTTTGTATCATCCCCCCGAACTCTTTTGCCCTTGCTCGCACGGTCGAAACCTTTCGAATTCCACGTAATGTATTGACTGTTTGCCTCGGTAAATCGACCTATGCCCGTTGCGGCATTATTGTGAATGTCACGCCGTTAGAGCCGGAATGGGAGGGGCAGGTCACGCTGGAGTTTTCCAACACCACGCCGTTACCCGCAAAAATTTATGCTAACGAAGGTGTGGCTCAGATGCTGTTTTTTGAATCTGACGAAGTCTGTGAAACATCCTATGCCGACCGTGGTGGTAAATACCAAGGGCAGGCTGGCGTTACACTACCTCGCTCTTGATTAAAACGATGTCTGTGTCTTTCAGCTTAAAACGACTCATCAAGCTGATAGTGGTCAGCAGTTTATTGGTGGCCTGCACAAACGAACGGGCCGCCATCACTGAGTGGCAGCACAGCCAGTTGGGAAGTTATGCAGCCGCTTTTTCACCGGATCGTCGGTATGTATTAGTGGGTGATACCGATTTACCTGCCAAGCTATGGGATATTGAAGCGGGCAAAATCAAATACGCCTGGCAAAACAAAGCCGGGGAAGCGGGCACGACCACCGATGTCGCTTTCTCTCACGACGGCAAGGTGGCAGCGACCTGTGAATCTCAAACCATCGTATTGTGGAATATGGCTGACGGTGAACCGATGGTCAGGCTTGAATTCCCAGCGACAGTGAAGGACATGGCGTTATCACCGCAGGGTGATTATGTCTTGCTTGCCCTACAAGATCGAAAAGCCGTCTATTTCGATGTCATCGCCAACCGCGTGAAGTATATATTCGAACATGACGGTAAAGCGGTTAACGCTCCCATAAATCAGCTTATTAATACTGTAGCAATCTCACCGGACGGGTCATCCGGCTTGACCGGGGGAGATGATAATACTGCGCGGTTATGGGACCTCGAAACGGGCGAGCAAGTCCAGCAATGGCAGCATGGTAATGATGTGTCACTGGTATCGTTCGATCCGCTTGGCGGCTTTGTTATTACAGCCGCCGGAAATGATCAAACCCGGCTGTGGAATTTGAAAACTGGTGACCAGATTGCCGTACTCAACAACTCGCCGATTCCCATCGATAGTAGCTGGTCTGATTTCCCGATATTCCAGACGACGACTTCAGCCATTGGCTATTCCGCGGACAATCAATTTATTGTGACAGGACATCCGAATCGTCAGATATGTACCTGGCAGGCGCAGGATGGTTCACCGGTTGATTGTTGGCAAGCTCCACGTCGTCAACCATTGAAACCCGGTGTGGTATTACAGGCTGTTACTTTTAGTCCCGATGGCAAAGCCATCTACAGTGAATCGGGGAATGGCCTGGCGCAAAAGTGGCAATTTCAACATGACTGAACCCGTATTGAAACTTGTATTTTTCGTACCTGAATCACATAAAGAGTCAGTCAAAACAGCTATCTTCGATGTTGGCGCAGGCTACTACGATGGCTATGACTGCTGTAGCTGGGAAAGTCAGGGCATGGGACAGTTCCGCCCACTGGCTGGAAGTGACCCCTTTATCGGTGAGCAAGATAAAATTGAAAAAGTCCCGGAATTTCGGGTAGAAACGGTGTGTCCAGCGTCAAAAATTAAGCTCATACTGGAAACATTAATATCAGCTCACCCCTACGAAACCCCGGCCTATGAAGTCTGGTCTATCAAGACACTGGACGATTTCTGAATAAGAGCATTTCCCTATGGATAAATCTGCAACAGAACAGTCACCTCAGGTGACCTTATTAGCGAACTATCAGCAGCCTGCTTATCTGGTTGATGAAGTCTTGCTGCATTTTGACCTCGACAGCGCCAAAACGCGTGTTGTAAGCACATTGAGTATGCGCAAAAACCCAGAGGGGCCTCAGGATGACTGTGTGCTTGATGGTGAAGAGCTGACCCTAGTCTCGCTCAAACTCAATGGCAAAAAGCTGGAAGGCAATGAATATCAACGGACAGAATCACAATTACTGATTCCTAATGTGCCGAATAAGTTTGAGTTGGAAATTATTACAGAAATTGCGCCCGATCAGAATACGGCACTTGAAGGGCTTTATTATTCCGGCAGTATTTTGTGTACGCAATGTGAAGCCGAGGGGTTTCGTCGTATAACTTACTATCCGGATCGTCCCGATGTGATGTCGGTATTCACCGTCACCATTGTGGCAGACCGGGAAATATGGCCGGTGATGCTTTCTAACGGCAATATGCAGGATCAAGGCGTGTTTGATGACGGACGCCATTGGGTACGCTGGCATGACCCCCATCCTAAACCGAGTTATTTGTTTGCCTTGGTGGCGGGGGATTTGTACATACAGCAGGATACGTTTACCACAATGAGCGGGCGTGAGGTTGCCTTGCGGATTTATGTCGATCCGGAAAATCAGCATAAATGTGATCACGCATTGAATTCATTGAAGCAGGCAATGAAGTGGGATGAAGATACCTACGGGCGAGAGTATGATCTTGATGTCTTCATGATCGTTGCTGTCAATGACTTCAATATGGGCGCGATGGAAAACAAAGGGCTTAATATTTTTAATGCTGCCTGTGTTCTTGCCAGTGCGGAAACGGCTACTGACGATGATTTTTATACCATCCAGAGCATTGTCGCTCACGAATACTTTCATAACTGGTCAGGTAATCGCGTGACCTGTCGTGATTGGTTCCAGCTAAGCCTGAAAGAAGGCTTTACCGTGATGCGTGATCAAAGCTTCAGTGCCGATATCAACTCTGCTGCCGTCCAGCGTATTGATGATGTGAATGGTCTGCGTAGCATGCAGTTTTCAGAAGATGCCGGCCCGATGGCACATCCGGTTAGACCAGACTCTTATATTGAAATCAGTAACTTTTACACCGTCACGATTTACCAAAAAGGTGCAGAAGTCGTTCGTATGATTAAAACGCTGGTTGGTGATTCCGGCTTCAGAAAAGGCACGGATTTATATTTCGATCGCCATGATGGTCAGGCTGTCACCACGGAGGATTTTGTTAATGCATTAGAGGATGCGAATGCGTTTGACTTGAGTCAGTTCAGACGCTGGTACGATCAAGCCGGTACACCAGAGCTGACGATTGATACTGACTACGATCCGATTGAACATCGCTTCAGCTTAACTGTCAGCCAAAGTTGCCCTGCAACGCCCGGACAGGAAACCAAACTACCTTTCCATATTCCTCTGGCCGTTGGCTTATTGGATAAATCCGGCAGCAGCCTGCCGATGCAACTTGAAGATGAAAACAAACCGCACTATGAAGAGACGCGGGTATTATCTGTTACAGAACGCACGCAAACCTTTGAGTTTATTAATGTCAGTTCAGAACCACTGGCTTCGGTTTTGCGTGGTTTCTCGGCACCGGTCAAGTTGAATTATGATTTATCAAATCATCAGCTAGCCTTTTTGATGGCCAATGATAAAGACAGTTTCAATCGTTGGGATGCTGGCCAGAAGTTAATGATCTCAACGTTGCAGGAACTGGTTGCGGATATTCAGCAGAATAATCAACTGGGGCTGTCTCCACTGCTGGTTAATCAGTTAGAGCGAGTGTTGACCGATAAAAAGCTGGATCCTGCTTTAGTAGCAAAAATGCTGACATTACCGACCGAGAATTATCTGGCAGCACAGATGGATACACCCGATGTGGATGCTATTCATCAGGCGCGAAACTATGTTAAACGTAATATTGCGGTATCACTTAAAGCACAATTTAACCAGACCTACGAAAAACTCAGTGACAAGAAAGCATATGATTTCAACGCTGAAGATATGGCTAAACGCAGTCTGAAAAATGTGTGTTTGTCTTATTTGGTGGCCAGTGGTGATCCGATGCAGATACAACGTTGTCTGCGTCAGATGAAACTTTCGGACAATATGACTGAGCTATTAGCCGGTTTGCGTCTGATGGTGGATCAGGATGGTCTGGAAAGAGAGAACGCTTTACGCTCATTCTATGAGCAATGGAAACACGACCGTCAGGTGGTGGATAAGTGGTTAGCGGTACAGGCTGCCTCACAATTACCGGATACTCTGATTCGGGTCAAAGGCTTGATGAAACACGAAGCCTTCAGCATTAAGAATCCGAACAATGTGCGTGCGCTGATTGGCATGTTCTGTCGTAATAACCCGGTTCACTTTCATGCAAAAGATGGATCCGGTTATCGCTTCCTTGCTGAACAGATTCTGGTGTTGGACAAAATTAATCCTCAAGTGGCGGCGCGGATGTTGGGCGCATTAAATTCATGGCGGCGGTATGATGAACATCGTCAGGCATTAATGCAGCAAGCACTGGAAAGCATTGCGGAACAGGAAGATTTATCTGCAGATGTCTATGAGATTGTTACCAAGTATCTAGCAGCGAACTGATGTACGAACTTCACCCACAGTTGCAAAAAGACACCATCAGAATCGGTCAGTTTGAACTCAGTGACGTATTACTGATGAATGATGAGCGTTACCCTTGGGTGATTCTTGTACCCAGAAGGGTGAATGTCCGTGAAATTCATCAATTGACAGAGACAGAACAGCAGCAGTTACTGAAAGAGTCGAGTTTTGTTGCCAAAGCGATGACGCAGCTTTTTTCGGCGCAAAAGATGAATGTGGCCGCTTTAGGGAATATTGTAGAACAACTGCATTTACATCATGTGGCACGCTTTACTTCGGATGCTTCATGGCCGAAACCGGTATGGGGAATCGGTCAAGCAGCACCCTATTCTGATGTTGCATCAAAAGTCATGCTGTCACAGCTTGAGCGTGTTTTAGGTGATTATTTGATCTAGTTATGACCGAATTGCGATTTCGTCTGCACCTGAGTCGAGATGTGGCACTCCGCTATTATCGCGGTTTGGCCGCCACCGTTGTGGTTCGCGCAGAAACTGGCCAGACATTAAGTTTTCCCGCACACCATATTCGCCCCTTTGTCGATGCAGCTGGGGTGAATGGTCTATTCAAAATTAGCTTTGATAGCAACAATAAGATGCAATCAATAAAGCGGATTGCTCGGTAATTAGCGTTTTTCCGGTTTATTTAAAATCAGCTGTGTTCCCGACATGACATCATGCCAGCTTTGTTTTTCTTTTCCGATCCATTGCCACCAGAATCCCAGTCCCAAAAACAGCCATGAAAAGATGGCAACTGTAAATCGAGTGCCTGCTTGTTTCCAGCTAATACTGACCTGACTCTGCCCAACCAGATAGATTTTCCATGCGCGCATGCCTAGAGTTTGTCCGCCATGGGTCCAGAACCAGCCATAGAAAAACAAACTGACTAAGAGCAGATAAAAGAAAAAGAGCGGGTTTCCGGAGTGGATCGCTTCACCACCATTGAGTACTACCGGAATCACTGTTGCCAGCAATAATACGGACAACAAAAGCATAAAGTCATAAAGCATCGCCATTAACTGACGAAGCGGGCCGGGCCGAGTATTTGATTGTGTCATAAAAAAACCTGAAATTACTGTATTTTATTTGGGCGTTAAACCCCACTTAAAGTATCATTATCGCTTTAATTTATGTTGAATTGGGATCCGCATGCTGCAATTGACAGGCCGTCCGGCTTTTTCTGCTTTCCGTCTGGAGAAATTACTCAACACCATTCAGTCTGAGGTCGCTCCTGTCACTGCGATAAGAACTGAATATCGGTATTTTGTTGAAATCGAAGGTGAATGTTTTTTGCCGGCCGATGAACACAATGTGATTTTGACACTATTGGAAGCGCAGGATCACACGAAAGAAGCCGAGGCTGGTGAGCACTTTTTTCTGGTTACGCCGCGGCCGGGAACCATTTCACCCTGGTCAAGTAAAGCAACTGATATTGCAGTCAACAGTGGCGTCAAAGATGTAGTACGTATTGAACGCGGCGTGGCTTTTTTCATTAAAAGCAGCGAGGTACTCGATTACACACAAAGACAAGCTATTGCTAAGCATTTACACGATCGGATGATCGAATCGGTGTTTGAAACCGTAGATGATGCGGATCGATTATTTATGCACAGTGCCTCGCGCCCTTTAATTGGCGTGGATATTATCAATGGTGGGCGTGAAGCCTTGGTATCAGCCAACCAAACGATGGGTCTAGCCTTAGCAGAAGACGAAATTGATTATCTCTACGATAACTTCATTACTTTGGATCGTAATCCCAATGATATTGAACTGATGATGTTTGCTCAGGCAAATTCTGAGCATTGCCGCCACAAAATTTTCCGGGCTGACTGGATTATTGATGGTAAGCAGCAACCGCATACGTTGTTCAACATGATTCGTAATACCCACGATAAAAACCCTGATGGTGTAGTCACAGCCTACAGCGATAATTCGTCTGTCATTGAGGGAGCAGATCGCAGTCACCGTTTTCAAGTAGATATGGCTTCAGGCCTCTATCACTACGAAGGTGAAGTGCAACACATCCTGATGAAGGTGGAGACTCACAATCATCCGACAGCGATTTCTCCTTTCCCGGGTGCCGCAACAGGATCAGGTGGTGAAATACGTGATGAGGGCGCGACAGGACGTGGTTCAAAACCGAAAGCCGGTTTGACCGGTTTTTCCGTATCCAATCTTGAAATTCCCGGCTTCGAACAGCCCTGGGAAACCCCTTATGGAAAACCTGCTCGCATGGCATCCGCTCTGGATATTATGACTGATGGGCCGCTAGGTGGTGCAGCCTTCAATAATGAGTTCGGTCGCCCGAATCTTTGTGGATACTTCCGGACTTATGAAGTACAAATTCCGACTGAGGACGGCTTTGAGGTGCGCGGCTATCATAAACCAATAATGGTTGCGGGTGGCATGGGCTCAATTCGTCCACAACATGTTGAAAAGGGCATTATGGATCCCGGTATACAACTTATTGTGCTGGGTGGTCCCGCAATGTTGATTGGTCTGGGTGGCAGTGCGGCTTCTTCAGTGGCATCAGGAACCAGTGATGAAGGTCTGGACTTCGCTTCTGTGCAACGCGGTAATCCTGAAATGGAACGCCGTTGTCAGGAAGTCATTGACCGTTGTGTTGCCTTAAATGATAAAAATCCGATTGTTGCTATCCATGATGTTGGTGCCGGTGGCTTATCCAATGCGTTCCCAGAATTGGTTGACGACAGTGGCCGTGGTGGACGCTTTGAACTGAGATTGGTACCGAACGACGAGTCCAGCATGTCACCAATGGAAATCTGGTGTAATGAGTCTCAGGAACGTTATGTGCTGGGTATTCATCCTGATAGCGTGGATGAGTTTCAGGCGATTTGTGAACGTGAACGCTGTCCGTGGGCGATTGTCGGTGAAACGACCGAGGAGGAACATTTACTGCTTGGTGATGCAGATAATGAGACCTTACCCATCGATATGCCTCTATCGTTATTGCTGGGTAAACCGCCTAAGATGTTGCGTGATGTTGAGCACGTCCAGAAGCAATATCCTGAGCTTGATTTGACAGGCATTTCGGCTGAGCATGCTCTTGAGCGTGTTCTCAAACTCCCTAGCGTTGCCAGTAAAAGCTTTTTGATCACGATTGGTGATCGCTCGGTCACCGGGCTGGTGGCCCGTGATCAAATGGTCGGTCCATGGCAGGTGCCAGTCTCGGATTGTGCTGTGACTTTGGCTGATCATCATGATGTGTTAGGTGAAGCGATGGCGATGGGGGAGCGGACACCATTGGCGGTGATAAATGCACCGGCATCAGGCCGTATGGCCGTCGGCGAAGCGATTACCAATATTGCCGCCGCTAAAATTGAAAAATTGAGCGATATTAAACTGTCTGCCAACTGGATGGCGGCATGTGGTCATCCAGGCGAAGATGCGCTGTTATACGACACGGTAAAAGCGGTTGGTATGGAATTATGTCCGGAGTTGGGCATTGCAATCCCAGTGGGTAAAGATTCTTTATCAATGAAAACGGTCTGGGATGAGACAGGTGACACCAAATCGGTTACATCGCCGGTATCATTGCTTATCAGTGCATTTGCACCGGTCTCCGACACGATAAAAACCTGCACACCCCAACTCAGAACCGACCTGGGTGAAACAGACTTAATCTATATCGATCTGGGACAGGGCGAAAATCGTCTTGGCGCATCAGCCCTGGCGCAAGTCTTTAATCAAGTAGGGCAAACAGGTGCCGATCTGGATAATGCAGCCAGCTTGATAGGTTTCTTTGACGCGGTTCAGCAACTGAAACAGGATGACTTGATCCTTGCTTATCATGACCGTGGTGATGGTGGTTTGATCGTGACACTGGTTGAAATGGCATTTGCGGGTCATTGCGGCGTAGATATTACGCTGGACGGTTTAGGTGAGACCTTGCCATTATTATTCAGTGAAGAACTCGGTGCTGTTCTCCAGGTTCGACGCGCTGCAGTGGAAAAAGTACAGGCAGTCTTGAGCCAAAATGGTTTGGCAGACATAAGTCATGTGATCGGTACAGTAAATGATGATCAGCGTATTCGGGTTAGTGTTAACGATGACAAAGTGATTGATCAGTCACGTGTTACCCTACAACGCTTCTGGGCTGAGACCAGCTACCGTATGCAGGCTTTACGTGATAATCCTGACTGTGCCAAACAGGAGTTTGATGCGTTAATGGATGAGAATGATCCAGGGCTGTACGCTAAATTGACATTTAATGCCGCTGAGAATGTGGCTGCGCCATTTATTGTGTCGGGTAACCGACCTAAAGTTGCCATTTTGCGAGAACAGGGTGTGAATGGACAAATGGAAATGGCTGCCTCTTTTGATCATGCCGGTTTCTCAGCCGTTGACGTGCATATGAGCGATATTCTGGAAGGCCGTACTCAACTGAGGGACTTTGTTGGTCTCGTTGCCTGTGGTGGTTTCTCTTACGGTGACGTCCTTGGCGCAGGACGTGGCTGGGCAAGCACCATTCTGCACAATGACCGTGCACGCCAACAGTTTGCTGAATTTTTCCAACGTGAAGATACCTTTGCATTAGGTGTCTGTAATGGTTGTCAGATGCTATCGCAATTGAAAGCATTAATTCCGGGAAGTGACCACTGGCCAAGCTTTTCACGTAATGTGTCTGAGCAATTTGAAGCGCGCTTCTCTCTGGTTGAAATTGTTGAGTCGCCTTCGATCCTCTTGAATGGGATGGCTGGTTCCACCATGCCAATTGCTGTGGCACATGGTGAAGGTCGTGTTGATTTCTCGGAGACCGGTTCTTTATCTGATGCCATCGTCTCAATGCGTTACGTTGATCATCGCGGCAAAGCGACGGAAGCGTATCCGCTCAACCCGAATGGTTCGGAGCAGGGTATCACCGCGCTGACAACAGAGGATGGTCGGGTGACGATTATGATGCCGCATCCGGAGCGTGTGACTCGCACCGTGCAGCACTCATGGCATCCGGATAACTGGGGTAAAGATGGTCCATGGGCACGCCTATTCCAGAACGCCAGACGCTGGGTCGGTTAATCCAGTGGCACTACCCCACAGCCTAGCCCTGCGGGGCGGTGTTTGTGACTTTTTACTCATTGTCTTACTGAGTTTTGCGTGTTTTAGCTCAATAGCACTAGCTGCACCGGAAACGATCGATTTGGCTGAGCTTGACTGGCAATTTCGCTGGGATGATGCTCCTGGTGTGGAGGGCATCTCTGACTCGGTCAAGCTCAAAGAATGGGAGCCGATTGCTTTTCCGGCGGATCCGCCTGGTCGTAATGGCCATACTCATGTCTGGTTTCGAACTATTCTTCCTGCAGTCGATGTGCCGGAACCGGTTATCTATATCACCAGCATTGATTTAAATGTTGAGGCCTTTATCGATGATAGGCTGATCTATCGATTTGGTGAGTTTGATGAGAACGGTAATGGGAAGTTTATGGGGTGGCCATGGCACGCCATCAAACTGCCCGATGATTATGCTGGCAAACCACTTTACCTGAGAGTTTATTCCGATTACACCGATATGGGGCTGTGGGGTGAGGTAAAGATTTTGGACCGATCGGATATGTTACTGCATGTTATAAGCAGTGGATTGCATGAGCTGATCATCGCCGCATTTTCTGTACTAATTGCTTTTATAGCCTTTGTGTTTGCGATTGTTCGCGGTACAAGGAAAGAGTTTTTTTTCCTCGGGCTGTTTTCACTGACAACGGCAGGAACCCTGTTAGGGGAAAATCTGGCCATACAGCTTGTGTTTAGCTGGCCGTTGCTAAAAACGTATCTCGCAGCAATAAGCTACTTTGCGATGCCAATTTTCATTGCCATGTTGCTGTATTACTGGGTCGAAGATGTTAAGTATGGCAGATTGCTGAAAACAGTTGCCACAGTGCATCTGGTTTATCTGATTTCTGTCATGCTGTTATCGTTGATCGGTGTGATCAACCTAGCCACTGCTTATCCACTGTTTGATCTGCTGTTTGTTTTGTCTGTGCTGCTCATGCTGACGGTGATACTGCGCGTTTCGAGCCAGATGAACATTGCCCAGCAATTGGTGCTTGGTGCTTTTGGGGTCTATGCCATCTTTCTGCTGGCTGACATGCTGGTAGCGCATAGTTTCATGCCTTGGGTAGACTTCCCAATGTCTTATGGTGGTCTGATTTTTTCACTTGTTCTGGTGATGGTGTCCATACGCAATTACATTCGGACTCATACGGAATTGGAGATACTGAATGAGACGCTTGAGCATCGTGTCATTGAACGTACAGCCGAGTTACATGATTACGTTGAAGCCGAACAAGAAAGACGAATCATTCTTGAGCGCCAGAGCCGTTTTGCCTCACAGTTAGAAAGTTTTAATATCGCGTTGCAGTCCTGTCATTCCCTGGCTGAAGCCAATCTTTTGTTTAAGGAAAGACTTGCTGACGTTTTTCAGCCTGCGCAAGTCGAGGTCAGTCTCGGTGACCAAACGATGAATGCTTTGCCGGATGCTCAAATCCGCTTGCAGGGTCTCGAGGGTGGCAGTCAGGTCTTTGCGTCATTGCGTCTGAAAACAGTGGAGCCAATGCTATTGAATCAGGATGTTGAAGAAATGATTCAGCGAACCGCACAACGGCTGTCAGTCACGCTTGGTAATATCAAATTGCGCGAAGACCTCCAGCGATATTCCTTTGAAGATTCCTTAACCGGTTTACGTAATCGGCGGTTTTTTGATGACGCACTAAGCCGTGATATTAAGCTTGCACAGCGCGAACAGTCAGCTTTATCTTTATTAATTTGCGATATTGATCACTTCAAGCGCTTTAATGATGACTATGGTCATGAAGCCGGGGATGTGGCCTTGCAAGCAGTAGCGGCGGAACTCAAGCAGCACTTCCGGCAAAGTGATATTCCCTGTCGTTTGGGCGGCGAAGAATTTGTTGTATTACTGCGAAAAGCGAGTCTTGAGGATGCCTGTGCCAAAGCAGAAAGGTTACGCAAGGCTATTGCAGCGAATCCCATTGGTTACCGAGATGAAAAACTGGGTCCACTGACAGTGTCCTTAGGCGTGGCTACTTTCCAAGGAGACGAACCTGATGCTGAAGCCTTAGTGCGTAAAGCGGATAAAGCGCTTTACAAGGCAAAACAGACAGGGCGGAATCGTATTGAAATCTTTAAAGAAGAC
>NZ_CBFHHW010000004.1:73713-81633 GCF_965655755.1 Methylophaga sp. | reverse complement strand
AGCCTTATGATGCAACCTTATGACGGTAAATGAAGAAAAACTCGATGCATTAAGTCACTACATAGATATGCTCTTAGATGCAATCTGTGTCGTAGATGAAGCGGGGTGTTTTGTCTATGTCAGTTCGGGAGCGGAGCGCATTTTTGGTTATAAACCAGAAGAAATGACTGGAATGCAGATGCTGGATATGGTGCATCCAGATGATCGTAACAAAACGCTAAATACAGTCACTGAAATCAAGCTGGGTCATCACAAAGTCGATTTTGAAAATCGTTATATACGTAAAGATGGCCGGATTATAAATTTGTTATGGTCAGCGCGCTGGTCGGAAGACCAAAAAGTACGTGTTGCTGTCGCCCGAGATATAACAAAAAACAAGCGAGCGGAAGCCCAGCAAACAGCATTGTTTAATATTTCTGAAGCTGCACATGCACAAGAAAATTTGCCCGCACTTTATAACCGTATTCATCAGATAATTAAAGAATTAATGCCAGCAGAGCAGTTTGCCATTGCACTTTATGATGGTCGGACAGATGTACTGAGTTTTGCTTATAAACAGCTTACAAAACTAAAAGGCAATCAGGATGTTGAGATTGACTATTTTTGTTGTGCGGTGAGTCGGACAGGACAGACACAAAGGAAGTCAACAAAAGACCAAGCCGGTAAAAACCTTGATTGGCTGGGGGTTCCTCTTAAATCTCAGAAAGGGATTATCGGTGCACTTATAATCGAAACAACATTCTCAGAAGTTGACTATACCCAGGTTAATCAAGAGTTTATAGAGTTTGCAGCCACGCAAATAGCAGCAGCCATAGAACGCAAACAAATGATTGATCGTCTTCAAAAACTTGCGATGTTCGATCAACTGACCGCTTTGCCTAATCGCCAATTATTCAGTGACAGACTCAGTAATGCCATAGCAATAGCAAGACGTAATGCCATTAATCTCGCATTGCTCTATATCGATCTGGACAGTTTCAAAGAAGCCAATGATAATTTCGGTCATAGAGTCGGTGATCTGTTACTGAAAGAAGTGGCCAACCGTCTCAAAAACACAGTACGAGACACGGATACGGTAGCGCGGTTTGGAGGGGATGAATTCGTCATTCTTCTGGAAGGATTCGACAAGCCAGAAGCAGTAGAGCAGGTGACAGAAAAAATCTTATTGACGCTCTCAAAGCCATATCATTTAGATGAGTTCAGCGTTGAAATGTCTGCCAGCATAGGTATTGCTATCCATCCAGAAAATGGTGTTACAGAAAGAGAACTATTGCACAATGCCGACATTTCAATGTATGAGGCTAAACACAAGGGCGGGAATCGTTACCAGCAAACAATGAGAAATGCTTGATATATTCGAATAAGGCAAGAGTTTTAGTTGAGCAGCGAATAAATCGGATTGGCTAATGAATTCGATAGAAATTATTTATCGCACTTTATGTCGATGTGTTTGTCCTAAGTTTTGAACCTAAACGAGGAGATAATATGCAATTATTTAAATCGATGCTTACAGCTATTGCGCTGGTTAGTTCGTTAGCCGCAGGCTCTGCCTTTGCGGCAGATCACACTGTGACAGCCAGAGGATTGGCATTCCAACCATTGGTCATTAATATCGCACCAGGAGACACTGTTTACTGGGAAAACATGGCTACGCACAACGTGCATATGATGGATGGGTTAATTCCTGAAGGAACAGAAGCATTTGTAACACCAATGAGTGAGCCAGTGACAAAGACCTTCGACAAAGAAGGCATTTACATCTATCAATGTGATCCACATATTGGTGCAGGTATGGGGGGTGCTGTTATTGTCGGTAGCCCAACGAATCTTGATGCAATCAAATCACAAGATGTTAGTGGTGGTTTAGGTCGTGTTGTAGATGAAGCGATTGAAGCGGCTGAAGCAATGTAAATTCAGTATCTGCATATACAAAAGCCGGTTGTATCAGCAACCGGCTTTTTTTGTATAGAGACTAGTTTGAGCGCTACATGCACGATTTTTCTGTCTGTCAGGTGATGGTTTTTATGAACATGAAAACCATTACTCCTAGTTGTCCGCTGCTTAAGTCAAGTCAGGGCCGAGAATGCAGCCCGGTTTATTGAAATACATTGTCACGGTTTACCTGATTTCAAAATCCTCTGATAAGCTGGGTTAATAATAAAATGAATGTTCCTAGCCGAGAAGTATGTTGTCACTAATTGGAATGAGAGCTTGATACGACTGGATCAAAATCAATGACAGTACTTGTTTTACAAATCGTGACGAAACAATGGGATAAGAGCGAGCGTTTAGAAAAGCACACCAAGGCCAGAGCACAAATCCCTAATCACTATCCAGTGATCGAGCCTAATGCAAAGTATCTGTCAGATAATCACATTATACTCGACCATCACGGCGATGACGTGATGGGCAACCGACTTCGCTACGAGATCACTGACGACAGTAAATTCATTATCGACCGCTTTGGCTTTGATCTTAAAAGCAGGACAGTGATTCATTTTCCGCAACCTGACTCAATGTTGCCACCCAGACATATTGCCACGCTCAGTAAGGGTTGGATTCAGTGCCACTATGAGTGGCGTTATAAAGTGTATGAAGGGGGATTCTATTACTGGCTGTACGAGAATGTTACTGTCAATGCTGCTTTTGTGGAGAGTCTGACAGAAGATATTTTCACTCGATCGGAGCCGGCTGCTATCATTGAGTGTTAAATAAAAAAAGAACCGGCTCATTTGCCGGTTCTTTTAGTTTGAGCAGTTTTATTTAATCACACCGCATGCCAGACGGGCACCGCCGCCGCCTAATGGCTTGGGATGGTCAGAATAGTTATCACCATTCATGTGTACCATTAAAGACCGGTTTCTCACTTGTTTGAATGTCAGTTTGGGTGCCAGTACGGGTTGTGTGGCCATACCGTTATCATCAACGTACAGAGCTGGTAAGTCACCTGCGTGACCATGCAAGTCCCAAGGCTCAGCATGACGTTCGGTATTGGCCGGGTCAAAGTGACTGCCCGCAGCACCGCCCGGAACCAATTTCCCGTTTTTTTGCTTAGGGCCACAGGAAGCAATTTGATGTACATGGAAACCGTGGTTACCTGTCGACAGATTTTGCATATCCGGGGTGAAGACCGTGCCCAAGGGATGCTGACTGATAGTGACTGTGCCTGCTGATTCACCGGTTTGCAGATTGGTCATATCAACCGTGATGGAATCACCGGCGAAAACGCTGGAAGTCAGGAAAAGCGACGAAATAAGAGCGCTTTTTATCTTCATACAATCTCCTTTTTATTAGAAAACCTCTATCATCTCGACTCTGTTGGAAATGAAATGTTCCTTTAGCGTTTGGGAGCATAGAGTTAAAAGGAGTATCAGAGATAGACATTATTTTGGCTCCATCAGGCGGCGGAACGGTCCTCTCGTGAGGCGGATAGATTGAAAGTGCATACTTCTATCGCCATTTATTCCATGCATTCTTTGAAGAAATTTCTCGTTTGGTACACTAAGGAAAATTCTGTCATCCGGGGAGCCTGTCTTGAGTCAATATAGCCGAGCAAACCAAGAAAATCATGCCCAGCAACGCTTTGGTCGCCGTCTTCGGGAGTATATTTTAGGCGACTTTCGACAATTATTCGCGAAAAATGAAGATTATAATGACGATGAGGGATTGGGTGCCGATGCATTGTTGCGTGATGCCGTTAAGGCCAGAGCAACAGATATTCATCTTGATCCGTTTCCTACACATTACCAAATCCGCCTGAGAATAGATGGCGTAATGATCGATGCCATCGAGATTGAAATCGAGCAGGGACAGCGGCTGGTGAACCAATTTAAGGTATTAACAAATATCGACCCTGTTCCTAGCGTATGTTGTGATGAAGGTAGTTTTAGCTATGAAATTGATGATCAGGCGTTGGACCTAAGGTTAACGGCGGTACCCTGTGTATCGGGTGACAAGCTTGCGCTTCGCCTGCTGTCACCACCGGAAGCAGTAAAAGAAGTAAAGCAACTGGGCATCCATGACCAGGGCGCAGAGTCTATCCGGCGCTGGATGGACGCTACCGGAGGTATGTTTGTGGTTGCTGGTCCCACAGGAAGCGGTAAAACGACGACGCTCTATGCTTTGCTGCATGAGTTGAAACTGAATGACAGTCACGTCATTACCCTGGAAGATCCTGTTGAGTATGAAGTGCCCGGCATCAATCAGATTCAGGTGAATCCGATCCAGAACCTGACATTCGCCAATGGTACCGATGCAATGCTCCGACTTGATCCAGACTATGTGCTAATCGGTGAGATCAGAGATGAACCCTCTGCTCAGGCGGCCATCAGTATTGCAACGAGTGGGCGGGCAGTGATGGCGACATTACATAGCCGAGATGCGGTGGGAACTATCACCGCATTGCGCAACTTGGGATTAGACGATTACGAAATCTCGAGCAACCTAGGGCTGGTTGCTGCTCAAAGACTGGTGCGCATGTTATGCACTGATTGCAAAGTGCAGGATACACCCAACGATCTTGAAACAAGATGGCTTGAGGAACATGGGCGCGAGGTGCCGGCACAAATCTGGCGTGCAGAAGGCTGTTCAGCTTGTAATGAACTGGGTTTCAGAGGCAGGATAGGAATTTTTGAAGTCTGGCAGCCGACAGAACAAGACTTCACGATGATACTAAACCATGAAGATGAGCACGCTCTGCGACGAACGCTTATTAAACGTGGGCATCCGCTTATGCTGGATGATGGCCTGGCCAAAGTTGAGAAAGGTCTGACTACCTTACGCGAATTGCTGCATACCGGTACCTTATTGCCGGGATATAAGCCTGAATAGTGGAAGACTTAGGCAGGAATAAAAATTCTGATCGTATAGAGAACTAGGGAATATTTTTTTGCACATTTTAAATAGTGGCACACATTTTGAGATTGTCATGAAGGAGTAAAGACGTATCTTAATCAGTGAACTGTCGCCTGAGCAAAACGTAGAGCGCTCCGGTACCCCCATCACCTATTGTAGCGCTGCAAAAAGCCAGAACCAACGGGCTTTGGCGGAGCCAGTGATTTAGCTTACTTTTCAGTACAGGTTTATTGTCTTTTGAACCCCAGCCTTTGCCATGAATGACCCTGACGCAACGAATGTTTTGCTGATGACAGGTTTCCAGAAATGCTCCAAGCGCCGGTTCAGCTTTCACTAACGTCATACCATGCAGATCCAACTCTGCTTCGAGGTGTACTTTTCCCGCTCGCAACTTAGCGAACTGACGGTGTTGAATACCCTGGCCCTGATATTCCAGATATTCTTCATTCCCGACGGTTTCAGGAGCGAACATATCTGAGAAAGCTTGCGCTGATCTCTCATCTTCAAGCGAACGAAGCAGACCTGCTTTGGGCTGAGGTTTCGGTTTGCTCTGCAGCAGACTGTCGTGTTGGATAGGTGTGGCATCGCGCATTTCTTTTCGAAATAACGCAAATTCATCCTTTTCCTCATCCCCTGTTTTGTCTGCCATGAGTACGCTGCTGCCTATGTTTTCATCTGAGTTGATACTGTTATTGTGCCAGATAGCGCTTGTGTAAAAAATCCGTTTTGATTTACTATGCAGGTCACTTGTCGGGGTGCCCGACCGGAATTTTCCGGAATGGCTGAGATGAAACCCGTTGAACCTGAAGAAGTTAAGACTTCCGTAGGAAACAAGCAGGATACCTGCACAACCCGTCTTTTATGGCTTGGGTATATCCGTTTCTTGTTCGCAGCCGCGCAACGATTTCATCTTCCCCGATTTTGGTTTTCAGACAGGGGAAAGTGATATGTCCACACAAAACAATAAGGTCATTGATATAACTGACCGTACCGGTATTACCACCGCGCCATTACCAGGTTCCGAAAAGATCTATATTACCGGCAGTCGTAAAGATATTCGCGTGCCATTCCGCAGCATTGCGTTGACTGATACACCCAACGCCGATCCGAATCTACCGGGCACACCCAACGAACCCGTTCTGGTTTATGACACCTCCGGTTTATACACCGATCCTACTGCTAGAATTGATATTGAAGCCGGTTTGCCATTGTTACGTCAGGCATGGATTGATGCCCGTAATGATACCGAGCAACTGAGCGAATTCAGCTCAAAATACACGCGTGATCAGAATGCTCAGGATTTTGATATTCCTTTGTTTGAGAACCGTCGTATGCCCTCACGCGCCAAAGCTGGCGGTAATGTCAGCCAGATGCACTACGCACGTCAGGGCATCGTAACGCCGGAAATGGAATACATTGCTATTCGTGAGAGCATGGGGCGTGAAGCACTGGCACAAAAGGGTGAACTGCCTGAAGGTATGAAACACACCATCACAGCGGAATATGTGCGTGTAGAAGTAGCCGAGGGTCGCGCGATTATTCCCGCCAACATCAACCACCCAGAAGCAGAACCGATGATTATTGGTCGGAACTTCCTGGTCAAAATTAACGCTAATATTGGTAACTCAGCCACCACGTCATCGATTGAAGAAGAAGTCGAGAAAATGGTGTGGAGTACCCGTTGGGGTGGTGACACTGTGATGGATTTATCGACCGGTAAACACATTCACCAAACCCGCGAATGGATCATTCGTAACTCACCAGTGCCGATTGGTACCGTACCTTTGTATCAGGCGCTGGAAAAAGTGGATGGTATTGCCGAAAACCTGACCTGGGAAGTCTATCGTGACACCTTGATTGAGCAGGCAGAGCAGGGTGTGGATTACTTTACTATCCATGCTGGTGTGCGCTTATCACATATCCCGCTAACGGTTAACCGTACTACCGGTATTGTGTCGCGTGGTGGCTCAATCATGGCGGCATGGTGTCTGGCACATCATGAAGAAAGCTTCCTGTACACGCATTTCGAAGATATATGTGAAATCATGAAAGCGTATGACATCTCTTTCTCTTTAGGTGATGGTCTGCGTCCGGGGTCTCAAGCTGATGCCAATGATGAGGCTCAATTTGCTGAGTTAAAAACCTTGGGTGAATTGACCCAGATAGCATGGAAACATGATGTTCAGGTGATGATTGAAGGACCGGGTCACGTACCTATGCACAAGATCAAAGAAAATATGGATCTGCAATTGGAAGTATGTCACGAAGCACCTTTTTACACCTTGGGCCCACTGGTGACGGATATCGCTCCCGGCTATGACCACATTACATCAGGCATTGGTGCCGCTATGATTGGCTGGTTCGGTACAGCCATGCTCTGTTATGTGACACCAAAAGAGCACTTGGGGCTGCCAAATAAAGATGATGTTAAGACCGGTATCATTACTTACAAGATTGCTGCTCACGCAGCGGATCTGGCGAAAGGTCATCCGGGTGCTGAAATTCGTGATGATGCTATTTCAAGAGCACGTTTCGAATTTCGTTGGGAAGATCAGTTCAACATTGGTCTGGATCCGGACACAGCACGTGAATTCCATGATGAAACCTTGCCACAACCAAAAGCAAAAGTGGCTCACTTTTGTTCTATGTGTGGCCCAAAGTTTTGCTCAATGAAAATTTCTCACGACGTTAAGGCAGCATTTGCTGAGAAATCTCAGGAATTCAAGGAAGGTGGCAGTAAAATTTACCACCAGGTTTGATCTTGAATCGTTGATATAAATCGAAAATGAAACGATATCTGATAATAGGAAGTGGTCTGATCGGTCGCCTGACAGCCTGGCGACTGATTCAGGCCGGTCATTATGTGGCTATCCTGTCTAAAGATGACAGAGAGGGCAGTGACAGTGCCGGCTATGTGGCTGCATCAATGGTAGCGCCTGCAACAGAAGCTGTGGCGGCAGAACCGATGGTGAAAATCCTTGGGTTGCGTTCGTACGCGCTTTGGCCAATTTGGCTAAAAGAGTTAGCAGAGCCAGTGTTCTATTGTGATAAAGGTACCTTGGTCGT
>NZ_CBFHHW010000004.1:70081-73614 GCF_965655755.1 Methylophaga sp. | reverse complement strand
TCTGAGTGAAAACTTTGATCAGGCTTTGTTGTTTGAACGAGAGGCCTGTATTGATAACCGACAACTGTATCAGCAGATTGGCGACATACTGGCCAGGCAATGTGAGTGGCATCAGACAGACGAAATAGGTTTATTGGATGATGCTGAAATTTCAGCACTTTGTCAGAAGTACTTCAGTATCAATGCTGGTCATTTTGATGCGGTGTTGGACTGTCGAGGTAATGGTGCCAAGCCGAACATGCAGGACTTACGCAGCGTTCGTGGCGAAGTGATTCGTGTTCATGCACCGGAAGTAAATTTTCAGCATGCGATTCGTTTGATGCATCCACGTTATCCTTTTTATCTAGCTCCACGGCCTGATAACGAATATGTGCTGGGAGCCACCGTGATTGAAAGTGATGATCGATCCCAGCTCAGTGTCCGTAGTGGCTTAGAACTGATGTCGGCTTTATACAGCCTGCATAAGGGATTTGCCGAAGCACGTATCCTGGAAATGAAGGCCCACTGCCGACCGGGATTACCCGACAACATGCCGACGATTAAAAAAACGACATGGGGTTATGCGATCAACGGTTTTTACCGGCATGGCTATTTGTTTGGACCTGCAGTAATAGAGGATTTGCTGTATTTGCTTGAAGGTCGAGAAGAGCATATGCAGTTCGGAGAGCTATATGACATCTAATCAAACAGTCATTGAAGTGAATGGCGAATCGACAACAATTGATGCGAATCAAACGGTGCAGAGTTTTCTTGAAGGCAAAGGAATGATGGGGGGGCGCTTCGTGGTAGTTCTCAATGACGAATTTGTGCCTAAATCAAGCTGGTCAGATACCCGTCTTAACAGCGGTGATCAGGTCGATATTATGTCACCGATAAGTGGAGGTTAGGATGAAGCAGGCATCTAATTGGAAAGTCTATGGACAGGAGCTGGGAAGTCGTTTGTTTATCGGTACTGCTCTCTACCCGTCACCGAAAGTGATGATCGATGCGATTCGTGCCTCAAGAGCTGAGGTGATTACTGTATCGTTACGCAGGCAGATTCCATCCGATACTAAAAGCGGCAATCAGTTCTGGCAGATGATTGAGGATCTCAACTGTCACCTATTACCAAATACCGCGGGCTGTTACAGCGTCAAAGAAGCGGTTAAAACAGCGCATATGGCGCGCGAACTGTTTGATACCGACTGGATCAAGCTTGAAGTGATGGGGGATAGTTATAACCTGCAGCCGGATCCGTTTATGTTGGTGGAGGCCACAAAAATTCTGATTGAAGATGGCTTTAAGGTATTCCCCTACACCACGGATGATTTGGTCGTGTGTCAAAAATTAGCGGAATTGGGATGCGAAGTGTTGATGCCATGGGGCGCTCCGATTGGAACAGGTCAGGGCTTGTTGAATCCGTATGCACTTAAAACCTTACGTGAACGTTTGCCTGAACTTCCCTTGCTAGTCGATGCTGGCATTGGTAAACCGTCTGATGCAGTGCAGGCAATGGAAATGGGCTTTGATGGCATTTTACTCAATACGGCTGTGGCAGAAGCCTTGGAGCCTGAAATTATGGCGTATGCTTTCGCGGATGCCATTAACGCCGGTCGTCTTGCCTATGAAGCGGGTGTGATGCCAAAACGTGATAATGCCAAACCCAGTACACCCACTCTCGATCAACCCATCTGGCAACAACATGGCTAAACCAGCTGTTTTATTGATTGGTGGTTTAGATCCACAAGGTTGCGCAGGGGTGGCTGCCGATATTGCCACAGTCCAACATCATGATTGTCATCCCTTACCGTTGATTACAGCGATGACAGAGCAAAGCAGTGTCGGATTGACTGCGATGGGGGCTGTCAATGCAGAAAAACTGCTGGCTCAATATCATAATTGCGTCGAGGATTTTGATATTAAAGCGATTAAAATCGGCTTAATTCCTAACGTGACGATTGCAGAAACCGTACTGACAATACTGCAGCAACACCCAGATATTCCAGTGGTTGTTGATCCAGTTTTGACCACTAGCAGCGGCGGTGTGACAGTGGATAACGATGTGCAAAGCTATATTGTGGATCACCTGTTTCCCTATATCACGCTGCTGACCCCTAACATCCCTGAACTGCATCAGCTTTCGGCAGTGGAGGCTTCAACAGAAGAGTCTGTCGCAGCACTCAGAGAGAGGGGGTTAGAAGCCTGCCTGGTAAAAGGCGGCCATTCAGCGAGCCGTTATGCCACTGAATTTTTTGTATCCGAGCTTGCTTCATTTTATTGTTATCAGGATAAACACAGCGTTGATGTCAGGGGAACTGGTTGTGTATTAGCATCAGCCATTGCCTCACAGCTTGCTGCGGGCCAGGATATTCGCGATGCCGTAGTGTTAGCTAAAGCTTATATTTCACGGGGTATCCGTTTGTCACAGCGCTCAGGACCTTATCACGTTATCACTCACAGCCAATTTGAGCTGGAATTACAGGATATCCCCAAGCTTTGCTATCGGTCAGAGCTGATCGGACAGCAGTATTCTTTTCCATCATGTCCCGAACGTTTGGGGATTTATCCGGTTGTAGATAATGTTGATTGGGTTCAAAAACTGGTTGAGGAAGACATTGAAACAATCCAGCTTCGGATTAAAGACAAGGCCGATGCAGAAACGAAAAAGCAGATCAAAATGGCCATTTCTTATCTGGATAAAAAATCGGTCAATTTCTTCGTTAATGATCACTGGCAATTAGCCATTGAACACGGTGCTTATGGTGTGCATCTGGGCCAGGAAGATTTGCATGATGCCAATTTGGGAAAAATTGCCGATGCTGGTTTACGCTTAGGCATTTCAACTCATTCCTATTGGGAGTTGGCAAGGGCTTTAGCGGTTAACCCGAGTTATGTTGCTTTAGGTCCTATTTTTGAAACGACGAGCAAACAGATGCCGTTCTCACCGCAGGGAATTGAGCGTCTCCATCAATGGGTTCATTTACTGAAAGGAAAATATCCGGTTGTGGCCATTGGTGGCATCAATCATGAACGGGCAAAGCAGTTGAAAACGACCGGTGTCGGATCTGTTGCAATGATCACTGCTATTACTCTGGCAGACGATTATCGGCAAACCACACAGGACTTAAAAAGTCTCTGGCAATAAAGCCATTATTATCTTCCCGCAGATGATGGGGATTCAAATTCTCCCCACTTAGGTTCCAGGTCGAATTTTGGCGTGTTGGCATAATCATCACGTTGATAATCACGCGGTAAATTAGGTGTATTGATGAGTTGATCCAAAGGGACATCAGGAGAAGACATTTCTCGGGTATATACTTCAATTTCATTCTTCAACTCACTGTTTTCTTTGGTTAACGCTTCCACCTGAGACGCCAGCGCTTGTTTTTCTTTTTGGAGCGTAGAAATTTGTTCCTGTAATTTAATCATCTGTGTCAATGCTTTTTCTGCTGATTCCATTGACCCTGCTTTTTCACCACTGGCACTTTCAGTAGATTTGTCATCATCAGGGGTTGCAGGCAATTCAAGTTCACTCTCGCCCATATTGGATTCTG
>NZ_CBFHHW010000004.1:51067-69983 GCF_965655755.1 Methylophaga sp. | reverse complement strand
GTTTGTTCAACCATTTCCTGAGCGGCCTTTTCTGAAGTGCTGTCATCGTTCCTGAAAAAGAATAAAAATACCATCAGTGCAATTAGCACCACCGACAAACCAATAGCTACTTTGATTAATAAAGCGGTGCTGAGTCCTTTTTTTCCACCTTTTGTTTCGCCTTCATTTTCAGCTTCATTGCCTTCTGCTTTATCGATGTCTTGTTTTTCTCTTTCAGCCATATTGTTTCAGCATATTCTTTTGGGTTTGTATTCGATCTATCGGCCATCCTTGGCAGATCTTTGGTTTAATTCAAGCAACTTGGTTTATGAGGGCAGGCGATTTTCATCCAAATTCCCGTCATCATTAGTCGGCGCCTCGACTTCACTCGGAGCGGGATCGGTGTTGTCCTGAACTAAAGACACCACTGTCCATCCTGTTTCTGGCTGTGGATTGTCTGCTGCAGTAAAAAACCGGAGTCTTCGTCGGGCATTGAAAGCAAACAAAGGGGTGACACGACGGCCATGCTGCTCGAGATAATCTTCAAAAGTGAAGGTTTCAGTTAGCTTAGTTTGTTTCACTTTGGCACCACGCGAAATCTGACTCGCCAGTTTGGCATAGGTGATTTCGTCACCGAAAAGGACATGTGAATCATGACTGACCGCTTTGCGAGACTTGGATTCGCTGCGTTCTTTGTCTTTTTCCTTGTCGGTGGAGAGAAAATAGATCTGATTGCTGCCAAATTCGTTTTTGTATCTGAGTCCGGCCAGTGCATTCAATTCGCTTTGTGGTGTTAAAGCGAGTGCCTGACCTAACCCTATCAGATCCAGATGGCGGTCAGCATGTTCAGACACAGCGTTCCCGAAATAGGTATCTAGTCCTTTCATTCTAGCTTCTTTAACATTAGTCCAACTTCCATCGGTTAAACGCGTTCTGAAGCCATTATCTTTTAAAGCTTGAGCTATGACTCGGGCTACAGTGTTTGCACCAATAATCAAAAAACCACTGTCATCAGGTTCTGCAACACCTAACCGTTTAGCAATGAACTTAGCAGTTGAGCCTTGCAGCAGAACCGTCCCGATAATGATGGCAAAGGCCAACGGTACCAGCAGTTCAGCATTTTCAACGCCAATGTCTTGTAAGCGCAGAGCAAACAGTGCTGATATCGCAGCTGCCACGATACCGCGTGGTCCAATCCAGCTGATCATGCTTTTTTCCTGCCAGGTCAGATCAGAGCCAATCGTCGACAAAAACACTTTTACGGGACGAGCAATGAACTGGATGAACAAAAATAGCATGACAGTGCCCATTCCCAGTTGCTGGAAGGCCTCAAAGTTTAACCTTGCAGCAAGTAAGATAAATAGACCGGAAATCAGCAAAATGCTGAGATCTTCTTTAAAGTCCAGAATATTTTCCATGGATACGTTTTTCATGTTTGCCAGCCAGATACCCATCACTGTGACGGTTAACAAACCTGACTCTTCAGAAATCTCATTGGAGATGGCAAATGTTCCGAACACTAAAGCCAATGTGGTGACATTGTGAAGATACTCTGGCAACCAGTGTTTACGTAGAACAATGCCAAACAGGTAACCGGTGAGGGCGCCGATAGAGAGGCCTACCACAAGTGTTTTGCCGAACATATAAATGGTATGGCCGACTGACGCATGTCCCTGTAGCTGGATCGAGAGTATAACTTCGAATACTAATACCGCCAGAATGGCACCGAGGGGGTCAATTACAATTCCTTCCCATCGTAGGACGTTTGAAATCTTAGCGTTAGGTCGGACTGTTCTTAGCATCGGTACAATCACGGTTGGCCCCGTTACTACCATGATGGCGCCAAAAAGAATTGATAAACCCCAGGAGAAATTCAGTAGGTAATGCGTTGCGACAGCAATGGAACTCCAGGTAATCATCACGCCAATGGTGAGAATATTCCTGACAACTTTCTGTAAGCCCCGGATATCTTCAAACCGAAGGGTAAGACTGCCTTCAAATAATATGACGGCAACAGCTAGCGACACCATCGGAAACAGTAAATCACCAAACAAGGCTTCCGGATCAAGCCAGCCTGTCAGGGGACCAAGTACAATACCTGCAATTAACAAAAACACGATTGCTGGGAGTTTTATCCACCACGCAAACCACTGACAGACAATCGCAACAATACCGATCATCGATAGGGCGACAACAGCTTCTTGATTCATTCCTTACCTTGGCTCAGAGGAGCATCGACAAACAATCCTCAATGGTGACATCATTTGATGTCAGCGGGAAGGGTTAACGAATGAGTGTAATTTCCGCACGACGGTTTTTTGCTCTGCCAAGCGGTGTTTTATTGCTTGCAGCAGGCTTAACATCAACATAGGAATTGATACTGATTAAAGTCTCGGGAATTTCGTATTCGTTTATCAGGAAACGTTTGATGTTTAATGCTCTGGCATCTGATAGAGGTCCGTTTAGACGGCGACGCCCATGGTTATCGGTATGGCTGGCAATTCTAATCTGTCTGATCGTGTCATCGACCTTGGCATAATCAGCGAGACGCGACAGTGCCTTTTTCGCCGCAGGCGTAAGTTCTGCCTGTTCGAGTTCGAAGTAAACAGTGAGCTTACTGATTTCATCGAAAGTGTCTGCATGCAGATTACTCAGACACTGCTGGAAGGAGTCCATTGAATCATTGAATTTGATAGTGGATAACATCACAGTGACTTCGTTGCTATAGGACTGTGAGCGGTACTCGATTACCGGAAAGCGGCCTTCCTGCATTTGAGATAAGGCTTGCTGAGCTAAAACGCCATCGATTGAAAACTCTGTTTGACCGGTATGAGTAGGTTTAGAGACAAGCGTATGACGGTCATCACTGTTTTGCCAAGGTGCAGCTGCTATTTGAAATCGTACCTTGTCTTGTTTTGCTGCATGAGAGTGAGTGTTAAAAGTCAGTGACAAACCACCGCCATTGCGACGATAAAAACCGGCTTTACCAAAGTCGGGAATCGTTTGCATCAGAGAGCATTCCAGAGGTGACTCAATTACCTGCCACTGTGTATCTGTCACCGGCGCCTGAAACTGTTCTGCCGATACGGGGAGGGCAAAGATAAGAGTGATGAAAAAGATTTTTCGCATAGTTAGTAAGTCAGTAAAGTGTGGATAGGATAGTTACTTAGTTGATAACGCCCATTAAGGAAGCCGAGTTCAATGACAAAGGCGCACGCGATAACCTCGCCACCAAGTATTTCAACTAAATCACAACTGGCTTTAGCCGTACCGCCTGTTGCTAACACATCATCAATCAATAGGATTTTATCGCCGGGACTAATGGCATCGATATGTGCTTCTAATGTGGCCTGCCCATATTCCAGATCATAATCCACTTTTTGCACATCGTAAGGTAGCTTTCCCGGTTTACGTAGCGGAATAAAACCAACCCCCAGTTCCCAGGCAGCCAGTGAACCGAAAATAAAACCGCGCGCTTCCATACCCGCAATAGCAGTGATTTTCACATTCTTATAAGGTGCGATTAGTTTTTCTACACATTCTCGAAGAGTCGCAGGATCCTGCACCAGTGGTGTGATATCTTTAAAATTGATGCCCGGTCTGGGAAAATCACTAATATCACGAATTTTTGTTTTCAGGTTTTCCATTAAAATCTCATTGAGCCTGTCGACGTTCTGCTGAGTAGTATATCGGCACTCCGGCCTTGGTTTTTAGTTTTGTCTTGATAATAGATGATTAGGAGTCATTTTGAATAAAGCTTTTCACACACACAAACCGCTGTTGATTATTGTCTTGTCTTTGATGTTATCAGCCTGTTTTAGTTGGGGGGGCGGTGAAGAGGACGATGACACACCTCATTATTATGTCATTGATGTTGATCGCGGTAGCGTTACCACTGAGTTCGCGCGTGATCGGGTTCTGCTTATTAAGCCGGTGCGCGTCGTTCCTCACTTTGAAAACAAAACAATTGTTTTTCGGGTAGGTGAGAATGAATACCGCTCACAGCCACCACATGAATTTTTTTCGGCACCAAACGACATGTTCACCAATCAACTGCGTCGCTGGTTACAAAAAACGGGTTTATTCAGTCAGGTGGTGACCGACGATTCAATTGAAACGGATTACGTATTGGAATCTGCTGTGACCGCATTGTATGGCGAGAAACGTGCGGCCTACTCACCACAGGCTGTGGTGGAAATGCAATTCTTTATGAGTGCGTCAGATCAACCCCAGAATATGGTGTTTCAGACCGGTTTACGAGCTGATGTCGATATTGAAGAAGCAACGCCGGGCAAGGTTGTGATGGGATGGAAACAGGGGGTTTGGGAGCTTCTGACGACCTTGGAGCAGGATTTTAGCGGATATTTTGCAAAAGTTGATGCTAGGTAGCAGTTAGAGTTTAGCGTGCAGGAAATCGCCGGTAGTGGTAGGATTACTCTTTGATGAATAAGTTTCCCCTGTGCGTTACTAGGACGATCTAATAGATGAGTGAAATTGCCTTAGAACTGGATTCGATAGGTATCGAAACCGAGATGAAGCAATCGTACCTCGATTACGCGATGAGCGTTATCGTAGGACGTGCGTTACCGGATGTTCGCGATGGATTAAAACCGGTGCACCGCCGGGTTTTGTATGCGATGCGCGAGCTGGGTAATAGCTGGAACAGCCCTTACAAAAAATCAGCGCGTATTGTCGGTGACGTCATCGGTAAATATCACCCTCACGGTGATACAGCGGTATACGACACTATGGTTCGTATGGCACAGCCATTCTCCATGCGATATATGCTGGTTGATGGTCAGGGTAACTTTGGCTCCGTCGATGGTGACTCACCGGCGGCGATGCGTTACACCGAAGTGCGCATGGCGAAAATCACCCATGAAATGCTGGCGGATCTTGAAAAAGAAACCGTTGACTTCATTGCCAACTACGATGAATCAGAGCATGAACCTTCCGTCCTGCCGACTAAAATTCCGGCTTTACTGGTTAACGGTTCATCCGGTATCGCAGTGGGTATGGCGACCAACATTCCGCCGCATAATCTGACAGAAGTGCTCAATGCCGCTGTCGCGATGATAGACAATCCGGAGATCGGCATTGCGGAAATAATGGAGCATATTCCAGGCCCTGACTTTCCGACCTCAGCTATTATCAACGGTGCGCGCGGTATAGCTGAAGCTTATGCCACAGGCCGCGGCCGTGTTCATATTCGCGCCCGTGCTGATATTGAAACCAATGAGGCAAATGGCCAGCAAAGTATCGTAGTCAAAGAGTTGCCTTACCAGGTCAACAAAGCGCGTCTGCTGGAAAAAATTGCGGAACTGGTCAAAGAAAAGAAAATTGATGGCATCACGGCGCTACGTGATGAGTCTGATAAAGACGGCATGCGTATGGTTATCGTGCTGCGTCGCGGTGAAGTGCCGGAAGTTGTGCTCAATAACCTGTATCAGCAAACTCAGATGCAGACTGTATTTGGTATCAATATGGTCGCTATCGTTGATGGTCAGCCACGTACTCTCAATCTGAAAGATATTCTCGCTGCCTTTATCCGTCATCGTCGCGAAGTTGTGACGCGCCGCTCTATATTCGACTTGCGTAAAGCCCGTGATCGCGCCCATATTCTGGAAGGCCTGTCTACAGCACTTGCAAATATAGATGAAGTTATCGAGCTGATTAAGGCGTCACCCAATCCGGCAGAGGCAAAAGAAGGATTATTGTCTCGCGGCTGGGCATCAGAAATGATTCTCGATATGTTGGGTGAAGCGGGTGCGGAAGCATCACGTCCGGAAGACCTTGCTGCACAGTTTGGTCTGGTAGATAACTTATATTATTTGTCACCGGTCCAGGCCCAAGCCATTCTGGATATGCGCCTTCATCGCCTGACGGGTCTAGAGCAAGACAAGATTCTTCAGGAATACCGTGAAGTACTGGACCTGATTGGTGAATTACTCGCTATTTTGAGTGATCCAGACAATCTGATGGCTGTGATTCGTGAAGAATTAGTGGCTATCAACGCTGAATATGGCGACGAACGTCGTACAGAAATTCTGGCTAATCATCTCGACCTGACTTTGGAAGACTTGATTACTGAAGAAGAAATGGTTGTTACGTTGTCTCATGCCGGCTACGCGAAAACGCAGCAACTCGGCACCTATCAGGCGCAAAAACGGGGTGGTAAAGGCAAAGCCGCCACTTCAATGAAAGATGAAGACTTTATTGAACATCTGTTTATAGCCAATACCCATGACACGTTATTGTGTTTCTCCAGTGCCGGTAAGGTTTACTGGAAAAAAGTCTACGAACTGCCACAGGGCGGACGAACTGCACGTGGTAAGCCTATCGTCAACCTGTTGCCGTTAGAAGATGGTGAACGCATTAATGCGGTGTTGTCGATTCGTGAGTTTGAAGCAGACAAGTTTATCTTTATGGCAACAGCCTCAGGTACTGTGAAGAAAACGCCTTTGGTTGATTACTCTCGCCCTCGTGCCAATGGCATCATTGCTGTTGATCTGAAAGAAGACGATCAATTAGTTGATGTCGCCGTGACCGATGGTATGTCAGACATCATGCTGTTCAGTTCGACCGGTAAAGTCATTCGTTTCCCTGAGATGGATGTCCGTTCAATGGGACGTGTTTCGCGTGGTGTTCGCGGTATGCGAATCAGAGATGATGAAAAAATTATCTCGTTGATTATTGCCCAGGAAGAAGGGGCTATTCTGACGGCAACTGAGTTTGGTTATGGTAAGCGTACCCAGCTTGCTGAATACCGCGTACAGGGCCGTGGAGGTCAAGGTATTATCTCGATCCAAACATCAGATCGTAACGGTAATGTTGTCGGTGCCGTTCAAGTCAGCGAAGAGGATCAGATCATGCTGATTACCAATGGGGGCACACTGGTCCGTACACCGGTTAAAGATGTCTCAATGGTAGGACGGAATACGCAAGGCGTACGACTTATCAACCTCAGCAAAAATGAAAAACTGGTTGGGGTCGAGCGTGTACTGGAAGACGAGGAAGACGCCGAAATACCCGTTGGTGATGAAGAGGCGGAACTATCCGCTGGTGACGAAGATTCTGATACAGAAGCGTAATTTTGAGAGCCTATAACTTTAGTGCCGGCCCGGCCATGTTGCCGGATGCCGTGATGAAACAAGCACAGCAGGAAATGCTCGACTGGCAGGGTTCAGGTATGTCAGTGATGGAAATGAGTCATCGTGGTCCGGAATATACCTCGATCGCGCAAAAAGCTGAAGCTGATTTACGTGAGCTAATGGCAATACCGGATGACTATGCCGTGCTGTTTTTACAAGGCGGCGCATCGCTGCAATTTCCAATGATTCCAATGAATCTGTTGCGGGGTAAAACCAAAGCAGACTACTTTAATACCGGTGCCTGGTCAGGCAAAGCGATTAAAGAAGCACGCGGTTTTTGTGATGTGAACATCGTCTCAGACTCAACGGCTAACCGTTTTACAACGATTGCCGACCCAACGGAATGGCATTTGTCTCCAGATGCGGCCTATGTGCACTACACGCCAAATGAGACGATTCACGGACTGGAATTTGATGCTATCCCTGATGTGGGTGATGTGCCCTTAGTGGCTGATTTGTCTTCGACTATTTTATCGCGGCCCATTGATGTTAGCCGCTTTGGAATGATTTACGCTGGCGCACAGAAAAATATCGGTCCGGCAGGACTTTGCATTGTCATTATCCGCAAGGATTTGATGGGTGAGGTATTACCGGGTACACCAACAATGCTTAACTATCAGGTTCATACTGACAACGGCTCGATGTTTAATACTCCCGCCACCTACAGCTGGTATCTGGCCGGTCTGGTATTTGAGTGGCTGAAACAGCAGGGTGGTTTAGAAGGCATGGCTGAAGTTAATCAGCGCAAAGCAGACAAGCTGTATCAGAAAATTGATAACAGTGAATTTTATGCTAACCCGGTCGATAAACGTTACCGCTCATGGATGAATATTCCATTCACACTGGCAGATGATAGTCTTGATAAACTATTTCTCAATCAGGCGGCTGAGCAAAACCTTCTGACCCTGAAAGGGCATCGGGATTTAGGTGGAATGCGTGCAAGTATATACAACGCAATGCCTGAGTCAGGAGTTGATGCCTTGATAGCCTTTATGAACGACTTCGAGCGTCAACACGGATAATTACCGCTGATGAAAGAGCAAAAAGCGCTAGAACAAATTCGCCAGAAAATTGATGATATCGATTTAACGATTCAACAATTGCTAAACGAGCGTACTGCAATGGCTCAGGAAGTCGCAAGGGTAAAAATAGAAAACGGTGAAAACACTGATTTCTATCGCCCTGACCGTGAGGCGATGGTGCTTAGGAATGTGATGGAGCGAAACGAAGGACCATTATCATCCCGGGAAATGGCGCGATTGTTCCGTGAAATTATGTCGGCTTGCCTTGCGGCAGAAAAAACGTTGGATGTGGCCTATCTCGGTCCTGAAGGTTCATTCACGCAAGCCGCAGCACAAAAGCATTTTGGTGGCAGTGTCGAACTGCACTCAATGAGCACAATCGCAGATGTATTTCATGCGGTAGAGACTGGTAATGCCTGTTACGGTGTTGTCCCGGTTGAAAACTCAAGTGAAGGCATGGTGTCACATACCCTGGACCGTTTCATAGGTTCGCCGCTGAAAATTAATGGTGAAGTGACTTTACGCATTCATCATTACCTTCTCAGCAAAGAAACCGATTTAAGTGGTGTACATACAGTTTATGCACATCCTCAAGCTCTGGCGCAATGTCGACAGTGGCTGACAGAAAAGTTACCCAATGCCCGACTTCTGCCATTAAACAGCAACTCGGAAGCGGCCAAAAAAGTAGCTGCTGAGCCTGAAGGTTCTGCAGCAATTGCCGCTAATAGCGCGGCAGAAATTTATGGTCTGTCTGTATTGGTTAAAAATATTGAAGATGAAGTCGACAACACCACTCGCTTTATCGTGATAGGTGGTCAGGAAGTCGGCCCTTCCGGTGTCGATAAAACCGCATTATTGGTTGCTACCAAGAATAAACCGGGAGCGCTGCAAACCTTGCTGACACCGTTGGCTGAGAGTGGCATCAGTATGACTCGTATTGAGTCGCGACCTTCCCGAAAAGGTATCTGGGAATATGTCTTTTTTATCGATATTGATGGCCATATTGATGAAAAACCCGTGGCTCACGCTTTAGATAAGCTTGAGCAGGAATCTTCTATGTTCAGAATTTTGGGCTCATATCCCAAGGCAGTGTTGTAATGAAAGAATTAATCCTCGCAAATCCGCGTGGTTTTTGTGCCGGAGTAGACCGTGCCATAGATATTGTTGAGAGAGCGCTGGAATTATTTGGTGCACCGATTTATGTTCGCCACGAAGTAGTGCATAACCGTTATGTCGTCGACGGCTTGCGTGACAAAGGCGCTATTTTTGTTGAAGAAGTGAATGAAGTGCCTGATGACAGTACCCTTATTTTCAGCGCACATGGTGTTTCTAAACAGGTTCAGAAAGATGGAAAACAACGTGGCTTAAAGGTATTTGATGCGACATGCCCTCTTGTTACTAAGGTTCATATGGAAGTATCACGCTATGAAAAGCAGGGTATGGAATGCATATTGATCGGCCATAAAGGCCACCCTGAAGTTGAGGGAACCATGGGGCAATATACATCGAAAGAAGGTGGCATGTATCTGGTCGAGTCTCCAGAAGATGTAGCAAACCTCAAGGTCAAAAATCCCGATCGTCTTGCCTTTGTGACTCAGACAACCCTGTCAGTAGACGATACATCAATAGTGATTGATGCTTTACGTCACCATTTTCCGAACATCACTGGCCCAAGTAAAGATGACATTTGCTATGCCACTCAAAACCGTCAGGATGCGGTGAAAAGTCTGGCGAGAGACTGTGACCTGGTGATTGTGGTCGGCTCTGTTAATAGCTCTAACTCCAATCGTCTACGCGAGCTTTCAGAAAAACTCGGTACCACAGCATATCTGCTTGATAATGCAGATGAAGTTCAATCAGAATGGCTGGAAGGTAAGCAAAAGATTGGACTTACAGCAGGCGCGTCAGCACCTGAGATTTTAGTACAGAATGTGGTGAAGCGTTTGTCTGAACTGGGGGTATCGACGGCAAAAGAAGAAGAAGGTCTTCGCGAAGATATCGAATTTTCTTTACCAAAAGAACTTAAGATAGATATCTCTAGTCTGAGAAAATAAAATTTAAGGCGCCTCATGTCCTTTTTGCCCGTATTTCTCTGGACCGACATTTTAATTTATTTCCTTCTGGCTGTGGTAGCAGCCGGTGTCCTTTACGTAAGAAAACGACCACATCTGATCACACCGTGGAAGAGTGTTCTGAAACGCAGACGTGGCATGATTTCAATCATGGTTCTCGCCTGTTATGTCTTAATCGGCTTGTCTGATTCCATTCACTTCAGGCTGGCGCTGGAATCTGATAGCAAGGGCACTGAAACCCACTACGCAACAGAAGTAATCAGCCTATTTGATCTGGCTGTGACCCCGTTACGTGAACAAGTTGAAAAAACGTATTCCGCACCTTTCGCGCATCAGCTTTATGTCAAAGAAATGCAAACAGCCGAAGATGGGACGCTAATATACAATTATCCCAGACTTGAGTACGGTGCCTCTCATCTCGATCTGCCGGAAAATAAATGGGCTGATATTAAGCAAACTATAATCAGAGCGACTTTGATGAGTGTGTCGATCCTATTTCTTGTTTTCGTCATACATAGTTTTGGAGCCTCTCGCCAAAAGGGTGGTTCCGTCGTGACACAGGCTTCCAGAATTTTAAAAGGGCAGTCTGACTATCCATGGCAAACGTTTTATCTGATGTTGTTCATTCTAGTGCTGATTGCCGCAAATCTAATCGCTTTGAGTGCCAACTACCATGTCTTCGGTACAGATAAAGTCGGACAGGATGTGCTTTATCAGGCATTAAAAAGCATTCGAACAGGTCTGGTTATCGGTACGATAACGACTTTAGTGATGTTGCCATTGGCTATTTTGCTGGGCATCGCTGCAGGTTATTTCCGTGGCTGGATTGACGATGTTATCCAATATGTTTACACCACATTGAATTCGATTCCCGGCGTCTTGTTGATCGCCGCAGCAGTATTGATTCTGCAAGTCTATATGAACAATAACCCAGAGCAATTTGAGACGATTGCCGAACGAGCTGATATGCGTCTCTTGTTTTTGTGCATCATTTTAGGTGTTACCAGCTGGACCGGATTATGTCGTATTTTGCGAGCTGAAACACTCAAATTACGTGAAGCTGAGTATGTCCTGGCATCGCGTGCTTTAGGTGCAAGTAACTTCAGTATCCTGCATAAACACATTTTGCCCAATTTAATGCATCTGGTGATGATTGCCGTAGTACTTGATTTTAGCGGTCTGGTATTGGCTGAAGCGGTTTTGTCTTACGTTGGGGTTGGGGTCGACCCCTCAATGATTAGCTGGGGCAATATGATCAACAGTGCACGGCTGGAAATGGCAAGAGATCCGGTTGTGTGGTGGTCATTAACCGCGGCCTTTATATCCATGTTTATTTTGGTGCTAGCAGCCAACTTGTTTGCCGATGTCGTTCGCGATGCCTTTGATCCCAGAATGCAGGGGGCACGATGAGCGACATGCTGTTGGAAGTGAAAGGGCTGAAGACCTGGTTTGGACATGATGAACAGCCTTTCAAAGCCGTAGATGGTGTCGGTTTCACCATTCGTCGTGGGGAGACGTTTGCGCTCCTTGGTGAGTCAGGTTGTGGTAAATCAATGACAGCGTTGTCTTTGCTTCGACTTAATCCTTATCCGGCAAGTCGGATTGTCGCCGGTGAGGTAAAACTTGCTGGCCAGGATCTACTGCCCTTGTCGGAAGCGGAGATGGAAAAGATCCGTGGTCGTAGGGTATCGATGATTTTTCAGGAACCGCAGAGTTCGCTGAATCCAGTGTTATCCGTAGGGCAACAGATTGCAGAAGTGCTCGACTGGCATTTCGATATGGATAAAAAGGCGATTTATGACCGTTCGATAGAATTATTAAAATCGGTTGGCATTCCGGACCCGAGTCAGCGTATTAAAGAATATCCTCACCAGCTTTCCGGTGGGATGAAACAGCGCGTAATGATTGCGATGGCTCTGGCGGGCGACCCAGAACTCTTGATTGCTGATGAACCGACCACAGCATTGGATGTCACTATCCAGGCACAAATTTTGGATTTACTTAAAGCGATTCAGCTGAAAACCGGCATGGCGATATTACTGATTAGTCATGATTTGGGTGTCGTTGCTCAAATGGCAGATCATGTAGCAGTCATGTATGCCGGTGAAATTGTTGAAACCGCGAGTAGAGAACAATTCTTTAACGATACTCAGCATCCTTACACCCGTAAATTATTTGAAGCCTTACCTTCAGAACGTAAACGCGAACAAAAACTGACGGTTATTAAAGGCACAGTACCGCCACTAAACCAAGTGTTTAAAGCGTGTCGGTTTGCCGATCGTTGTGAATTTGCATGGCAGCATTGTCACGATGCAGCGCCAAAGTGGATTGATAATGACGGACACGGTGTGCGATGTCATCTCTACGATCCGGCAATACAATCAGAGCAGATCCAAAAAGACCTCCATGTGAGCAGCTCCAAATTGTCTGAGGTAGTGCCCACTGACACTGCCTTACTTGAAGTTGATAGATTGAAAGTACATTTCCCCATCAAGAAAGGTATTTTGCAACGGACGGTTGGCCATATAAAAGCAGTCGATGACATCACTATGGATCTTCGCTGTGCTGAGACCCTGGCTTTAGTGGGCGAGTCCGGTTGTGGTAAGACTACCGTGGGGAAAGGCATTTTACAGTTAGTGCCTATTACCTCAGGGAAAGTCCGCTTTCAGGGTGATGTGCTTAATGGGCTTAGTGAAAAAGCCTTAAAACGAACCCGCTCATCCTTACAGATCATTTTCCAGGATCCATATTCATCAATGAATCCTCGGATGACCGTTAATCAAGTTATTGAAGAGGGCATGCTGACCTCAGCAATAAAGGATCCGCAGGAAAAGGATCGCAAGGTAGATGAGTTACTGGAGCGAGTAGGCTTAAGGCCCGATATTAAACATCGTTATCCGCATGAGTTTTCAGGTGGTCAACGCCAACGTATCTGCATTGCCAGAGCCCTGGCTGCCGAACCCGATGTGATTATCTGTGATGAGCCGACCAGTGCACTTGACGTGTCTGTGCAGGCGCAGATTTTAAACCTGCTGCGTGATATTCAGCATGAGTTTGGTCTGTCCTATTTATTTATTACGCACAATATTGCTGTGGTGGATTACTTAGCACATCGGGTTGCCGTTATGTATCTGGGACGGATTGTTGAGCAGGGGCATCGTGATGAGGTGCTGAAATCACCCAAACACCCCTATACGCAAGCTTTACTGGCAGCAGTGCCATCAATTGATGCCGATACTCGACAGGAAACAGTCAGATTGGAAGGGGAATTACCGTCACCGGCTAATCCGCCTAAAGGTTGTCACTTTCACCAGCGCTGCCCACATGTGATGTCAAAGTGTCGCGAAACGTATCCGGACTTAACCCAATTAAGCCGCAGTCATACGGTTAAATGTTTTTTATATGAAGAGGATTATCATGGATCAACAGACTCAAACTGAACTTGAAGCAGCGGCATTCAGACGCCTGTTGGAGCATTTGCGTGAAAACACGGATGTTCAGAATATCGATTTGATGAATCTGGCAGGCTTTTGCCGTAACTGCCTGTCTAAATGGTATCTTGCTGCCGCGGAAGAAAAGGGCGTCGAGATGGATTATGACAAAGCACGTGAGTTCGTTTACGGCATGCCTTATAGCGAGTGGAAAGAAAAATACCAGAAATAAAATTGAGCGGGTTGTTACGAATCTTTCTGTGACAGCCCGCGCAGTTGCTCTGCCAGGGCATGGGTATCAACCTGATTATGTTCACGCGGACGCATCACGGCGACGGTCTTGATTGTCTGACGAATTTGCTGCATATAAGCACGACAACAGCTACAAATCACTAAATGGAAAAACAAACCAACCCGTTTACCCAGTGGCAGGTCACCATCTAAGTAGTTGCTTGCTTCTTCAGCGATATCTTTACACTCAAACATTTTTCTAACTTTCCCGATAATTATCTATACTGTGATGCACTGCTGTCCGTGCTCGATGAAGAAGGACTCTCACATTAGACGCAGAAAGATCCAGAATGTTACAAACTTCTGACATTTCAAATCCTTCCATATCATACATCGTCAACACGGCACGCTGGTTTGGTGGAAGTTGTTGGTAACAGCTTTCGATAACCTGTTTGAGTTGCTCGTTTTCCAACAATGCTTCCGGGGTATCGATATTCCATGGCAACACATCATCTATACGATGTCCTGTGTGATCAAATTTACTACCTGGTTCAGCTTCCCAGCCATCATCAAGCGATAACTGACGGCTCTCTCGTCTGAGACGGGTTTTGGCACCGTTACTGGTGATATGTAAAAGCCACGTTTTGAGACTGGAGCGACCCTCAAACTTGGGCAATGCTTTAATAGCCGATATCCACGCTTCCTGAACCACTTCGTCAGCGAAGGCTTCACCCACAATGGCGCGTGAGACCGACAACATAATACTGTGATACTCAGTAACTACGAATTCGAAGCTTGCAGCGTCGCCGTTCAGAAGGCCTTCTATAAGTGCCTTTTCATCTGATTTTGTTGACGCGTAGTTTTTTTTCATTCCGTGTGTAACAAATCTTTATCACAAAAGTCTATGTTAGCAAGACTGGCTGATGAATGGCTGGTTGTTTTTTGATATTCAAACCAAAAAGGAATAAACCATGGCTACAACAAAGAAAACATCAATTGCTATTGCTGCCAGTGCTGCGATGACTGCGGGTCTGGCTCTGTCTCCTAGCATCGCTAGTGCTGAAGCCAACCCATTCGCCTCCGCAGAACTTTCTAGTGGTTACATGCAGTTAGCTGAACATCACGGTGAAGAAGGTAAGTGTGGTGAAGCGAAATGCGGTGCTGAAAAGAAAACTGAAGAAGGTAAATGCGGTGAAGCCAAATGTGGTGCCGATAAAAAAGCTGAAGAAGGCTCTTGCGGCGAAGACATGAAAACAGATGAAGGCAAATGTGGTGAAGCGAAATGTGGTGGTGACAAATAAGTCATTATCCCGCTTTAATGGACACAGATAGGGGCTCATCAGAGCCCCTGTTTGCAAAAGGAGAACAACAATGTCGATATGTGGCTTAGCTCAGGGTCTCCAAAACCTTTTGAACAAAACGCGTGCCGCTGATTTTTTGGCGCCTGTGTTGTTACGTCTATACCTTGCACCTGTTTTCTGGGTAGCTGCCAACAACAAATGGAATCCGTTTGATGCTGACAGCTCTCTTGAAAATACCATCAACTGGTTTGCTAACCCCGATTGGGGTCTCGGTCTGCCTTTCCCGGAAGTAATGGCCTATATGGCTTGGGGTGCCGAATACTTTGGTGCGATTGCCTTAATTTTGGGACTAGCTGTTCGCTGGGTATCCGTTCCCTTGATGGTCACGATGGTTGTCGCAGCAACAACCGTGCATTGGCACAATGGCTGGCAAGCAATTCATGACAAAATGAGTCCGTTTGCTTCAGATAATGTGGATGGTGCGATCGATCGTTTAGACAAAGCGCGTTCCATTTTGCAGGAACATGGTAATTACAGCTGGCTGACAGAAACCGGTAATTTCGTTGTCTTGAACAATGGGATTGAATTTGCCGCGACCTATTTTGTGATGTTGCTGGTCTTATTCTTTATGGGCGCTGGTAAGTATTTAAGTATGGATTACTGGATAGCCCTAAAATGCAGTCAAAGTTGAGGTGAGAAAATGTTTATCCGCAACAAAAAGCCTTGGGATTTACCCGAGTCAGAAGTTACTGATTACAAGATCTATAAAAATCGTCGCCAGTTTCTAAACACGGCTATTTCGGTTGGATTAGCCAGTGCTTTGCCAACGATCAGTCTGGCAAAGCCGGTCGAAGACCTGAAAGTCTATGATGATTTGAAAAAAAGCCCGTTTTCGACTGATGAAGAAAAAAGTACGTTTGAGGAAATTACAACCTATAACAACTTTTACGAATTCGGCACTGGAAAGTCCGATCCGTCACTTTACGCCACGGAGTTTCCGGATGAGTCGATGACGTGGAAAATCGAAATTGACGGTGAATGCGATAATCCGGGCGTCTATGATTACGCTGAATTATTGAAACCGTTCACGTTGGAAGAACGTATCTATCGGATGCGTTGCGTGGAAGGCTGGTCGATGGTGATTCCCTGGATTGGATTTCCACTGGGCGAACTCCTTAAAAAGGCTCAACCCAATTCCCGTGCCAAATATGTCGAGTTCACAACGCTTTATGATCCAGAACAGATGCCCGGACAACGTCGTGCTGTACTTGACTGGCCTTATGTAGAAGGCCTGCGTATTGATGAGGCAATGAACCCGCTAACCATTATTTCTGTAGGGCTTTACGGTAAAGAGCTGCTGGGCCAGAACGGTGCACCGCTTCGTCTGGTTGTACCCTGGAAGTACGGTTTCAAGAGTATCAAATCAATTGTACGTATCCGCTTTGTTGAAGCGATGCCACAGACAGCTTGGGTCAAGTCGAATGCGAGTGAGTATGGCTTTTATTCCAATGTGAATCCGAACGTTGATCATCCCCGTTGGAGCCAGCGTAAAGAACGTCGTATCGGTGAATTTCTCAAACGCGAAACCTTAATGTTTAATGGCTATGGTGAACACGTTGCTGACCTCTATTCAGGCATGGACCTCAAACGTTATTTCTAAAGGAAATACAGGCAGCATTATTAAGCTTATACATCTGAAGGTGTTGCTTTTTATTGTCTGCCTTTATCCTTTTTTCTCACTTGTCTGGGGACTATTTACCGATCAACTCGGTGTGAATCCGGTTGAAACACTGACCCGCAGCAGCGGTTTGTGGGGACTACGCTTTCTGCTCATTACGCTCTGCGTGACACCACTTCGCTGGTTGACGGGTATTAACCAGTTAACCCGGTTCCGTCGGATGTTGGGGCTGTATGCATTTTTCTACGCTACGGTACATATGCTGCTTTATTTGGGGCTGGATCAGTTCTTTGACTGGAGTGAGATCTGGCGTGACATTGTTAAGCGACCGTTTATCACTGTGGGGTTTATTAACTTTATCGCCTTGTTGCCACTGGTGTTTACTTCAACCAACAAAATGGTAAAACGTCTGGGCGGCAGACGTTGGAAGACGCTGCACAGATTGACCTATTTTGTGGCTATCGCTGCCTGCGTTCACTTTTTGATGTTGGTGAAGGCTGATATTCGGGAACCCGTCATCTATATATTCATTCTAGCTGGTTTACTCGGCGTCAGATTGAGCCATAGCTACCGTAATAAAAAACGGGTCTGAACAGAAAACTTTTCGCAATTTCATCAATACTGAGTGGAAACTCAGCCAATCTGTAACCTTCCGGCAGTAAACAAATTTCTTGATTTAAAGTGCCTAGAATGGTGCTTTTAGCGCTTGTTTGAAAGATGATTTTTAATAAAAGCTGTTACAATGTCTCGCTGTTATTCATCGCGTTATGATTTAAGAAGGTACATATGACTGATTTTGTCGATCACGATCCACAGGAAACTCAGGAATGGTTAGATTCGCTCGAGTCTGTGATTGAGGCCGGTGGTGAGCAGAAAGCACACTACATTATAGAAAAACTCATTGATATGGCTCGTCGTACTGGGATTAATCTCCCATACAGCGCCAACACTGCCTACGTCAACACAATTCCTGTTGATCAGCAGGAACGCATCCCTGGCGATCAGACGATGGAGCATAAACTCCGCTCATACATTCGCTGGAATGCAATGGCGATGGTACAGAAAGCTAATATGAAGCCAGGTTCAGTAGGTGGTCATATTGCGAGCTTTTCTTCCGCAGCCACTTTGTATGACGTAGGTTTCAATCACTTCTTTAAAGGTGATGAGTATGGCAACGGCGCTGATATGGTGTTCGTTCAGGGCCATTCATCACCGGGTATCTACGCCCGCTCCTTCCTTGAGGGACGTTTAACGGAAGAGCAATTAAATAACTTCCGTTTCGAAGTCGATGGTAAAGGGCTTTCTTCATACCCCCATCCATGGTTAATGCCTGACTACTGGCAGTTCCCGACGGTATCTATGGGCTTAGGTCCTATTCTTGCCATCTACCAGGCTCGTTTCATGAAGTACATGCAGGATCGTGAAATTGTTGCCACCGAAGGCCGTCATGTATGGGCTTATCTGGGTGATGGTGAGATGGACGAGCCGGAATCACTGGGTGCAATCACCCTGGCTGGTCGTGAAAAACTCGACAACCTGATTTATGTCGTCAACTGTAATTTACAGCGTCTAGACGGTCCTGTCCGTGGTAACGGCAAGATTATCCAGGAACTGGAAGCGTTGTTCCGTGGTGCCGGTTGGAATGTCATTAAAGTATTGTGGGGCAGTGGCTGGGATCAGCTCTTAGCTCGTGACACCAAAGGGTTGTTGCTGAAACGCATGGAAGAAGTAGTAGATGGTGAATACCAGAACTACAAAGCCAAAGACGGTGCCTACGTTCGTAAGCACTTCTTTGGTAAGTATCCGGAACTGCTGGATATGGTTTCAGATATGACCGATGAGGACATCTGGCAGCTGAGTCGTGGTGGCCATGATCCACGTAAGATCTACGCTGCTTACAAACGTGCTGTTGAACATAAAGACCAGCCTACCGTTATTCTGGCGAAAACGGTTAAAGGTTACGGCATGGGTGAGGCGGGTGAAGGTCAGAACACAACTCACCAACAGAAAAAACTGGAACTGGAACACATGAAACGCTTCCGTGATCGTTT
>NZ_CBFHHW010000004.1:21199-50968 GCF_965655755.1 Methylophaga sp. | reverse complement strand
CGAAGGCTTACAACATCAGGATGGTCATAACCTGTTAATGGCAAATGCCGTACCGAACTGTGTTAGTTACGATCCTACCTATGCCTATGAAATGGCCGTTATCGTTCATGACGGTATGAAGCGTATGTATGAGAAACAGGAAAATGTTTTCTATTACATCACCTCAATGAATGAAAATTACAAGCACCCTGAAATGCCTAAAGGCGCAGAACAAGGCATCATTAAAGGCTTGTATAAACTTACATCAGGCGGCAAGCACAAACTGAAAGCACAGCTGATGGGTAGTGGCACGATTCTGCGTGAAGTGGAAGCGGCGGCTGAGATGCTGGAAAAAGACTGGAAAGTCTCAGCTAATGTCTGGAGCGCGACCAGCATGAATGAATTAGTTCGTGACGGTCAGGACGTTGATCGCTATAACCGTCTCAACCCGACTGCGGAGAAAAAACGCAGTCATATTTCAACATGTCTGGATGATGAGTCTGGTGTTGTGGTCGCGGCGACTGACTATATTCGTCTATACGCTGAACAAATTCGTCCATGGGTAAAGGCGCGTTACACTGTGCTGGGTACGGATGGCTTTGGTCGTAGTGATACCCGTGAAGCACTACGTAGCTTCTTTGAAGTTGACCGTTACCATGTTGTTGTTGCGACATTGAATGCACTGGCTGACGACGGTCAGATTAAACATGACGTTGTTGCTGATGCGATTAAAAAATACAACATCAACACAGATGCAATGAACCCAGTTAAGGCATAAACCATGGCAGATTTGATTGAATTAAAAGTACCCGATATTGGTGATTTTGATGCTGTTGAAATCATTGAAGTGCTGGTTGCCGAGGGTGACAGTATTGATGCAAATCAGGAAGTCATCACGGTAGAGTCTGATAAAGCGATGATGGAAATCCCCGCATCGCAGGCCGGCGTCATTAAAGAGATGAAAGTCGCTGTTGGCGAAAAAGTCAGTGAAGGCACTGTTATTGCGTTGTTGGAAGCAGCTGATGCTGCTCCGGCGGAACAAACTGAAGAAGCAGAAACGTCTGCACCAGCAGAAAAAGCTGAACCAGAGGCGCCTAAGCAAGAAGCTAAGCCTGCACCGGCCCCTCAACCTGCGGCGGATCAGGAACAGGAGTTGGTTGAGCCAATCCCTTATGCTCCAGATAATAAGTCAGGTATTAGACGTGCACATGCGTCACCGTCGGTCCGTCGTTTTGCCCGAGAGTTAGGTGTTGTGCTGACTTCAGTGACGGGAACTGGTGTCAAAGGTCGTATCACTAAAGAAGATGTCCAGGGTTATGTGAAACAGACATTGACCACACCTGCAGCAGCGCCTGCTCAGAGTGGTTCTGGGATTCCCTCTGTACCTACTGTCAATTTCGAACAGTTTGGTGATATCGAGACACAAGAACTGTCTCGCATTAAGAAAATTTCAGGCAAGCATTTACATGCTTGCTGGTTAAATATTCCACATGTGACTCAGTTTGATGAAGCTGATATCACTGAGCTGGATAAATTCCGTAAAGAAAATAAAGAAATGGCTGCCCAGAAGGGTGTCAACCTGACTCCGCTGGTTTTCATTATGAAAGCGGTGGTGGCTTGTTTGAAACAATATCCGGAATTTAACGCTTCACTGAGTGAAGATAAAGAAAGCCTGATTCTGAAAAACTATTACAACATAGGCGTTGCTGTTGATACACCAAATGGTCTGATGGTACCTGTCATTAAAGATGTCGATAAGAAAGGCTTTCTGGAACTGGCTGGTGAGTTGGGTGAAGTCAGTACACGTGCTCGTGAGGGTGCGCTCAGTGCCAAAGATATGCAAGGTGGTACGTTCTCAATCTCAAGCCTGGGCGGTATCGGTGGTCAGTTCTTCACACCTATCGTTAATGCTCCTGAGGTCGCTATTCTTGGTGTCAGCCGACATAGTATGAAACCTGTCTGGAATGGTAAAGAGTTTGAGCCTCGCTTGATGTTGCCTTTATCTATCTCCTATGACCATCGTGTCATTGATGGTGCCTCAGGCGCACGATTCACCGTGATGTTGAGTCAGATGCTGTCAGATATCAGGAAGGTGTTGCTATGAGTGAGATCGAGGTTAAAGTCCCCGATATTGGTGATTTTGATGCTGTCGAAATTATCGAGGTATTGGTCAGTGAAGGTGAAGAAGTCTCTGAAAATCAGGACATCATCACGCTCGAATCTGACAAAGCTGCGATGGAGATTCCTTCCTCGGCAACCGGTAAAGTCAGTAGCCTGAAAGTGGCTGTCGGAGACAAAGTCGCTGAAGGTGATGTCATCCTGACTATAGAAGTTGCAGAAGATGGCGCCAGCGATGAAACGGCAACGGCAGAAGCCGAAGAAACACAATCTCAAACGACGCCTGCACCGACGCCTGCAGCTGCACCAGAAGGCGATGCCGACATCCACGCTGATGTTCTGGTATTAGGCTCTGGCCCTGGTGGTTACACAGCAGCATTTCGTGCCGCTGATCTGGGTAAATCAGTTGTCATGGTGGAACGCCATGAACGCATTGGTGGTGTTTGTCTTAATGTTGGTTGTATTCCTTCCAAAGCGTTATTGCATACAGCTCAAATCATAAATGAAGCTGATGAAATGGGGCACCATGGAATTAAGTTCGGTAAACCGAAAATTGATATCCGTGAACTTGCTACCTGGAAAGACAGTGTGGTTGACCAGCTGACGGGGGGGCTTAAAGGCCTGGCAAAACAGCGTAAAGTGACGATTGTTCATGGTGAAGGTAGCTTTACCAGTCCGAAAACACTGAAAGTTGAAGCGAAAGAGGGTGAAAAAACCATATCGTTTGATAATTGCATCATTGCAGCAGGTTCACGCGTAACTGAAGTACCCGTTTTCCCACATGATGACCCGCGTATGATGGATTCAACAGATGCCCTGGAATTGGACGATGTGCCCAAGAAACTGCTGGTTATCGGCGGTGGCATCATTGGTATGGAAATGGCTACTGTCTATGATGCGTTAGGTTCAAAAATTACTGTAGTTGAAATGCAGGACAGTCTGATTCCAGGTGCTGACAAAGATATCGTCAAACCTTTATTGAAACGAGTTCAGGATAAATACGAAAATATTTTCCTTAATACTAAAGTCAGTAAAATCGAGCCACAGAAAAACGGACTTCTGGTGAGTCTGGAAGGTAAAGATGCACCGGAGCAAGCGACATTTGACAAGATTTTGGTTGCAGTCGGTCGTACGCCGAATGGTAAGCTAATTAATGCTGAAGCTGCAGGTGTAGCTGTGACCGATCAAGGTTTTATTCCTACCAATGGTCAAATGCGTACAAACGTACCGCATATCTTTGCTATCGGTGATATTGTTGGTCAGCCCATGCTGGCTCACAAAGCGACGCATGAAGGTAAAGTGGCTGCAGAAGTTATTGCCGGACAGAAATCGGTATTTGAGCCAATGACGATTCCATCTGTTGCCTACACCGACCCTGAAGTGGCATGGATGGGCATGAGTGAAGACGAAGCTAAGTTGCAGGGTATTAATTATGTCAAAGGCGCTTTCCCATGGGCTGCAAGTGGCCGTAGCTTGAGTCTTGGTCGTGATGAAGGCTTGACCAAAGCTTTATTTGAAAAAGACAGCGGCCGTCTAATCGGAGCTGGTATTGTTGGTCCCAATGCCGGCGAACTAATTGCTGAAGCTGTTCTCGCACTTGAAATGGGTGCAGATGCTGAGGATATTGGTCTTACCATCCACCCGCATCCCACATTGTCAGAGACTCTGGGGTTTGCGGCGGAAATGGCCGAGGGCAGTATTACGGATCTGATGCCGCCTCGTAAGACTTTGCATTCGAAATAAATGCGACAATTTACTGGCAAAAGCTAGGCTGAATAAAATCAGGGCATTTCTGCATAAATGTGGGAATGCCCGTTTTTTTGTGTGATAGATCGAGTTGACGAAGCGGATGGTAAACAAAACGAAACAACTCACAGTCTTGAAACCGCCACTCAAATGGGCAGGCGGCAAGCGCTGGTTAATTCACGAGTTGCAGAAGTACTGGAAAAAACATCAGCACCAGCGTCTGGTCGAGCCTTTCTGTGGTGGTCTTTCTGTGGCATTAGGCCTTAAACCGGAAAAGGCACTTTTGAATGATCTTAACCCAGCATTGATCAATTTTTATAAGCAATTACAAACAGGGTTACAGATTGATATTGATTTGCTCAACGATGAAAAGGCTTATTATCATTGCCGCGAACTGTTCAATCAGCTGAATGGTGATCCAACCTCATTACAGCTTGTCGCGCAGTTATTTTATTACCTGAACCGGACTGGCTATAACGGTTTGTGTCGTTTTAATAAAAAAGGTGGATACAACGTACCATTCGGTCGTTATAAAACCATTAACTATCAAACTGATTTCAGCCATTACCAGCCTGTTCTATCACAGTGGCAATTCAGAAATGTTGATTTCGAGCAGTTAGACATTGACAGAGCTGACTTTATTTATGCCGATCCCCCTTATGACACACCATTTCATCAATATTCACAACAAGGCTTTAACTGGCACGATCAGGAAAGACTGGCCGAATGGCTAAGCACGCATAAGGGACCAGTAGTGCTCTCTAATCAAGCTACTGATCGTGTCAAAACGTTATATCGAAAACTGGGCTTTCGATTGCGTTATCTCGATGCACCACGACTGATAAGTTGCAAAGGTAATCAGCGCCAAGCGGTCAAAGAAGTGCTTGCCCTACGTGGATTTTGATACAATATTGGTCTAAGTTTTCAAGATATTTTATGCGCATCCGATAACCTTTATTAGAGTATCGATACTAAGCGTTAACCCAATTTTTACAGGATTTAATTACACCCATGTCTAAGATTAACAAAGTCGTTTTAGCCTACTCAGGAGGCTTGGATACTTCAGTCATTTTGAAATGGTTACAAGATAAATATGACTGTGAGGTAGTGACATTTACTGCCGATCTGGGACAGGGGGAAGAAGTAGAACCTGCTCGCTCCAAAGCGAAAGCGCTTGGCATTAAAGAAATCTTTATTGAAGACTTACGTGAAGAGTTCGCACGTGATTATGTCTTCCCTATGTTCCGTGCCAATGCTATCTATGAAGGTGAATACCTGCTTGGTACCTCTATTGCACGCCCGTTGATTGCTAAACGACTGATCGAAATTGCACGTGAAACTGGTGCTGAAGCCGTGTCTCACGGTGCGACCGGCAAAGGGAATGATCAAGTTCGGTTTGAATTGGGGGCTTACGCGCTTAATCCGAATATCAAAGTTATTGCGCCATGGCGTGAATGGGACTTATTGTCACGTCAAAAACTGTTGGATTATGCTGAACAGCACGGTATCCCGGTTGAAATGAAACAAGGTAAAAAATCACCTTATTCAATGGATGCCAACCTGCTGCATATTTCTTATGAAGGCGGCATCCTGGAAGACCCATGGGCAGAACCTGAAGAGGCAATGTGGCGTTGGTCAGTGTCTCCTGAAAATGCGCCTGATGTGCCGACTTATTTGGAACTCACCTACGAACAGGGAGATATTATTGCGATCAATGGCGAACGGATGACGCCGGCAACGGTTATGACCTATCTGAACAAGGTTGCCGGTGAAAACGGTATCGGACGCCTGGATATTGTGGAAAATCGTTATGTTGGTATGAAATCGCGGGGCTGCTATGAAACACCGGCCGGCACAGTCATGCTGAAAGCGCATCGCGCCATTGAGTCATTGACGCTTGACCGTGAAGTCGCTCATCTGAAGGATGAATTGATGCCGCGTTACGCGACAATGATATACAACGGTTACTGGTGGGCTCCTGAGCGAGTGATGATGCAGTCGATGATTGATGAATCACAAAAAACAGTTAATGGTGAAGTCAGACTGAAACTCTACAAAGGTAATATTGTTGTTGTAGGTCGCGCCTCATCGACAGATAGTTTATTTGATGAGTCTATCGCCACCTTTGAAGATGACGCGGGCGCCTATGATCAAAAAGATGCTGAAGGCTTTATTAAGCTCAATGCATTACGCTTAAAAATTGCTGGCAATAAGAAACGTTGATGCTACTTGTCGAGGGTGAGTGAGTAATGGATTACAACGAGTTATCAGATAAAGCCGCAGAAAATATGCGATTGGCTTTGCCGTTGATGAAACGGCATGGCGTGCCAATGACGCCTGATAATTACGCTGTCTGGTATGAGCATGTCTCCGGCGCTAATGCAGCGTTGTCTGAAAAGCTCAGCGCTTTACTTGCCGATAACCCGATATTAACGGAAGCACAATGTAAAAGTCTGTACGCACAGTTTTTTAATATTGAAAACGACCGCATGGAAGTTGTCGCGATGCGTCAGGAACTGGCAAACTTGCTGCGCGAGGTTATCAGTTTCGTATACAGCACAGCAGCGCATAATGATAAAACCAACTCAAATCTGGCAGAACTGTTGCAGCGGATTAGGCATGATATGACGCCGCAAGATCTACATGAAATGGTAGAGCAGGTTATGGAGGAGACACGTCAGGCCGTTTCCAGTGGTGAGTTGCTAACAGAACGGCTCAATACAGCCGTATCTGAAGTCCAAACATTGAAAAAAGAGCTGGACCAATCTAAACGTGAGGCAAAAACAGATACCTTAACCGGTCTTGCAAATCGCAAAGCGTTTGATGAACTCGTAACTAAAGTAACTACAGATGCCGATAGCAGCGGACTGGATGTCTGTCTCTTGTTTTGTGATTTGGATCTTTTCAAAGAAGTAAATGACAAGCACGGTCATCTGGTTGGTGACCAAGTACTAAAAGTCGTTTCGAATGCACTCAAAGACAGTGTAAAAGGGCGTGACCTGGTTGCCCGCTATGGGGGCGAAGAGTTTTCAATTATTCTGTTGAATACCAGTCTGCAAAACGCTAAAACCCTGGCTGATAATATTCGCAAAGAAATTGCAGCGAAACGTATTCAGCGTAAGGATACACGCGAGTCCTTAGGCCAAATCACCATGTCATTTGGATTGGCACGATATGTCCCGACCGAGGGCGTTGAAAGTTTTATGCAACGTGCAGACAGAGCACTGTACATGTCAAAAAGAAAAGGGCGCAACTGTGTATCTGAAGCGCCACCACCTGTCATTTAATACGCTCAGAAACTGTCTTTGAACAGCACTTCTTCAAGAGGTAACTGACCTGCGCGGGGACGTGCATCCTGTATTTTCTTTCCAACCGTAATCATCATCACAATAATATGGTCATGCGGTAAATCAATCAGTCGTGCTACTTTATCGAAATCAAAACCATCCATCGGACAGGAATCATACCCCATTTCTTTTGCCATCAACATCAATGTCATTGACGCCAGACTCGCAGAGCGAAGACTCTCGTCACGCATACCTTGATGGTGATTGGTGTAGTAGTTTTCAATAGATGGCAACATGAAGTCCTGCACTTCCTTTGGCGCATTACGCCAGTAGCGTTGCGGATCTTTTTCCCAAGCGTTTAGATCAGCACACACAACAAAAAGGGCAGAAGCATCGGTGACTTGTGATTGACCCCAGCTTGCCTCTTTGATCCGTTCACGTTTTTCTTTATCCACAACATTCACAAACCGCCAGTGCTGTAGATTGAATGCAGTCGGAGAGAGAATGACATGTTCCATCAACGCTTTGATCTCAGCCTCGGTCATTTTGTGTTCAGGGTCGTAGTGCTTCACAGAACGTCTATTGACGATCGCTTCTTTAATGTCCATAAAGTCTCTTGGATTATTTTGAAGATGGTTCTACTTTCAAATAGATTGTTTGTTGCAGGCTGCCACGGCTACTGTAGGTGGTCACGCCGTCATTGTGCTGTTGTGCATTTTCAGTGATGCCGCCAATTTCAAGCCATTCCCCGATACTACCGACAACGGTAGTGAGAATATTACTGCTCCGGATCGCATCACTATCGGCCGACAGCTTACTGAAGAAAGGGTGAATTTCAACCCTGACTTGGTTATCAGGCAATAAGAAAGGCACCGCTCTAAAGCCATTTTCTGTGGCGATGTACCGGTTATCCTCAGTCAAAGACACACCACCATAGGGATCAATAAATATTAAGTGTTGGTGTTGTGGAATATCTTCACCCAGACTGATACTTATGGGCTGACCAGTAATACCACGTGCTTGATAGCGTTGGTTGTCATCGTTGTTATTACGGGTTGACCAGCGGTTAATTCCCACTGATGCATTGACATCATCCCCGCTATTAATTTGAACCTGAGTCGAACCACCTTGCTCGCGGTGGATTGTCTCGGTGCTGCGCATGACTGTGACCATTACAGATTGTTGTGCAACATCAAGTTTACTGAGCAGTTGCTCAACGTTGGCTAAAGTCGCACGATCAGATTTTAGAATAAGCATATCGCCATAGGCTCGTATCGTCGCCGTCTCGGGCAAGAATGGCTCGATTTGCGGTATTACATCTGTCGCAAGCCGGTGCTTGAGATTAATAGTATGGATGTCTGTGTCAGCACTGACTTGAGCCATAGTTAACAGGAAAGCGAAAAAAAAGCCGGTTTTCATATATGCAGTCGCCTTGAATTGATGTCCTGTTTACTTTGGTTCCAAATCTCGTCAAAGTTCTGTTGCTTATCGCGAACTTCTGCCAAGGCCTGATTCTCCGCTCTCCCCACGTAACGTTCTGCATTAGGAAAATGCATATAAGCCTCCGTATCCACTAACAAAAACATACTATGTGATTTTTGATGTTTCGGGCTGGCAATATGGATCTCAATTTTACTTGTCAGGCGTTGTGCCAGTGGTATCAGACGATGACTCTGTGAAATATTTTTTCGGGTATCAAACACAACAATACGAATTCTGGTGCGGGCGCTACGTCGAGCAAATTCACTCAATTGCTCAATGACAGCTTCGTTGTCTAGCAAAACAGGATCAATCAACGGTCCGAAAAAGCATATTTCATGACGGGCCTGTTTGATTAGATCCAATGCTATGGCTGCAGCCTGATCCCGACTGTCGAATGTAACCGGATAGACGTAAGTCGGAATCTGATCAGACATGTTAGATGTTTTGGGCCTGCGTAGCCGCATTACCGAGATAATTAGCCGGTGTCATCGCTTTAAGCTTGTCTTTGGCTTCCTGTGGCATATCCAGCCCGTCGATGAAGTCCTGCATGATTTCTTTATTAACGCGCTGTCCGCGAGTCAGATCCTTTAGTTTTTCGTATGGGTTTTCAATACCGTAGCGGCGCATAACGGTCTGAATAGGCTCCGCTAATAACTCCCAGTTCGCGTCGAGATCGGCCGCCATTGCTTCAGGCGCCGGGTCCAGTTTACTGATACCTTTCAAAGCAGAGCTGTAAGACAGTAATGAATGGGCAAAGCCAACGCCGAGGTTGCGTAAAACCGTGGAGTCAGTCAGATCTCGCTGCCAGCGTGAAATCGGCAGTTTCAATGCCAGATGGTCGAATACCGCATTGGCAATACCCAGATTACCTTCGGCATTTTCAAAGTCGATTGGGTTAACTTTGTGCGGCATTGTCGATGAGCCAATTTCGCCTTTGACAGTTTTTTGTTTGAAGTAACCGATCGAGATATAGCTCCAGACATCGCGAGAGAAATCGATCAACACGGTATTAAATCGAATCATCGCCTGAAATAATTCAGCCATGTAGTCATGAGGTTCAATTTGGGTGGTGTACTGGTTCCAACGAAGCCCCAGACCAGTGACAAACGCGTGAGCCATCATGGGCCAGTCCACTTCAGGGTAGGCAGAATAATGGGCGTTGTAATTGCCTACAGCGCCGTTCATTTTGCCGTAAAGCAATACTGCGGCAACGTGCGTGCGCTGTAATTCGAGACGTTGTACGACGTTCGCTAATTCTTTACCTAACGTTGTCGGTGAAGCAGGTTGGCCATGCGTTCGTGACATCATTGGTGTATTAACATGCTCCTGAGCCAGAGTTCGGATAGAGGCAATCAGCGTGTCCATTTCCGGCAAAACTACTTGCTCGCGCGCATTTTTCAACATTATGCCGTAGGCTGTGTTATTAATGTCTTCTGAGGTGCAGGCAAAATGCACAAACTCACTGACAGCATCTAACTCGGCATTCGCTTTAAATTTGCGTTTAATGAAGTATTCAACGGCTTTTACATCGTGATTGGTTTCACGTTCGATGGCTTTAATTTCGGCGGCATCGTCAACAGAGAAGTTAGCGATGATATCGTTAATAAAATTCTCAGCTTCTTTACTGAGCTTAGGCACTTCCGCGATATCGGCATTGTTGCCCAGTAAATGCAGCCAGCGTAATTCGACTTCTACGCGAGCTCGTAATAAACCATATTCACTGAAAAACGGACGCAAAGCCTCGGTCTTACCAGCATAGCGGCCATCAACCGGTGAGATCGCGGTTAAAGCGGATAAATCCATGAAAACTCCGATGAAACTTAGTTAGAAAATTGTGCAAAATTATAGCAGAGTTCGCGTGGTCTAAATGCTTTCAGGTAAAATGTCTTCGTTTAATTCCTAACTTTGGGGTGAAAATCTGTGCTGACCGAATATCAATCACATGTCGAAGAACGTGCTCAAGAGGGGCTGCCACCGTTACCGCTTGATGCCGAGCAAGTTTCAACCTTAGTTGAACTTCTCAAACAAGGCGATAACAACAGCGAAGCGTTACTTGATTTGCTGATTCATCGCGTGCCGCCTGGTGTGGATAAATCTGCCTATGTGAAAGCCGGGTTTTTGACTGACGTGGCTAAAGGTGAAACCCAGTGCGATCTTATAAGCCAGGTCAGAGCGACTGAACTTCTCGGTACCATGATGGGTGGATACAACGTTCAATCGTTGATCGAGTTGCTGGATGTGGACGCAACAGCCGATGCCGCAGAACTGGCATTACGCAAAACAGTGATGGTGTATGACGCATACCATGATGTAGTAGAAAAAGCAGAAACCAATGAGCATGCCAAACGGGTTTTACAATCCTGGGCTGAAGCTGAATGGTTTACAACGCGTCCTAAGCTTGAAGATAAAATTACGCTGACTGTATTCAAGGTGGGGGGAGAAACCAACACCGATGATTTATCACCCGCACGTGAAGCCTGGAGCCGTCCCGATATTCCGCTTCATGCTAAAGCGATGTTGCAAAGCAGCATGCCAGACGGCATTGAAAAAATCGAAAAACTCAAAGAGAAAGGTTATCCACTGGCATTTGTCGGTGATGTAGTAGGTACCGGCTCCTCGCGCAAATCAGCGATTAACTCTGTGTTATGGCATATGGGCCATGATGTAGCCTATGTGCCGAATAAACGTCAGGGTGGCGTCATTCTCGGTAATAATATCGCACCTATTTTCTTCAACACTGCTGAAGATTCAGGCGCAATGCCAATTGAATGTGACGTTCAGCACATGGAAACCGGTGACATCATCACTGTACTGCCTTATGAAGGTAAAGTCTTAAACGAATCGGGTGACGTCATCAGTGAGTTCACCATGCGACCAACAACTCTGGCGGATGAAGTGCGAGCGGGTGGTCGTATTCCACTGATCATTGGACGTGGACTGACAGATAAAGCCCGTGAAACGCTGGGTATGGAGCCATCTGATATCTTTGTACGTCCGGTTGACCCAGTCGATACCGGTAAAGGCTTTACCTTAGCTCAAAAGATGGTCGGCAAAGCCTGTGGTGTTGAAGGCGTACGTCCAAACACCTATTGTGAGCCTACGGTCACCACAGTAGGGTCTCAGGATACGACTGGCGCGATGACCCGAGACGAGCTTAAGGAACTGGCATGTCTGGGGTTTTCGGCCGATTTAGTGATGCAGTCTTTTTGTCACACCGCAGCCTATCCGAAACCTGTCGATATTAAACTGCAACATGAATTACCTGACTTTATGAGCACTCGTGGTGGTGTTTCATTGCGTCCCGGCGACGGCATCATTCACTCTTGGCTGAATCGCATGATTTTGCCTGATACAGTCGGTACCGGCGGTGATTCACACACCCGTTTCCCGATTGGTATCAGTTTCCCTGCAGGTTCCGGTTTGGTTGCATTTGGCGCCGCTCTGGGCGTCATGCCGCTGGATATGCCTGAATCAGTGCTGGTGCGTTTTAAAGGCGATATGCAGCCGGGTATTACTTTGCGTGACTTGGTGAATGCCATTCCTTATGCTGCAATTCAACAAGGCCTGTTAACGGTTGAGAAAAAAGGTAAGAAAAATATCTTTAACGGCCGTGTGCTGGAAATTGAAGGTTTGCCGGATCTTAAAGTCGAGCAGGCATTTGAGCTATCCGATGCTTCTGCTGAGCGAAGTGCAAATGGCTGTACAGTTCATCTGGATAAAGAACCCATTATCGAATTCCTGAAATCTAACATTTCTCTTATGGAGTGGATGATTGCTGAAGGTTATCGGGACGAACGCACTCTGCAACGTCGAATTGATGCTATGAAAGCGTGGCTCGATGATCCTCAATTGCTTTCACCTGATGCCGATGCTGATTATGCCGCCGTCATTGAAATTGATCTAAACGAAATTAAAGAGCCGCTTCTGGCTTGCCCGAATGACCCGGATGATGTCAAACCATTGTCGGAAGTGCAGGGTGTTGATATTGATGAGGTGTTCATCGGTTCATGCATGACTAACATTGGTCATTACCGTGCTGCCAGTAAAGTGCTGGAAAACATGAATAGCCTGCCGGTCAAATTATGGGTGGCGCCACCAACTAAGATGGATAAACATCAACTGACCGAAGAAGGTGTATATAGCACCTTTGGTCGTGTAGGCGCCCGTACCGAAACCCCTGGCTGTTCACTGTGTATGGGGAATCAGGCCAGAGTCGCTGATGGTGCAACGGTTGTATCCACATCAACACGTAATTTCCCGAACCGCTTGGGTAATAATGCTGATGTGTATCTTTCCTCTGCGGAGTTGGCTGCTGTAGTAGCGAGTCTGGGTAAACTGCCGACAGTGGCAGAGTATCTGGAAGCGGTGGCGGGTATTCAGCCAATGGCATCAGAAATTTACCGTTATCTGAACTTCAACGAACTGGATGAGTATCGTAAAGCAGCGAGTTAAACGCGACCTCATGCTCAAATCAAGGCTGTTTTCTCTGTGAGGAAACAGCCTTTTTTATATTGACGAAACAATGAACGAAACCCTACAAGTTATTCCACCGTTTAATTTGGTGTTGGCCTTTATTCCTGTCGCCTTGGTATTGGTGGTTATGTACAGATGGTCATTACAGGCGACTAATGCTGCATATGCCTTATTGCGCATGCTGATCCAGTTATTGTTGGTTGGCTATATTCTGACTACCATTTTCGCTGCAGAACAGGCATGGATAGTGACGGCAGTGATGTTAGTGATGGTCACGGCGGCAAGCTGGATCGCCCTGAGGACGGTGGAAAGTAAACGCAAGCAGCTGTTTCTGCATGCTTTTTTCTCTATTCTGGCCGGTGGTGGACTGACATTGGTTCTGGTGACACAGTTTGTGATTGATCTAACTCCCTGGTTTGAACCGCGTTATATGGTTCCATTGGCCGGGATGATCTTTGCCAATGCAATGAATAGTGTAAGTCTGGCTGCTGAACGATTACAGGCCGAGATAGCAAATGACCCCGATTATCGTCAGGCCAGAAATAAGGCATTTCAGGCCGCTTTTATACCCACAGTGAATGCCATGCTGGCTGTTGGTCTTGTGTCTTTACCGGGTATGATGACAGGGCAGATATTATCAGGTGTTTCACCTATCATAGCGGCACATTACCAGATTGTGGTGATGTGTATGATTTTTGCGTCGTCAGGTTTGTCGACAGCGTGCTTTTTGTCCACCTGTCGTAAGCAGTTTCTTTAGCTGACAGCATAAAGAGCTTCAGCGGCAGCCATGATCTTGGCACTTTGAAACAGGAACTGCCAGCGTCGACCGCCTTTTTGACGCCACAAGACTGCGGCACGAATACCGGAAAGTAATAATGCTCGCACTTTGTTTACATTGTCTGGCTGTTGTAAAAAGCCGGGGTCACCATAGACCTGAATCTGTGGTTTTAGGCCGCTGAGAGTACGGTGGTAGATGTCTGCAAAGCGAGCAATGACCTGCGGTGACAAAATATCGCCAAAATAATCAATTTGCTGTGGAACCTGATCGATTTCACGGCTTATCTGATCCAACATGTCAGGCTGCTTGGCTAATTGACGTTCCAGATGCAGAAGGCCGATAACGTAACGTAATAACACGACATCCTTTTTGTCTTTTTTCTTTGACAGTTGCGTGTTGAGTTGGCGTATACCTGTTCTCAAATCCGACACAGAGCCATACACTGATTCGGTTGTCAGTGGATCCTGAATGACCAGACTTTGCAGCATGGTTTTAAGTTCAGTTGTGTTTATTTGCCCTGTTTCAGCAAGCTGTTGTACCAGAGCCGCCGCTTGTACCAGTGCAGAGAGGGCGATAGTTCTGTCACGCTGACGTGCTGTAATTTTCACGGATGTACTCCCGGCGCATCGGTAGAGATAATAATGCCACCACCTATGCATTCGTCTTCCTGATAAAACACGACAGATTGCCCTGGCGTGACAGCACGTTGTTTGTCATCAAACGCGACATGAATCAGTCCGCTCTCATCCTTACTGATAGTGCAGGGTTGATCCGGTTGACGATAGCGTGTCTTGGCAGCGGCGCGACAGGGGAACACAGGCTCTTCACCCGTAACCCAGGACAGTTGTTCGGCTTTCAAAGACTGACTCCATAGCCATGGGTGATCGCCCTGAACGACGTAAAGGATACGGTTTTTCATATCTTTACCAGCTACAAACCAAGGCTCACCGGTACTGTTTTTGCGTCCACCGATACCCAGGCCCTGACGTTGGCCTAGTGTGTAATACATCAAACCGTTATGTTCACCAATTTTTTCACCATCGGGTGTGCGCATGTCACCCGGTTGAGCAGGGATATAACGACTTAAAAATTCACGGAAACGTCTTTCACCAATAAAACAGATGCCGGTGCTGTCTTTCTTATCGTGATTAATAAAACCGGCTTTTTCGGCAATTTGACGCACTTCTGTTTTGGGCAATTCACCGAGTGGGAATAACGTTCTGGAGAGTTGCTCCTGACCCAGTGTATAGAGGAAATAACTCTGATCTTTTTTATCATCGAGTCCTTTCAGAAGACGAAATTTGCCATTTCGTTCAGCGACTCTTGCATAGTGCCCGGTAGCGATTAAGACCCCGCCCAATTCCATCGCATGGTCAAGAAATGCTTTGAATTTAATTTCACGGTTACACAAAATATCCGGATTGGGGGTACGGCCAGCACGATATTCATCGAGAAAATGCTTAAAGACATAGTCCCAATATTCCATCGCAAAGTTGGCTTCGTGAAAATCAATGCCAACAGTGTCTGCAACAGACATTGCATCTTTTCGATCTTCTTCGATGGTGCACTCACTCTCATCGGCAAAATCGACCCAGTTTTTCATAAACAGGCCTTCGACCTGGTCATGTTGCTGGTTCAATAGTAACGCCGCAACAGAAGAGTCAACACCGCCGGATAGACCGACTACTACTTTTTTATTTTCAGCCATATTCAGTTATGCAAAATATCAAGGGGGTAACGATGACCAGCCATATAGTCCTGAAAACATTGCAGTACTAAAGGGCTTCGTAAATCGGCTTGTCTCGCTTCAATTTGTTCGTACGGTAACCACAGCGCCTGGTGAATATCATCATCCAGAGGTTGCGAAGGATTATGTTGGGTCGCTTGACCAGAAAAACAATAGCGGATGTAGGTGTCACCCTTTAATGGGTGTATCCAACGATAGATGCCGATCAGGTGTTCTGGTTTAAACTGCCAGGCCGTTTCTTCCTGAGTTTCACGAATCACCGCGTCTATCAGGCTTTCGTCTGCTTCGAGATGCCCGGCGGGTTGGTTTAACGTCATTTTGCCGCGAATTTCTTCTTCGACCAGTAGAAACTGGTTGTTGTGTTCGATCACGGCGGCGACGGTTGTTCTTGGTTTCCAAATCATGACACCATTTTATCATGTCATCGTCTGGCACTGCTTGCCATTGTCCGGGCAATAGGTGTTGAACAGTCCAGTTCGCTATCGCATAGCGAATTAAACGCAGAGTGGGGTGCCCAACAGCCGCTGTCATTCGCCGTACCTGACGGTTACGGCCTTCTTTAATTTTAAGTTCAAGCCATTGAGTAGGGATATGTTTTCGTTCCCGAATCGGCGGCGTACGAGGCCATATGGATGGCGGCTCTATGAGACGTGCCGAGGCGGGTAAAGTGATGCCGTCTTTGAGTTCGACCCCGTTTATTAATTGTTGCAGAGCCTTTTCATCAGGGATATTCTCTACCTGTACCCAATATGTTTTTTCAATTTTAAACTGTGGATTGGCGATTTGGTGTTGCAAAGAACCAGAATCAGTGAGCAGTAACAGTCCTTCACTATCCCGATCCAGGCGCCCGGCCGGATACACACCCTCAAGATCAATATAATTTTTTAAAGTATGTCGACCCTCACTATCAGTGAATTGAGTGAGTACATTATAGGGTTTATTGAAGAGGATAAGCTGGGTCATATTAGGCCGAACAACGGTTTAGTGATAAAATGCGTTTTTTTTGACATGCAGGCGCGGACTTTTGTTTGGTTTTCTGCATTGCAGTGTACCCGACAATGGGGCAGTTATTCATGTCAATGCTCTAGGTTGTAGTGAAAAGCTGCAGCTATAATCCACAACGTTAAGTGAGGAATTTTTAATGAAAGTTGCAGAGAATAAGGTCGTTGTGATCGACTATACGCTGACAGACAACGAAGGTAGTGTGATTGACAGCTCAGAAGGTGCTGGACCACTTGCCTACCTGCATGGTGCTGGTAACATCATTCCGGGTCTGGAAGAAGCGTTGGTCGATAAAGAAGCCGGTGATGAAGTGAAAGCCAGCATTGAACCTGCCAAGGCTTACGGCGAACGTCATGACCAACTGAAACAGGAAGTACCGAGTGAACTGTTCAGTGGTGTAGAAAAAGTAGAAGTCGGTATGCAATTTCAATCTGAAACTGAGCAAGGCCCAGTTTTGGTTACAGTTGTTGAAATCAAAGACGATACTATTACTGTAGATGGGAATCATCCACTGGCGGGTGTACCTCTGAATTTTGAAGTGACCGTTCGTGAAGTACGTGAGCCAAGTGAAGAAGAATTGGAACATGGCCATGTTCACGGTGAGGGTGGTCACCAACATTGATGTGATTGCTGTTGAGAACAGCTTTCCACGTCTATGGAAAGGCGGGCGATTGTGCCCGTCTTTTTGTTTGGGACAAGTAACTTTATGCAAGATCTAAATTACTTAAATCGCATTTTCGGTAGAGAAGACAAAATTCAGTTTGTTGAGGGCCCTGCCGGGATGCCTCTGATTGAATTGGCTACTGCACGCGCCAGTGCCAGAGTCGCCCTATACGGTGGACAGATATTGTCATTTAAGCCTGTTGGTGCTGAGCATGATTTATTTTATCTCAGTCAGAAAGCGATATATCAACAGGGGAAGGCTATTCGCGGTGGAGCACCTTTGTGCTGGCCATGGTTTGGCGATGACCCGGGTAATCTTGGTCGCCAGCCACATGGTTTTGCCCGAAACTTGTTCTGGGAAGTGCTGGATAGCCAGATTCATGATGATAACGCTGAAATTACTTTAGGTCTTGAATCGACCGCCACCAGTAAGCAATGGTGGCCGAGTGAGTTTAGACTTCGCAAAAAGATTCATGTTGGTGAGAAGTTAAGCATTTCTCTTACAACAGAAAACAAAGGTGAAATTCCATTCAGCATTTCAAAAGCTTTGCATAGCTATTTCAGAGTAGGTGATATTACTCAGACACGAGTCAGTGGCCTAGATGGTATCGACTATCTGGATAAAACATTGGGGTTTGCTCAACACAGACAAGCCGGTGATATTCATGCTGATAAAGAGACAGATCGTGTTTATCTTGATGCACCTAAGCGGGTTGAAATTATTGATGCCATGTTTAAGCGCCGCATAGAGATTGAACATAATGGCGCCGATAATTTTGTGGTGTGGAACCCTTGGGATAAAGCAGCCACATTCAAAGATATGCCAGCTGAAGATTACGCCCAATTTATTTGTGTGGAAACGGCCAATGCGATTGCCAACAGTGTGATCATTGCCCCCGGCGCTGCGCATAATATGCAGGTAAGCTATAGTATCAACGCTGAAGGCTGACGGTTTTTTATACAACGCTTATCAATGGAACATTTTTCTTTTCAAGCACTGTTCGATTTCATTTGGGGAAATGACACAATTCTGCTTTGGCTGGGTCTCATTTCCCTTTTTTCATTTCTCGCATCCCTTTTCCTTATTCCCTATCTCGTTGTTCGTATTCCTGTAGATTATTTCGCTGAAGGTGAACGTCAGCCATCACGCTGGGCAGAAGAACATATTGTGCTTCGCTGGTTTTTATTACTGGTGAGGAACGTGTTCGGGATGATTTTCATTGTTCTTGGACTGGCGATGTTGTTATTGCCAGGCCAGGGAATATTGACGATGTTTGTCGGGATTTTATTGCTTAACTTTCCAGGCAAGTATCAGTTTGAACGCAGATTAATTCAGCTCCCCGCAATTAACCGTGGCATAGGCTGGTTAAGAAGAAGGGCAGGACGCGAACCGCTTATATTCTAAACTTAGAGCCATTTTTGTTTGAGCTCATCCCGATGAATGAATAACCACTGAATGGCGATAATCGGAATCGCTGAAATAATTCGGCCTTGTTCCATTAAGGCATAGACCTCATCGAACTTCATGCTGGTAACAGCGATATCTTCATTTTCATGATCAAGGCCGTGCACTCCACCGACATCTTTAGCATCGACTCGGCCGCAGAACAGCGTTAAAGATTCAGATGTGCCCCCGGGGGAAGTGAAAAATTCACTGATTTTGATCATTTCTCCAATCTCACAACCCGCTTCTTCCTCGGCTTCGCGACGAGCTACGTCTTCTGCGGTTTCACCTTCTTCCATGGCGCCCGCAACAATTTCCAGTAACCAGGCATCTTGCTGATCGGGTAAAAGAATAGCGCCTGCACGGAACTGCTCAATAATGACCACTTCGTCACGCTTGGGATCGTAAAGCATGACTGCAACACAGTTACCTCTATGAAATACTTCACGACTGATTGGTGCGCTCCAGCCACCGTCATATAGTGTGTGTTCAATCGTGTATTTTTTGATGCTGAAAAAACCTTTGAAAGGTGTTTCCTGATTGATAATTCGAAACTGTTTTTTTGTCATGGGTTATTTATCGGATTAGCAGATTGCAAAGGCGTGAATGCGGCTTTACTATCAATGCCCTTTAGACGTCGTAGCAAGGCCGTAAAACGAGTTTCATCTTCGATATGCTCTAACTTAACCGGAAGATAATTGAGTGCGGGTGCACACCAGAGAGTCGTTTGTCGATCACTGGGTTTTTCACGATGACGAGTCAGTTTGACTGCTTCAATCTGCCCCAACGGTGTCGTGATGATTTCTTTACCCAGCACTTCAATATGGTAAGTTTTTAATTTACCGCCATCGGCAATGCGGTAATCAACTTGTTCAATGCCGCGTTCTAAATCCTGCATAAGCCTGATCTGGTAAACCAGTTTATCCAGGGTGCCAGGCTCCAATTCAAGCTCCCATGGATGCTGACGGTCATCAATACTGACGATGTTCTTTTGCCAGTCAAAATCCATTTCCAGAATTTTGTCTTTCTTGCCACCACTACGCTGATAAATATAGCTTTGCGGTTTGACTTTACCGTTATGAGATTGCCAGAGACTGGTTTCTTCAATCACGTCGGGTTTGAAAAAAGAAAACACGCCCTTGGCCTGACTGACGGAGTGGAAACGTCTGATGCCTGACGGTTGCGTCTCAAGACTCCTTTTTAATTCTCCTGCCTGAATACCGTTTAATTTGACTAGGTAATTAGCAGAAAAATCAGGTAGTTCCTGTGCTATCAGGCTGTTTGAAATGCTAAATAACAGGAAAATACCAAAAAGTTTGAGCATAATTAATTCGCTTGACGTGTCACCAGTTTCTTTAAGGCAGCAGGATAGAGCAGATGTTCCTGCTCGAGAACTCTCGCTGAGAGTGTATCGGCATCATCGTCTGGGTAAACAGGTACTCTTGCCTGCAATATTACCGGGCCATCATCCAGTTCTGCTGTGACAAAGTGCACACTGGCGCCATGTTCTGTTTCTCCCGCTTCAATGGCACGCTGATGGGTATGCAATCCCTTAAACTTTGGTAACAGCGAAGGATGAATATTAATCAGCCGGCCTTCAAAATGCGTCACAAACGCTTCAGTCAGGATACGCATAAACCCAGCGAGGATGACAAAGTCCGCAGTATGGCGGTCAATTTCAGCAGCCAGTGTTTGATCAAAAGCGTCGCGACTGTCGAATTTTTTATGATCAATTACAGCGGTAGGGATACCAGCATTCTGAGCATATTCCAGGCCGGCTGCATCAGGTCGGTTACTGATAACAGCCTTGATGTCGACATCAAGTTCATCCTGCTTTGCAGCTTCGACAATTGAGCGCATATTACTACCTCGGCCGGAGATCAGAATCACCAGCCGTGTTTTACCTTGCTTGTCTGTCATTATTGATTGATTACCACGAGGTCGTCATTGGTATTGGCTGTTTCGATATAGCCGATCAGGCTTGCAGACTCACCCGCTTCATTCAATAAGGCGATAGCTTTATCAGCATCGTCTTCAGCCACGACGATGACCATACCGATACCGTTGTTAAAGGTACGATACATTTCAGTATCTTCAACATTGCCTTGCTCTTGCAGCCAGTCAAATACAGCAGGGCGTTGCCAGCTGCTAGCATCAATCACTGCTTTGACACCCTCGGGTAATACGCGGGGAATATTTTCCAATAAACCGCCACCAGTGATGTGAGAGAGGGCATGAATTGATATGGTTTGGTTTAACTGCAAAAGTGATTTCACGTAAATTCTGGTGGGAGCCAGAAGTTTCTCCCCCAATGTTGCACCATCAAAAGCATTATCCAGAGACTGACCACTTCGTTCCAGTATCTTACGGATTAAGGAGTAGCCGTTTGAGTGCGGCCCTGACGCTGCCAGGCCAATGAGTTTATTGCCAGCAGCGACTTTAGTGCCATCAATCACCGCGTCCTTTTCTACCACACCGACACAAAAACCAGCGAGATCATAGTCGCCTTCTTCGTACATGCTTGGCATTTCAGCGGTTTCGCCACCTACGAGAGCAGCACCGGCTTGTAAACAACCTTCTGCAATACCTGAAACTACTGACTCAGCGACATCGATATCCAGTTTTCCGGTTGCATAGTAGTCAAGGAAAAACAGCGGTTCAGCGCCCAATACTGCAATATCATTGACACACATTGCGACCAAATCTATACCGATAGTGTTATGAATGCCCGATTCAATCGCCAGTCTCAGTTTAGTACCGACGCCATCCGTACCGGAAACAAGTACCGGTTGCTTATAGCGATCAAGCGGTAATTCGAATAAACTGCCGAAACCACCTAAGCCTGCCATTACACCCGGACGACGGGTTTTAGCCGCATGCGGTTTAATACGATCAACGAGGGCGTTACCGGCTTCGATATCAACACCGGCATCGCGATAACTGAGTGAAGTGCGAGAAGGATTCGCGCTGTCTGTCATGGTTAATTCCTGAAAAAATGTATAGCGTCACACGCTGAAAACAGCGTGTTAGAATACCACAATGCATCGATTATTTTTTACCCTAATTTTGCTCAGTTTGACCTGTGGCAGCCATGCCGCTGAGGTTGATAATCTTTATCAAGCTGAGCTTCCTATCAATTCCCGTGATAAACAAGAGCGCGCTGAGCTGACGCCACAGTTATTACAGCAGGTTATACTCAAAGTTGTTGGTGACAGTGCGCGAGTCAGCGATACGGATCTGAGTCCAATGCTAGACAATGCAGACAAGTATGTTCAGCAGTTTGAATATCAACGCAGTAATATTGTCGAGGCAGACCTGACACAACCCGATCAGTTAACCTTGAGATTGAGTTTTGACCCTGATGGTGTAAATCAGGCAATAAGAAATTTGGGCTTACCTGTCTGGGGAAGAATTCGCCCTGACATTCTGACTTGGATTGCAATAAAACAAAACAGTAAGCAAACCTTATTAGGTTCGGATAATGTCAGTTCTAATGCCGTTGAATATCTTGACAACGCAGCTCGTAAACGCGGCTTGCCCCTACTTTTGCCTTTGATGGATTTGGAAGATCAGTTCAAGGTGAACTTTGACACTGTCTGGCAACAGGATGCTTCGTCGATACAATCTGCCTCCATGCGCTACGGTGCAGATATTATCCTCATGAGTCAGGTTATGCTGAACGATGCAACAGCAAAGATTGAATGGGCTGCGATTATCAGTGGTGATGTTAAAAAGTGGCAATCGCAAGGCACGCTGCAAGAAGCATTTGAGCTGGGCATGGGGGAACTGGCAGATATGCTTTCCAGCCGCTTTAGCCAGACACTCAATGAGAGTCAGCCAAATCAGATTTTGTCGGTGCAAGTTTCAGATGTGCTGGACTATGGTGATTTTACCCGTTTGATGCGTTATTTAAGACAACTGGATTACATCACCGATATTGAGGTGATTAATTTAAATGATCAAAAGCTTGATTTGGCGGTCGCGTTTGATGGTAGTTTAGATGTTTTAGAACGTACACTCGCCGTCGGACGTATGCTGGCAGAAGAAACACGTTTTGATGGCAATGATGCCAAACAATATCGGTTATTACCTTGAGACTGAAAGATATTCCAAATCTGATCTCCGTATTGCGTATCGTTCTGGTTGTCCCTGTGATGTGGGCATTGGCGACGCAGCAATTCATTTTGGCATTGGTGTTATTTGCGATAGCAGGTATTTCTGACGGTCTGGATGGCTTTCTGGCAAAACATTTCCATTGGGAATCACGTCTGGGTTCTATTCTGGACCCCATTGCAGATAAATTACTACTGGTTGCCAGCTTCGCCACACTAACCTGGTTAGGCTTGTTGCCCTTGTGGTTGCTCTGGTTTGTTCTGGCAAGAGACCTGATCATTGTCAGTGGCGGCTTAACCTATCACTATTACGTCGGGAAGTTCGACTTAACACCTTTATGGAGCAGTAAAATCAGCACCACCTTGCAGATTGCATTGGTGCTATTAGTGATTTTTCTGCAGCAGTGGTTTGATGGATTCGAATACATCATCACGGTGGGAATTTGGCTGGTTGTAGCGAGTGTCATCATCAGCGGCACGGAATATGTTCTAGTTTGGGGAGAAAGAGCATGGCGGCAGATAAAGCAAAAAAAATGAGTGATATCAACAAGCTTATTCTGGTTGTCCTGTTTATCCTTTCAGGTTGGTTGTTCTATCAGCTTTCACCGGTCTTGATGCCCTTTTTCATTGCGGCATTGCTTGCCTACCTCGGTGATCCTCTGGTTGATAGACTGGAGGCTTGGAAGCTTTCCCGAACCGTTGCGGTGACAGTGGTATTTGCCGTTCTTTTTATCGTTATTTCAATTATGTTGCTGGTGTTACTACCATTGCTCAGTGCCCAGATTGCGAAACTTTTCAACGATTTGCCGGGCTATATAACCACCTTACAAAAATTGATTGAACCTTGGTTGCTTTCTGTTGGTTTACCGACCGACGTGATTAATCTGCAAACATTAAAACAGGCGTTGAGCAATTACTGGTCTGAAGTGGGCCAGGTCGCCGGTGGTGTATTCAATTATATGACGCGTTCAGGCATGGTTCTGTTGCAATGGGTGGGTAATCTGGTGCTGATACCGGTACTGACATTCTATCTGTTACGTGACTGGGACGTCTTAGTGGCAAGATTCAGGGAGTTATTGCCACGTCGTTACTCAGACACATTCATCAAGATGTCGCTGGAGTGCGACGATATGCTAGCGGGATTTTTGCGGGGGCAGTTAATGGTAATGTTCGCATTAGCGGTCATTTACACTATTGGACTCACTCTGATTGGTTTAGAGCTGGCACTGCTGTTGGGTGTTATTGCGGGTATTGTCAGTTTTGTTCCGTATCTGGGCTTGATAGTAGGTATTGCGTTGGCTGGTCTCGCCGCATTTTTTCAGTTTGGTGAATGGCTACCGGTTTTATACGTTGTCCTCGTTTTTGGGTTTGCCCAATCCATTGAAGGAATGGTGTTAACACCACGCTTTGTGGGCGAACGCATAGGTTTACATCCTGTGGCCGTTATTTTTGCCGTTCTGGCCGGTGGTCAGTTATTCGGGTTCACCGGTGTGTTGCTGGCTTTACCTGTGGCTGCTGTTGTCATGGTGTTGTTGCGATATGCGCATCAGCATTATGTCGGTAGCCATCTTTATTCATAAAACTTACAAAATATGTCTGTTGCCCAAACACAACTAACCCTGCGCCTGTCGCCGCAAGAAATTTATCATTTTGATAATTATCTGTTTGCTAAACCCGAGACTGAAAAAGCACTGCAGGCGTTTTGTCATTTAGATAACCTTGATTTTCTCTATCTCTACGGTGAGGCAGGCACAGGGAAAACCCATCTGCTGATAGCGTGTGCGGAAAAAGTACAACAGCAAGGCCGTCGCGTCACTTATGTGTCACTTGCTGAATTGATGCAAACCTCCGAGCCAGCTGTAATCCAGTCTTTAGAACAGACTGATTTATTATGTCTGGATGATATTGAGGCGATTGCGGGTCACCCCGAGTGGGAGGTGGCATTGTTTCATTGTTTTAATCGTTTGCATGATGCCAAAGGCAATTTGTTAGTGGCGACTGAACATAACCCGGCTAATATCCGTATTGAACTGCCTGATCTTTGTTCTCGTCTGGCAACAGGGCTGGTTTACCACCTGACAACGATGACAGATGAACAAAAGCAGCAGGCTCTTATCTTGCAATCTCAGAAACGTGGACTGACTATGAGTGATGAGGTAGCGCAATATCTATTGCGTCATTACGGACGTGATATGCCCGCATTAATGGATGTATTGCAACAACTTGATAAAGCATCCTTACAAGCGAAACGCAGGCTGACGATTCCATTTATCAGACAGGTGCTGGCAGGTGGGTAAGACCTCGCTGACGCTGGTTCTTCCTGACTTTGCAGTATTGTTTGCAAACGAACTCAATCATGCAGCATTACCCGATAATTTCAAAATGCTGACTCACAAAGCGCGATTTAAGGAAGACTCATCCGGCCTTTATCACCACCTCATTAGCTTATTCAACCCGCAACAGAAAATCTCTTCAGATCTTCCTGTGGCAGAACTCATCAGTGGGTCTGAGAAGAGTATTTGCGCCGACCCCTGTTATCTGCACCCTGATCGCGACAAATTATTGCTGTTTTATCGCGATTTGGATTTAACCATAGAAGAATCAGAGACATTCGTGCATTTTTTACAACCACTATTTCACGAAATGCAGGCCAGCTTAAGCGTACTGACAGCGGGACAGTGGTTATTGCATATAAACAATGCTGATGAGGTTAACTTTTATGCCAAAGAGGGGTTACACGGGCAGCCTGTGACTGATTTCCTGCCTCAGGGTAAGGATGCATCAAAATGGATAACGTTATGGAATGAAATCCAGATGCTGTTATTTGATTGCCCATTGAATCAGACCCGTGAAGCCGCGGGAAAAGTACCTATTAATGGTTTATGGTTTTGGGGGGCAGAGCCTTTATCCGAAAATTGGCAAGCATGGTCACACGTTTCAGGAGATGAAAGCACACTTGAGCATATGGCAGCTTTGAGTCAATCCATGTACTCTCAGCACTGCGCGAATTACGCAGTCATGAGCGGAAAAAAACGTCTTCACCTTGAGTTTTTTGACGTAGAAAAAGACTGGGAGAAGCAGCTCGGGGATTTGAGCGATAATTGGTTGAAACCCGCTATGACAGCGCTAAGAAAGTGGCAACTTAACGAGTTGAACCTTATCGTGCCCGAGTGGGGTACATACCGATTGACGCCGCTATCCGTCTGGCGGTTCTGGTCATGAAGCAGATTGATATTCAACAACGTGACGCCACGGGTTGGGCTGCGTTACCTGATAGCTGGCCAGATTGTCTCAGAAGAATCATGGCGGCACGTGGTATCAAACAGGTTGAACAATTATTTTTTGCGCTAACGGATTTACCCCGACCACAGCAAATGCTGGGTATGGATAAAGCGGTCGCTTTATTATCTGAGGCTTTATCAAAGCAATGGAAAATCACTGTTGTTGCTGACTTTGACAGCGACGGGGCAACCAGCTGTGCTTTGGCTATTCGCGGACTAAAAGCGATGGGCTTAAACAATATTGATTACATTGTGCCTAATCGGTTTATTCACGGTTATGGTTTGACGCCGGAATTACTGGATGAAATACCGCAGCAGAATCAGCCTGATTTACTGTTGACTGTTGACAATGGCATCGCCGCGATTGCGGGGGTAGAAAAGGCGCAACAGCGGGGAATAAAAGTGCTCGTTACGGATCACCATCTGGCTGGTGATGCCTTACCCGATGCGGATGCCATCATTAATCCCAATCAACCCGGCGATACGTTTCCGTCCAAGAATCTGGCGGGTGTGGGTGTGTGTTTCTACTTATTGCTGGGATTACGTCAGCTATTACGCGACAACAACTGGTTTAAACAACAAAACCTGCCTGAACCGAAAGTTGTGGACTGGTTGGATATTGTGGCCTTGGGAACTGTTGCCGATGTGGTGCCATTGGATAAGCTGAATCGAACTTTGGTGGATATGGGGCTTAAACGCATGCGGCATGGGCAAGCCTGTGCGGGTATTCAGGCATTAAGTCAGATTGCGGGTCGTGATATTAGCCAACTGGTATCACCTGATTTAGCTTTCAGTATTGCACCTAGGTTGAATGCTGCCGGACGAATGGAAGATATGGGCCTAGGTATAAATCTGTTACTCAGCGATGATCGGGATCAGTCACTAACAATGGCATCGCAACTGGATCAGATCAATCTTGAGCGACGTGGTGTCGAGCAACAAATGCAGCAAGATGCAGTCACCATGCTCGAAGGCATCAGCCTGGATACTGATGAACCTGTGCCAGGCTATTGTTTGTTCGATTCACATTGGCACCAAGGCGTAATTGGATTGCTGGCATCCCGTATCAAAGAAAAGACGCATCGGCCTGTGATAGCTTTTGCCCCCGGTGCTGAGGGTGAACTAAAAGGCTCAGCGCGTTCCATCGCCGGCATTCATATACGTGATGTGCTGGCACGCATTGCAGCCCGGCACCCTGATATGCTGCAACGCTTTGGTGGTCATGCCATGGCAGCGGGTTTAACCCTTAAGGAAAACGAGCTGGAACGCTTTCGGCAAGCATACAATCACGTGTTGATAGAGTCAGTGGATCCCGCTGTTTACCAACAACAGTTGCACTCGGACGGCGAACTGTCGGATGATGAAATTAGTTTGGATCTTGCTGAGCAATTGCCTCATGCGGCGCCGTGGGGCCAAGGCTTTGAAGAGCCACGATTTCATGGCTTGTTTTCGGTCAAGGACTGGCGGCTTGTTGGTCAGGATCAGGACCATCTGAAACTGAATTTACAACTGGCGGATAATCGCCAGATTACGGCGATGGCTTTCAGGCAAACGAAACCGGAATGGTTACAAACAGGTTGTGAGATATTGATCCGTTACCGGCTTGCAGTGAATGAATTTCGCGCCAGCAGAACGATACAGTTTCTGATAGATGATTTGCTGCAACCAGTCGCAGCTGAAGCTGGAGATTAAGTTGCTTGACGCTATCTTCCAGCGCATCGAAAAGATGGTGCCTGATTTTAAACCGCGACCCCAGCAGCAACAGATGAGCGCATTTATCGCGCAACAAATGAAAAATCCGCCTCAACAACGTATCGCAGTAGTTGAAGCACCGACAGGGGTTGGTAAGACACTGGCGTACCTGAGTGGGGCGATTGAAGCAGCCATCAATAATAAAAAAATGCTGGTTATCAGCACCGCCACAGTTAACCTGCAACAGCAATTGATTCAGAAAGACCTGCCGCAATTCTCTGCCGCAATGGAGCAGCCCATTCGGTTTGTGCAGGTAAAAGGACGCCGACGTTATCTTTGTCCGAGTAAACTCACGCAGTTAGCAACAGCCCCTGATCAACAGGAGCTGGGTATCGATATCGATGATAAATATAAGCGTGTGTTGCATATGGCCCATGCTAAAAATTTATTATCGGAATGGGACGAGGAGCGTTGGGATGGTGACAGGGACAGTCACCGTGACACCATTGAAGCAGATTTGTGGAGCCAAATATCGACTGATTCAGAAGGATGCGCCGGTAAAAGCTGTTCGTTTTATCTGCGTTGCCCGTATTACAAATTACGTCGGGAAATGCTCAGTGCGCAGGTCATTGTAGCGAATCATGATTTGATTTTAAGTGATGCTGATTTGGGAGGTGGCCTAGTGCTGCCCAACCCTGAAGAAGTCCTGTTTGTATTTGATGAAGCGCATAATCTGCCACGCAAAGCATTGGACCACGCTGCAAAAGCATTAAATTTTATTCAGTTGTATCAAACTACCGAAACAGCTGACAGCGTGTTGAAAAAAATTCCGTCAGCCTTGGCCTTCAGGCAGCATGACTTTGGCTATATGTTGGCTGAATTGAGGAAGGATCTTCCAGCCGTTATCAGCCATCTGCAACAGCTGGAGGCGATATTACACAGTGATGGACTAGTTCAGGATCTGTTGGAAAAACGTATCAGTGAACCACGCATTTTCTGGAACAGTCCGCTGGTAAATGCGCTGTTAATTCCCTGTCAGAACTTATTACAGCGTGCTAATACGATATATAAACATTACTCCGTCTTTGCTAAGTGGATAAAAGAAGGACTGGAAAAGACGCAGTTGTCTAATAAGGTGGGCGAAGCGCTATTGCCACAGGTCGGAACAGTGCAGAATATCTTCGGTTACCTTATCGACTTTATGGGCTTATTTTTAGAACCAGATCAAGAGGATAGGCCACCTAATGTACGGTGGTTATCCTTGGAAAAATTTGCCAAACAAAAGACGATTGTTGTTCATGCCGGTCCAATGACTGCTGCCTACTTTTTGGATCGCAGTCTCTGGAACCGTGCTTACGGCGTCGTACTCACATCTGCTACGTTACGGGGTATGGGCTTGTTCCATCGCTTTCGTATCGATTGTGGTCTGCATCGTTTCAATGAACAGCATTTTCTGGCTGTGCCTTCACCATTCAATTATAGTGATCAGGCCACATTGAACATGCCTGCAATGCAGTTTCTTCCTAATGAGCAGCAACAGCAATGGCGTCAAGAAGTTGTAAGGCAGCTGATAGAGATCATTAATGTGGATGAAGCCACGCTGGTTTTATTTACCTCCAGAGAGGTAATGGAAGCGGTATATCGGCAATTACCCAACACCTTAAGCAGCAAAGTTTTAATACAGGGTGATACTTTGTCACCTAAGAATATGGTGTTACGCCATATCCGTCAGATAGAATCTGGTCATGGCAGTATTATCTTCGGTATGGATCGGTTTGCTGAGGGTGTCGATTTGCCCGGTAATCTCTGTACACACGTGATTATCACCAAACTGCCGTTCCCTGTGTTTACCCGGCCTATTGAACAAGCTAAGCAGGAGTGGATTATCCGAAAGGGAGGGCAGCCTTTCACCGCTTTATCCTTACCCGCTGTCAGTATCAAGTTAATTCAAGCCTGTGGGCGACT
>NZ_CBFHHW010000004.1:16447-21101 GCF_965655755.1 Methylophaga sp. | reverse complement strand
TACTAAGAAAAGAGACAGACTCAGGCCGTATTACCATTCTGGATAGACGACTATTAACCAAAGGCTATGGCAAGCAATTGCTGGCACATTTACCGGATTATCGAATACAGCAATAAATGGCAGAAAGAGGGCCGGGAGTAATTTTCACGTTTTATCAGGAAGCTTTTCCCCCAATGTATGGGAGCTTATGCTGCAAGGGATTGAGTCAAGAGGCCGTATCATAGATGCATGTGGACAGACACTATTCTGCCACACTGCTGAGCCCATTCTGGCAGGCATAATACACTGAAGGATTAGCGATATAATGAAAAAATTGACCGTAAGTATTTTGGCTAGCGTTGCCTTGTTTTCTGCACCCACATTTGCTGTGACGCAAGAGAAAAGTTTTTCTCAGCAGCTGGATATGCAAAAAACACAATTGCGTCCACAAGCCTATAATTTCTTTTCGGATCGTTACCTGCAAACGCACGTAAATAAAACAGCAAAATTATCGTTTAAAGCGCAGCTGGACAGTCAAAAAGGCCAACTAAGAACGCAGGAATTTAATCCAATTAGCGATGCGTATATGCAGATGAAAGCGCGTCAAGTCTGATTGACACGCTTTACGAAATATAAAAAACCCGGCCTTGGCCGGGTTTTTTTTGCGTGTTGAATAAACACTTATTCAGTACGACTGGTCACTTCCAGTAAATGATATCCAAATTGAGTTTGTACCGGCCCCTGAACAGTATTCACTGGAGCAGAGAAAACAACCTTATCAAACTCAGGCACCATCATGCCGGGACCAAACTCACCTAAATCACCACCACTACGGCTTGAAGGACAAGACGAGTGTTCTTTTGCGACTTCAGCAAAATCAGCACCTTGCTCGATTTCACGTTTCAGTTCCAGACAGATTTCTTCACTGTCGACGAGTATGTGTCTTGCTGTTGCTTTTGCCATGTTTATCAGTCTCGATTGTAAAAAAACGCACATTATATCAGCTATGCAGCTGTCTTGAGCGCCTCAAGCAGTGCTTTGGCTGTGGCTTCTGATGACTGTGGGTTCTGGCCCGTAATGAGCAGACCGTCTTCACAATAGTAAGATGTCCAGTCATCGGATTTGGTAAAACATGCGCCTTTGTCTTTAAGCTCATTTTCCAGCAGGTAGGGAACAACATCGGTCAGACCAACAGCATCTTCTTCTGAATTACTGAAGGCTGTAACTGATTTGTTTTTAACCAGAGGTTCGCCACTGGAATCGTGCACATTCAATAAGACAGCAGGCGCATGACAGACAGAACTGACGAACTTACCCTGTGCAATAAAATCTTCAATTAAGCTGATGGAGTAGGGCGAACGATATAAATCCCATAACGGTCCGTGCCCACCGGGATAAAACACTGCATCGTAATCAGACGCTCTTACCTGTGCTAGCGGCAAAGTGTTGGCTAATTGTTTCTGTGCTGCTGCATCCCTGTCAAACCGGTGTGTTGATTCAGTCTGAAAATCGGGGGATGTACTTTTGGGATCAAGTGGTGGTTGACCACCATTGGGTGATGCGACTGTAACGTCAATACCGGCATCTTTAAATACGTAAAAAGGAGCAGCGAACTCTTCCAGCCAAAACCCGGTTTTTTCACCAGTGCTGCCTAATCGGTCATGTGATGTAACTACCATTAAAATGTGCATGAATCCTCCTGTTTCTATTATTGTAGTAAGTGACATTGCTGTTGACAGTTGAGCGTGCTTAAATGCTTCAAATATTAAAAATGAGAGGGAGAAATTAATGAAAATAGAAACCTTATGTCTGCATGAAGGCTATGAGACAGACCCTGTTACTAAATCCTGTGCCGTTCCTATTTATCAGACAGTGGCCTATGAGTTTGATAATGCGCAGCATGGCGCCGATTTATTTAACCTGGAAGTGCCCGGTAATATTTATTCACGCATTATGAATCCGACTTGGGATGTGCTTGAAAAACGCGTTGCAGCAATGGAGGGAGGCCTCGCTGCATTAGCGGTCTCTGCCGGCAGTGCTGCAATTCATTATGCCATTCTCACCATTGCTGAAGCCGGTGACAACATTGTTACCACACCACAATTGTATGGTGGAACCTACACTCTTTTTGCACACATGCTTCCTAAGTTGGGTATTGAGGTACGTTTTGCAGCAACCGATCAGCCCGAAGCAATGGCGAGTCTGATTGACGATAAAACGAAAGCCGTTTTTTGTGAAACAATAGGTAACCCGGCTGGCAATATTATCGATATTGAAGCTGTAGCTGAACTCTCTCATGCGGCAGGTGTGCCGTTGATTGTTGATAGCACTGTGGCGACACCAGCATTACTCAATCCGATAGCTTATGGCGCAGACATTGTCGTACATTCCTTAACCAAATACATGGGTGGGCATGGAACGACACTGGGTGGCATTATTGTCGATTCAGGTAAGTTTCCATGGGCCGAGCACAAAGAAAGATTCCCAATGCTAAATCAACCGGAAGCGGCCTATCATGGTGTTGTTTACACGGAACAGTTTGGTGAAGCAGCCTTTATAGCGAGAGCGAGAACCGTACCGCTACGTAACACGGGTTCTGCCTTATCACCGATGAATGCCTTTATGCTATTACAGGGCATTGAAACGTTACCATTGAGAATGGAACGTCATTGTGAAAATGCCGCTGCTGTTGCTGAGTTTTTGTCACAACATGACAAGGTAGAGTGGGTCAATTATGCCGGACTGCCGACAGATAAATATCATCAGCTGGCACTAAAATATTTTGATGGAAAACCATCATCATTGCTGACCTTTGGTATCAAAGGCGGTTTTGAAGCCGGTGTTAAATTCTACGACGCGCTGAAAATGATCAAACGTCTGGTCAATATCGGTGATACAAAAACCCTGGCCTGTCATCCGGCCTCGACGACACACCGTCAACTTGAGACCCATGAGTTGAAAACAGCTGGTGTAACACCTGAAATGTTACGGCTTTGTGTTGGCATTGAGCATATCGACGATATATTGGCTGATATAAAACAGGCTTTTGATGCTGTCAGCTAAAATCACCTTGCTGAATAAATCTGACGGTTTGCTCAATAACGGTTTTGTTTTGCATGATAAAAGAATGACTTGCTCCAACTGTTAAATGCCGCTTCATACCTTCTAGCTGAGTAGATGCAACACTGACTTTGCCATCATTAGGGGAAGGTAACAGGGTAGAGAGGTAGCAATTTATCGATCGCGTACCTGCGATAACACCCAGTTCATAATCTGCGCTGGGTAGTTGTCTGGGCCGGTCTGAATAGCGTGTTCCCAGTTGCTGGCCAGCAGGACCATTAAACCATTTAAATAATGACCAGCGTCTTAATTTGTCGACTACTTCACTGCCTTGATTGGGTGGCGCCAGCATAACCACTCTGCCTAGATTAACAATTTTGTGTCGGTTTAAATAATCACGAAAAACAATACCACCCAGCGAATGGGTAACGAAATGGACCTTGTCAGACTCAGATGATCGCTTAAGCGCGGATGAGATCACCGATTCGGAGAGTTCCTCTATCGATAACTGTCGAGAGGGATAGCGGCAATTATCCACAGTAAAGCCTGCTTTTCTTAATGATGAAGCCAGTCGGCGCATACTACGTGACGTTCTCGCCAGACCATGCAGAAGAATGACATGTTGTTTCATTATTTCGTAAACAGTAGCGTCATCATTTTTATGAATAATCAGGCAGATAAAATCTCATTTATAGACCCAATTCAGTCAGACTTGGATAATCATCTGGCCGCGGTCCTGTAACCCAATCAAGTTTTCGTTCAGAGGCGTCTATTGGCATATCATTAATGCTGGCATACCGGCTCTGCATAAGTCCATTTTTATCAAATTCCCAGTTTTCATTTCCAAATGAACGAAACCAGTTTCCCTCATGATCATGCCACTCGTACGCAAACCTGACGGCGATGCGATTGTCTTTGAATGCCCATAGTTCTTTTACCAGACGATAATCTAATTCACGCGCCCACTTACGTTGCAGAAACGTTTTTATTTCATCACGCCCCCTTGGAAACTCAGCCCGGTTTCTCCAGTAACTATCCAGCGTATAAGCCATTGATACTTTTTCAGGATCCTTACTATTCCAGGCATTTTCTGCCATGCGAACTTTCTGTATAGCAGTATCCTGAGTAAAAGGCGGGAAGGGAGGCTTTGACTCAGATGACATAGTTGAACTCCTGAATAAATATAGAATAATCGGTCTTCTCATGGTAGACAGGTCGGTCTACCTATGTCAACATAAGGCCAGAAATGAAATGGAAAAATAATGAATAAACGACAAAAACTCATCGAAGAGGCGTTTGATTTATTCTATAAAAAAGGCATACATAGCGTCGGGATTAATCAAATTCTTAAGCAAGCAAATGTTGCCAAGAAAACCCTTTATTCTTACTTTAATAGCAAAGAAGCGCTACTTGAGGCAGTATTGCAATATCGCGATGAATGCTTTTTGGTTTGGATGGATTCCGCGATGCAGTCAGTTAAACCTGGAAAACCAGCTTTACTGGTCATGTTTGATGCACTGGATGATTGGTTTCACAATCGCGTGCCAACCCTATCCCGGTTTAATGGCTGCTTCTTTATTAATACCTGTTCCGAGTATGGTGATGAGACGTCTGG
>NZ_CBFHHW010000004.1:0-16347 GCF_965655755.1 Methylophaga sp. | reverse complement strand
ATTTATAAGCAATGTCAACAGCATAAACAGCGTGTCCGTGGCTTAATTGAAAAGCAGGTGCATCATTTGGATGGTGACTTTGATAAAAAAACGCTGACGGATAACCTGGCATTACTTAAAGAGGGTGCTATCGTGACAGCGCAGGTGCAGGGCGATAAAAACGCAGCCAGAAAAGCGAAAGCCATGGCTGAAGATTTACTGACGGGGTGGTGATCAATTTGACATTATCAGCGTAATATCTTCAAAGTTGATTTTATCACCGGCGATAATTTTACGACGCTTACGGGTCTCGGTTTCACCGTTTACCGAGACCATCCCTTGTTCGATAAGTAACTTGGCTTCTGCACCGCTAGAGGCTACTCCTTCAAATTTAAGTATTTTATACAACTCGACAGGAGTCATCGTGAGTTCTACGTGAACAGTTTGTGACATAAAAACACCTCAATATTTAAATTTAACACTACAAATGTATATCACTCAGTTATGGTAGGCTTAAAGATAACTACGCAAAAAAAGAAGAAGTAATTACTATAGCCATCTATTAAGAAAAATCTGAATCAGATCCCACTTATTAGGATCTCAGTTGCTATATAGTCATCCAGTTAGATCTTATTAGAGCACCAAAATATGAAACATTTAGTTCGATTGGTTCAGTTGGTAATTGTTCTGGCGATCCTGTATCCGATCTATTATGTTTGGGATACGGATAGAATTGATAACTTCTGCGAGTCAATCAAACCAGGTATGAAAGTCTCAGCGCTTCAAACCCTAGCCGAAGAGAGTCATCTTAATTTGAATGCGCCTGATGATTCACAGCGAACAGGGCAATGGATGACTTCAGTAGAATCTACCGCATCAATTTCTGGGTATGCCTGTGTTATCAGAGGTGCTGTAGACAGTGTTGCAACAGCCCAAATAGTCAGATCTGAATAAAAAAACAAACCCCGCCGAAGCGGGGTGAATTATTCTAAACGCCTGCGTAGTTAATCAATATACCAGCAGCGACAGCTGATCCTATAACACCGGCGACGTTTGGCCCCATCGCATGCATTAATAGGAAGTTATGTGGGTCGGATTCAAGGCCCATTTTATTCGAGACTCTGGCCGCCATTGGAACAGCAGATACACCGGCAGAGCCGATTAATGGGTTTATAGGTTGCTTAATTAGCTTGTTCAGAATCTTGGCCATAATCACACCCGCAGCGGTGCCGATAGTAAAGGCTGCCATCCCCAGAATCAGAATACCTAGTGTAGTCAGGTCGAGGAACGATTCTGCGCTTAGTTTAGAACCGACTGCCAGACCCAGGAATATGGTGACTGTGTTGATAAGCGAGTTTTGCGTGGTATTACTCAGACGATCAACAACTGCACATTCTTTCATCAGATTACCGAAACAGAACATACCCAACAGTGGTGCTGCATCGGGCAGGAGAAAGGCAACCAGGATTAATAGTAGTAATGGGAATACAATCTTTTCACGTTGTGACACGTGACGTTGTTGCACCATTTTAATTTTACGTTCTGACTCAGAGGTCAACATACGCATGATAGGCGGTTGAATTAATGGGACCAAAGCCATGTAAGAGTATGATGCAACAGCAATCGCACCCAAAAGCTCCGGAGCCAGCTTACTAGCTACGTAGATGGATGTCGGGCCATCAGCACCACCGATAATACCTATGGCAGCAGCATCAGTCAGGCTGAAATCAAAAATACCAAAATAAGAAAGCACTACTGCGCCCATCAAGGTGGCAAAGATACCGAATTGAGCTGCAGCACCTAAAAACAAGGTTTTAGGGTTTGCAAGCAGGGGGCCGAAGTCTGTCATGGCACCGACACCCATAAAGATAATCAGTGGGAAAGCACCACTTTCTATACCCACGGTATAAAAGATATGCAAAATACCGCCCGCTTCAGCGAGACCTGCACCGGGAATATTGGCCAAAACGCCACCAAAACCAATCGGAACTAATAAAAGGGGTTCGAAATTTTTCTTGATAGCGAGGTACAGAAGTAGCATACCAATCAAAATCATCACGCCTTGACCGGCAGTCATTTGATAAATACCAGTCACTTCCCAGAGGTGAATCAGTTTATCCATGAATTAAATCCTTCACTTAAGCGATGGTAGCGAGTTGATCGCCGACTTTGACGGCATCGCCCTGTTTTACAGAAATCGATGAAACGGTACCTGATTTGAAAGCAACGATCTGGGTTTCCATTTTCATTGCTTCCAGAATCAAAAGTGTATCGCCTTCTTTCACTTGCTGACCGCTTGCAACTTGAATCTTCCAGATATTGCCAGACAAAGGTGCTGTAACCGGTTCGCCTTCTCCGGCAGGTTGAGCTGCTGGAACAGTGTCATTGTCAGAGGTCTCAACATGACTGATATCGCCCCCCTCGTTAACCTGAACAACATAACTCTGGCCATTAACCTTGATGGTATATGTCTCTTCATCACCGCTAGCCGCTTTCGTCGATGGAGCTGCCGCTGCAGGCTGATCCGATGGTGCCGGCTCAAATGCATCAGGGTTCCCACGATTTTGTAGGAATTTAAGTCCAATTTGCGGGAAAAGTGCATAGGTAAGTACATCGTCGACCTGATGCTCACCTTCCGCCAGTTTAAAGCCTTCGCTGTCGGCTTCTTGGAGTAACTCTGTCGTGAGTTTATCCATTTCTGCTTCCAACAGATCAGCGGGACGACAGGTGATTGGTTCCGCACCTTCTAATACGCGTTGCTGTAACTCTTTGTTGAAAGGAGCAGGGGCTGCGCCATATTCACCTTTCAATACACCGGCGGTTTCTGCCGTGATCGTTTTATAACGCTCACCAGTCATCACGTTGATAACGGCTTGTGTTCCCACAATCTGTGAGGTAGGTGTAACCAGTGGAATAAAACCGAGATCTTCACGCACACGCGGAATTTCTTTTAGCACTTCATCCATGCGGTCTAATGAATTCTGTTCACGTAACTGGCTTTCCATATTGGTCAGCATGCCACCAGGCACCTGTGCCACCAGAATACGGGAATCGACGCCACGCAGCGTGCCTTCAAAAGCAGCGTATTTTTTACGCACTTGGCGGAAATAAGCGGCTACCTCTTCCAGTAATTCAATATTTAGCCCGGTATCACGATCGGTACCTTCGAAAATTGAAACGACCGATTCGGTTGCAGAGTGACCATAGGTCATCGACATGGATGAGATAGCAGAATCAACATTATCAATACCAGCTTCAACACATTTCATAATGGTCGCGGTGGATAGACCGGTGGTGGCATGTGACTGCATATGAATCGGTATATCAATAGCTTGCTTAAGACTCTGAACCAGCTCAAAGGCTGCGTAAGGCTTAAGCAAACCAGCCATATCCTTAATAGCGAGAGAATGAGCACCCATATCCTCAATTCTTTTTGCCATATCAATCCACAACTGCAGGTTGTGTACCGGACTTAAAGTGTAAGCAATAGTCCCTTGTGCATGCCGATCATTCTCCAGAACGGCCTTGATAGATGTTTCCAGATTGCGTGGATCGTTCATAGCATCAAATACACGGAAAACGTCGACACCATTAACAGCAGCACGCTCTACAAATTTTCTGACGACATCATCAGCGTAGTGTCGATATCCCAGCAGGTTTTGACCCCGTAACAACATTTGTTGGCGGGTATTTGGCATGGCTGCTTTTAGACTACGGATACGGTGCCAGGGATCTTCACCCAGATAACGGATACAGGCATCGAAAGTCGCTCCACCCCAACTTTCAACAGACCAGAAACCTACCTGATCCAGTTTGTCAGCAATTGGCAGCATGTCATCGAGACGCAGCCTTGTGGCGAAGAGAGATTGGTGGGCATCACGCAGGACTACGTCTGTGATCCCAAGGGCTTTTTTTGCTTCGGTCATGTTAATGGCCTTAATTAGTTTTACAGAAATACCGATTAGTCAAAAATGGATTATTTATGACGTGAGCGGAATTTATGAACAGCAGCGGACAAAATGGAGATAATATTTTTGTCATCATTGGCATGCTGTTTGGCATTCATTGCCTGACTGATAACGGCTGTGGGAGCCGGGATACCATCTTCAGGTAATACACCAAAATTTTTCTCGTAACTGGCGATAATTTTTGACATTAATGCGGTGACAAAAACCAGTACCGTCAGAAATACAAATACGAATCCCATGCCGACCAGCATCAGATTCAAGCCTTCTGTCATCAGATTAGATGAGTTCATCTATCCGGCCTCCTCAGATGAAATGCTTAAGTCATAAAATCAATGACTTATCCTAAAACAGCGGCAGATTATACCATTGTTGTCGCGTGAAAGCGGTATCAGCCTTCATTCTCGTGATAACTATACTATGCATATTGAGCTATCAAACCTTCATACTTAGTAGTGTGACTTGCTCTTACTTGTTAATACAAGCCTCAAATAGTCAGAAAAAATGTTTGTGATGTGCGGAATCTTTCAAGCTTGTCATAATAGTGGTTTGGAACAACAGGAAGCATTATGACGCCGGACGAATCAGATTTTTGGTTTTTACCGTTGGGGGGGACCGGCGAAATAGGCATGAACCTCAATCTCTACGGGCACAATGGCCGTTGGTTGATGGTCGACTGTGGCGTAACTTTCGAGTCAGTGACCGATGTCGATGGTGACATTATTGATGGGACACGGGCTCATGTACAGATGGCTGATCCGCAATTTATAGCCGATCGCAAAGATCAGCTCGATGGCTTAATTATCACGCATGCCCACGAAGATCATATTGGCGCCGTACCGCATCTTTGGGAGCGCTTTCGCTGTCCGATATACACCACTGCCTATACCGCAGAGATACTCCGACGAAAGCTTAAAGAGAAGGGACTGATTGATAAAGTCCCGGTGCATGTTGTAGCCGGAGATGCAGAGCTGGATATCGGTGTATTCCATGTTAAGTGGATACGTTTAACGCATTCCATCCCGGAACCCTTTGGGCTTGTTATTTCAACAACAGCGGGCACAGTCTTTCACACAGCTGATTGGAAACTCGATGCTGCTCCAGTATTGGGTGAACGTTATCAGGCACAGGATTATCAATCACTCACTGAATACGATATCGATGCCATGGTGTGTGATTCGACCAATGCTGATGTGCCTGGCTGGTCGGCATCGGAAGCATCGCTCTACCGAGGACTCAAACATCATGTGGAGCAGGCGACGGGCAGGGTGGTTGTCACCTGTTTTGGTAGTAATATCGCACGACTCCGTACTATCGCTGATATCGCACAGGAAACAGGGCGCCATCTTGGTTTATTAGGCCGTTCTCTGATCAATACCTATACAGCCGCGAAACGCACCGGTTATTGGAGTACGGTAGAAACGTTTGTTGATCCGCATCATCTGGGCTATCTACCCAGGCAGACTGTTTTACTGGTTGCGACAGGGAGCCAGGGAGAACCGCGAACCGCCCTGAATAGATTGAGTCATAATAATTTTCGCGATATGCAACTAGAACCGGGTGACACGGTGATATTCAGCTCTAAAGTAATTCCCGGAAATGAAGCACTGATTGAAGCTTTAATTGAGCGTCTTAAAGCCATGGAGATTGATGTCATTACAGTCGATAACAGCCGAATGCCAATTCATGCATCCGGGCATCCAGCGATGGAGGAGTTAAAAACAATGTATGAGTGGGTCAAGCCTGCTTGTTCGATTCCCGTTCATGGCGAATTTCACCATATGCGTGCTAATGCGCGGGTGGCCAAATCGGTCGGCGTACCGGAACAAATTGAAGGTAAAAATGGCGATCTTTTTTTTATAGCGCCCGTTAGGGGGATAAGACGCAGTGCGGTGAAAGTGGGGCGCTTGGGCTTAGTCAACGATAAGTTGAAAAAATTATTCTGATTAACAGGTTTATGTTTTTGTGCTAAGTTTTTGTAATGATTCATGAACCCAGAGAATTTATTCGTCATCCCAGCAGTATTCCTATTCACTTTTCACTGGGAAAAGAGCAAAGAACACGACCCGTTAAAGATGTCGGGTCAGGTGGTTTATGTTTTCGCTCAACCGAGGCAGTCTCAGTCGGTAAGAGTATTCATATCTACATTAGTAGCTGTAGGCCAACATTTTCCGCTGAAGGTATCGTTCGTTGGTGTGAACAGGAAGGGGATGAGTTTCTTGTCGGCGTTGCGTTTAAAGATAAATCCGTCAGATTTGCTGTTCGAATGGTTGAACAGCTCTGCTACATTGAAGATTATCGACAGCAAAAAGAGGCAGAGACTGGTCAGGAAATGACAAGTCATCAAGCCGCTATACAATGGATTGAAGAGAACGCAGAGACTTTTCCGGGGATTAACTAAAGTTAGGCTTTGGCATCAAACCTGGGAGAGCGTCTATCGGATGAAACACGACGCTCGACAACCGTTTTTTTCTTGCGTTTACGACGTTCCTGAGGTCTACGACGCTCATTGCTACCAACAGATTGTGTTTTGTCTGCTATAGGACGAGCAGGAGCGACCTGTGACGGCGTATTAACCTGAATCAAATTGTTATGATATAGACGTGGTATTTCGTTCATCACTCTTTACTCGCACATTGCGTAATTAAGCTATCGGATTGATTTTGATGAACTTTAGAAATTTATTTATCGGTTGGGTTACATTTCCTTGAAAATACCACTCATGATACGTTTATGGTCTGAAACTGGGTGATTGTATATATAGGCCCAAGCCATTTCTGTTTCCTCAGGGGATAGATTAACTAGGATTCGTTTACGAATATATTCACGTGGCTCAGGGAAGGCTGCGCTACATTCTTCAAAGTCATCTAGCTGGGGAAGTACCAGATCAGCCTTTGTTAAACGGTACAGTTCGCCATAAACTCTATCATCAGGCGAGGATGACTCTATAACACCCGGGTAATCATGAATTTGATAGAGTTTACCCAATAGCCAGGCATGAGAAACAAACTCACTATGTTCGGCAAGAACACGATGCATATTATGTTCGCTGGTTTTCATTAGTGTGCCGTAAACGAATAAATAGGTATTTTGCATAATATATTTGACTTTATAAGTTGACTCTATCTACATGAATTATAATTATTTAACGTGAATTAATATATGAAAAACAAATTGTCGATTGGTTTGGCACTGGGAAGTGGTGCTGCGCGAGGCTGGTCTCATATTGGCGTAATTCAACGCCTGCATCAACTCGGAATTCAACCCGATGTCGTCTGTGGTACATCAATCGGTGCGCTCGTTGGCGCGGCTTATGTGGCGGGTAATCTGGATAAGCTCGAAACCTGGGTCAGACAACTGGATAAATTACAAACTGCCCATTACTTTGGTATTAATCGTTCATTAAAAGGCTTTGTTAATAAGGAGCGATTCGAAGCGTTTCTCGATGATTATGTAGTCCAAGCCGGGACTATCATAGAGGAAATGGATAAGCCCTTTGCCAGTGTGGCGACAGACCTTAATACCGGTAGAGAAATATGGAATACGCAAGGCAAGATGCTTGATGCGGTATGGTCCTCGATTTCTCTGCCTGGCTTATTTCCTGCTATTAAGCAAAACCATCGCTGGCTAATTGATGGTGGTCTGGTTAATCCTGTACCAGTATCCGTATGTCGTGCCCTTGGTGCGGACGTCGTGATAGCGGTCAATCTAAATAGCGGTATTGTGGGTAAACATCTGCAAGCGACAGTTACTAAAGAGGATGGAGATGAAAAGACAGAGCCACAGAGCTTTACTGGGCGGTTAGGTGAAATCATTACTGACTATACGGGTAATCTGTTCGGGGAGAAGGAAGAGCAGGATGAGCCTCCCGCCTTGTTAGATGCTATAGCTGCTTCGGTCAATATTACGCAGGACCGTATTACCCGGAGCCGTATGGCGGGAGACCCACCCGAAATTATTTTATCACCACGCTTAGCCGATATTGGTTTACTAGAGTTCTATCGGGCTAAAGAAGTCATTGAAGAAGGGATGGCTAGTGTTGATAGAGTCAAACGAGATATTGAATACTGTTTAGGTGTTACATTATCTGGCTGACTTTGCAATGACTGTTTGTATACGTTAGCCTCAGAGGTTGTTCAACAGGTGAATAGATGCGTCAAAACAGCAACACACATATTTTAAGTATTTTGCTAGTCAGTCTTATGCTACTGCAATCGGTTGCGTTGAAAGCGGATATTCATCAATTTCATCAGACCCAGAACCAGATTAACCTGACAGAACACGGCCTCACCGAGCACGACCATCAACACATGCAGGCGAGTCAAGTGAATGACTGTCAGCATTGCTGCCATTGTCACGGTGGCACGCATTTCTATCTGATTTCAACCACTCCAGCATTACTGACCCTGCAGTCAATCCGAGTGCAGCACCATAGCGCTGTGTCTGTCAGCTCAGTTTCTTTCCTCCCAGCAATCCGTCCACCGATAGTCTGAGCTCACCTAAAGGCTGACCGCATTCAAAGCGGTCTATTTTTGATGGCCATGCCATCACAATAGGGACGGAACAACCATGAAAACATTCATTCTCTGTGCATACAGCATTGTGTGCCTAATTTCGATGCAATCAGCGTATGCGGCTGATAAGCATGATGATACGTATAACCACGAACCGACGGAGCAGAGACACGACAGTCACAATTCCGATGCGATGCAAGCTGCTCACGAACACGATGATCAAGAGTCAGTTGAGCTATCGGCCGAGCAGATGAGGCATGCTGGTATCACGGTAGTCGCATTGCGTCCTGAATTACCGGAGTCGAACTTGTTGGTTGCTGGCGAGGTAAAGCAAAACGGCTATACCAGTTACCATGTTTCGCCGCGTGTCGACTCCGTGGTGCTCAAGCGGCATGTCGCTCTGGGAGAGCATGTCGAAGTGGGACAGAAACTGGTGACTTTATTCAGTGATAAAGTGGCTGAAGCGCAGGCAAATTACGTTGACAGATATGCCGATTGGCAGCGGATCAAAAGCATTGGTCCGGGTTCCATTAGTGATAAACGTATAAAAGAATCACAAACCGCCTATCATGCGTCTGTTGGGCGTCTTCGTGCATATGGACTCAGTCGTCAAACGATTCAGAGTCTGAGCATAGAAAGTCGAAATTTGGGCGAATACAGTCTGAGTGCCGAAACCAATGGAACCGTACTGGCTGATGACTTTAATCAGGGACAGCAGGTTCAGGCTGGCGAAGAGATTATTCAGGTCGCCGACGAAAGTCAGCTCTGGGTAGAAGCGCGGTTATCACCGGACAATCAACTCGAACTGGCCAGCGGCACACCTGCAACGATCTTTTTCGGTGACCAGCAGTTTTCAGCCTCGGTCGCTCAGGAGGCACACACCATTGATCCGCTAACGCGTACGCGCGTGGTCAGACTGCTTGTTAACAACAGTTCGCATCAATTACATCCCGGCATGTTCGTGAATGTCCTCCTGAAAACCGATACACATGCTCAGCTGTTAGTGCCAGAATCCGCCTTAATTCGAAATGACCAAGGGCATTGGCAGATCTTCGTGCTACAGGAGCCAGGGCATTTCGTAGCACAAGACATTGAGAGACGGGCCCAGCATGACGATAAAGTAGCTATTGCTGGTATTAAAACCGGGACAAAAGTCGCTGTCAGTGGTGCTTTTTTTATTGCGTCTCAAATCGCCAAAGGCGGTTTCGATCCCCATAATCACTGAGAGCGGAGCTAATCATGTTGAATCGAATCATTGATGCTGCGGTTACGCATCGCTTGTTAGTAGTGGCCTTATTATTGTTAACGGCACTGGTAGCGATGCGGATGATCCCCCGCCTAAATCTGGATGCCTTTCCGGACGTGTCCAATGTTCAGGTTGCTATTAACACCGAAGCTCCGGGTCTGGCGGCAGAGGAAGTCGAGCAGCTTATCAGCTTTCCGATAGAAGCCGTTATGTACGCGTTGCCGGATGTGGAAGAAGTACGTTCCATTTCGAAGACCGGTCTCTCAGGTATTACCGTGGTGTTTAAGGAAGGCACTGACATTTACTTTGCCCGACAATTGGTATTTGAGCGGCTTCAGGCAGCTCAGAAACTCATACCCGAGGGAGTTGGGACGCCGCAAATGGGGCCAAACACGTCTGGGCTTGGACAGATATACCAATACCTACTCGTTGCGGATACCGATACCCATATCGACAAAATGGCATTACGGAGCCTCAATGACTGGCTGGTCAAACTGATGCTGATGCCGGTTGATGGGGTCACCGATGTCCTGTCTTTTGGCGGCGAGGTACGACAATATCAGGTCAATCTGGATCCGTCCCGGCTGCTTTCCTATCAATTAACTCAGCATCAGGTGATGACGGCGCTGGAGAATAACAATAACAACGCGGGTGGTTGGTATTTGAATCGTGGTCAGGAGCAGCTAGTTATTCGCGGCACGGGCTGGTTCAGTCATGGTCGCGAAGGCTTGAGAGAACTCAGACAAATGCCGCTTAAAACCATTAAGGGCACAGTCATTACGCTAGATGATGTGGCAGAGGTCAAACTCGGCAGCGAAATACGTCAAGGCGCGGTGACCATGAGCCAGCGCCAGCAGGATGGGACAGTGCAAGATCTGGGTGAAGTGGTTGCAGGCATCGTGCTTAAGCGTATCGGCGCTAATACGAAAGCCACCATAGAGGGGGTGAAAAAACAGGTTGAGCTGATTAATCAGGCGTTACCAGAAGGTGTCCGACTGACATCGTTCTATGACCAAACCGATCTGATCGAAAAAGCCGTGAATACGGTAGTCAAAGCGTTGTTCATAGCGTTTATCCTGATTGTGGTCATTCTCGCCTTTTTTCTGATGAATCTCAGTGCCACCTTACTGGTATTGCTTTCTATTCCAGTGTCTATTGCCATTGCACTAATGCTGATGAGCTGGTTGGGTATGTCTGCCAACCTGATGTCGCTGGGGGGCATTGCTGTTGCCATCGGTATGTTGGTCGATGGTTCTGTGGTGATGGTAGAAAACATACTGAAACATATTGAGCGCGGCTCTCACTCAAGCATTGGTTTAATGGTGAAAGAGGCCTCACAGGAAGTGGCGCGGCCAATCTTCTTTGCTGTGGCAATTATTCTGGCCGTTTTTCTCCCTTTATTTAGTTTTGAAGGAGTGGAAGCCAAGCTGTTCGAACCCATGGCTGCCAGTATCATGTTAGCGGTTGTGGCTGCGGTATTTGTGGCAATTGTCGTTGTGCCTGCCCTAGCTAGTTTGTTATTGAAAGCCCAGAGCAGACAACGCACTAATTACTTGGTTAATGGACTGGAGCGGTTGTATCAGTTTTGTTTAACACACGCATTACGCGCCAAAGGGCTTGTGGTGGCAGTGGCGTTAATTTTACTGACTGTCGCGGCGATTACAGCCAGCCGTTTGGGAACGGAGTTTGTCCCTCAGCTGGAGGAGGGGACATTGAATTTGCGTGTTACTTTAGCACCTTCAGCCAGCCTTGATACCACCTTATCGGTTGCCCCTCAGTTACAAAAAATGTTGATGGATTTTCCTGAAGTGATTTATGCACTCAGTCGGATAGGTCGGCCTGAGTTGGGGGGGGATCCAGAACCGGTGAATAATATAGAAATTTATATTGGACTCAAACCGGAAAATACGTGGACAAGTGCTAATAGCCGTGAACAGTTACAAGCGTTAATGACAGAAAAGTTGTCGCAATTTCCCGGACTGTTATTTAACTTTTCACAACCCATCGCCACCCGTGTTGATGAGTTACTGTCGGGGGTAAAGTCACAACTGGCAATAAAACTGTTTGGTCCTGATTTGTCGATACTCGCAGAGAAAGGAAAAACCATAGAAAACGCAGTCAAACAGGTCGATGGTGCTACCGATGTTGCGATGGAGCAAATTACCGGTGAAGCCCAACTTATCATTAAACCAGATCGCAGACAGTTATCGCGTTATGGCCTGTCAGTGAAAGAGGTAATGAATCTCGTGAATGATGGCATTGGCGGCGGATCTGCCGGCCAGATCATTAACGGTAATGAACGTTATGATATCTACGTCAGGCTCGCCCAGCGCTACCGGAATAATGCCAAAGCCATCGCTGATTTACGCTTATTGTCTGCAGACGGGGCATGGATCCGTCTGGGGGATGTGGCTGAGGTGTCGATTGAATCGGGTCCGCCGCAGATCCGCCGTGATGACGTGCAACGTCGTGTCGTGGTTCAGGCCAATGTGGAAAATCGAGCGATGGGTAATGTGGTGGCGGATATTCAGCAGACGATCAATCAGAATGTCAATTTACCGGCCGGCTATGTGGTCGACATCGGTGGGCAGTTTGAGAGTCAGCAGCGGGCACAAAAACGCTTGATACTGGTGGTGCCTTTATCTCTTTTACTGATTGCAGTGTTGTTGTATTTTGCATTTGGCAGTGCCGGGCAAGCGATGCTGATTCTGGTTAATATCCCCCTCGCTGTTATCGGTGGTGTTTTTGCGTTGTATTTTTCTGGTCAGTATCTCTCCGTTCCTGGCAGCGTCGGTTTTATTACACTTTTCGGGGTAGCGGTTTTGAATGGGGTGGTGCTTGTTGAGAATATTAATCAGCGGATTGATGGGGGAGTGGATGAAGCACAAGCCGTCTTTGAGGGTGCGGTGTCACGCCTGAGACCTGTACTGATGACGGCTTTAACCTCCGCTTTGGGGTTAGTGCCGATGCTACTTTCCGAAGGTGTCGGTGCTGAAATACAGAAACCCTTAGCTACAGTGATCGTAGGTGGCCTGTTAACAGCCACGCTGTTGACCTTATTTGTTTTGCCCGTACTTTACAGTCGCTTTTCGGCAAAAAGACAGTGAGGTAATGTTGTGTCAGGTACTGTCAGGGCATCGCCAGTCAGGGCGGATGGCAAAATAGGCTTTCAGAAATTCAATCAACATTCTGACCCTTCGCGACAGATAGCGAGTCTGAGGGTATACCGCATAAATGCCAAGTTCAGGCTGTATCAGGCTAGTTTCCAATACGGATATCAATAAGCCCTGATGCACGGCTTCTGCGCTGAGAAAGTCCGGCGACAATATCAAACCTTTACCTTCAATGGCAGCGTCATGAAGGAACTGGCCATTATTAGCGGTTAATACAGTCGGCAGGTTGATCGATAAGGTGTCACCATTATGCCCCTTTAATGTCCAGCTGCTACTGACGTTGGTGTATTGCAGTTTGACATGGCCATACAACAGATCCTCGGCTTTATCTGGTGTGCCGTGGTCAGCAAAATATGCCGGACTGCCACAAATTAATAGCCGAGTCGAAGTCAGCTTTCTGGCAATCAGAGTCGAGTCGGACAGATTGGATACTCGGATAGCCAGATCAATGCCTTCGGCGACTAAATCTTGTTGGCGATCATTAAACTCAATGGCAAAACGAATATCTGGGTGCTTCTGATTAAATTCCCGAATGGCCGGATTTAAGTGCAACAGACCAAAGGTGATTGGCACAGCCAGACGTATCTGGCCTGACAGAGCCTGTTGTTCGTTACTGAGTGACGTTTCTACCTCGTGAATATCATCCAGAATCCGGATGCAGTGTTGATAAAAGTCCCGTCCTGCATCGGTCAGTGTTTGCTTCCGTGTTGTACGCTGGAGCAGACCAACGCCCAGCCGTTTTTCCAGATCCGTGAGCCGTTTACTGATGGCAGATTTAACTGTATTCATTTGTTCTGCCGCACGCGTAATACTGCCTGACTCGACAATACGCACAAACGTTTGCATTTCTTCAAGCTGATTCATTATTGTTCTTTATTTGATAACAATAAGTTCATTATCACACTGTTTAATAGAAAAATGGAAACTATAAAATGTGCTGTGTAGTCAATCAAACAAGGATTAAGCAGTGAATTTAATACATATTTTTTCGAGCATTTCCGGGCGTGTTTTACTGAGTGCCATCTTTATTCTTGCAGGTGTCAGTAAATTGGGTTCTGGCTATGAGGGGACACAGGCTTATATGAATAGCATGGGTGTCACTGGCGAATTGTTGCCTTTGGTCATTGCCACAGAAATCTTAGCAGGCCTGGCCTTATTTATCGGGTTTAAGACACGTATTGCTGCTTTGTTACTGGCTGGCTTTACGCTGCTTGCTGCATTGTTTTTTCATTTTGATTTTGCAGATTCAATGCAAAGCATCCTGTTTATGAAAAATTTAGCTATTGCGGGAGGTCTGTTGACGCTGGTTGCACATGGTAGCGATGCATTCTCAGTAGATAGCCTTCGTTCAAAAAACACATGAAATGAAAGGAGAATCAGTATGAACAATACCTTATTGCATATAAATTCCAGTGGTCGATTTGATGGATCGGTAACGCGGGCTGTCTCAAGTCAGCTGGTAACCCTCATCCAACAACAAAACGAACTACCGTATGTTCAACGCGATTTAGTTGAGGGCATTCCATTTGTTGATGAAGCGTGGATTAACGCTAATTTTACTGACGCTGATAAACGTAACGCTCAACAAAAATCTGCATTAGCCTTTTCTGATGAATTGATTGATGAGTTAAAACAGGCAAGTCATATAGTGATTGCATCGCCTATCTATAATTTTACTGTGCCAGCAGTGTTAAAAGCCTGGATTGACCAGGTGGCAAGAGCGAAGGTTACCTTTCGGTACACTGAGGATGGGCCCGAGGGTCTTTTGAAAGGCAAGAAAGCTTATCTGGTTATCGCTTCAGGCGGTGTTCCGCTGGAGAGTGAAATGGACTTTGCGTCACCTTACCTAAAACAGGTTATGGGATTTCTGGGGATTGATGATGTCACCATCGTTAATGCCAATGAGATTAATCAGGCAGAAAATGAAACTGAAGCGGCCAAACGTCTCAGTACAATCGTTGAAAACAGCTAGGAGGCAAACAGCATGAGTACTCGCGAGCTTAGACAAATTGTAAATGGGGAACAGGTTTCCGATGGGGCCGGTGTACAGTTGAAACGTATCATCGGAACACCTCAAATCAATATGCTGGATCCATTCTTATTGTTTGATGCATTTGGTTCAGACAAGCCGCAGGACTATCTGGCTGGTTTTCCGCCACATCCTCACCGTGGTTTTGAAACGGTGACCTATATGTTGGCGGGGAAAATGCGTCATGAAGATAACGCGGGTAATAAGGGCGTGATTGAAACGGGCGGTGTGCAGTGGATGACGGCTGGTAAGGGTATCGTGCATTCTGAAATGCCAGAACAAGAGGAAGGATTGCTGGCGGGGTTCCAATTATGGGTGAACTTACCAGCAACTCAAAAGTTGTCAGAGCCTAAATATCAAGAGCATCCGGCTGCAGCGATTCCAGTAGAAACAAATGAAAACGGTACCAGGATTAAAGTTGTTGCTGGCAAAACAGATCAGGGTACTAGCGGGGTGATAGACAATCCGTATGTGAATCCCTTGTATCTGCATGTTGAATTACCTGCGCAAACAGCTTTTAGTCAGCAGGTGCCTGAGACGGATAACAGTTTTGTTTATGTTATCGAAGGCCAGCTCTCGATAGGCGTTAAACAAAGACCTCTTCAGGCCGGTCAACTCGGCGTGCTTGAGGCTGGAACGACGATCGATGTATCGACCGAAACAGAAAGTGCCTTTCTGCTCGTTTCCGGCCAACCATTGAATGAGCCTGTGGCTCGCGGTGGTCCATTTGTGATGAATACCCGTGAGCAGGTCGAACAGGCTTTTTCTGATTATCGCGAAGGCCGGTTTGGCTGACAAGTAGGGTGAGGCTACAACCTCACCCGTTTTAATCGTAAAGCGTTCGCAATCACCGAGACCGAGCTCAAACTCATCGCTGCTGCTGCAATCATCGGAGACAACAACAAACCAAAGAATGGATACAACACACCGGCAGCAATCGGAACCCCAAGTGAGTTATAGATGAAAGCAAAAAACAGATTTTGACGAATGTTGCTCATCGTAGCCCGGCTAAGCTTCAATGCTTTTTGAACCCCGCGTAAATCCCCCTTAACCAGGGTAATCCCAGCACTTTCCATCGCTACATCCGTACCACCACCCATCGCAATACCTATGGTAGCTTGTGCTAATGCAGGCGCATCATTAATGCCATCACCCGCCATAGCCACTTTGTGACCTTTAGCCTGAAGATCCTTTATCAACTGACTTTTTTGTTCAGGCAATACATCAGCCTGTATTTCATCAATACCTAATTGCTTCGCCACAGCTTCTGCGGTGACTCGATTATCACCTGTCAGCATGATGATCTTGATACCTTCTTGATGTATGGCATCAATCGCTTCTTTTGTTGATTCTTTAATCGGGTCAGCGACGCCTATTAAACCAGCTGCCTGTTTATCAATAGCGACCAGCATGACAGTCTGACCTTGTTTGCGTAAGGTTT
>NZ_CBFHHW010000003.1:75340-115965 GCF_965655755.1 Methylophaga sp. | reverse complement strand
ACTTTACTTGATGAAGCACAAACGACCCAAACTGTAATCAATCTTGAAAAAACGGCAAAAGGCTCCAATCCACAGTTATTTTTTGAACGTATTAAATCTGACGCTTTCATATTCTATTATGCAAATCCAGCCAGTTGGTATGGGCTGGGATTGAGTTCGCCGCCACAACCAGTGGGCTACCCTAATCACGATCAGCCCCCGGTGCCAAACCATTGAGTCCGAATAAGCACTATGATGTGGTCATTATTGGCTCGGGAGCTGGTGGTGGAGCGACGGCATGGGCGTTAAGTCGGGCCGGCCTGAAAGTATTGATACTTGAGGCTGGTCCGCGCTACGACCCTCATACAGACTATAAGTTGGACCAAGCAAATTGGGAATCACCTTTCCCCATTAAACAAAAGCCAAACCGTTATACCTATGGACCCATGCAGAAACTGGCGGATAAACATAAACACCTCCGTTCATGGAACCACCTCTCAGGACTGTTAACTGACTCAGAGACTCGAGTTTCATATGGTTATCATCATGTACAGGGAATTGGTGGCAGCTCCTTGCATTTCACCGGAGAGGCTCATCGTCTGAACCCTGAAGCAATGAATATGCAGTCCCGTTTCGGCGTTGCGGCCGACTGGCCCATGAGTTATGAGGATTTGGAACCTTACTACGCCCAGGCTGAAAAAGTAGTTGGTGTTGCGGGACCTGAACCTGATCAATATCGTCCACGTTCCACTCCCTACCCCCAAACAGGCCACCCCCTAAGCTATGCGAGTCAACACCTGAAAGATGGTTTCAACAAGTTAGGACTTACTTTGGTACCCAACAGTCTCGCAGTATTATCGACTCCAGAAAACGGACGACTGAATTGTAATTATTGCGGTGGCTGCTTAAAAGGCTGTCCCCGTACGGATAAAGGCAGCGTTGATGTAACCTATCTGCGTTATGCCGAAGCGACAGGTAATTGTGATATCAAACCGGGATGTCGGGTCAAATATATCGAGTCTGGCGAAGGAGATCGGCTCAAAGGTGTGCATTATGAGGATAATTCAGGCTCACATTTCATAGAAACGCCTTTATTAATCGTTTCATGTGGCGCTATTGAAAGCCCAAGATTATTACTGGCTTCATCAAGTCAACATTCACCAGATGGACTCGCCAATGAATCCGGAGAGGTGGGGAAAAACTTTATGGAAACTTTGCTGTGGTCGAGCAATGGGTTGCACCCAGATCTCCTTGGGAGTCATCGAGGTTTACCCGTTGACAGTATCTGCTGGGATTATAATTCCCCTGACTCTATTCCCGGTGTTATAGGTGGTTGTCGGTTCGGACCGTCACAAGCTGAATCGGAACTTGTCGGTCCGATTAATTATGCTAACCGGATAGTAGGTGGTTGGGGAAAATCTCATAAACAGCAAATGAGAAAACAGTTCGGCCATGCGCTTTCCATCACTGGTATATGCGAAAGTCTGCCTAATCCTCAGACTTTTGTAACGCTTGATTCCGAACAAAAAGACGCATCCGGTATGCCCGTTGCTCAGATCAATAGTTATATTGATGATATGGCGATCAAACGTATTGAGTTCATGGCCAATACTTGTCGTAATATTATGGATGCCGCCGGTGTCTCTAATATTTTTGAAGAGTTCAGTTCATACGATATTTTCAGTTCCACCCATGTATTTGGCACCTGTCGAATGGGCTTCAATCCAGATACCTCCGTCGTCGATCCTTGGTGTCGTAGTCATCGCTGGAAGAATCTGTATATCGTCGACAGCAGTGTTTTCCCCAGCTCCGGTGGTGGAGAATCACCTGGCCTGACCATTCAAGCGCTGGCACTCCGGGCTGCAGCAAATATCCTGAACACATAATCCATACAAACTAAATATTCATCAGGGAGCAGTTGTGGCACGTAGTAGAAAAAAGCATAAACGGAAAGCTTCTCTCCGACAAAAAACTAAAGCCACAGATACCGCAATTATTTCACCGTTTGTGGATTTCCTTTGTGTCGGCGGTATATCTATATTACTGATGCTAGGACTGCTGATTTATATCTTTTTGAATTCCGAACCCGGCAAGACTCCTGAAAGCGTGAATTTCGGTAATGTATTACTTTTACAGGCTTTAATTAACTGGCCGCATTTTATGGCCTCTTATCGCTTACTTTATTTACCCAGAGAAAATATCAAAAAACACCCTTTTTCTGCGATTTATGTACCTGCCGCACTAATTACCCTCGTCACTGTAGCCATTTTATCTGGTGATGAAACGAGCAATCACTTGTTACCAGTCAATCAGGATATGGCTTATATTATCTGGCTGGGAGCCGCATTTTACCTCGCTTGGCATTACACTGGTCAGGCTTGGGGTATGATCGCAACATTCAGTCATCTTGCCGGTATTCAAATGGAATATCGCGAACGCTTGATAATCCGAACCGGTTTAAGGGTTTTATTGATCTGGCATGTCGTATGGGGGGCGCAAGATTTACCGGCATCATGGTTGGGAGGATTGCATAGTTACTTGCCGGACTTGCTGCAAGTCCTCAATATCACAGCCGTTATTGCTTTTTTTGCAGCTATTCATACATTTTGGTCAGTGAAGAAAAGAACCGGGAAAACGATCACACCTCAAATCATCGCTCCCTGGTTAGCCATTTATTTATGGTATCTGGTGTTATATTTCGAGCCGGGTGCATATATCTTTGTTCAACTGTCGCACGCTTTGCAGTATCTGATTTTCCCTTTACGTGTCGAACTGAACCGAAATGGCTTTTATCAGTTTAACCGAAACGTTGGCAAACAAATTATCTGGGCAGGCCGGTACTACATTATGCTATTTATCGCCGGTATTGTTTTCTTTTACTTACCTGGAGAGATGATTACAGCAGACCAATCACAGCCATATTCGCTCGCAATACTGATTGCTGCGATCATTAGCATTCATCATTACTTTGTTGATGGCGCTATATGGAAACTGAAAAATCCCGAGGTCAGAAAAGTATTATTTTCTCATATCCGCTAGGTCTTCTTTCATTATGTTGAACATCCGCGGGCTTGAGAAGTCAGGTCTACAAATGGCTCGACGCTGATGCCTGAGCCATTGAAGCCTCATATCATCATATGCCGATGGTTGGTGCTACGTGGAAGCCTATTAGCTAGTTCTATCACCAAACAGTGCTCCCCAGATAGAGGGCCATCGAACACCATAATCGACAATACTTACAGCTCGACAAGGTGATTCACCCCGTATTTCGCATCCCCGCGGAAATGGCACTGATTGTACGCAGTAACGGATCCAACCAGCGCTCGCGTTCCTCTTCATCGATTGCTGTATCGCGATAGCGTTGCAAAAGCATAATCTGAATATAATTGATTGGATCCAGATACGGTTCACGACGGCGCAGAGACATCCTTAACTCCGGCGTTTCAGCCATTAAGGTGTCAGCTTCAACCACATTTAATACCTGTTCCAGAGTTGTGTAATATTCAGCCGCAATTAATTCAAACACCTGCTGCCCTTGAAACGCGTCCTGACACAAGGCAGCATAACGGGTAGCGATGCTCATATCAGCCTTGGACAATGACATCTGGGTATTACTCAGCAACGCACGGAAAAAGGGCCATTGTTTGACCATGCGTCTTAATGTTGCGACTTTCTCCGGATCATTCTGATGCCAGTTTTCTAACGCCGTGCCAATACCGTACCAGGCAGGCAAGGTATGTCTGGACTGCGCCCATGAGAAAACCCAGCCAATCGCTCTGACAGACGATTTCGAACGGTCTCCGGCTTTGCGATGTGACGGACGCGAACCGATATTCATCATACCGATTTCAGTCACCGGACAGACCTCGTAAAAGTAGTCCAGAAATCCGGGGGTATTCTCTGTTAACTTACGATAGCTCGCTTCCCCGGTCTCAGTCAGTTGCTGCATCACCGTAAGAAAGTCCGGCTCAACCGATCCCGTCTCACTAATCACGCTGCGTGATGCTTTCATCAGACCTGCAATGCCCATACCCATTTCATAAGCTGCTGTCTCAATATTCCCGTATTTGAAGGACAATACTTCGCCCTGCTCGGTGAATTTGATCTGCCCCTGAACCGTACCTGCAGGCTGGGAAAGAATGGCATCATGGGTTGGGCCACCCCCTCGGCCAATGGTGCCGCCACGACCGTGGAACATTCGACACATGACGCCATGCTGTTTGGTCAGTTTTGAAACTGTTTGCTGCGCCTGAAATAAATTCCAGCCAGAGGCCAGGATGCCACCATCTTTACAGGAATCAGAATAACCCAGCATGACTTCCTGCAAGTTTCCTGAGGCATCCAGCATGCGCCGATATGCCTGATTTTCAAGCAACGCTGACATCACCGGTTCAATATGTCCCAGATCTTCAATCGTCTCAAATAACGGCGAGACTTGAATATGGCAGAAGGTTTCGCCTTGTTCGTCATAGCCACATAAACCGGCTAAACGTCCCAGCGTCATTACTTCCAGAATGTGGCTGGCCTCGTGTGTCATTGAAATAACATAACTGCCAAAGGCCTTGGCACTGACATCCCGATGCAAGCGGGTCATCAGTTTAAATACCGACAAAACCTCCTGATTCTGACCATCAATATCCGGCATCTCAGGTAATTGTTTACGTGACAGTAGTTCCGACAACAACGCTTGCCTCGCGGCTTCATCAAGCTGGTGATAATCCTCACATAAGCCCGTCACTTTAAGCACGTCAGCCAGTGCCTCACTGTGACGCGTCGACTCCTGACGTAAATCAAGGTGATACAGATAAAATCCAAAGGTCTCAACCAGTCGAATCAGGTCATTAAGTTCACCACCAGCCAGTTCACCATCACCATTAGTGACGAGGGAATCGTAGATAAGGTGCAGATCCTGTAAGAGTTCATCTTCGTTTGCATAGGCTACGCCTAATGCTGTCGGCAATAAATCCGGACGAAAATACTGCTGAATAAGCCTTAAATTATCTTCCAGGCGGTGGCGCATCATATAAAGTTTGCGACGATAGGGTTCGTTAAGAAAACGATCCGGTTTGGATCTGAAAGCGCCCGCATATTGCTGTTCTGATTGTTCAAGATCATCGGCTAAAGCATCACTGATGCTGCTGAGTGATTGTGATTGTGTCAGCACATAGCTAAGTTTGGTAACGTCGTCCAGATAACGGCGAATCACGGTTCGCTTTTGCAACTGTATCGCCATTTCAGTGGTGTCAGCTGTGACGAATGGGTTGCCGTCGCGATCACCACCAATCCAGGAACCAAACTTCACCAGCCCCGGGACTTTAAACTCTGTGCCTGCCTCAATCTCATCACTGTAGACGCGGCGAATGGCGTTCTCCAGATTACGGTAGGTCCGCGGCACAGCATCAAATAAGCTGACATTGAAATAATACAATCCATTCTTGATTTCATCACGTACTGTGGGTTTGATGGCGCGAACTTCATCGGTATACCAGAGCAATTGCACCTGCTTTTTGATTTCTTTGCGGGTGCGCTCCTCATCAAAAGGCGTCAAAGGATCATTGGTCAACTGTTCATCAAGCAGGAAAATCCGTCGCAGAATTTCCATCAGGGTCCGACGCTTAGACTCGGTAGGATGTGCTGTAAAGACTGGCATATAAACCAGTTCATCAAGCAAGAGTTGGAGCTGATCAAGCGTGACACCCTCCTGTTTAAGTTGCGACAGGGTATCAAGGTAAGAACCTTTCCAAAGCTCTCCGCCATTACGCAATTGAATCATGCGATTGTGATAATTGAAGGCTTCTTCTGCCGTATTAAGCAGACTGAAATAGAGACTGAATGCGCGGATCACTTCTTTTAGCGTGTTCTCATCCAGCGTGTTCAAAAAACTCAGTAACTCAGTTCGCAAGGCAGCATTGTTGTCCTTACGTAGCTTGATAAATCCCTGACGTAAGCGCTCAACTGTCTCAAAGACCTGGCGTCCGGCACGTTCATCAATGACTTCACCGAGAATGTAGCCTAAAAAGCGTACATGCTGGCGAAGTTCTTTGTCACTGAGTAGCGATAAATTTTCAACTGTACTTAATACAGGCTGATAGTCTGTCATAGATTAGCTATTTTTTATGTGGTGGTAGAGTTCGATATAGGTATTGGCACTGTTTTCCCAGCTGAAATCGTGCTGCATTGCGACGTTTATCATGCTGCGCCATATCCTTGGCCGTTGGAATAATGCGACAACCCTCAACAAGGTGGTTTGCAAAGACTCGACTGTCGCATCGTTGAAACAAAAACCATTTGCGACACCAGCTTTGCGGTTTTCATCACTGGCGTCAACAACAGTATCAGCCAGACCACCGGTATTGCGCACTACAGGTAAGGTCCCGTAGCGCAAACTATACATCTGATTTAGACCACAAGGCTCAAATCGCGACGGCATCAGGAAGACATCCGCACCAGCCTCAATCTGATGCGACAGGATTTCATCATAACCAATAGTGATGGCTACCTTGTCGGGGAAACGCGCTCTCAAGATACGCAGATCCTGCTCATAGACGTGTTCTCCACTGCCCAGACAAATCAGTTGCACATCATGACCGGCTTCCAACAGGTTTGTCATCGTTTTAATCGCTAAATCGATACCTTTTTGCGACACCAAACGACTAATGATGCCCACCAGCAGGCTGTCTTTATTCTCATTTAGAAAGAATTGCTGTTGCAATGCTGTTTTGTTCAGCATTTTATTGCGTATCAGTTTAAAACTGTAGTTTTTGCTGATCAAAGCATCTCGTGAAGGATCCCATGCATCGGTATCAATTCCGTTCAGGATGCCGCTGAGACGGTCCTGTTCGGCACGCAATGCCAATAAACCTTCCAGACCATAACCAAGCTCATAGCTGCAAATTTCTTTCGCATAAGTGGGGCTAACCGTAGTGATATGATCCGCGTAGACAAGCCCGGCTTTCATAAAAGACATCATGCCGTAGAACTCAAGCCCATTGATATTCCACAGGGTATCGGGAAGATCCAGCGCCTGAAAAACATCAAATGAAAATAGGCCTTGGTAGGCAAGGTTATGAATCGTGAAAACAATATCAGGACGATTTTTATGCGTAGACAGTAAGGCGGGTGCCAGACCTGTCTGCCAGTCGTTGCAATGAAGCACATCCGGTTGCCAGTCAAGACCTGCTTGATTGACAGCGATTTTTGCAATGAGACGGGAAAATAATGCAAACCGTGCCGCATTGTCTTCCCAGTCATGCCCTTCCGGATGACTGTAGGGTCCGCCATCACGGTCATAATGATGTGGGGAGTGCAGTAACCAGAGCTTCACATCCGTGCCCGGCAGTGTTGCCTCTAAGATATCAACAGGCAAGTGATATCCATCCAACTTAATGCTGACAACTGTTTCCAACTTTTCGAGTTGCTGCAGACATTTACGGTAGGCAGGCATGATAATGCGCACATCCTGACCGTGCTCGTGCAGAGCTATAGGCAGGCTGGCAGACACATCAGCGAGACCGCCTGTCTTCATTAAAGGGTGCACTTCGCTACTGGCAAAGAGAATTTTTCGCACGCAAATCTCCTAAAAATTGTACAATTCTGCAATTATATACGGTCAAGGCCTGAGTTGAAGTCTGCAACGGGAGAAAACATGCAACCTTGTACAATTGTTATTTTTGGCGCCACTGGCGACCTATCTAAGAAAAAATTGTTACCTGCTCTGTATCATCTGGATGCAGAAAAAAGGTTAACTGACGATACACGCATTATTTGCATGGGCCGTCGCGACTGTGAACAGGACGAGTGGAAACAACAAGTTACTGAATTTGTCGCACCAAAAGCCCGCGGTGGTGTTGATAGTAACCTGCTTAGTTCATTTTTAGACCGCATTCATTATTTCAAGTGCGACATTAATGATGCATTCAGCTACCACGAGCTGAAAGAGCTGGTCTCAAAATCAGACCACGGTTTCTCTCAAAATATAGTGTTCTATCTTTCCATCAGCCCTGCTTTATTTGGCGTTGTAGGCGATCAACTCGCTGCTGTTGGCATGAATAAAGAAGACGATGGTTTTCGTCACCTGGTGGTTGAAAAACCGTTTGGCTTCGATCAGAAAAGCGCTGAAGATCTGGAACAGATTCTCAGTAAAAACTTTACTGAAAAACAAACCTATCGTATCGACCACTATTTAGGTAAAGGTACAGTTCAAAACATATTCGTTTTCCGTTTTGCTAATTTGTTGCTGGAACCACTATGGAATCGCAACTTCATCGACCACGTTCAGATTACCCATGCTGAAGAGCAAGGCGTTGGTGGTCGTGCCGGTTACTATAACGATTCAGGTGCTTTGCGCGATATGATTCAAAGTCACCTTATGCAGGTGATGGCTCTGGTAGCGATGGAGCCGCCGGCCGATCTGGACGATGAATCACTACGTGATGAAAAAGTAAAAGTCCTCAAATCAATTCGTCCGATTACGGAAGAAATGGTTGAAGACCATGCATTCCGTGGTCAGTACTCAGCAGGTGAAGTCAACGGCGAATATATACCGGGGTATCTGGAAGACGAGGAAGTACCTGACGATAGTGTGACCGAAACCTATGCGGCGATGAAAATCTTTATCGATAACTGGCGCTGGCGTGATGTGCCATTTTACCTGCGCACAGGTAAATGTATGCCTGAATCGAAAGCCATGATCGCGATACGTTTCAAAAAACCACCTCAAGAGCTATTTAAAGATACGGATATTGGTGATAGCCATGCTAACTGGATTGTGATGGGACTTCAGCCCGATAACACCTTGCGTATTGAATTGCAGGCAAAACAACCGGGCCTGGAGCTAACCAATCATACGGTAGCTCTGGAAACGGTTGAAACAGAAGACACTAAACATCGTCTCGATGCCTATGAGGCATTGATCCTTGACGCTATTCAAGGTGACCGTTCACTGTTCCTCCGTTCAGATGAAGTCAGTTTGGCCTGGAAAGCGGTTGATCCCATCATCAACAAATGGGCAAAAGATAAAACACGTGTGCACACTTATCCAGCAGGCACATGGGGGCCTGAAGAAGTAACACGTATTCATGAAAACTCATGTCATGCTTGGCGTAATAACGTCTAAATCGTAATTTGAAGTTGAAAAAAGCCGGCGTAACGCCGGCTTTTTTGTATCACTGAAATCACGCTCAGACTCAATTCATCGCCTGCCCCAGCTTGATTTCATCCTGAGCATGCCAATGGTTATCAAATTCGCGTAATGCAGGCGGCAATAACATCACAACGGTTGACCCCATATTAAAGCGGCCCATTTCATCGCCTTTTTTAATTTGAATTGCCTGCTCTCCGCTATATTTCCAATCCTGAATTTTTTTTCCATAAGGTGGTGTTATCTGTCCCGACCAGACTGTTTCCATACTCCCAACAAAAATGGCTCCCACAAGTACCATTATTAGCGGACCAAACGCGGTATCGAACTGGCAGACAACACGTTCATTGCGCGCAAACAGTTCAGGAACGGCTCGTGCAGTACGAGGGTTAACAGAAAATAACTTGCCCGGTACATAGCGCATTTCAGATAACGTTCCCGTGACGGGCATATGGATGCGGTGATAATCTTTGGGTGACAAATAAATAGTCGCAAACTGGCCTGATTCATACAGGGCGGCCTGTTCTTGATTGCCTCCCAGCAACTCCATCACAGAATAATCACGCCCTTTTGCCTGAATGATACGTCCCTGATGGACCTTACCCAGTTGACTGATAGCACCATCGACAGGCGACACAACCACATCATCACCGTTTGCAACAGGCCGAATACCGTCTTTAAGCTTACGGGTAAAAAAAGCATTAAAGCTTGGATAATCCGCTAAATTCGGAGAAGCAGCCTCAGAAATATCCACCTTGAATTTCCAGCTGATAAAACGAATAAACAGATTTTTAAACCAACTGACCTGAGATTGTGTCAGTTTGTGCATCAATACTGACAAGGTGTGCTGGGGTATCATGTACTGTGGCACTGTCAATAAGCGGTCGGTCAGACTGCATGGTGTTGCTTGTTTTTTGCCGTCTTGTCCCATCTTCACACATCCTCCCTCTTTAACCTGCTGCCCAAGCTTGTCATAATCCTTGTTTATACCTTTGCTGTGATAAAACACGGAGTATACAAGTAATGAACAAGCGGCTCATCTCAATCTTTCTGGCTCTGGGTGTATTCATTTCATCACCTTCAACGGCTGCTGAGGAAAGTTCTGATTCCCAAAACCTCTATTACCGCATTCAAGAACCCTTCACCATCAACTTTCTCAGTCAGAGTGAGCAAAAGGTTCGTTATTTACAAATAAAAGTGGCATTAAAGTCAGATGATTCTGTGGTATTGAACAGCGCCCAGCATAATTTACCCATGATTCAGGATGCCTTGCGAACACTATTCACAAACCAAAGCTACGAGAGTGTCAGTAATGTTGAGGGACGCGAAAAGCTTCAGCAAGAAGCCCTGAGCCGTGTGCGTGCCATACTCAAACAAGAAACGGGCAATGATGGACTGGAACAGATCTATTTCACCAGCTTCATCCTGCAATAACGGCACACTCTTTGCTAAATAATAACGACATTTAAATGGAATAGATTAATGGCAGAAGAACGAGACGATATTGAAGTCGTTGAAGAAAAAGACGGCAATAAAACAAAACTTTTGATCATTGTGATCAGTTCATTGATGCTGGCCGTTATTGCAATAATCGGCATTATGCTGGTTGGGGGCGGTGATGACGCTGAGCAGGATGAAAACATAGAAAATGTTGAAAACGTGAAAAAAGCGGCGATTTATTACAGTGTCGATGATCCGTTTATCGTCAACTTCTCTGAGCAAAGCGACGAAGCGGTACGTTATATGCAGGTCAAAATGAAAGTGATGGCACGTGAACAGGCTGTGATAGACGCATTCACTATTCATTTGCCAGCGATACAGCATGAATTGCTGATGTTGTTCTACAGTCAAAATTATGACGAACTACAGACCAGCGAGGGTACCAAGGCGTTGCAACAGCAAAGCCTGGAAACGATTAATCGGGTGCTTAAGTCCGAAACCAGTTTGGAGAATGAGCTAGAAGCGGTGTATTTCACTAGCTTCATCATGCAATAACCATGGCTGTACATGACATACTCTCACAAGATGAGGTGGACGCACTCCTGAATGGTATGGGGGATGGCGAAGTAGAAGCTTCGTCATCAGAAGATCAGGAGACTGGTGCATTTCGCCAATATGATTTTGGCAATGAAGAACGCATCATTCGCGGTCGCATGCCGACGCTGGAGATGATCAACGAACGTTTTGGTCGATACCTGCGTATAAGTCTCTTTAACATGTTACGACGCTCGGCAGAAATTTCTGTAGGCGGCATACAGGTAATGAAATTTTCAGAGTACGTACACACTCTGTTTGTGCCTACCAGCCTGAACCTTATTCATCTACACCCCTTACGCGGTACCGGCCTTATCGTGCTGGAACCTAAGCTGGTTTTCACCATTCTTGATAATTATTTCGGTGGTGAAGGCCGCTTTCAGGCGCGAATAGAAGGTCGGGAATTTACCGCAACAGAACTGCGCGTCATCCGCATGGTGTTGAACCTATGCTTTACCGATCTGACAGAAGCATGGTCACCAGTAATGGAAGTTGACTTTGAGTTTATCAGTCACGAGGTGAATCCACAGTTCGCCAATATCGTCAGTCCAAGCGAAGTTGTCGTTATCTCCACTTTTCATGTTGAGCTGGATGGCGGTGGTGGCGACGTTCACCTCACCTTCCCCTACTCCATGCTGGAACCAATCCGTGAATTGCTCGACACCGGCCTACAAAGTGATCGTTCTGCCGACGATGGCCGCTGGTCAAAATCCATGCGCGAGGAAATCATGATCGCTGATGTCGAAATGTGGGCCAATTTGACTGAAGCAACACTCAGTTTGGATCAGATTCACAAACTCAAAACAGGCGATATCATTCCCATAGAAATGCCCAAGAGTGTTGTCGCAATGGTTGAAGATGTAGCCATGTTTCGTGCTACCTATGGTGAGCATAACGAAAAAGCATCATTAAAAATTACGGAAACGATTGAACATCCAAAAGATCCCAACCCGACCTACCACCTTAAGAAAGGTAAGAAAAAATGAGTGAAGACACCCAAGAAAAAAATCAGGAAATGGCTGATGAATGGGCTGCTGCACTAGAAGAGCAAAGCGGCGAATCCGGTGATGAAGCACAAGAAGATCCTTGGGCAGAAGCTATGGAAGAACAAGCCAAGGCTGAAGCGGCTCAACCACAAGCCAATCCCGCTCCAGTAGCCCAACTTGATGACGATGGTAAACCGCGAAGAGATGTGGACCTCGACATGGTCATGGATATCCCCGTCACCATATCAATGGAGATTGGCCGCACCCGCATCAGCATTCGTAACCTGTTGCAGTTAAGTCAGGGTTCCGTAGTTGAACTGGATCGACTGGCCGGTGAGCCGATGGATGTTTTAGTAAATGACACCTTGATTGCTCACGGTGAGGTGGTGGTTGTGAACGACAAGTTCGGTATCCGCTTAACCGATGTGATCAGTGCATCAGAACGCATCAAGAAATTGCGCTAATGAAACAGTTAATCACCAGCTTGAGCCTGCTGCTGATGAGTCTGCCATTGCTAGCGGCTGGGCAGAGCGAAAAAGCACATACGCTGACTGAATCTCCACTTTCTGCCGTTAACCTGTTGCAAACACTGATGGGCCTCTTAGTAGTTCTGGGCTGTATCGTATTGGTGGCATGGCTATTGAAACGAACTAACAGCTTTCATACTGCTGCCAATGGAAAACTTAGAGTGATTGCAGGGATTCCACTTGGTACCCGGGAAAAAGCCGTTCTGGTACAAATTGGTGAGGAACAAATTTTATTAGGTGTGACACCTCAACAAATTAATACACTGCACAAGCTCGAAAAACCTCTCACCGTTGATAATAATGCCGGTATTTCGTCAGATTTTGCTGGCAAGCTACGTAAAATCATGCAACAGCGAGGTGCTCAATAATGCGTCTGTTATTGTCATTATTACTCTTGTGCACACCCTTATTGGCGCTCGCTGAACCGGGCATTCCGGCTGTGACGGTGACCGGTAACGAAGATGGTGGCCAGAGTTATACTGTCACCCTGCAAATACTGGCTTTGATGACAGTCCTGACCCTATTACCCGCAGGGTTAATGATGATGACCTCTTTCACCCGGATCATTATTGTTCTCGCTATTTTACGTCAGGCAATGGGCGTGCAGTCGACGCCTTCTAATCAGATCTTGATTGGTCTCGCTTTATTTCTCACTATCTTTATCATGCACCCGGTATTCAATCAGTCTTATGAAAACGGCGTTGTGCCTTATATGGATGGGGAAATTGAATTTTCCACCGCCTTTGAACAGGCTGGTCAGCCTTTTAAAGAGTTTATGATTGCTCAGACACGGGAAACCGATATCGAACTTTTCGCCTCTATTGGTGGCTATCAGGAACTGCAATCGGCTGAAGATATTCCATTCTCTCTGCTATTGCCTTCCTTTGTAACCAGCGAATTAAAAACGGCATTTCAGATTGGTTTTTTAATCTTCATTCCATTTCTCATAATCGATCTGGTAGTTGCCAGTGTGTTGATGGCAATGGGTATGATGATGTTGTCACCGATGTTAATTTCCCTGCCCTTTAAGCTTATGCTGTTTGTCTTAATTGACGGATGGGCCTTGTTGATGGGCACTTTAGCCTCCAGTTTTTATATATAGCTATGACTCCTGAAACCGTTCTTACCGTAATGCAACAGACCTTACAGGTCATCAGCGTCTTGATCGCATTAATTTTATTGCCTGCATTAGGTGTTGGCTTGATTGTGAGTATGTTTCAGGCGGCAACATCCATCAATGAACAAACACTTACTTTTATTCCGAAACTGTTCGTTACTATATTCGTGTTGATCTTTGCTGGACCTTGGATGCTAAGCATGTTGCTAAGCTTTACCAACCGTCTATATGAAGATATTCCGTTCTTAATAGGCTGACCCTGTGGAAGTCAGCAGCGCCGAAATCACCGGCATTCTGGGCATGTATCTCTGGCCCTTTTTTCGTATTGCTGCGATGGTCATGGTGGCCCCGATTTTCAGCAGTAACTTCATCAGCCAACGTTTCCGTATTCTATTAACTGTGGCAATAAGCAGCGTTATCGTCCCTAATATTCCTGTGGCGGCACCACAAGTTGAAGCCCTCAGCTCGGAGGGCTTACTTATCATAGCCCACCAAATTCTGATTGGTGCGTGTATGGGATTTATGTTGCAGCTGTTGTTTAACGCCTTTATCGTGGCCGGTCAGATCATTGCAATGCAAATGGGTCTGGGCTTTGCCTCTATGATCGATCCGCAAAACGGCACCATGGTCCCCGTCATTAGTCAATTTTATCTCGTCTTTGTCACACTGATTTTTGTCAGTATCGACGGTCATTTGATTCTTATTCAGGTGATGAGTGAAAGTTTTACCATGATGCCAGTTGCAGCCAGCGGTTTGACACCCTTTGATTTTAGAGATGTCGTTTCTCAGGCAAGTTGGATGTATGCCGCTGGCGTCATTATTGCTTTACCTGCGATAGGTTCCCTGATGATGGTCAATCTGGCGTTCGGTATTTTATCTCGTGCTGCACCACAGATAAGTCCATTTAGTATCGGCTTCCCGATGACTATCATTATAGGGTTTGTTGTGATGTTAATTACATTACCCAATGTAGCAGGTCACTTAGTTGATATGAGCGATTACATGCTGCAAATGGCTCGTTTGCTGGTTCAAAAAGATGGCTGAACAAAGCGCACAAGAGAAAACTGAAGAGCCCACGGCCAAGCGCCTTGATGAGGCGCGAGAAAAAGGCCAGGTTCCTCGATCACGTGAACTCACTACCGTATTGGTATTAATCGCCAGTGCGGTTGCCTTATTCTTTATGGGACAAGGCATCATTTCTAGTGTCGCTGCCGTGATGAACAAGTCGTTCAGTTTTACCCGTAAAGAATTGTTCGATCCAATGGCAATGATTCATCACTTTATCTTTACCATCGAGACTGTGGCTTTTGATCTGGCGATGTTTCTTGCTGTCACAGTCGTTGCAGCATTGGCTGCGCCAGCACTTATTGGTGGCTGGAATTTTTCTGCCCAAGCAATGGCTCCGAAAGGTGAACGGATGGATCCGCTTAAGGGATTAAAACGTATCTTCGGACCTCAGGGGTTAATCGAACTGGCAAAAGCCCTGGGAAAATTCATTCTGGTTGGTGCGATTTCTACAGCCATTTTATGGAGTATCCGCGACCAATTATTGACGCTTGGACGTCAGGAAGTGAATGTGGCGATGGCCGATCTCGGGTCTCTGACCATGTGGGTATTTCTGGCTATTTGTGCCAGCCTGATTCTAATTGCACTTATTGATGTACCTTTTCAGATATGGAACCACAACCGCCAACTGCGTATGACCAAGCAGGAAGTCAAAGATGAGATGAAAGAGACAGATGGTAACCCTGAAGTCAAAGGTCGTATCAGAAAAATGCAGGTAGAATTATCTCAACAACGGATGATGCAGGACATTCCCTCTGCTGATGTGGTTATCACGAACCCGACGCACTATGCTGTGGCGCTTCGATATGATCAAACTAAATCCGGTGCCCCTGTAGTAGTGGCCAAAGGCGCCGATTTAATATCACAACAAATTCGCATGGTGGCGGATCATAATGAAGTGCCTATTATGGCTGCCCCTCCACTAACACGTGCTATTTATTACTCAACTGAAATCGGCGATGAAATTCCATCTGGTCTATATATTGCAGTAGCTCAGGTACTGGCATTTGTGTTCCAGTTACGGCGTTATCAGAAAACAGGGGGTAACAAGCCGCATCTGAATCCCGACGACTTGCCAATACCGGATGAATTGAAACGAGACTGAGAGTAAATGGAAAATAATGTCATGGCCGCGCGCTTCAAATCAGTGGTAAACGGCCACCTCGCAACACCGATGTTGCTGGTAGCCTTGCTAGCAATGGTGATTTTGCCTTTACCGGCATTCATGCTGGACATGTTATTCACCTTTAACATCGCCCTATCATTAGTAATCGTATTAGCCAGCATTTATATGCGAAAACCGCTTCATTTTGCTGCTTTCCCCAGTATCTTGCTGATAGCAACGCTACTTCGTCTGGCATTAAACGTCGCCTCCACTCGTATTATCCTGTTAGAGGGGCATACGGGCTCCGCAGCGGCCGGTAATGTTATTGAGGCTTTTGGTGAGTTTGTTATCGGTGGTAACTATGCCGTTGGTTTTGTCGTCTTCTCGATCTTGGTCATCATCAACTTTGTTGTGGTCACCAAAGGTGCAACCCGTATCGCCGAAGTTAGCGCCCGTTTTACACTTGACTCCATGCCGGGTAAACAGATGGCTATTGACGCCGATCTTAACGCAGGACTTATCGATCAGGATGAAGCGCGCCGTCGCCGTGAAGAGATAATGCAGGAATCGGACTTTTACGGTTCGATGGACGGTGCCAGTAAATTTGTCCGCGGTGATGCGATAGCCGGCATTTTAATTCTATTTATCAACATCATCGGTGGTTTTATCATCGGTGTGGTACAACATGACTTGAGTTTTGCTCAGGCTGCTCAGTATTACACCTTATTGACCATTGGTGATGGTCTGGTTGCACAAATACCTTCACTGTTACTCGCCTCCGCAGCCGGTTTGCTTGTTACCCGTTCGACCAAAGAACAGGATATGGGCGAACAAATTATAGGACAGTTGCTGAGTAACCCTAAAACATTAGCGATTACCTCAGGCATTCTTGGTGGTATGGGACTCATTCCTGGCATGCCCAATATCCCGTTCCTGATACTTGCTGCAGTCGGTGGTGCCAGTGCTTACTTTATTCATCAACGTCAAAAAGCCGCCACCGAAGCAGAAGTAGTTGCACAAGCACCTCAAGCTGAAACGCCACGTGAACAGAAAGAGCTCAGTTGGGATGACCTTAGCCCCGTTGATCCGATTGGTCTGGAAGTCGGCTACCGATTAATCCCATTGGTTGACGCAAATCAGGGCGGACAATTAATGAATAGGATCAAAGGCATAAGAAAGAAAATCTCCCAGGAAATGGGCTTTTTAATTCCACCCGTGCATATTCGTGACAATCTCGATTTAGCTCCTACGGCTTATCAAATCACCTTGTTTGGAGTGACGTTTGGTGAAGCAGAAGTCTTCCCGGACAAAATGATGGCCATTAATCCGGGTCAAGTTTTTGGCGACCTGGATGGTATACAAACACAGGATCCCGCCTTTGGTCTGGATGCCATATGGATTGAGACCAGTCAACGCGAACATGCTCAGGCACAAGGGTATACCGTAGTTGATGTGGATACAGTCATCGCCACGCACTTAAGTAAAATTCTGAATAACCATGCACATGACCTGCTGGGCCGTGAAGAAGTACAGCACTTGCTGGATAATCTTGCCAAGATAGCACCTAAGCTGGTGGAGGGCCTGGTACCCGACACGGTACCACTTGGGACTGTGCAGAAGGTGCTGCAGAACCTGCTGGAAGAAAGCGTTTCAATTCGCGATATCCGTACGATCGTCGAGTCAATTTCTGAACAGGCCGCACGTAACCCGGATCCGGAAGCGATTACTGCAGCCACACGCATGGCGCTGAGCCATTCCATTGTTCAGCACCTGAATGGAACACGATCTGACCTGCCAATCATTACACTTGATCCAGAACTGGAACAGATTTTGCTCAAGACTCTACAGGCTTCTGGTGAAGGTGGAGCCAGTCTGGAACCCGGACTGGCAGAGAACATGCACAAGAACCTGCAGGATGTAACGCAAAGACAGGAAATGACGGGCGAAGCCGCCATTCTAGTTGTCCAGGCAGGTTTACGTAGTTGGATATCTCGCTTTATCCGCCACTCTATTCCGGGACTGAATGTGTTGTCCTATAACGAAATACCGGACGACAAACAAATTAGAATAGTGGCCAATATTGGTCGATAATAGGCAGATTGAGGTTGTGATTTATGAAAATCAAACGTTTCCAGGCAGCAGATGTTCGTCAGGCAATCCGTGAGGTCCGGGAAGTACTGGGTCCGGATGCAGTCATTCTGTCCAACACCCGCGTAGATGGGGGAATCGAAATTGTCGCAGCGACCGACTATGACGAAACGCAGTTTCGTCGTCAGGCTGAACCAGCAGCAGCGGCAAAACCTGAAAAAACACGGGTTGAAATCAATCCTTCTATAGAACCGCTGGAACAGGCGCCGCGCCCTGCCTCTAAAGAAAACATCTGGTCACAGGAACCCACATTGGTTCAGATGCGCAAGGAGATCGCCAGCCTTCGCGATATGTTACAAAATCAATTATCCGATCTGACTTGGAAAGATATGGAGCGTCAAAGTCCAACACAGATGCAGTTATTGAAACGTTTTCTACATATGGGCGTTGACGTTGAAATTGCTAAACAAATCACCGCACAAATGCGGGGCGTAGATGATCTGGAAACAGCCTGGCGTCAATCTCTTGGTCGTCTCGCTGCACAAATTGATCTGCCTGAAAAAGATATGCTCACCGAGGGCGGCATTTTTGCTCTAGTCGGTCCAACTGGTGTAGGTAAAACAACGACTATTGCCAAGATGGCAGCTCGCTGTGCATTAAAATACGGTGCTCGCGATGTCGCATTGATCACAACGGATTGCTATCGTATTGGTGGACAGGAACAGTTACGCAGCTATGCCCGCATTCTTGGTGTGCCTGTAAGGGTTGCAAGAACCCATGCTGAATTGGCAGATACTCTGAATGAGCTGCTTGATCGCCGCTTTATCCTGATCGATACTGCTGGAATGAACCAGCGAGACATGAAGCTAACCGAGAAGTTTGCCTTGCTTAAGCAACAATCACCACGTGTAAAAACATACCTGACATTATCAGCGAATACTCAGGCAAGCGGTATCGATGATATTATCAAGGCATTCTCTCATTTAGACTTGAGTGGCTGTATAGTGACGAAAACAGATGAGACAAGTAGTTTGGGAGGCGCAATTTCTGCATTAATTCGCCATCGCCTGCCATTAACTTACATAGCTAATGGTCAGCAAGTACCTGAAGATTTAAGTCAGGCGCGGCCAAACACGCTGGTTAATCAAGCCAGTGATTTGATGAACGACGAACAACAACTGGATCCGCAAACCTTATCCGGTTATGGAGGTTTTGCCGCCTATGGCTGAGAATTCCCACGATCAGGCTGCCGGCCTGCGACGACAAGCTAACCCGCCCCGCCCGGTTAAAGTAATTGCTGTAGCCAGTGGTAAAGGTGGTGTCGGCAAAACCAATGTGACGGTTAATCTTGGCGTAGCACTCGCTGCCCAAGGTAAAGAAGTTGTCTTGCTGGATGCTGATTTAGGCTTAGCTAATATCGATGTCATGTTGGGACTCCATCCACAATTTAATCTGTTACATGTGCTTGATGGCAGCAAGTCTTTAAGAGAAATCATTGTCGAGGGGCCTTCCGGACTCAAGATCATTCCAGCGGCATCCGGTGTCCAGAAAATGGCGGAACTGACCAGTGCTGAACATGCCGGCATGATCCAGGCTTTCAGTGAGATGGATCAACATATCGATGTATTGTTAATTGATAGCGCGGCGGGCATTGCGGACAGTGTAGTGAGTTTCAGTCGCGCAGCTCAGGAAGTCGTCATCGTCGTGTGTGATGAGCCTGCTTCTATCACAGATGCCTATGCATTGATTAAGCTTCTCAGTCGTGAACATGGTGTTGAACGCTTTCATATCATCGCTAATATGGGTCGTAGCGTGCAGGAAGGTCGTGAATTGTTCGATAAGATATCGTTAGTATGTGATCGTTTTCTGGATGTCACACTCGACTTTATGGGAATAGTGCCGTTTGATGAAGACTTACGTCGTGCCGTAAAAAAACAACGCAGTGTTGTGGAGGCCTTTCCCCGGAGTAAGTCGGCCACAGCCTTCGCTCATTTAGCTAAAAAAGTAGAGTACTGGCCGGTACAGAAACAACCTCGTGGCCATATGGAGTTTTTTGTAGAAAGACTGATACAAGCGAGTATGGAAATGGCATGAGTAGCAGAACTGCTATGTACACATCATCAGGGCAATCAAAATCAGAGTTGGTCGAAGATCACGCCTCCCTGGTAAAACGTATTGCCTACCATCTGATCGCCCGTCTACCTCACTCTGTGGATGTGGAGGATTTAATACAGGCGGGGATGATTGGATTGCTTGACGCTTCTCATCAATTCGACTCAACACAGGGTGCCAGCTTTGAAACCTATGCCGGTATCCGTATTCGCGGCGCAATGCTCGATGAAATCCGGCGGAATGACTGGGCACCGCGCTCTGTACATAGGAAAGCCAGAGAAATCTCCGCAAAAATGCAGGAGATTGAGCAGCAAAAAGGGCGTAATGCCAGTGACAGCGAAATCGCTGCAGCAATGGGATTGGATATCAGCCAATATCATCAACAACTGCAGGATTCAACAGGCCATCAGTTGTTCAGTCTGGATGAATTTAGTGACAATGATGAAACCCTGTCACACCCTCTTTCATCCGGTCCACCCGCGCCCGATGAAGAAGTAGAACAAGATGACTTCGAACTGGCCATGGCACAAGCGATAGATACGCTGCCTGATCGTGAACGTCTGTTGATGAGTCTGTATTATAATGATGAGCTGAATTTGAAAGAGATTGGAGAAGTTCTCGGTGTCAGTGAGTCGAGAGTAAGTCAGATTCACAGTCAGACTGTGATCCGGCTTCGATCCAAACTTCGTGATTGGGTTATGTGAATACTGGAGGTAAGACTTGGATAAAAACATGAAGATCCTGATTGTGGATGACTTTTCCACAATGCGACGGATAATAAAAAATCTGTTGCGCGACCTTGGCTTCAATAATACGCAAGAAGCTGATGATGGCGTTACAGCCCTTCCTATATTAGAAGCTGGTGGCATCGACTTTCTGATAACCGACTGGAACATGCCTGGTATGCAAGGGATTGATTTGCTGAAAGCCGTGCGTGCTGACGAAAACTTGGCATCCTTACCGGTATTGATGGTGACCGCTGAAACCAAACGTGAACAAATTATCGAAGCTGCCCAAGCGGGAGTGAACGGTTACATTGTTAAGCCATTCACAGCTGCTACACTCAAGGAAAAAATCGAAAAGATTTTTGAACGACTCAACGCTTAAGGGACATCATTATGGCTTCGGACAACAAAGAGTTACAGCTTGAAGCTGCCCGTGCACTTGTCACCGCATTGGAAACCAATGATGACCAGGCAGCTACCCAGCAACTTACCGCTCTTACCCAATCACACGAAAACGAATTATTTCAGGAAGTTGGCAAGCTTACCCGTGAACTGCATGAAGCACTGAATAATTTCAATATCGATTCACGGCTGGTCGATATGGCGCAAAACGATATGCCAAACACGCGTGACCGTCTTAACTATGTCATCACCACAACAGAAGACGCTGCACATAAAACACTGGGTTATATCGATAATACCTTACCTTTAGCTCAAGAACTCCGGGAAACTGCCGAAAAGATAGATGAGAGTTGGCAACGTTTCCGTAACAAAGAAATGTCGGCTGATGAGTTCCGGATTCTGGTTAAAGAAATCGAAGCTTATCTTCCTACCGTCAAGCAACATGCAGATCAAGTGTATATGAATCTGTCGGAAATGACGCTGGCTCAGGGATTCCAGGACATAACCGGACAAGTAATCCGTCAGGTTATCGACTTGGTAGAAGAAGTGGAAAGTAATCTGGTACAACTGGTCAAAGTGGCTGGGAAACACCAGAAACCGGAAGCAAAACAAGAAAAAATTGACCCTATTAAAGCCGAAGGCCCACAGATAAACGCACAGGACAATCCAAACGTGGTGAATAACCAGGATGATGTGGATGACTTGTTATCTAGCCTCGGATTCTGAGGATATAATGCATGACGCTGGATACAGATGACGAAATCCTGCAGGACTTTCTGGTCGAAGCGGAAGAGATTTTAGAAGGTCTCAACGAGCAGTTGGTCGAGTTGGAAAATCAGCCACAAGATGCTGATCTTCTAAACTCCATCTTTCGGGGATTTCATACCATAAAAGGTGGCGCCGGCTTTTTGAGTCTGGATGCTATGGTGGCCTTGTGTCACAAGGGCGAAGACGTTTTCAACTTGCTCAGACAGGGTGAAAGAGTCGTTGACGCAGACATGATGGATACCTTTTTAAAGGTTCTTGATAGCCTTAACAGCATGTTTTCAGAACTCAAATCAGGCGAATACCCCACTGCGGCTGATCCCGCCATTTTAAGTCAATTAGCCACTTATCTTGATACGAGTACAGTGGTTTACACACCGCCCGAACCAGAACCAGTTGCATCAGCTGAACCTGAAACGCCCGCAGGCGATGGAGATGAAATCACTGATGATGAGTTTGAAGCGTTGTTGGATCAATTACATGGTAATTCCGCGCCTAGCGGACCAGCGGCTGCGGCTGAGAACAAAACACCGCCGCAACAAGCTAGCGCATCAACTGCTGATAGTGACGATATTACAGAAGAAGAATTTGAGGCTTTGCTGGATGAATTGCAGGGTAAGGGTAAGAAAGCATCCTCTCCTCCTGTTGAGACAAAACCGGCTTCTGAAACTGTTACTAAACAAGCCGATGAGCCAAAACAAAAACCTGCTCCCGAATCTAAACCTGATGAACCGGCTATAACAAAAACAGAAGCTGCTGCTCCCAAAGCACCACCAGCTAAACAGGCTGCCGAAACCAGCGTTCGGGTTGATACCAGTCGGCTCGATGAAATCATGAATATGGTCGGCGAGCTGGTGTTAGTCAGAAATCGAATCAGTACCTTAGAGACGGCATTCGAAGATGAGGAAATGGCTAAAGCAGTCAATAATCTGACTGTGGTAACGGGAGATTTACAAAGTGCGGTGATGAAAACCCGCATGCAACCCATCAAAAAGGTCTTTGGCCGATTTCCCCGCGTTGTTCGTGATCTGGCTCGGAATCTTAAAAAAGACATTAACCTTGAGCTACGTGGTGAAGAAACCGATCTGGATAAAAATCTAGTTGAGGCGCTGGCCGATCCGTTGGTGCATCTGGTAAGAAATGCTGTCGATCACGGGGTTGAGATGCCTGATGTGCGTGAGGCAGCCGGTAAGCCTCGACAAGGTCATATTATTCTCGGTGCCGCACAGGAGGGAGACCATATTCTCCTGACGATCACCGATGATGGTGCTGGAATGAATCCTGAAGTGCTGAGACGTAAAGCCGTCGAAAAAGGCATGATGGATGAGGATGGTGCGGCAAGACTAACTGAATCTGAATGTTTTGCGTTGATCTTCGCACCCGGCTTTTCAATGAAGCAGGAAATTTCAGATATCTCCGGTCGTGGCGTAGGGATGGATGTGGTTAAGACCAGTATATCCAAACTCAATGGCGTCATTGATATCACGTCAGAACTCGGGGTCGGCACAACCCTGTCAATTAAGGTGCCACTGACACTGGCTATCATGCCTACCTTGATGGTGATGCTTGGTGACCAAATCTTCGCATTTCCTCTGGTCAGTGTGAATGAAATATTTCATCTGGATCTGCATAAAACTAATGTCGTCGATGGGCAACAAACCATCATGGTCCGCAACAGAGCCCTACCTTTATTTTATTTACGCAAGTGGCTATCTAAAAATTTCAACGAAGCTGAAAAGCCCGAAATTGAACATGTTGTTGTGGTTAACGTCGGTACACAACGTGTAGGTTTTGTTGTGGATCAGCTTCTGGGTCAGGAAGAAGTTGTGATCAAACCGCTTGGTGCCTTACTGCATGGCACGAAAGGCCTGGCTGGCGCTACAATCACTGGTGATGGACGTATCGCTTTGATACTGGACTTTCCTGAGTTGATGAAAGCTTATGCAAATCGTGGCTACTAGGATAAATCGTGACGGTAAAAGTCCTGATAGTTGATGATTCAAGCTTCTTTCGAAAACGTCTGACTGAGATTTTTGCAGCTGATCCGCGATTAGAGGTCGTCGCAACTGCAACGAATGGCGAGGAAGCCCTGCAAAAAATTCAGAGTCACAGACCTGATGTTGTCACCATGGATCTGGAAATGCCGGTCATGGATGGCATTACTGCAGTACGTAAGATTAAATCGATTCGTAAGACGCCGGTTTTAATGCTCTCAACGTGGACCACAGAAGGAGCAAAAACTACGCTGGACGCCTTAGAAGCTGGCGCAACAGATTTTCTACCAAAACGGTTTGAGGACCTTTCCAGCGATAGAAATGAAGCACAAAAAAAGCTTTGTCAACGTGTTTACCAATTAGCCAGTGGCTATCATGCAAGCCTACAGAAGCCATTGCAGCAAGAAGTCAGCAAACCGGCGGCAATACAAAAACGTAACGCGCCGAACACCACGCCTCAATTGGTCGTCATAGGCACTTCAACCGGCGGCCCAGTAGCCTTGCAAAAAGTGCTCACTATGTTACCAGCATCCATTCCTTTCCCCGTTTTACTCGTGCAACACATGCCTGCCAGCTTTACCCCGTCGTTTGCTGAAAGGCTTAATAGCCAGTGTCAGATCCAAGTGAAGCAAGCTCTAAACGGTGAATCATTACAAAAAGGCACAGCCTATTTGGCACCGGGTGGACAGCAAATGCTACTCAAAGGTCGACCAAAGCGTTTGTATCTTAGTATCGAAGCAGGTGACACAGAGCAGACGTATAAACCTTGTGTTGATCTGACATTCAATTCAGTCGCTGCTATATGTGGCGATGAAACCCTTGCGATCATTCTGACAGGCATGGGAAGTGATGGTCGTAATGGTTGCCAGGCCATAAAAAACAAGGGTGGTATGATATGGGCTCAAGATCAGGCAAGTAGTACCATTTACGGTATGCCGATGGCAGTCGCTAAAGCCGGATTGACGGATAAAATTCTTAACCTGACCGATATTGGCCAACAACTCGGGGAATTGCATTAAGCATGGATATTCTGAGCATTATCGGTCTGATTGTTGGTTTTGGTGCCATTATTCTGGGCCAACAACTTGAGGGTGGTCACCTTGATACCATCCTTAACTCTGTCGCGATGCTCATTGTAATGGGGGGTACTCTGGGTGCGGTCATGTTGCAAACACCGATGAATACTTTCCTCCGTGCGATGCGGATGTCGGTATGGATTTTCACCCCTCCGACACAATCCGCCAGCTTGGTATTGGAAAAAATACTGGAGTGGAATCAGATTGCCCGACGCGAAGGCCTGGTTCGACTGGAATCTGTCGCAATGGATGAGACTGATTTATTCACCCAGAAGGGTTTACAGCTTATTGCTGATGGTGCCGAACCGGAACTTATCCGTGAGGTCATGGAAAACGATCTTGATATTCAGGAAACTGACGATATTCAGGCCGCCAAGGTATTCGAAGCCATGGGAGGCTATTCACCCACGATCGGTATTATTGGTGCGGTGATGGGCTTGATTCATGTAATGGGGAATCTGGCTGATCCATCTTCTCTGGGTTCAGGTATCGCCGTTGCCTTTGTCGCTACTATTTATGGTGTTGCATTGGCTAACCTGTTGTTTCTTCCCATTGGTAACAAACTTAAATCAGTGGTGGCGCAACGCAGTCGCATACAAATGATGATGATCGAGGGCTTGATTGGTGTCGCCGATGGCGATAACCCACGCAATATTGAAAGTCGTCTTCAGGCTTACCTGGGCTGATTGAGCTATGGCACGCCGTAAAAAGCACGAAGAACATGAAAATCATGAGCGTTGGCTGGTTTCATATGCTGACTTCATTACCTTATTGTTTGCCTTTTTTGTGGTGATGTACTCGATTTCATCTGTTAATGAAGGCAAGTACCGGGTTTTATCCGACACACTTGAGGCTGTCTTCACTGATCCCGCTCGAAGTAAAAACCCTATTCAAATAGGAACAATCAGCCGTGGAGAGGGCAAACTCAGCGCGGAACCAGGCATTACTGAACTGAGTGATTACAAAATTGAATTGCCCGAGGTTCCCAATCGTCCACCGCCTGCGACAGAAGATGATATCCGGACCATCAATGATTTAGTCCAGCAGCTCAGCAGTACATTAGCCGATATGATGGAATCAGAAGATGTGATCATCAAACAGGGCGAAGACTGGCTGGAGCTGGAAATTAAATCACGCGTGTTGTTCCAAAGTGGTGAAGCCAGATTAGAACGCGCTGCCGTTCCCGTCATAGGTAAGATAGCCGATATTCTACAAACCTCAGCCAACCCTATTCAGGTTGAAGGTTTTACTGATAACAACCCAATCAATACTCGAAGATTTCCATCTAACTGGGAATTATCAGCTGCGCGAGCGGCCAGTGTCGTTAACTTGCTGGATCGTTTTGGTATCAGACCCAATCGTATGTCTGCGATAGGTTATGGTGAATATAAGCCTATTGCTGACAATGCAACCGAAGAGGGTCGCCAAAAAAATCGGCGTGTTGTACTGGTGGTGCTAGGCAGTGACAAGAGCCGACGTGATCTGGATGTTTTTGACACAGATGCTGGGACAATAATTAATCCCATTCCGTCAGATAGCCCGGAGTCAGCTTCAGAAACGACAATTGATTTACCTGTACCAGCAGCCGATGTTGAGGTGCAACCATGACCGTGTGGGCTGTATGCAATCAGAAAGGTGGTGTCGCTAAAACCACCACTGTAATCTCTTTAGCCAGCATATTGGCACAACGGGGTGAATCGACCCTTATTCTTGATTTGGATCCGCATGGTTCACTGACAACTTACCTTGGTTATGATCCTGATTCGATTGAAACCAGTATTTATACCCTATTCCAAAAGCTGGATAACACCCCCAAAGGGGCTATATTTCAGAGTTTGAAAAAAACAAAACATGACAATTTATTCCTGCTGCCCGCTTCAACCGCAATGGCCACATTAGACCGTCAGTTAGGTGCGCAACAGGGCAAAGGTCTGGTTATTCGCAAAACGCTGAGTTTCTTTAAAGACCGTTTCCAACATGTGATTATTGATTGCCCGCCAATGTTGGGCGTACTAATGATTAATGCTCTGGCGGCTTGCGATAAATTGCTTATTCCAGTTCAGACTGAATTTCTGTCATTAAAAGGTCTGGAACACATGCTGCACACCGTTTCAATGATCAACCATTCACGGCGCAATGAATTGCCTTTTCTGATTATTCCAACCATGCATGATAATCACGCAAAAGCAGCCACAGATTGTCTGCAGCAGCTTCATCAACAATACGGACAGCAAGTCTGGGATCAGTTCATACCTATTGATCCTCTGTTTCGAGATGCCAGCAAGATGGGCGTGCCCTTGCCGGAGATGAATAAAGAATCTGTCGGTAGTCTGGCATACCAAAATTTGCTTAATGATTTAATTCAGCCGAACGCTAAACTTTCCCATGGCTAAAAAACAGATCCACGAACAGTCACAGGCTTTGTCAGCGTACTTTGATGACATGCTGACAGCCCCCGCTAAACCGGAAAAAAAATCAGCTCGAATAGCTGAACCACCAGCCGGTCCATCCGTAGCAGACCTGCCTGACAGCGAACAAGCTGAGTCCATTAAACGAACTGTTGATGAACGACCAGCAGCCATTCAACGTCCTGAGAGTCTTCGCGTTCTCTTATGTGAAATCGACGATATGCCTTTCGCCTTACCCGTGTCGATGCTTAATAATATTATTCCCTGGCCCGAGCATGGATTGGATTCAACTAGCAGCCAGACTGCGTGGCAACTCGGACTCTATCAACAGAAGCAGCATCAAAGTCAAATTCTTGATATCCGATCGTTGCTTCAATCTGAAAATAGCACGGCCCCTGTTGAAGCGAATTACATTTTATTGGTTGACGATCGTCGCTATGGGATCGCCTGCCAGCATATTAAACACGTCGTCAGCTACCCATCACAGGCTATCAGCTGGCGTGATGACCTATCTGAACACCCCTGGCTGATAGGTGAAGTCGGTGATGAGAAGTATCAGATTCTTGATATATATGCCCTTTTAGCTGTATTTGAGCAAAGATAAGTGGCATGAAGTCTGCATTAATTTGTATAGCCCAATGTCAGAAAAATGACAGTACTGAAAAAGGTAATACGGCATGAGCCAAGATGAGAATAAAGCTGAAGACCCGGTTTTACAGTGGGTAACCTTTCAGCTCGAAGATGAATTTTACGGCATCAATGTGATGCAGGTGCAGGAAGTTTTACGCTTGAGTGAAATTGCACCTGTGCCTGGAGCGCCTTCCTATGTCTTGGGTATTATTAATCTGCGCGGTAGCGTCGTTACCGTCATTGATACGCGAGCGCGCTTTGGTTTAATGAGCAATGAGGCAGATGAAAGTTCCCGCATTATTATTGTCGAAGTTTCAGGCCATGTGATTGGTATGCTAGTAGATAGCGTCGCTGAAGTTGTATACCTGCGTCAGTCGGAGATCGATATTGCACCGAACATAAGCGATGAAAGTTCCCGCTTCATTCAGGGTGTCTGTAACAGAGAAAAATATTTGCTCATTCTGGTTGATGTAAACAAATTGCTGAATAATGAGGAAATTTCGGATATTGCCGAGCTTTAGGTTCCCCCATGGCTGATGAAATAAAACCCACTCAGCCAAGTTCGCCGAGTCCTCTGGTGTCTCCCTCACCGGAGGACAAGTGGCGAGAAAATAAAAATCCTCATCAGAATAAGCGTGATGAGGATAAAAAAGACAAGCCAAAGCCCAAAGATGAGGGCAAAGGCGGACAAATAGATGAGTATGTTTAACTGCGCAAAACGCGTAAGGAGCTGAATCATGACAATCTATGTTGTGATAACTGTAATGAGTGCCGTATTTTTGGTCATTGGTCTTGCCACAATGCGTTTACTTAAGCTTTATCAGATGCAAAGTGAGCGTATCCGCATGCTGCAAAATCAACTCGCAGCCTTGTGCGAGGGCGCATCAGGTACAGACGACCGGATATTAAAATTTGAACAGACACTGAATAAAATCCGTGATCATCAGCATTCCCTTGATCTTAGAGCTAATAGCCAGCCCGGATATGATCATGCTATCCGCCTTGCTCGTAAGGGTGCAGGAATAGAACAGCTGATTGATAATTGTAATTTAAGTGATGAAGAAGCTCATTTGATTAACCGACTTCATGGCCCTGCCGGCAATCAGGCGGAGATACACTAATCGCTATTCGGAATATGGTTTTGCGGTTTGCCAACCAGAAAGCCTTGTACAAAGTCGACACCGAAGTCCCGCAATAAAGCCAATGTGCTCTCACGCTCTACAAACTCTGCGACAGTCTTTTTACCAAGGCTATGGGCAATATCAATCATCGATTTAACCAACAATTGATCTACCGGGTCATTATCCAGATTCGTAATGAAGCCGCCATCGATTTTTAAGATATCGACGGGAAAATGCTTTAAATAACTATAGGAATTAAAGCCTGCACCGAAGTCATCGAGGGCAAAGCGACAGCCCAGAGAGCGAAGGTTTGTCACCATGCGTTTAGTTTGTTCAAAGTTGGAAATGGCCGATGTCTCTGTAATTTCAAACACGATCCGTTCTGGATCAACCTGTGTTTCTTTTAATTTATCCTGCACCAAACGGTAAAAGTTCTCATCGAGGAAAACATTACCTGAGAGATTGATTGCAAACGAAATACTCTTCGGCATACTGGAGATTAGATCAAACGCTTTCCCCACCACCCAGAAATCGATCTGATGAATTAATCCCATGGCTTCAGCAACCGGGATAAATTCTTTCGGGTAATAAAGCACTCCACCCTCACCCCGCATTCGAATCAGACATTCATAATGCGTTATTTTCTCAGTATCTAGAGCAAAAATAGGTTGAAACTCTAACAGGAAATGTTCTTCTTTCAATGCAGCCCGTATTCGCGGAGCCCACTCAACACTGTGTCTGAGTGTATGCATTTCCCGGTCTTCCGGGCTGTAGATATGCACACGATTACGACCCCGTTTTTTAGCGGTATAACACGCTTGGTTGGCATGTGAAAGCACATCACCTACCGTAGTAGCATCTTGCTTCTGAATAATTTTGATGCCGATACTGGAAGAAAGATGGTAGTGGTGTCCATGATGTTCAAAGCTATAACCATCAAACAAATTACGTAAGCCTTCAGCCTGTTCTGTTGCGGTTTTCTTATCAGTGTTGTCGACTAGAACGGCAAACTCATCTGAGCCAATTCTGACTAGCGTATCGTTTACCCGAAAATAACGTCTGAGCGAGTTGGCCACCTGAACTAATAGCTTATCACCGGCTTCATGCCCTTCAGCATCATTCAGGACTTTGAAGCTATCGAGATCAATATAAAAAAGTGCACTCGTACTCATGAAATTGCGTACTTGTGTCAGACTCAAATCCAAAGCCTGTTCCAGGCGGCGACGGTTAGCCAGTCCAGTTAAATCATCATGACTAACTGAAAATTGTAACCGTGCTTCCATCACTTTCAAGTTAGCGAGTTCATCTTCTAAATCCAACTGCTGACGATGTGTCGTGTCCCGTTCTTTTTTGACAGCCAGCGCGGTCATAATCGCTGGAGGTAAAGACTCCGCCGTCAACGGATGATACAACATAGAAGTGACGCCATGACCCAGGTCGGTCAATACCTGCGCATGATCCCACTGAGATTCCTGACACAATGATATGATAGGAATCAGGCGCCATTCATCAAATTGATCCATAATCAAGCGCAAGTCTTGCAAATTCAAATCAGGTAATTCTTTGTCCAGAATCAGCAGATCGATATCACAGAGGTCATTGGCGATGCCCTGCCGTAGCAGTTGCATTACCCCCTCAAGACTTGTCGCTGTTTGTATGTGGCGGAAGCCACTGACCTCAAGCAGGGTTTCGGTGAAGGCTGTTTCGGCAGGGTCGGTACCGCCGATGATAATTTTAGCGTCAAGGAGATCAGTGACTGCTTCGACAGATGCCGGGTCGCTGATTGTTTGGTTTGGCATGGTTGAATACGCCAAACTATCCCTGATTTCAGTACTCATCTGAATAAGATTCGCTATCTCACGTTAGTAAACAACTAAACATGAACTGACACTATCGGTTTTATATATAAAAATCAACACTTAATAGCATTTTTATAATGCTATTTATAAACTGTTGTAATTATGCCACGCCCTGTATAATTCAAATTGACATGACACGTAGGTAGGCTTATTCAGGATTTTCTCCTTTCTTTACAGGCACTTTGCCTGAAACCAGATAGGCATAAGCAATGACCTCCGCGATAACCCGATAAAGCATCGGAGGTATTTCTTCACCGAGGTTAAGGTCACTTAATAATTCTGCCAGTAGCGCATCCTCTTTGAGAGGGATATTGTGCTCATGAGCGATTCGCAGTATTTCTTCAGCGATAGCCCCCTCACCGGAAGCGGTCACGGTTGGTGCATTTTCACCATCATATTGCAACGCAATAGCCCGTAAAATATCGTCTTTCTCATTCATACTGAAATATCCAGTAGCCGATCACCCTGCCTTGGCTGAATGTCTGCCGTCAGTGGTTTGATAACAGCCTGCCGACAACTCAGATGACTGATAGAAACATCGAGCTTCTGTAGACGCGTATTAAGATCATCAATATGCTGGCTCAGTACATCCACACTCGCCTGACGCTCTGCCAGAATGACTACTTTTACGTCCTGCTTATGCAAGCTGATACGAGCCTGCATCGGCCCAAGATTCTGGGTTTCAAGATTAAGCTGTACCTGCCAGATAGCATCTTCGCCGCGACTTAAATCTGGCGAATGTTGTTCGAGTCTGAGTTGCAGCATTTCCAGTTGCTGTTTGTCTTTAACCGGAAGATCAAATAACCAGACATTCACATTATTGGGTAAATCAGCATCTCTGACCATTGATAGCTGATTAAATTGAATACGGGCACTCGCTGACTCGACCTCTCGCAATAAATCACGGAGCATCTGCCACTCAACCGAACGTACGGCATTATGTGCCTGTGCTGCCTGACTGTCCCGGGCATTAATAAATGCCTGAACACCACTCAGATTCTGGCCTTGATGCGTTGATGTCAAAGAAGACGGTAATAAGGGATTTTCACCATTAACGACAGCGCCACGCAAACCGGATAACAGACCTAACAATAACTGCATAGGCGTCTGCCCTTTGCTGGCAAGCGCGGGCGGCACCTGAGCGGGAAGCGGCCTTAAGTCCTGTGGTGTCGTAACCAACTGTCGGAGCGCCGTTTGCACTTCATTCGGTAGTTGTTTCATCAATCCGGGATTATCCACCACACGATTAAGAAAAGGTTGCTGGACTTGCTGTTTTAACACCTGAGCCAGTTGCAGTAGATTCGCTTTAAAATCCTGACCGAATTGTGTTGCACCTTGATTGGTTTTGAGAAAACTTTCCAGAAATACACCGCTTTTATTGATGGTTTGTTTCAGTGCTTCCGGTTGTTGTAATGCATTTTTTTCTGTCAGCCCTTGGAATAAACGGTTAATTTCCTGCCTGACCGGCGCCGGTAGGGTTAAATCAGTCACGGATTGATTCAATGTGGGTAAGGTTCCAGCCTGTCGTTCAATCTGCGGCAGTAAAATACGTTGATAGTTTTGAATCGTTTCTGCTCTGGTGGGGCTGTTCGTGCTTAGTTTTATTGCCAATGGCTGCGTCTGCAACACTTCCAATGCCAGTTTATCCCCGATTTTGAAAGTTTGTTTGAGTGCACTGACATCCACTTCAATCTGCCTTGGTAAAGCCTGTGAGAGCACTTGTGCAGTATTAGCATTGATGTTGCGGGCAGGATTGCTGGCATTCAGCAAACTCGGTGTTACCAATAACCGATTCTGTGCCAGCAGTTTAATGACTTCAATGGCCACCTGCTGCCCCGCTTTCAAACTCACCTGTGCTGCATCAGGTCTCGATGGGTTGGTCAACGTTTCAGCCGGCACAATTTTTAAAACTGCTCGACCAGCTTCAATGCTTCGTTGCAACTCTATCTTTTGCCCCGGAACCAAGGGCTGCTGGGTTGTTACCTGAATTGTGGTATCAGCCACCTGCAGTTTCACAGCATTGGCAGTGAGCCTGGCTACTACGGTTGCCTGTACACGTTCACCCTCTGCCAGACTGGCGAGCAATCGCGCAGGCACATCACGGACAACCTCGGCAGAGTTCTGCTGTGAGGAATTTATCTGCATGGAGACACCAATAATCGCAACATGGTGCTAGTATAGCAATGAGATGATGGCTCAGAGCAATGGGAATGAAACCAAAACACGGACAATGGTATATCAGAGAGGATGGAGACGTTTCGGGCCCTTTTAATGGTTCCGTCATAACGAATCATCTCATCGTTGGTCGTCTCTCTATGCAGGATGAAGTGTCCGCGGATAAACAACACTGGGTACCTTTAGAAGAGCAAACTGAACTGCATCCGTTTCTCTCCGATGAGGAAAAGGCTAAGCGTCATATGGATGAACGCACGGGCTTGGATCGTCGTCAGCAGCAAACTAAACCGCCACCTGAAGCGAAACAGCGTCGAGGGGAACGTCGTGAAGATGAACCCGATATTGAACTTGAGCGGCGCGAACTACGAAGAACACTGATGCAGAAATACAGTGAACGGCATGAACACATGTTCTGGCCATTGTTGCTCACCTTTTCTATATTGATGGGTATGACATTACTGGCTGTGTTCTACCCAACTGCTATCCCTGTGCCTTTACCGAATTGTGCAGCGCCAGCGGCACCAGAAGTGAATTGGAACAATTGCCTTAAACCAAACAGCCAACTCAATGGCGTTGATCTGACCTCCGCTCAACTACGTAACAGCGATCTGACCGGGGTCCAGTTGATGAATGCCACACTCACTGGAGCTGATATTGCCTATACCGATTTACGCTTTGCCAATTTGAGTTACAGCGATCTGCAAAAAGCTATTTTGCTAGGAGCCAATCTGACACAAACCGATTTCAGTAATGCTGATTTAAGCCAGGCAGATTTGTCCTATGCTGACTTGAGCAATGCCAATCTGGCTAACGCCAAATTGGAGGGTGTGCGTTTTGATCATGCGATATGGATCAATGGGCAAATCTGCGCGCCCGACTCCATTGGCGAATGCCGGCCTTTAGCTGAGTAAGTCACTCATTTGTTTGTCTTGTGTTGTGGATAAAGTCAGTTGCGCGACAATACTGCCCATTAATGCCAGAAACATATCCCACTGACTGTCCCAGTCATCACCTTGCGTGCCCAGAAAAGCTTCGGCAGCCTGGGCGTTAATCAGTGCAGCCCACCACTCAATGAATTCATAGCAGGCGCTGATTGCCAGACTGACTGAACAGACCAGAAAAAACAGCCATTTACCACGCTGTAAAAGCGTGGTGCGAAGCAACAATTCGCGTGCTATCAGGGCCGGAACAATACCCTGTACAAAATGCCCCATCCGATCATAATGATTACGGGCCAGATCGAGGCTGTCCTGAATCCAGTTAAACAATGGGTTTTCCGCATAAGTGTAATGTCCGCCTACAATCAGAATAATCGCGAAAATAACGATCATCCTTATGGTGACTAACGTAAGCGGAAAATTTTTATGGGTAAAAAGTAAAAGAGGAATGGCTACCATCACGGGCACCGTTTCCATGAACCAGGTAAGCCGATCAGCAACCGGGTCAAGCGATGAGTAAATCAGGCTGCCCAGCACGACCAGCAGCCAGATCAATTTTTCCTGAGTTTGCGTCATATGCTACCGGCTCCCTGCCTCTGCAGTGGTGACTTACCGTTGAGGCTAGTTCAGTGTAAGGTTCTCGGCGCAGCCAGCGTAAATGCTGGAATGGCTACATCAAACTTATTACCACTGTCACCCACCATGATGTAATGACCCTGCATCATTCCAACAGGTGTATCCAGCATGGCAGCACTGGTGTAGGTGAATTCCTGCTCAGGCGCAAGATAGGGGTGCAGACCAACGACACCATCACCCTCAACTTCCTGCTCATGGCCATCACCACCTGTGATTTTCCAGTAGCGTGATAGCAAGCGAGCCGATTCCTGACTCTGATTTTTTATCGTAATCGTGTAGGCAAAAAGATAACGGGCTTTTTCGGGATCAGACTCCTGATCCAAATAAGCCGTTTCTACATCAACCGAGATATTGTTATTAATTTCTGTCATAGCTTAATTATACATGGCTTTAGTTGCCAATAAGCGAGCACCTTTTAGTCCCACCTGTTCATCCAGAATAATATATACAGGGATATTGGCCATCAGATCCTGCATACGCCCCTTATCTTTAAACGTTTTCAGAAATTTTCCATCACCAAACTTCGCAAGATTTTTAGTTACAATTCCACCCGCCAGATAAATACCAGCATATGGCAAGCAAGCAAGTGCGAGATTGCCAGCTTGTGCACCATAGATACGGACAAACATATCCAGTGCCTTATTTGCCAGTGGATCATGGTGGCTAGCAGCATATTCACTGATCGCGGCTGCGGCATCTCCCTGAACCATCGCAACACGCAAATCTGCATTTTCTGGTAATTGCTGATAGTCACGTAGAAAGTTGTAGATATTGACCAGACCACTACCACAAACCAGGCGATCATAGGAAACATGTTGGTGTCGTTGTTTCATATGTTCTAGCAATAGCTGTTGCTTGCGATCCAGTGGGGCAAAATCAACATGACCACCTTCTGTCGGTAAAACACGCCACTCATCAGCGATAGGTACCAATATTGCCTGCCCCAAGCCAGTCCCTGAACCTATTACTGCACGAGGTGCATCCGCCCTGTTGTTACCCGTCTGAAGGGTAATAAGATCGTTATCTGACAGACAACTGATACCATAGCCCACTGCTTCAAAGTCATTACACAAACGAACGTTAGCAATCTGAAACTTTTCCTGCAGTTCACTAGCATCCAAACGCCATGGCAACTTCGTCACCCGGCCAGTGTCACCATTGACCGGTCCTGCAACTGCAATGCAGGCAGAGCTTATAGCGTGATGATGTGCCGCTGTTTCGTGCAAAAACTGTTTCAGGCAATCATCAAAACTATCAAATCGCTGACTGTCCAATCGCAGTTGCAACAACGTATCACCCTGCTCGTTAAACAATTGGAACAGTGTTTTGGTACCACCGATATCGACCGCCAGCATAATTGGCATAATTACTGTCCTGCAGCAGCTTGATCCATGAACCAGTAATAATCGTTTTCCGGCGCAAGCCGCTGAACAGGCAACCCGGTAACCGCTTCAGTGCTGATATCCTCAACGATAGCCGCTTTAGCCTCACCTGAAATAAACACGATGACCTGTCTTGCCGCATTAATAACTGGATAGGTCATCGTCACACGCCATGAATCGAATTTCTCTACGTAAAGATGAGTAGTGAGGGTATCCGTCACATCGAGCGCCGGAGTCTCAGGAAATAATGAGGCAATATGACCATCCGGACCCAACCCCAATAACAACAAGTCAAACGGTGCGTCAGACATAACCTGCTTCATCGTATCGGCATAACGTGAGGCAACATCTGCAGGTTCATTATTCTCGGTTGGCATACGATGTACATTTTCAGCCGGTATCGGTACTAAATCGATCATCGCCTGACGAGCCATTTTGAAGTTACTGTCATCATGCGTAGGAGGTACACAGCGCTCATCACCAAAAAACAGGTGAACACGTGCCCAGTCAATTTGTTCAAGGTAAGGAGAGGTTGTCAGTTTCTGATACAACCCCTTAGGCGTTGAACCACCAGCCAATGCCACATAAAAAACGCCTCTCTTAGCAATCGCAGCACGCGCTGTAACAACAAAATGTTCGGCAGCGGCGGTAATCAAACTGGCTGAATCAGGCAGGATTTTTTGTTCTGCTTTCATGAAATTCCTCAATCGTAATAAACAAATTTTGTTTTATATCAGCGATAAAAATGACTGTTTGGTGTCAAATACGTATATTTTTTATCTGATATTCAGATGTGTGCATGATATATGAAAACTTACCTCAATTGAGATAGTCTTAAAAGCAAAACCGCCATTAGACAAGGAAAGACCAATGAAAAACGCGCTGATATTTCTAGCCCTGCTATGTGTAACCATAAGCTCTCATGCAGATGACCATGCCTCGCAATATGGCATGATCAATCTTGATGCCAGTGCCACAGCTGATGTGGTCAACGATGAATTGATTACGCGCCTTCAGGTCATTGAAGACGGACATGATCCAGCCAAACTCACGAATCTGGTTAATAAAAAAACAGCCTTAGTTCTGGATGCGGTTAAAAACTTCAAAGACATCAAAGCCGAAACCTCCAGCTACAACACACGACCTCTTTATGATGATGGCGAAATCAGCTCCTGGAAAGTGACACAGCAGTTGACGCTTGAAACCAGTAACTTTGAACAAATGAGCAAATTCATTGCCGATATCAGTTCGCTTGCCAATATTCAGACTATGCAATTTCAGGTCTCGGCTGCCAAAGCAGAAACAGTCAAACAAGACTTACTCAAACAAGCTATTGCTAATTTCAAACAAAAAGCGACGTTGATTACTACCGAATTCAATCGAAGTGATTATGAATTGGTCTCACTCTCTATCGACGGCAATAACTTCACACCCATGCCGGTAATGGAGCGCTCAGCGATGATGTCTTCTGACTCAATGCGTAAAGGGACACCGGCAGCGTTGTCAGGTGGCAGCAATGAAGTATCGGTTCAGGTTCGGGGTACGATTCAGCTCAATCCACAGTGAACTCTGTTCTGCCCTACCTTTCTCAGCAGATAGGCCATCAAAGGCGCCTGCAGAATGAAAATGAACAACACAACGCCAGATGCCATCGATTGAAAAGAAACAATGAGAATCAGCAGCCCACACCACCCTTGTTAAACAGGCTGCTGTGGGAAATGAGATTATTTCAGGAATAAATTGTAGGCCGGATTATCGGTTTCTTCCCAATAGGTGTAGCCCAAGGTATCAAGGAATGTCTGGAAGTCCTGTTGATATTCCTCGGCGACTTGTATGCCTACCAAAACACGACCGTAAGCTGCGCCATGGTTACGGTAATGGAATAAGCTGATATTCCAGCGCTTACCGATGCGGGTTAAAAAACGTAACAATGCACCAGGCCGCTCGGGAAATTCAAAACGAATCAACCGCTCATTAGTGACTTGCGGTGCATGGCCACCGACCATGTAACGCACATGCAGTTTTGCCATTTCATTGTCAGTAAAATCTACCCAGTCATATCCGGCTTTATCGAGCAGATCAATCAGTGCTTGGCACTCTTCATCTTTACCGTTACTTCTGACGCCGACAAATACCTGAGCCTGCTGATCATCGGCATAACGATAATTAAACTCGGTGATGCCCCGATCACCCAGCGTTTTACAGAACTTCTGGAAACTTCCCGGTTCTTCGTCAATTTTGGTGGCAAACAAGATTTCGCGACGCTCACCAATTTCAGCGCGCTCAGCAACATGGCGCAGCCGATCAAAATTGATGTTGGCGCCACTATCAATAACAACCATATGCTGATCCTGCATCGGGTTATTAGCCAGATACTTTTTCACTCCTGCGACGGCTAACGCACCGGATGGTTCAGCAATGGAGCGAGTATCTTCAAAAATATCCATGATCGCGGCACACAAGGCATCGCTGTCAACGGTGATGACTTCATCCACTGTTTCACGACAAATTCTGAACGGTTCTTCACCCACTTGTCTGACCGATGTACCGTCAGCAAACAAGCCAACCTGATCCAGTTTGACCCTTTCATCCGCATCCAAGGCGGCTTTGAGGCTGGCCGCATCACTGGGTTCAACAGCAATGATTTTAATTTCTGGCCAGAAGGCTTTGATATAAGCGGCTACCCCCGCGATAAGCCCACCACCACCGACTGGAACAAAAATCGCGTGAAGTGTATCGGGATGTTGACGGATAATTTCCATCGCAATGGTGCCCTGCCCGGCAATAACCTCAGGGTCATCGTAGGGGTGAATGTAGGTGCGGCCATCTTTGTTAGCGATTTCACTTGCATAGGCCCCAGCATCATCGTAGCTATTACCGTGCAGCTTGATTTCAGCACCGTAAGCTCGGACTGCTTCCACCTTGATCGGTGGCGTTGTCTTGGGCATTACGATAAGCGCCGAGATACCCATTTTTTGAGCGGATAGCGCCACCCCTTGCGCATGATTACCAGCCGATGCGCAGACCACACCCCGTTTACGTTCAGCCTCGCTGAGCTGACTCATGCGATTATAGGCACCGCGTAATTTAAATGAAAAAACCGGCTGTAGATCTTCTCGCTTGATAAGAATAGTGTTGTGTAACCGTTTGCTCAGGCGAGGCATAACGTCCAACGGCGTTTCATTGGCTACATCATAAACTCGCGCCTTGAGAATTTTTTCTACGTATCCAGTTAGCATTGCCGCCCAAATCAGTTAGTTATATTTATCAAAGCGCTTACGTTACCATTGACGGCCATTTATCTCTATAATTGCTAGGATTATTTTTTACGCTATTGCGAACAAAGGAAGCTGCAAATGAATGCTGATGAAATGAAAAAACAAGCTGCATGGGCTGCGCTTGAGTACATCAAAGGTGACGGCATTGTCGGAGTTGGGACCGGCTCAACGGTCAATCACTTTATCGATGCCCTGGCAACCATTAAAGGGCGAATTGAAGGTGCTGTATCGAGCTCAGAGGCTTCAACTAAAAAAATGCAGGATCTGGGCATTCAAGTATTTGATTTGAACGAATGCAATGAGATTGAAGTGTATGTGGATGGTGCGGATGAAGCGAATCCATTTCTGGAGCTAGTCAAAGGTGGCGGCGGCGCATTAACACGTGAGAAAATTATTGCTGCTGCCAGTCAACAATTTGTTTGCATTGTTGATTCAACCAAACAGGTCGATATTCTGGGTAAATTCCCCTTACCTGTTGAAGTCATTCCGATGGCGCGCAGTTACGTCGCTCGTGAAATCGTCAAGCTAGGTGGTCAACCCGTATACCGTGATGGCGTGGTTACCGATAATGGCAACGTTATCCTGGATGTTCACAATATGGACATCATGGAACCCATCAAGATGGAAAAAACATTGAACGATATCGTGGGTGTGGTGACAAATGGTCTGTTTGCAATGCGTCCTGCCGATGTATTGCTGGTAGGCTCGGAAAACGGAACCGAAACCGTCTACGCCAAGTCGTAAATAAACCCACTGCTGACCCTGCCTCGCAGGGTCAGTTTTCTTACTCTTTTTGATTGGCGCTACTATGTTCAGACCGCTCAGTCTTTATATCGGCACACGATACACCCGAGCTAAACGCCGAAATCACTTCATATCCTTTATTTCTCTGACCTCCATGCTGGGCGTGGCACTTGGTGTTGCGGCGTTGATCACTGTCTTATCGGTGATGAATGGCTTCGAGAAAGAACTGAAGGAGCGTATTCTCGGTATGACCTCACATGCCTTCATTACAGGGCAGGATGGCACATTACGAGATTGGCAGGGTTTGCAGACGAAACTGCAGGATGACCCGGATTTGGTA
>NZ_CBFHHW010000003.1:11756-75243 GCF_965655755.1 Methylophaga sp. | reverse complement strand
TAGATTCCGCACCGTTTGTTGAAGGTCAGGCGATGCTAAGTCAGGGTAGCCGCGTTCGAGGTACGCTGGTCAGAGGTATCGATGTCGAGCAGGAGAAAACTGTCTCAACGATTGGCGATAAGATCATACAGGGTCAACTTGAATCGCTAACCGACGGCAGCTTCGGTATCGTGCTCGGTAAAGATTTAGCAATCGCGATGGGGGTTGCCACTGGTGATAAAATCACGCTTATCACACCGCATGTGAGCCCGACACCTGCTGGCGTCATTCCAAGATTGAAACGATTGACTGTTGTCGGTGTATTTGAAATAGGCATGTATGAATATGACAGTTCACTTGCTGTTATGAACATTACCGACGCCGCAAAACTATTCAAAATTCCCGGAAAAGTCACCGGACTGAGACTGGAGTTTGATGACGTCTTTCAGGCGCCACAATTGCTTCGTAATGTGATGCAAAATGTCTCCACAGAATACCGTGGTGCTGACTGGACTTATCAACATGCCAATTTCTTTCGCGCATTAAAAACTGAAAAAACCGTGATGTTTGTAATTTTGCTGCTCATCGTCGCTGTCGCCGCGTTTAACATTGTCTCCACACTTGTGATGATGGTGACGGATAAACAGCCCGATATCGCTATTCTTCGAACGCTGGGCATGACACAACGAAGTGTCATGGGTATTTTCATGGTGCAGGGTACATTGATCGGCTTAATAGGCACTGGATTGGGGGTCATCGGTGGCGTAACCCTGGCATTAAATGTCGAAACCTTAATTGCTAAACTAGAAAACCTAATTGGTTACCAATTCCTGCCAGCCGATGTCTACTACATCAGCAGCCTACCTTCTCAACTACAATGGCATGATGTCACCGTGATCGCAGTCACTGCTTTTGTGTTGTCCATGCTTTCTACTTTATATCCATCCTGGCGTGCGTCCCAGGTCAAACCGGCTGAGGCATTACGCTATGACTGATCAGGCAGTAATTTCGACACATCAACTCGCCAAATCGTTTAGCGATGGCGACCTCAAAACGCATGTTTTAGACAATATCAGTCTCAGCGTTAACAAAGGCGACAGACTCGCGATCGTGGGTAGCTCCGGTTCCGGTAAAAGCACGCTATTGCATATCATGGGCGGACTGGACTCTCCTACTTCAGGTCAGGTGCTAATCAATGGCCAGGATATCCATGCCATGCGAAGTAATGCGGCCAGTCGTCTACGCAATCAACAACTGGGGTTTGTTTACCAATTCCATCATCTGCTGCCGGAATTCAGTGCAGTTGAAAATGTGGCAATGCCCCTGGTTATTGGGGGGATGACGCCAAAATCTGCAAAAGAGAAATCCTCTGAGTTGCTGGAAAAAGTGGGACTGGGCCATCGCTTACGACACAAACCCGGTGAATTATCTGGTGGCGAACGCCAGCGTGCAGCATTAGCACGAGCACTGATTACGGAACCGGCCTGCTTACTGGCCGATGAACCGACCGGTAATCTGGATCATCGCACGGCACAGTCAATTTTTGATCTGATTTTGCAACTCAATGCTGATTTTGACACGGCACTGGTTATTGTGACGCACGATACTGAATTGGCAACGAAGATGGATCGGGTAATGACCCTGATGGATGGTGAACTACAGTCTGGAACGTGACTTGTGTTTATGTTGACGTTGCAGCCAACTGTGGATGACCACCAGACGCCATCCAAGTCGCACAAAGATAATGCCAATAACGGCGGCTATCGTTCCACAAATCACACAGCCCAACAATAACGGCTGCCAGATGGTCAGAAACTCTTTGGTAAACCATTCCCAGGATAAACTGAACGCGTATTGGCCCATCGGTATCTGCAAGACCCATGCACCCACTTTATAGGAATAAAAGTAGATGGGAGCGACGGTAAAGGGATTGGTGACCCATACCGCCATTGATGCCACTGGCAGATTAACCCTGAACCAAATCGCCAAAGCTGCGGCCAGAAACATTTGTCCAAGGATGGGCATAAACCCGATAAACAGACCCAATGCCATACCACCCGCTACCGATCGTCGGTTCAGATGCCACAGTCTGGGTTCTGTCAGCCGTTGACCAAACTTACGCAAATGGGGATGCTCGCGCATGGCGTTATGATCTGGCATGATGCTTTTTAGGAATTTACGAGGCATCGTGTCTCAGTAACATGCAAAGTCGGGCGTCATTATAGGGATATATGATTAAAACTGCCATTGCATTTTTGCTGGGCTGTCTGCTCTGTCTAAGTCTGGATGAAATACCGGAGCCAAGCTGGATTTTCCTGCTGGTGCTGATTGTCGTCATTTGGCTCAGGCAAGTAATAGTTACAGCCTTCATTGTCGGCTTGTTGTGGACTGCATTTCAAGTGCAATTGCAGTTGCATGATCGTTTGCCGTCGGATCTGGCAGGAAAAGACGTCATTGTCAGTGGTGAGGTTCTGACTATTCCCAGCCAGCAGGGTCGTCGGATCCGGTTTGAGTTTGCTCCCAACTCGCCAGTCTTACCCAGCAAAGTTCGCCTGAGCTGGTATCACGCACCACCCACCCCACCCAAAGCCGGTGAAACCTGGCAGCTTCAGATAAGATTAAAACCACCTTATGGAATGAGCAATCCGGGTGGTTTTGATTACGAGAAATGGTTATTCACACACAATATCGGTGCAACAGGTTATGTCCGCAAAAGCGCTTTCAACCAGTATCAGCATGCAGCAAACGCCTGGAATATAAACCGTCTCCGTCAACAGCTGCAATCCAGACTCAAGATCGTCTTAAAGGATGCTGAGCATTTTCCTTTGGTGCAAGGATTGGCCATCGGTGTTCGGGACGCATTGGACAGTGAACACTGGAATGTTTTAAGACAAACCGGGACCAGCCACTTACTGGCGATATCGGGTTTACACATCGGGCTGGCTTGTGCACTGGGATTTTTTGGTTTCCGCTTTTTATGGAGTCTATTCCCGGCTTTATTACTTCGAATACCCGCCCAATATATAGGTGCAATAGGTGGTTTATTGATGGCGGCTTTTTATGCCTGCCTGGCAGGGTTTACGGTTCCAACCCAACGCGCTTTCATTATGGTGTCGACGATGATGCTGGCGTTGTTGGTAAAACGTCCACTCTACCCGCTGCATGTGCTGGCACTGAGTCTTTTACTGGTACTCGTGTTTGATCCTTTTGCTGCTGTGAGCGCCGGTTTTTGGCTTTCATTCTCAGCCGTGACGTTGATTATTTTCACCTCTACACAGCGATACCCGAGCAGACGATGGAACTGGGCGGGTATTCACCTGTGGATAGCCATCGGTCTTACACCATTACTTATATTATTCTTTGGCCAGATATCACTTATCTCACCCGTCGCCAATCTATTTGCCGTGCCGCTAGTGAGTTTCTTAATCGTGCCCTTCATTCTGGCTGGCATGGTATTACTTTTTGTCTCTGAGGACTTGGCTGAAGGCGCATTTCACATTGCAGACATATTGCTTGAAGTGATGTGGCGATGGCTTAGCTTTTTATCAGATAGCCCTATATCAGTTTTTCAAACACCCACATATTCTCTTCCAGTCATCATGCTGTTGCTTGTGTCAATGCTGCTATTACTTTTGCCCAGGGGATGGCCAGCCAAATGGTTGGGGCTAATTCTGCTGTTACCCTTATTTTATTATCAAACCGAAAAACCTGACGCGGGTCATTTTTATTTCAGCCTGCTTGATGTCGGACAGGGTTTAGCGGCAGTGGTTGAAACAGAAAATAATGTACTGGTATTCGATACCGGCCCCAGATACAGTGAAGAATTTGATACCGGCCGTGCGGTAATCGCTCCTTTTTTGAAGAATCGCGGCATCAATAAAGTCGATAGACTGATTGTCAGCCACGGTGACAATGATCATATCGGCGGCGCTAAAAGCCTGACAGAGCTATCCACTGTAGATACTATTTACACAAGTGATGTGACTGTTTTGCCGAAGTCGAAAGCCTGCATCGCCGGACAATCATGGGAGTGGGATAAGGTTCAGTTCAACATTTTGCAACCATTTCCAGCCCAAACTGGCAGTAATAATAATCGCTCTTGCGTATTGAAAATCACCGGCCTTAAGCGCAGCGTGTTGATACCCGGTGATATTGAAAAAGAGAGTGAGATGAAGCTGGTGAAACAGTACGGCAAGCATTTACACGCTGACATCCTGGTTATACCGCATCACGGTAGTAGCACATCCTCCAGTATGACCTTCATCAAGGCCGTTAACCCCACTCATGGTTTAATCCCGGTGGGCTACCGTAATCGTTATAATTTTCCCGTTGAAAAGGTTTTAAATCGTCATCAGGAACAAGGCATAACTCTGCATCGTACTGATTATCATGGTGCCATTTTGTTTCGGGAAACACCGCAAGCAATTCACTGGCGTCAACATAACGCGCATTTATGGACATCCAATGCTACTGAGTAAAGTGATTTTCACGTATCATGAGTGCGATTATTATTATTTAAACAACAGAGACTGAAAAATCATGCTGGAATTGTTTAAAGCTGGCGGTTGGTTAATGATACCGCTGTTCATTTGTTCGGTAATTTCAATTGCCATCATTGCTGAACGCTTCTGGAGTCTGCAGAAAAAACGTATTGCGCCATCGGAACTCGTTACCCAAATCTGGCAATGGCTCAAATACAAACAAGTTGATGCCAGTCGTGTCAAAGCCTTACAAGAGAATTCACCATTGGGCCAAATCCTGGCAGCGGGCCTAATAAATCGCAACAGCTCGCGTGAAATCACCAAAGAAAGCATCGAAGATATCGGACGCCATGTCACTGTCGCTCTGGAACGTAACCTGAACACACTTGGCACCGTGGCGGCCATATCCCCACTTATTGGTCTATTAGGTACTGTTATCGGCATGATTAAAGTGTTTGCCGTGATTACGGCAGAAGGTGTAGGTAACCCTGAAACACTGGCGGGCGGTATCTCCGAGGCATTAATCACCACAGCAACGGGCCTCGTCGTCGCCATTCCCAGTCTGATCTTTTACCGTTATTTCCGCGGCAAAATTAATACGCTTGTCGTCGGTATGGAAGAGCAGGCCATGCAACTCATCGAAATTCTGCATGGCGATCGTCAATTTGATCCGGATGAGGAAGTGAGACGTGAATCTATCACCACGACGGTCTGAGGAACCTGATGTCAATCTAACCCCCATGATTGACGTCGTGTTTCTGTTGTTACTGTTCTTTATGGTTTCAACCAGCTTTGTCCGTGAAAGCTCGCTCAAAGTAGACTTACCTGAAGCGACCGGGGAAGCTATGGTGGAACAAGAGCAGCCTGTTGATATTGTGATTCAGGCAGATGGTCAGTTTCTTATCAATGATGAGTCCTTGCCGGTTGTTAGTCGTGAGCTTCTCAGTAATGTTCTGAAACGTATCGTCGGTGATCGTGATGATCCGCACATCATCATCAGTGCGGATGCCAACGCTGAGTATCAGCATATCGTCACAGCAATGGATACCGCACAACAACTCGGGTATACCCGATTGACTTTAGCGACCAGACAAACGCAACAAGAGAAACAATGACCGAGAAGCATGTCGAAATAAGCGCTGTAGATTTGTACAAACGTCTACTGCGTTACGTTAAACCTTACTGGCCCGCTTTTTGCGCTGTGGTTTTAGCTATGGTTGTCTATGCAGCCACTGAAGCAGGCGTGGCTATGGTTATGAAACCATTGATGGACGGTGGTTTTGTTGATCGTGATCCTGAAATTATCAAACTCATCCCGGCGGCGATTATTGGCCTGTTCATCGTCCGGGGCCTGGCCGACTTTTTTACCTCTTACGGCCTCGGCTGGATTGCGCGTAATGTCATCAAAACCTTACGTGAGGAAATGTTTAATAAGCTACTATCCTTGCCCTCCCGCTTTTACGACCACAGCACTTCAGGGCAGTTAATGTCCAAGCTGCTCTATGATGTGGAGCAGGTTGCCAGCGCAGCGACGGACGCGGTCTTAACCATAATCCGCGACAGCTTGACCATTGTTGGTCTGATGGCGTGGATGTTCTATCTCAATGGCTTTCTGTCCTTATTCATCCTGGTGACTGTGCCCTTTATTGCTGTGCTGGTCTATATCGTCAGCATTCGGTTTCGACGTATCAGTAAAAATATTCAGAACTCCATGGGCGATGTGAGTCATGTGTCAGGTGAGATTATTGAAGGTCACCGTGAAATTAAAACCTTTGGTGGTCAGGACTATGAGATAAACCGGTTTGAAAAAGTTAATCAGGGTAATCGGCGTCAGCAAATGAAAAAGATTGCGACTGATGCCATCAGTCAGCCTCTGACCGCGCTCATTGCCGCTGTCGGTCTCTCTCTGGTTATCTACATAGCAACGTTACCGGAAATGCTGGAAAAAATCACTGTAGGCGGATTTATCTCATTCATTACAGCAATGATGATGTTGTTAACCCCTATGAAACGGTTGACCAAAGTAAATGCCAAACTTCAGGCTGGTGTAGCAGCAGCAGAAAGCATTTTTAACTTGTTGGATGAAAAGCCTGAAATCGATGATGGACCATTAAGACTGGACCGAGCAAAAGGCCATATTGCATATAAAAATGTGAGCTTTAGCTACAGTGCCGATAAAGGTAACGTACTGGAGAATGTCAGCATTGAAGCCAAACCGGGGCAGACCGTCGCTTTTGTGGGTCATTCAGGAAGTGGTAAAACGACCCTAGTCAGTCTACTCACACGCCTGTATAACATCAGCACGGGTCAGATCGAGATAGATGGTATTGATATCAAGCAACTCAAATTGACCGACTTACGTCGCCAGATTTCGTTGGTCAATCAACAAGTTGTGCTTTTCAACGACACCATTGCTAACAATATCAGTTACGGTCAAACCGTTGATGTGACGGAAGAAGAAATCATTCAGGCGGCTAAATCGGCGCATGCCTGGGATTTTATACAACGCCTGCCGGAAGGTTTATACACCCAAGTGGGCGAAAACGGCGTGTTGTTGTCCGGTGGTCAGAGGCAACGTTTAGCGATAGCGCGTGCCTTGTTACGTGATGCGCCTATTCTGATTCTTGACGAAGCCACTTCCGCCCTTGATACCGAGGCGGAACGTCATATTCAGGCTGCGCTGGAAACGTTGATGCAACAACGTACCACCCTCGTAATTGCGCACCGGCTGTCAACCATCGAAAAGGCCGACTTGATCGTTGTTATGCATAACGGAGAAATTCTGGAAACAGGCACGCATTCGCAGTTATTAGCCAACGGCGCACATTACGCAGATTTACATCGTCTTCAGTTTCAGGAACAGTGAATATTAGTCATGAAATGGCTAACTGACAGTTGGTATCAGAAACACCCGCTTCGTTGGCTGTTGCTGCCATTAAGTTTCCTCTATCGGCTTATTATTTTATTCCGGAAACAAGCCTATCAGCGAGATATTCTGACGCGTCATAAAATGCCGGTTCCAGTCATTATTGTCGGCAATATCAGTGTTGGTGGCACCGGTAAGACACCTTTCGTTATCTGGCTTGCGGAACAACTTCAACTCGCCGGTTTTCATCCCGGTATTATTAGTCGAGGCTATGGCAGTAAAGCACCAGCCTATCCGTTTGAGGTAAAGGCTGACTCCGATGTCAGAGAGGCAGGTGATGAACCTCTGCTTATTTCCCGGAGAACGGCATGCCCGGTGGTGATTGATCCAAATCGCAGTCAGGCAGCGGTTCACCTGTTAAGCCGTCATCATTGTGATGTGCTTATTTCAGATGATGGTTTGCAACATTATGCCTTGCAGCGTGACATAGAAATCACCCTGGTCGATAGCGAACGGCGCTTTGGCAATAAACTTTGTCTGCCTGCCGGGCCACTGAGAGAGCCAATGTCCCGGCTTAAAGCTGTGGATTTTGTTGTCCATAACGGTGATGGATCAAGCCAGCTGTATCAGATGCAACTTAATGCAGATGCCTGGATTAATCTCAAAGACCCTGAAAAGCGGCTGCCAGTGAATGCTTTTGCTGAAAAAGAAGTTCATGCTATCGCAGGTATTGGTAATCCCCAGCGCTTTTTTGACCGTTTATGCGAGCATAAAATAATTGTACATCCGCATGCATTCGTCGATCATCATGCCTACCGGGTTCAGGATCTGAACTTCGGCGATGATTTACCCCTTCTGATGACCGAAAAGGATGCGGTAAAATGTCTTTCATTCGCTCAAGAAAATTACTGGTATTTACCCGTTTCCGCTCATATTGACGCGTCTTTACTGAAAGCTATAATCGACAAATTAAAGGATCCATCACATGGATAACGCTTTATTGGAAATTCTCGCCTGTCCTGCCTGTAAAGGCAGTCTGGTCTATCTTAAAGCTAAACAGGAATTGGGCTGTAAAGGCTGTCGACTCGCCTATCCTGTTCGAGATGACATACCGGTCATGCTGACTGAAGAAGCCCGCGAAATGGCTTCCGATGAAGAGGTCTAAATGCCGTTCAAGATAGTCATTCCTGCGCGTTACGCATCGAGTCGATTACCTGGTAAACCATTACTGGATATTGCAGGTAAACCCATGATTCAACATGTCTTCGACCGGGCATCTGAGAGTGATGCAGGCACTGTAATTATCGCTACCGATGATCAACGTATTGCTGATGCAGCCACAGCATTTGGTGCGGATGTATGCATGACATCTGCCGAACACCGCTCAGGAACTGATCGGCTAGCCGAGGTTGCGATGCTTCGTGATTTTGATAATGACGATATCGTGATTAACGTTCAAGGTGATGAGCCTTGTTTACCCGCCCTGCTTATCAATCAGGTTGCAGCGGATCTGGCGGAATATCCTCAAGCGGACATGGCATCGTTATTCAGCCACATTCATGAGGAAAAACAGGTGTTTGACCCAAATGTGGTCAAGGTAGTGATGGATTTACAGGGTTATGCGCTGTATTTCAGTCGTGCTCCTATTCCGTGGATGCGCAATCACTTCCATCAGGATAAAACATTACCCCCGGAGTTACCGCATTACCGTCATATCGGGCTGTACGGTTATCGTGCTAGTTTTTTGAAGCATTATGCGGAAATGACACCCTGCTCACTTGAGACAGAGGAATCGTTGGAACAGTTAAGAGTGTTATTTCACGGTAGAAAAATTCACATGTCAGAGGCATTAATCAGCGCCGGGCATGGTGTCGATACTGAAGCGGATCTACTTGAAGTCCGGAGCATGCTTGGTCAGTAACTTATCAAGTCCTGCAGCAACTAATTCTGTATGCAGATCACCCTCGCCATCAAACACCGGCAGAGTATACGTTTTAGGCACTGTCCGATGCCCTTCACCATATTGAGTGGGCTGGATATTATGGTCCTCTTCGAGAACTTGTAATACCAGCTCGCACCCATCAAGCAACTCTATAATTTCACAGCGATGCTGATGATATGTAACCTGCTGGCCAATTAAGGCCAGCAGATCTTCTGTTGGAATATTACTCTTCCTGGGCATGTGTTTTAGCACTCGCTTCGGTTTTGACTTTGTCCTGCTTGTCATTATCATCCGATGCGGACTTTTTTTCTACTTTTGGACTAGTTTGTTTCTTCTCAGCATTGGCTTTCGCTGCATCAGCCTTGTCTTTATCACTTGGACGACGGCGACGATTCGTGCTACCTGAAGAGCGTGAACGTCTCGGTTTGTTTGCAGGAACCTTATTTCCATCAACCTCCGGCTCTTTATCTGACTTGATCAGATTACCGTTAATCTCTGGCTCAGGGTTGGGAACGGCATTGCCATCCACCTCAGGTTTTGGAGCAGGTATTTCATTGCCCTTATCCGCTTGAGGTTTTGGTGAAGATGTTGCATCACCCTTCGGGGTATCACTCTTCTGAGTATCGCTCTTCTGAGTATCACTCTTCTGAGTATCGCTCTTCTGGGTACCACCCTTCTGAGTACCACCCTTCTGAGTATCACTCTTCGGGGTATCGCTCTTCGGGGTATCGCTCTTCGGAGTATCGCTCTTTTGAGTATCATTCTGAGTGGCATTGTCACCATTTTCAGGACGTGGACGACGACGACGACCACCCCGGCGTGACCGTCTGCCATTATTGCTACGCGGCTTGTTGTCTTTATCATCAGCATCCGCCGTTTTAGGCTTGTTTGATGTCTGAGTTTTATTCTCTTCCGTGTCAGCTGATTCCTGAACTCTGTCATTTTGACGACGCGGCTTACGTCGCTCATTGTTATTGGAAGAACTGTCGTTCTTACTATTGCCACCGCGACCACCACCACGACTACGACGGTTCTGAGGGCGTTTTTCGCTATCCTGTGAGGGTTTGTTTTCTGTCGCTGGGGTTTCGACCTTTTCTTCCTCAACCGGCTTACCTGTGAGCACATTCATCAGTCGTTTCAGCAGGCTTGGTTTTTTGTCCTCGGCTTTTTCACGTTGCATGATCGGTGCTGGCGCTGCCGGCGAAATTCCTGTTACCGCGGGTTGTTCCATTACAGGCTTATCACGCAATACGACTGGCGTTTCCTGCTCTGGCGAGGAGATTAATTCATGGCTGACATCATTTTTCACGTTGCCATCTTTAATGCGTTCTATCTCATAATGCGGCGTATCCAGATGCGGATTGGGAATCAACACAATCTTAACGTTATGACGTTGTTCTGCCGCTTCTACCTGCATACGCTTATCATTGAGAATGAAAGTCGCCACCGGTACAGGTAACTGCACCACGAGCTGCGTAACCTTATCTTTGGTCGCTTCCTCTTCCATCAGACGCAATACAGCAAGTCCAAGCGATTCTACGCCACGCACATGTCCCAAGCCGGCACAGCGCGGGCAAATTTCCTGATGCGCATCACCTAAAGCCGGGCGCAAGCGTTGACGCGACATCTCCAATAGACCAAAACGAGAAATCCGACCCACCTGAACGCGGGCACGATCCGCTTTCAAATGATCACGCAGACGATTTTCCACTTCACGTTGATTGCGACTTGGTCCCATATCAATGAAATCAATAACAACCAGACCGCCTAAGTCACGAAGACGTAATTGTCGTGCAATCTCTTCGGCCGCTTCCAAGTTGGTATTTAATGCTGTTTCCTCAATGTCACCGCCTTTGTTAGCACGAGCAGAGTTAACATCAATTGAGATCAGTGCTTCAGTAGGGTCAATGACCAGTGCGCCACCTGATGGTAAACGAACTTCATGACGGAAGGCACTCTCAATCTGGCTTTCAACCTGATAACGGGTAAACAGCGGCACTCTGTCCTGATACAGCTTGAACTTGCTCAGTTCATGCGGCATGACCATGCGCATAAAGTCATAGCCTGTTTGATACACCTCAGGAGAATCGACCAGAATTTCACCAATGTCTTTACGCAGATAATCACGTAATGCACGGATAATAATATTGCTTTCCTGATACACAAGAAACGGCGCGCTGCGATCTTTGGTCGCAACATCGATGGCTGTCCACAACTGGACCAGATACTCCAGATCCCATTGCAGTTCTTCAGGTTGTTTACCTACACCTGCGGTGCGCACGATCATACCCATACCTTCAGGCACTTCGAGTTGACGCAGGGCATCTTGCAATTCAGCGCGATCGTCACCTTCAATACGGCGAGAGATCCCGCCAGCACGTGGACTGTTTGGCATCAAAACCAGGTAACGTCCAGCCAGACTGATAAAGGTAGTTAAGGCTGCGCCTTTGTTACCACGCTCTTCTTTTTCAATCTGAATAACGAGCTCCTGTCCGACTGACAAGACATCCTGCACGTTAAAGCGACCATTGGAATCATCACCCTGATCACGCTTTTTAAAGTAGCTTTTTGAAATTTCTTTGAGCGGTAAAAAACCTTGGCGCTCTGAGCCATATTCAACAAAAACAGCCTCAAGACTGGGCTCTACACGGGTGATTTTACCTTTATAAATGTTGCCTTTCTTTTGTTCCCTCGAAGGCGTATCGATATCCAGATCAAACAGGCGCTGGCCATCGACCATTGCCACACGCAACTCTTCTTCGTGGGTTGCGTTAATTAAAATTCGTTTCATGCATTAACCTCAAATTGAGATTCGCATGTCATGTGCATACCACTTATTGTGGACGCTTGAGCCAAATGGGCTGTACAGAACGACGCTGTCTGTTTTCAGTAATTAATTGAAAATTTTGTTTCCTATCATGCGCCCTCCATAAGGCAGTCATGAGTTATCCCGTTTCATTTCATTTCGTTGTCGCAATAGGGTTCTGCGATATTAACGTTGCTATCGGCTTTATTCCGCCGCTTAATTAATTACTATGTCGCCCTGTCTGTTGCGTCTTTCTATTCATTCTGGTTGGCAATCAAGACATGGGAACCTGATGTTCTTCAAGGACTCCTGATGAGTCCGCCTGCTGAACCCCTGTTCAGCCGATTTATTTTTTATTTACCGAGCGCCGCATCAACCTCAACCGGAGGGCGCGACGCATTTTTAGGTCTTCGTGGCCGAATGTCGGTATACTAACCTCATTTTACGCACGGACCAACTTTCGAATATAGCAGTCTATTGCCATCTCAGCAACTCAAATTAACCTATCCTATGGCAGCCAACAAACCGCAATCGCAAAAAGTTCAGTTTATCGAGATAAATACAGCTCAATCCGGGCAACGTATTGATAACTTTCTTCTCACCCTCGAAAAAGGTGTCCCCAAAAGCCGCATTTATCGCGCTATTCGAAAAGGCGAAGTGCGAGTCAATAAAGGGCGAATAAAGCAAACCTACAAAATTCAGGCCGGCGATGTCATCCGTGTTCCACCGTTACGTGTCGCTGAACGTGAAACGCCGACCCATGTCAGTGAATCACTGACTCAGCAACTGCTTCACGATATCATTTTTGAAGATGACAGTATGTTAGTACTTAACAAACCATCAGGTCTGGCAGTACATGCTGGAAGTCAGATTCAACTCGGTGTTATTGAAGCACTGAGACTCATAAAGCCGGAATTACCTTTTTTAGAGCTGGTCCATCGTCTCGATCGTGATACATCCGGCTGTCTGTTATTGGCAAAAAGCCGTGAAAGCTTGCTCAACCTCCAGCAGCAGATGATATCTGACCAAATCGATAAACGCTATCTCACTTTACTCAAAGGTCAGCTGTCACAAAAAGAACAACTGATAGAACAGCCGTTACAGAAAAACAGCGTTTCCTCGGGGGAACGCATGGTCCGCGTTGATGCTGATGGCAAGTGGGCCAAAACCCTATTTATTCGTCAACAAAACCTGTCTATTGCTCAATTGACTGAAGTCAAATTATACACAGGCCGAACCCATCAGATTCGGGTTCATGCAGCCTGGAGTGGCCATCATGTTGCTGGTGATGATAAGTATGGTGATAGGGACTTTAATAAACTGCTCAAAACATTTGGCTTAAAGCGCCTGTTTTTACATGCGTGGCGGCTGGGTATTCAGCACCCACTTAATGGTGAAGCGATGCAGCTCGAAGCGCCGCTGCCCGAGAAGTTAGAGCAGGTAATAACGAATTTGGAACAAGCATGACCAATTATCAACTTATCGTTTTTGACTGGGATGGGACGCTGATGGATTCCACCGGTCACATTGTCAATTGTATGCGACAGGCCATTACCAAACTTGAACTTGAACCGCTTGCCGACACACAAATCAGTCACATCATTGGTCTGGGTCTAAATGAGGCTGTACAAACCTTATATCCGGCTGGCAATGCAACTATGTGGACGAGTCTGGCAGATTGCTATCGACAAACCTGGCTCAACAATCCGGAAGAATCACCGCTTTTTGAGAACGCACGCGAGTTACTTGAACAACTGGTCAAACAAGATATTTTCCTTGGTGTCGCTACCGGAAAAAGTCGTCGCGGTCTGGATAAGGTGCTTAATGCCACAGGACTGCGCGATTTATTTATCTCGACCCGCTGTGCTGATGAATGTCACTCAAAGCCTCATCCACAAATGGTGATGGAATTGATGGACTTTGTCGGTGTTAATGGCGTCGACACGTTAATGATTGGTGATACCGAGTTTGATTTATTGATGGCCAAAAGCGCCGGAGCTGATAGCATCGGCATCACCCATGGCGCCCACGATGAAACCAAACTTCAGGCCTGTGAACCGAAAGCCATTCTGCATGATCTGCATCAAGTTGAGAGTTGGTTAAACAACCACCGCTCAGACTTTTGATATGATGTAGTCTTTTTAATTATTTTAGGGCAGAAAACATGGCAACATTTGGAGACTTTCCGCCAGAACAAGGTGGAAACGAGCGTCGGTCATCAACTGACGATATCAGTTGGGAACGCAATGTCCTCCGCGATCTCGCCTTTGCTGCCATCAAAGAACAACGTGCTAAACGTCGGTGGGGCTATGTTTTCAAGGGCTTCATTCTACTCTACCTGGTGGCCTTTCTGATATTAAGCTTTAAACCCGCCGGTCTGAAATCGGTTACCGAAATACACACCGCCTTGGTTGATATCAACGGTGTGATTGCAGCGGATGCCGAAGCCAATGCCGATGCGATGGTGACTGGTATTCGTGAAGCATTTGAAAGTGAAACTGCCAAAGGCCTTATTCTTAGACTTAACACGCCTGGAGGTAGTCCGGTCCAAGCTGGCATCATTAATGATGAAATCCAGCGGCTACAAAAAGAAAGACCTGACTTTCCTGTTTATGCCGTCGTACAGGACGTGTGTGCCTCGGGCGGGTATTACATCGCGGTGGCGGCTGATGAAATCTATGCCGACAAGGCAAGTATCGTTGGTTCGATCGGAGTGCGAATGGATAGCTTTGGCTTCACCGAGGCCATCGATAAGCTGGGTGTTGAACGCCGATCCCTGACAGCAGGTGAACATAAAGCATTCCTGGACCCGTTCCTCCCTATGAAACCAGCCGATATCGAACACGCGCATGAGATGCTGGATAACATTCACCAGCAATTCATTAATGTTGTCAAAGAAGGTCGTGGCGAGCGTCTCAAAGATAATGATGATATATTTTCAGGCCTGTTCTGGTCTGGTGAGCAAGCGCTCGAGCTCGGGTTGATTGATGGGCTTGCCAACAGCAGTAAAGTGGCACGTGACATTATTGGTGCCGAAGATATTATTGATTACACTCCCCGCCCAAGCTATCTGGATCTTTTTGCCGGCAAGTTGGGTGCCACAATAGGGAATGTGATGTCATCAAAAGCAACATGGAGCCTACAGTAATGACTCAGGCAAGACTGACTGAAGCTCAACAAGCAGAAAGAAAAGAACGTTTCCGATACGTTGATTTAAATCATCCTCTGATGCAGATCCTGTTTCATATTGAGATTGAGACCGACCAATCACAGGAGTCAGAACCGTGAGCCTGACACCGGAATCCTTAGTCAATAAATCGTTGGAACTGGTCTCTCCACCCAACACATATTTGCAACTCAACGCACTGATTCAGGATCCCAATAGCGCTATTGATGATATCAGTGCGGTGATCAACACCGATCCCGCATTGGCTACCCGCCTGCTTAAAATCGTTAACAGTCCTTTTTATGGGTTCCCATCACAAATAAACACCATCTCCCGGGCCATTACCATCGTTGGTACACGCGAGCTAACACACCTGGTATTAGCTACTTCTGTGCTCAACTCGTTTAAAGGTATTCCAGCCTCTCTCATCAATATGGATGAGTTCTGGCAACACTGTTTTGCCTGTGCTATCACCAGCAAACTATTGGCAGAAGAATGTGGTGAACGTGCCACGGAACACTTTTTTATTGCAGGTCTACTGCACAATATCGGTAGTCTTGTATTGTATAAATCTGTACCAGAGCTTGCCGGTGAGGCTATTCGCAGTGCCGAGTTTGGTCATGAGGTGATTTTCAAAGCCGAACAACGTGTGCTTGGTTTTGACCACACCGAAGTCGGTCAGGCACTGATCAAAGCATGGCGTTTACCGCCCTCACTGGAAGAAGTAGCACGCTATCATCATTCTCCCTCCGATGCGGAACACTTCCCGTTTGATGTAGCCATTGTGCATATCGCTGACATTTTGGTGTCATCGGTTCCATTCGGCCATAGTGGCGATCAACATGTGCCCCCTTTGGATCCCGCTGCTTGGAAATTACTCGGTTTGGATGAAAATCAAATTCCGGATTTACTCCAGCAGGTTTCACAGCAAATTAATCAACTAACTTCGGTCATGCTATCTGAGGACTAATCTTTTATGATCGGGTTTAATTCAACAACTATAAGAGGCTAACAATGAGAACCGTTCTACTTGGTGCCCCTGGCTCCGGTAAAGGCACACAAGGTGTTGTGCTATCCAAAAAATTTAATATTCCTCAAATTTCAACCGGTGATTTGCTGCGCGCAGCAGTGAAAGCGGGCTCTGAATTGGGTAAAAAAGCCAAAACAGCAATGGATGCCGGCGCTTTGGTCTCAGACGATATCGTTATTGGCCTTATTCGTGAACGCCTTTCAGAAAAAGATGCGCAAAACGGCTACATTCTGGACGGTTTTCCACGTAATATTGCCCAGGCAGAAGCCTTGGACGCGATGCTCGACCAGCTGGGTCAGCCTTTACAGGGTGTTGTGTTGCTGGATGTACCGTTTCATGAACTTATGCAACGACTGACCGGCCGCCGTACGTGTAAAGACTGTGGTGCTATTTATAACATTCATTTGTCACCGCCTAAGGAAGAAGGCCAATGTGATAGTTGTGGCGGCCAACTGTTCCAGCGTGAAGACGATAATGAAGCGACCATTGAAAATCGCCTAAAAGTTTATGAAGAACAAACGGCTCCTTTGATTGGTTATTATCAGAAGCAGCATAAACTACATAGCATTGCCGGTACCGGTGATATTGATAAGATTACCGACGATGTCGGCGCTATTTTCGACGAGATCTAAACTTTAAACCGGCTTCCTCGTGAAGCCGGATTATTTTTACATGGCTACTATTCTTGCAGTCGGCATTGCTACCATTGATATCATCAATACTGTCGCAGCCTATCCTGCCGAAGATGACGAAATCAGAGCATTGTCACAACAGCAGGTCAGGGGCGGCAATGCTACCAATACGCTGACTGTGCTGAGTCAGCTCGGGCATCGCTGCTACTGGACAGGTGTTTTGATTGATGAGCCTGATAGCGACATTGTTAAACAGGCATTACATCAATCGCAAATTGATTTCAGCCTGTGCCAGCCGGTGTCTGAAGGTAAAATGCCGACGTCTTACATCACGCTAAGCAGTACAAGCGGCAGTCGCACGATTGTGCATCACAGAGACTGTCCGGAGCTTGATTTTGATCACTTTCAGACCCTGGATTTGAATCAGTTTGACTGGGTGCACTTTGAAGGTCGTAACATCAACGAGCTAAAGAAAATGCTGTCATGGCTGAAAAAAAATTATCCTTCTTTACCCTGCTCCCTAGAAGTAGAAAAACCACGTGACTGTATAGAATCCTTATTTGATATTCCCGATGTATTACTGTTTTCACGACCCTATGCGGAGCACTGCGGTTATGACAATGCTGAAAGCTTTCTTCGAAGTCTTGCTCTCACTGCCACCATAAGTTGTAGCTGGGGCGGTGCCGGTGCCTGGCTTAAACATCAACAAGAAATTTTCCATAGCCCGGCCTTTTCTCCTGAAAAGATCATTGATACGCTTGGCGCCGGAGATACCTTTAATGCCGGTCTCATCTCAGCATTAATTAAAAAACAGACACCGAAACAAGCATTAACGGAAGCCTGCCAACTTGCAGGCAAAAAGTGTGGCCAGATGGGTTACGACAACTTATTAACAGCATCATGAATAAAATTTATCTGTGTCAGAAAGACGAATTGGAAGAATACCAAACGCGTGGTTTTACCGTTGAGCTAGGCGATAGTTCACTGGACTTTTTTATTCTTAAACAAGATGACGAGGTACGCGCCTACCTGAATTCATGCCCGCACTTGGGGATTCCGCTTAACTGGCAGCCTGATGAGTTCATGTCGATGGAAGGGACCCATATTCAATGCTCTACTCATGGCGCTTTGTTCCAGTTAGAAGATGGTTATTGTTTTTCCGGCCCTTGTCGTGGTGAAAGCCTGACCCGACTCAATCTGGAAGTCACCGACCAGCAGAAAATTTACCTCGTCTCCACTGACGGATAGGCTATCAACACTATTCAGCAAAAGGAGCTCGCATGGCTAATTTGCTTGATAAATGGTCAGAAGCAGCCATTACCAGTCTGGGATTTTTCTGGATGGCCTTGTGGGCCTTCGTACTCGGTTACCTCATCAGCAGTATTATTCAGGTAATGGTATCGCGCAGCGAGATGCGTAAATTAATGGGTGACGATGGTGTTAAGTCGGTCACCATCGGTAGCGTCTTCGGTTTTATATCCAGCTCCTGCAGTTTCGCTGCCCTTGCAACAACGCGCGCTTTATTTCAGAAAGGGGCCAACTTCGCGCCTTCCATTGCCTTTATGCTTGCCTCGACCAACCTGGTTATTGAGCTGGGATTTGTTATCGCCCTGTTTCTGGGTTGGCAATTCGTCGTCGGTGAATATGTCGGTGGTATTATTCTTATCCTCCTAGCCTGGCTGTTTATACTACTGACCAACCCCAAGAAACTGATAAAACAAGCCCGGGAGCGTAATCGCGAAGAGGGTAATGACGGCGATAATAAAGGCCATAACTGGTCACTTATTCTGGACAAGGATATCTGGTCAGCAATCAGTCAAAAGTACATGATGGAATGGCAGATGGTATGGAAAGATGTGTTAATTGGCTTTACTGTTGCCGGTGTCATTTCCGCTTTTGTGCCCACAGCCTTCTTCGAATGGATGTTCATAGGCGCAGGTAATAACGACCCGGGATTCTGGGCCTTATTACAACAGACTTTGATCGGACCGGTTGCCGCATTTTTCACTTTCATCGGCTCGATGGGGAATATCCCACTGGCTGCAGTGCTGTTCGGTGAGGGTGTCGCGTTTGCGGGGGTGATGGCCTTTATTTTCTCTGATCTTGTCGTACTGCCAATACTACGTATTAATGCCCGTTACTACGGCTGGAAAATGGCAATGTATATTCTTGTGATGCTGTTCAGCTGCCTGGTCATAACATCACTGTTACTGCATTACGGTCTACAGGTATTCGACTTGCTGCCCGATCAGAGCCAGTGGACATCGCCAGCAGAGCAGGATCATTTCAAACTTAATTATCAGTTCTGGCTGAACGTATTCTTCGGACTGGCATCACTATGGATGTTTATCGGCTGGAAGCGTCAACAGCATGGTCATGAACACCATCACAGTCATGGCGGCGGTCAGCCAATCATAAATACGCTGTGTGTGGTTGCTGGCATCTGGTTGGCAACAGGCCTTACTCTGAGTCTGTTTTAAGCAAGTCTGCCACGGCTTGTCGTAATTGCTGAATGATTGCTTTACGCCCAGTGAGCTGCAATGCATCAGCTACCTGACTGAAAGACTGCCCCTGAAGTACTTTCTTGATCAGCACTGCCTGCTGTTCTTTTGCAAGCTGAGTCAGTTGGTCCGTCATCAGTCTTGCCTGCAACCACTGCCACAGCAACGGCTCGATCGATTCAAAGGCACGTTGCTGGTAGGCAAAACTCGCTAATGCTCTCTTCTGCTCGTCCGCCTCAGTCAGACTCTGTTTAGCGATCGGCAGACGCTGTGACAACAAAATAACCAGTCTATAATTGAGTTCGCGTTGCGATTGAAGTAACAGAAACGGCCATGCACGATTAAGGATTTGTTGTGCCTGGGTGACGACCCGTTCCCCCGCTTCGGATAAGGCATGCAATAATATACCGGCACGCTGGCCACTGACTTCGTCTGCCTGCTGACCCACCCTGACCGGCAGATAATCGTTATTGAACCAGAACCGGAGTAGATCCGCATCTAACGCGAAACTGGTTCCAATCACATCACAGTGCCCCTGATAATGACTATTAAGCTTTTTCAATAGCCGGCTTCCGAGTCCCTGCCCCTGCAAAGCCGGATGTACAGCAATACGTATCACACGCTGATAACGACAAACAGCGGCTTCAAGCACACCACTATGAGCCAACAACGTCTGTGGTAATAAATGCCCTTTAAGCCGACGGTTACCATCAAACACCTGCCGGGCAAGCTGCGGTTCATCGAGTTGTTCCCTGACCAGCCAGGCACTAGCGATGATGTGACCAGAGAAACGTAATACAAAGACCGAAATATCATCATTATCCAGTAACATCTGAAAATCAGACGGCCGGGTACGATAATGCGCCAGCACCATCAAGCCGAATACTTCACGTAAAAGCGGCTCATCATTAGCCAGTTGTTGTTTATTCAGCAGTTCAAATTCAGCCTGTTCAGGCAGTAACGAGGCAAGTTCGCGCTCATTTGCCGGCTCAGCATCCAGTAAAAGGGCATCAAAACTGAACTGTTCCAGCGCATCGTCTTCCGCCCAACGTACCGGCTGAGATAAAGTCACTGACCGCCAATTCGGTGTCAGCTGTTCAAGGGTTTTCTTAAACCGCACCGCAAAGCCCCGACCGGTCCCTTCATAACCGTACTCGGTGGTGGAGAACACAATCCGGGAATAGGCTTTGAGCATCGTATCCAGCATCTGCACCGGAATGGCCGCTGCTTCGTCTATTATCAGTAAATCCGTAGTGATTTTTTCGGTAAGCAAGGCATCCGGGGCGACAAAGCGGATTTCTTTGTGTTGCCATTGCAGGCTGGTGTGGGTTAGTTTGGCATCTGGAAGTGCCATGGCCGCATGAGCCAGCAGAGGTTGAATATTGCTGATTGCAGGCGCGGTGATAATAATGCGGGTTTTACCCTGACTTAAGAGAGAAGCAGCAGCCATACCCAGCAAGGCCGTTTTGCCACGACCTCGATCAGAGGTAATCACCAGCGGACGACGGCGATGTCCGCTGACCACACGCATTACAGCTTCAATCGCAAAGGTCTGTTCCTGCGTCGGTGTTACAGTATTTGATGAGGCATACGAAGGTAAAACAATCTCGGGTAATGATTCTGATTGATAGCAGTGCTGAACCGAATAATAACGTTCAGCTACTTTAAGGAAGCGCTGCAGCCATAAAGACCCACTCTGCTTCTTCGGGAGCAAGACTAGTATCCAGCCGCCCGCTTTAAGCGTGCCGATTAAAGCCCCGAAAGCATCAGCTGAGAAATGGTCGCGACCGTCAAAGATAATCAGCTGATTGCTGCGTCCCAAATGTTGCAGCGCCTGTTTAGTGCTAATTGCATCATTAGGGCGTTTTGCCTGGTCGGATAACCAACAGCGCATACCCTCATCAGCTTGTAGGTAAACACCCCCTGCCTGATGATCCAGCCAGTCATTTTCTCCCTGCAGAATCAGACAATGGCGTTGAGGTATGTGCATGTTTAATTAATAATGCGGTGGTGGTGGCTCGTCATTCTGAACCAACATCTGGGTATGCTGGACACTTTCTAACTGGGCTTTAAAGGTTGTCAAAGAGCGTTCCAGACGATCAATCTGTTTTTGTTGATCGGTGACGACCTCATTGAGTTCCTCTAAGAGGCCATCCTGAAACGCCAGACGTGTCTGCAGGTCAACAATATCGTCATTCATCAGATATCTCCATCATATGACAGGGCGGGTCCTAACCAACGCTCAGCGGTTTGTTTATCCCACCCTTTGCGTTCGGCATAGTCTTCCACCTGATCCTGATCAATCTTGCCCAAACCAAAGTAACGTGATTCCGGATGCGCAAAATAGAAACCACTTACTGCGGCTGTAGGCAGCATGGCATAAGACTCAGTAATCGTTATACCGGCATTGTTGACAGGGTCAATCAAATCCCACAGCAATCCTTTTTCAGTATGGTCTGGACATGCGGGGTAACCCGGCGCTGGACGAATACCCTGATACTTTTCATCAATCAATGCATCATTATCAAGCTGCTCGTCCTGCACATAACCCCAGAATTCTTTACGAACCCGTTCATGCATTCGTTCAGCTAAGGCTTCTGCCAATCTATCTGCCAAAGCCTTGATCATAATGCTGTGATAATCGTCATGATCGGCATCAAAACGTTCAACATGTTCATCAATACCAATACCAGCAGTGACGGCAAAGGCACCAATGTAGTCGTCTACGCCACTGTCCTTCGGGGCCACAAAATCGGCCAGTGCCGCGTTGGGTCGGCCGGGTGGACGCTCAGTCTGCTGACGCAGACTGTGAAGTGTCATTAAGACTTCTTTGCGCTCCTCATCGCGATACACTTCAATATCATCATCGTTGACACTGTTCGCCGGGAATAAACCGATAACCGCTCTGGCCTTCAACCATTTCTCATCAACGATTTGTTTGAGCATTTTTTTCGCATCGTCAAACAAGTGCTTGGCATGCTCACCAACAATTTCATCTTCCAGAATCCGTGGGTATTTACCCGCCAGCTCCCATGATTGGAAAAAGGGTGTCCAGTCGATACGTTCGACCAGCTCATCCAACGGATAATCATCAAACGTTTCCAGACCTAATTTAGCCGGTTTTGTCGGTTGATAGGCTTGCCAGTCAATCTTGGTTTTATTGGCTCGCGCTTCGGCAATCGGTAATTGTCTCCGCGTGCTCTTGCGGCCTTTGTGACGGGAACGTTTGTCTTCGTAATCTTTTTTCAGATCGGCAATAAATGGCACGCTGGCTTCTTTACTAACCAGTTTCTGGGCCACACCAACCGCTCTCGAAGCATCTTTTACATAAATACTGCAACCATGATAATTCGGCTCAATCTTCACAGCAGTGTGAATCAAAGAAGTGGTGGCACCGCCAATCATCAATGGCACTTCAAACCCCAAACGTTCCATTTCCTTGGCGACATGCACCATTTCATCCAGTGATGGCGTAATCAAACCCGATAAGCCGATAATATCGACGTTCTCTTCTCTGGCGACATCAAGAATCTTTTGCGCAGGTACCATCACGCCAAGATCAATGACCTCAAAATTATTACATTGCAGTACGACACCGACAATGTTTTTACCAATATCATGAACATCTCCTTTGACCGTGGCCATCAGGATCTTGCCATTATTTTTACTGGTATCACCCTCTTCCTTGGCGGCTTCAATATAGGGCATCAAATAGGCAACGGCCTTTTTCATTACCCGTGCGGATTTCACCACCTGTGGCAGAAACATTTTACCTTCACCAAATAAATCACCCACCACGTTCATGCCGTCCATTAACGGACCTTCAATCACTTCCAGTGGTTTAGGGAAAGCTTGCCTCGCTTCTTCAGTATCATCTTCAACGTAATCTGCGATCCCTTTCACCAAAGCATGTTCAAGTCGCTTGCTCACCGGCAGTTCACGCCAGCTAAGATCTTCTTTTTTGGCCGCAGTGCCACCTTCACCTTTGTATTTTTCTGCCATTTCGAGCATACGATCGGTGGAATCATCTCTGCGATTGAGAATCACATCCTCAACCTGTTCGCGCAGGTCGTCGGGTAAATCGTCATAAATCGCCAACTGACCGGCGTTGACGATCCCCATATCCATACCCGCTTTGATGGCGTGATAAAGAAAGACCGCATGTATGGCTTCACGAACTACATTGTTACCGCGGAAGGAAAACGACACGTTAGACACACCGCCACTGATCATGGCATGTGGCAGGCTTTGTTTAATGTCTTGGGTCGCTTCAATGAAGTCGACCGCATAGTTGTTATGTTCTTCAATACCGGTGGCGACAGCGAAGATGTTGGGATCAAAGATGATATCTTCCGGCGGGAAATGCACTTTTTCGGTCAGAATCTCGTACGATCGGGTACAGATTTCACGTTTACGTTCGCGGGTGTCAGCCTGTCCGCTTTCATCAAACGCCATTACTATCACTGCTGCACCGTAACGACGAACCAGCTTAGCTTGTTCAATGAATTTCTCTTCACCCTCTTTCAGGCTTATCGAGTTAACAATGCCTTTACCCTGAATGCATTTCAGACCGGCTTCGATAACATCCCATTTAGATGAGTCAATCATCACTGGCACCCGGCTGATATCCGGTTCTGCAGCCAGAAGATTGAGGAAGGTGACCATCGCCTCTTGCGAGTCAAGCATGCCCTCATCCATATTGATATCGATAATCTGAGCACCATTTTCAACCTGCTGTCGGGCCACTTCCAGCGCAGTATCGTAATCGTCTTCCTTAATCAGTCGCGCAAACCGCAGTGAACCCGTCACGTTAGTGCGCTCACCGACGTTCACAAACAAACTATCTTCAGTAAGGTTTAGTGGCTCCAGACCACTCAAGCGGCAATGGTGCAGGTCTTTTTTGGGGACTCTCGGCTTAATACCTTCGACCGCATCGGCAATGGCTTTGATATGTGCTGGCGCAGTACCACAGCAACCGCCAACAATATTCAGAAACCCAGCTTCAGCCCATTCCTTAATTTGTTCGGCCATGACTTCCGGTGATTCGTCATATTCACCGAATTCATTGGGCAATCCCGCATTCGGATGCGCGCTGACATAGCTCGTGACAACATTGGATAACTCTTCCACATACTGGCGTAATTGTTCAGCACCCAACGCACAGTTAAGGCCGATACTAAGCGGTTGAATATGCGATAAAGAATTCCAGAAGGCTTCTGCTGTCTGGCCTGAGAGCGTACGGCCACTGGCATCAGTAATCGTACCGGAAATCATGACCGGCAGATGGATACTATGGTCTTCACAGAATTTGTCGATGGCAAACAAGGCCGCTTTGGCATTAAGCGTATCAAAGACCGTTTCTACTAATAACAGATCGACGCCACCGTCAACCAGACCACGAATGGCTTCGGTGTAAGCGACCACTAACTCGTCAAAATTAGTATTGCGATAGCCAGGATTGTTCACATCAGGTGAAATACTGGCGGTACGGTTGGTCGGACCTAAAACCCCAGTGACAAATCGTGGCTTATCCGGATTTTCAGCGGTGAACTCATCCGCGACTTCTTTGGCCAGCTCTGCCGAAACTTTATTCAGCTCATATACCAGATCTTCCATCTGATAATCGGCCATGGCGATTGAAGTACCGTTAAAGGTATTGGTTTCAACAATATCCGCACCGGCTTCAAAATAAGCGCGGTGAATATCACGCACAATCTGAGGTTGGGTTAAGGTTAATAAGTCATTATTACCTTTTACATCACAGGGATGATCAGCAAACCGCTCACCACGGAAATCTTTCTCTTCCAGTTGATAGCTCTGGATAAGCGTTCCCATCCCACCATCGAGGATAAGAATTTTTTGCTCAAGCAGGGTGCGAAGTTGGTGGTAAGCGCTCATTTAAAACGGTTTTCCTGTCAGACAGTTACACTATAGAAAAACGCTGAATTATAGCAGATAAACTTGAATCTACCGTCTTCAATGACCTGTTTTTTACATATGAAAAAACAAGGTGCATTGACGACGCACCCTGTTTTTTAGTGACGTATTAAACTTTGAAAAGCGATAACCTATTTTGCAGTCCATTGGCGGCCTCATCCAGATCATTGCCGACACGACTTAACTGCTGAGCACCTTCAGTCGTTTTCTGAACCAGATGCGAAACTTGAGACAGATTATTACTCACTTCTTCGCAAACGGCACTCTGCTGCACCGTTGCTGAGGCTGTTTGCAGCGACATCTCTGTAACCTCTTCAATCGCCTTACTGATTTCAAGTAATGCTGCTTCTGCTGCTTGGGCCAATCTCACTGTCTCAGCGACTTGTTGACCACTTGTCTGCATCGCCTCCGTGACTTCCTGATTACCCTGGTGAAGTGTCTTGAGCTTGTCATGAATATCAATGGTTGCATCCTGGGTTCGACTGGCCAGCGCCCTGACTTCATCTGCAACTACAGCAAACCCGCGCCCTTTTTCTCCTGCCCGCGCCGCTTCGATCGCAGCATTCAAAGCAAGCAGATTAGTCTGCTCAGCTATGCCCTGAATAACGGTCAATACCTCTGCAATACCATCGCTATTTTTCTCCAGTTCCAACATCGCCGATTCAGATTGCCTGACAGAATCACTTACGTGATTAATAGATAGGGCAGTTTGCTTCACCAGGCTGGTACCAGACTCTGTAGAATCATTGGCCTGCTGCACAAATTGGGACGTTCTCTCGGCGTTACCGGCAATCTGCTGTGCAGAGGCCGCCATTTCAGTGACGGCAGACACCATTTCTTCAATCAGCTTTTGCTGTTCCAGCATCTGTGCATTAGTCTCTTCACTGATTCTTCGCCCTTCAGCAGAAAGAGAACTGACATGACTGCCCACTGGAAGTAATTGTTGAACCAGCGAACGTAATTTATCGATAAAGGTGTTGAGCAGTCCCGATAACTTGCCGGTTTCGTCACGGCTGGATACTGTTAATTGGCGCGTCAAATCGCCTTCACCTTCTGCAATTGAAGCGACAAGCTCTGTCATCGCTGACAAGGGTCGCGTGCTGTTTCTGGCAACAAACCAAACGGTGATAACACCTAATATCGCCAACAAAAGTCCTAGTAACGTGGTTGTGGTGATAAAGTGTTTCTGGGCAGTACTCAGAAACTGCTCCTGTTCAGCCACTGTGGCTAGCACCACCTGTTCGGGAACTTCAATATAGGTCACCCAATGACGCTGACTGCCGGGAAGATTAAAAGGCTCAAGGGCGATGAACTGGTCATTGGCATAAATAATTCGCCTTTCACCACTGACTGATGTCTTTGTAATATTTTCCTGTAGTTCATCATCCAATGCAGACAAGTTTTTCCCAATCAGATCTGCCTGATGGCTGTGTCCGGCAACAACACCTCTGGGACTGACCAGCAAAGTTTTACCTTGTCCGTTATACAAGCTCTCAGCCACCGCTTTGATTTTGGACTGCAGAAAGCTGACGGTGATATCGACACCGCTAATACCCGCAAATCGACCATCATGAATGACGGGTGACACCAGGCTGCTAAGTAATACTTCATCGCCATCAATAGGATACAAATAGGGATCAATGACACAGCTCGTGAGGGTATCTTTAGAGCACAAGTAATACTCTCCCGCGCGTACGCCGTTTTCATCCATCGTGCTATCTTCCAGACCCATCAGGGGTTCAACAACAAAACCAGTATCGGTCCTTACTACGTAGGGCAAAAAGCGTCCTGTCTTGTCACTGCCTCGTGATTGCATGGTCAGATAATCACTGCCATCGAATGCATTCGGCTCAAACGCGACATAGGTGCCCAGAAAATCGGGATTATCGGTGAGTGTTTGCTGGAGTATATTCAGCGCCAGTTTCCGTTTACCTGAATCATTGGGCATCTGAATAACGGCAGACATCGCGGAGGCTGTTGCTTGTGCTGTCTGCAGAGCGCGCTCAAGCGGTATCGACAATTGTGCTGAAGTATCGTGTGCCGTCACCGCCAGATAATCTTCTACCTGCTCACGGGTCAAATCGTAACTATGGCTGGACAGAGACTGTTTGATATTGCCGAACTGCCAAACGCCGATAAGCGCAGTGACCAGCACGACACTGAGCAGACTTAGACCTGCCCAGAGACTGAAGCGTTGTTGAATGGATAAGTGCATCCTGTTCTCTCCCAAGGGATAAATATCACTCACCTATTCAGGCCATAATGACCATCATTGGTGAAGACCAGATGCCATATAAAAATCGCCCCAGTTTTCAAAAAACTGAGATTAATCTCTATTTGGCTATACCCCTTGTCCACATGTAAATGCGAGAAATAAATCGACGTATCCGATTCCCAGCATAATCCACGTGGATGCCACGAAAGCCCGCGACAGGTGCAAATTTGCCACAATTATTATCAGATAGCAATCAGTAACAATCAGGTTCATAAAATGACAGCTAGGAAGCCGGCACAATTAATAAAGTCGCATACCGACTTTTGTTATTGTGTCGCCCTGGACATCACTCACAACCCAATGAATCCCGTGCCAATCAACCTGATCTCCGACTACGGGATGCCCCCCGACTCGGCGTGAAATAAATTCATCGAGGGTCAAATGCTCTTGACGACCACTCATCGTCAGACCATAGGCTTTCGCCACATCTTTTAGCAAAGCGTCACCGTTCAGCACGAAAGCACCAAAAAAAGCTTCAACCTTACGAAGCTGCATTTCGCCATTAAACAGCTGGTTCAGCGTTTCCAGATCTTCTTCGCGGCTAATAACACACAATATATCGCCCGATCTCAACTCTGTGCTGCCTTTGGGATGAATCATGGCTCTGCCGCGAAACAGGGCCGAAATCAGCGCCCCGGATGGAAACCGCAACAAACGGATAGGTTGTCCATCTAATGCTGGATTTTCAACCTTATAGACAAACATTTCATAATCCTGATCCGGCAAAATTCCCAGAGCACCGCGTTGTTTTGGGCTGACGGTAGTGGGTACCTGAATGCGCATTAACTTGGCCATAGGAGACAAAGTGCCCCCCTGAATCAGGAGCGATAGCAGCACAACCACAAAGGCCACATTGAAATAGAGCGTTGCATTCTCTACCCCGCCTATCACTGGAAATATCGCCAGCACAATAGGAACAGCACCACGCAAGCCGACCCAGGAAATAAAACCAACTTCCCGCCAGCGGAATTTAAAGAACGGTTTTACCGTCAAAATAACAGCCAATGGACGGGCGATAAAAATCAGTCCCAATGCAATCAATAACGCCGGCAAAGCATATTCCATCAGCTGACTCGGCGAGACTAATAATCCCAGTACCAGAAACAAACCAATCTGACTTAACCATGCCAGCCCGTCATGTACCGGCAGAATATGTTGAATATGTCGTCCGGGCTGATTACCTATCAACAGACCACAAAGATAAATCGCCAGAAAACCACTACCACCAATCACGCTGGCCACACCAAAGGTGGAAAACCCCATTGCCAGAGCAAGTAGGGAATAAAGCGCCGGCGCTAATTCAACCTTGCTGAGTAACTTTGAGGTTAGCCAGCCGCCAGCCAGACCGACCGCGATTCCCAGACCAAATTGCTGGATAAAAAAGACCAGTGAATCTAACGGTGTAGTGAACTCACCAATGAGGACCTCAATCAGTAATAATGTTAGGAAAATCGCCATCGGATCGTTGGTACCTGATTCAATCTCCAGGGTCGCTCCAACCCGTTCATTGATATTAATGCCCTGACCACGCAGCATCGAAAAGACAGCAGCGGCATCGGTTGAACCGACAATAGCACCAATCAGCATGCCTTCCAGCAGGGATAAATCAAACACCCACATGGCAATGACACCCACAATACCACTGGTTAATAAGACACCAAAAGTTGCGAGTGATAGCGCCGGTTTAAATCCAACACGGAATGTTTTCAGACGCGTCCTGAGTCCACCATCCAGCAGGATCATGGCCAAAGCAAGATGACCAACTGTAAAAGCCAGCGAATAATTATCGAACTGAACACCGAGCAGACCATCTTCACCGGCTAACATGCCCAGCGCGAGAAAGATCATCAGAATCGGTAAACCAAACAGGGAAGAGAGGCGACTCGCCAGAATACTGAGCGCTATAAGTAACCCGCTGAGCAGGAATAAAGTGTTAATGGAATCCATATTTCACACAGTTGTAATGTAAGTTCAGATTATCACAGAGGTGGTTTGAGAAACTGAAAATTCCGCATGCCGTGACTCCGACGAAAGCTAAATATCAAAATCCAGTCCCCATAGAAGGCTTCGTTCTATCTTTATGTCATGCTGATTAAATGTTGCTACTGATGTCGATGTTCAATGATCGTTTCAACACAATTACGTCCCTGCTGCTTTGCCAGATACATTGCATCATCTACCCGCTTTAAAAATGACTCGGGGCTTTCATCGGCCACAAACTGCGTTACACCAAAACTGGCCGTAACCGATTTCACCTCTTCAAACGGGTGCTCCGCTATGACTTTTCGCAGTTTTTCAGCCACAACTTTTGCTTCATCGATATCGGCTTCAGGCATTAATACCAAAAATTCTTCGCCTCCCCAGCGACTAGCCATATCAACGTCGCGAATATTGTCACGGACCAGCTCTGCCACTTTAAGCAAAACAGCATCGCCAGCGTTATGACCAAAGTTGTCATTAATTTTCTTAAAATGGTCTAAGTCATACATCAATACTGAGAGCGGTTTGCTATATCGAGAAACTCGATTTATTTCATTATCGAGTTTGGCTTCAAAAGCATGCCGATTGAACAACCCGGTTAGATTATCTATCATCGCCAATCGTAATATTTTTGCCTGGTCCTGCTTTTGCTGGGTGATATCCCGACAGAGACAGAAAATCAGCTTTTCCCCTTTATAGGTAGCGCCGTTATTGCTGAGACCAACCTCAATAACAGTCCCATCCTTACGCCGCTGTTTCGTCTCAAAATAAGCCCCCTTATCATCAACCTCGAGCAGCATTTTTTTGATTTCTTCCTGCTCAAACTGGGTATCCCAATCCCATACCTGCAAGTGCAACATTTCTTCGATGGTATAACCCAGCATATCGGCATAGCGCTTATTGACTTCAACAACATTGCCCGACAGATCAATAACCACCATGCCTTCTGCTGATTGTTCGAACAACACGCGCCATAATTCCAACGCATCGCGCAAACCCAGCTCAAACAGAAATTTTTCTTTGTCACCTCTGGATGATTCGATGATTTGCTGTTTAAGCGATTTGAATAAGCGTTTTTTATTCATAAAATGTCATCATTCAAGATTAACTCATTGAAAGTCAGTCAAACCAAAACTCCCTTTTTCTTCAACCGTGACAAAAGGCAATAAACGACCGATATCGAACCGAGCTTTGAACAAATAATCAAGACTGCCGCGCTGTCCTGATAGCAATTGATTGATTAAGCGGGCGCTTCCGAGCAAATCGGGTGAGGCTTTGATGGTAAAGTCCGCTGTACCATATCCTGGCACTTGCGGTAGATCAGGCTCGGCGCCAGTTAAAACTCGTTGCTGTTCAATTTCTACCGCATAGCTCATCCCTTTCAAAGGTAGCGTATTCCGATTGGGGTTAACCACACGCAGTCCAATCAAGAAAGTGGGTGCAATACCCGTGGACTCAGGAGCCAGAGTAAAAGAGGTGATGCTCACCTGTGGTTTCTCATAGGAAGGCGACCAACTGGCACAGGCGCTCAATAGCAGAAACACAAATAACATCAAAATCTGTTTGGGTGCGCTCATCTTTATACCTCTGATCACATTGATTAAGTCGAGTGTAACCGACCTGCTTTTAAACCGATGATGATTTTTTCTCATATGAATAAAAATGTCATAAAATACTGTCTGACGACGCAAAAAAAACGCTGCACCCTCAATTACGAGGATGCAGCGTTTAATCTAAAATAGAAGGTGTTTAAAAACGCTTTTATTGACCGCGCTGGTCAAGCGCTTCTTCGCTTTCACCCATTTCATGTGCGGGATGTTTGCTACCTTCAGACGCTTTGGCTTCTTCTAGGTTTTGTTTGTATTTTTCACTAACATCCTTTTCTTTCTTATACTCTTCAGATGTTACTGCATCACCCATTTCATGGGCTGGGTGCTCAGAGCCTTTATGCGTATTTTCAGCACCCATTTTATGAGCTGGGTGAGGCATATTCTCAGTATCTTTTGCTTCTCTCAGGTTTTCTTTATATTCATCACTGAGCTGCTCTGTTTTATCAGAGTCAGATAAAGCTGCTTCACCCATTTCATGAGCTGGATGTTCTGAGCCTTTGTGTTCATCGGCGGCCATCGCCGGACTGATTGCAAATAGCATTGTCAGTAAGAGTGTTAAAATTCCTTGTTTTAACATCATTTCCTCCTTTGTTTGATTAAGTCAAACATTGGGTTAAAGACTGATAAAAAAGAATTTTTTTATCAGCTTTATTTACACCATAACGAATACGTTGCGAGAGATCAAATCTGAACAGTTCTGTAATAATGATATGTTTATCAATGCTTTACTGTTTAATACTAGGCTTTATTCAGAATTATCCTGATACAATCCAAGAGATTTCACCTGTTTGAAACTAAAGACTCATTCAAGCCTGTTTCGACTTCAGTTTGAGCTCTCGTTCCATACTGCTATCACCTTCTAAAACACGATTAACACCGTTGATTAAAGCTTTGATTGCCGCTGACGTGATGTTTTTATCCTGACCCACACCAAACAAGGTGTTGTTATCACCCACTTTCACTTCAACATAACTGACTGCTGCGGCATCCGATCCTGAGCTCATACCATGCTCATGGTAATCCGCTACCGTGACCGTCTCACCCAAATGCTCACTGATCGCTTTAGCGGCAGCGTCCAAAGGCCCATTACCCAGTCCGCTCAGTTCGATTCGTTGTGCATTATAGTCAACCACAATCCTGGTCACGACATCGTTGGTTTCCTCATCAATCACATGACTACTCATGTAGTTATAAGGCGCTGCCACATGCAAATAAGATGACTCAAAAAGGCTTACAATATTGCTGCTATTTACCTCTTTGCTGGTTTCATCACTGCGCTTTTGCACAATTTTGCTGAACTCAATCTGTAAACGACGAGGCAATTCAAACCCAGCTGCCTGTTGCAACAAGAAACTTACTCCGCCTTTGCCGGATTGACTGTTCACACGCACCACAGCGTCATAGCTCCGGTTAAGATCGGCAGGATCCAAGGGCAGATAAGGCACTTGCCAGTGAACATCGTCTTTTTGAACCGCGAAGCCTTTTTTAATCGCATCCTGATGTGAGCCTGAGAATGCCGTGAATACTAATTCACCGGCATAAGGATGACGTGGATGTACCGGTAACTGGGTCGTTTCTTCATACATCTGACGAATCTGATCAAGGTTGCTGAAATCCAATTCCGGGTTAATGCCCTGAGAATATAGGTTCAATGCCAACGTTACCAAGTCGACGTTGCCGGTACGTTCACCATTACCAAACAAACAGCCTTCAACCCGATCGGCACCAGCCATGACAGCTAATTCAGCTGCCGCCACTGCAGTGCCGCGATCATTATGCGGGTGAACACTCAATATAATGCTGTCGCGATTATTCAGGTTACGATGCATCCACTCAATCTGATCGGCATAGGTGTTGGGAGTCGACATCTCCACCGTTGCCGGCAGGTTAAGAATCATTTTATTGTCTGGCGTCGGCTGCCACACAGCGGAAACCGCATCACAGACTTCTTTTGCAAACGCCACTTCCGTGCTGGAAAAGACTTCCGGTGAATACTGATAGACCCACTCAGTGTCCGGCTGCTGTTGCGTCATCTGTTTAACCCAACGCGTGCCACGCTCGGCAATTTGCTTGACGCCAGCTTTATCGGTTTTATAAACAACTTCACGAAAAGTCGGCGATATCGGGTTGTACATATGCAAAATAACCCGACGTGCACCTTTCAGTGACGCTACCGTACGCGAGATTAAATCTTCACGTGCCTGGGTCAACACTTCAATGGTGACGTCCTCCGGAATACGGTCCTCTTCGATCAGACGGCGTACCACGTTGAAATCAGTCTCTGAGGCAGAAGGAAAACCGACCTCAATTTCCTTGAAACCAATTTTTACCAGTTCATCAAAATACCGCAGCTTGGTTTCAACCGACATAGGATCAATCAGTGCCTGATTACCATCACGCAAGTCAGTGCTCATCCAGATTGGTGCTCTTTCCATTACGGCATTCGGCCACTGGCGATCCGCTAACTGAATGGGCTCAAAACGACGATACTTCTGAGCGGGATTGGTAATCATGGTTGACTCCTGATTGTCATTATTAAATTATTTGCTAAAAACCATTCGCGAGCTACTGACATCTCCGGTCGGGTTAACCAGAGGGCTACGAAAATCGACCATCACTTGTGGTGATGTGGGAGCTTCGTGCCAGCGAGAGCTTGTGACTCATTCGCCGCCGGTTTCAGGCATGGAGAATAGTATAAAGATGTTGCAGCAGAATTAAATTGCCAAAATTTCAGAAATATACGAATATAAGGCATATAATTGCTTATATTTAATTAATTTCAGCATTAAATACCGCAATGTAAAGTAGGAGTAAAATTTAATGACAGAAAAACTGGATCGCTATGACCAGATGATTCTGGACACACTGCAAAAACAGGGTCGGATTACCAATCAGGAATTAGCTGAAGCCATCAAGCTCTCTCCTTCTCCTTGTTTACGTCGAGTCAGGCAAATGGAAGAAGAAGGCTTGATTGATGGTTATGTCGCCTTATTGAATGCAAAAAAGCTCGGCCTGACCTTGATGGCCTTTATCGGTATCAGCATGGATAAACACACACCTGAGCGATTTGAGGCCTTGGAGTCAACCTTGGCGAGCTATCCGGAAGTGTTGGAGTGTCATTTGATTACCGGGCAATCCGCCGATTACCTGCTAAAAGTCATTGTTAGAGACATGGATGCCTATCAGCAGTTTTTGCTGAATAAACTCACCCGGATTGAGGGTGTCACCGGCGTTCATACATCCTTTGTGATGAAGTCTCCGATCAATAGCACTGCCTTACCGGTCAATTAAACAGATGACCTGTCACGGTGCTTATTTCTTTGCACCTGCCACAGACCACTGACGAATAACAACAATGCAATCCAGACCAGAATAAAGGTGATTAAACGTTCTTCGGGGAAATGCTCATTCAGTACAAACACCCCGATTAAAAACTGAATGGTCGGATTGATGTACATAATGAATCCAACTATCGACAGGTTGATGCGTCGGGTAGCCATGGCAAACAAAACCAATGGCAAAGCAGTCAGAAAACCAGAGCAGATCAGTAAAATTGTGGTTTCGTCGTTTAAGCCAAACCCCATCTGACTATCAGCTGTCGCAAACTGCCAGATCACAAAGCCAACCGCAAAGGGTAATAACCAGAGGGTTTCAATGGTCAGTCCATTAAGTCCGTCTATAGGATGAATTTTTCGTACTAGCCCATAAAAGGCAAACGCAAATGCTAATACGACACCGACCCAGGGTAAGGTACCGAAGCTCCATAATTCCCAGGCAATCGCAATAAAAGCCAACACACCGGCCCAGGCCTGTAGTGGATGCAGTGGTTCTTTGAGTAACAATCGTCCCATCAAAAGACTCACCACCGGCATGATGAAATAACCGAGACTGGCTTCAAGTACCCGGTGCTGGCCCACAGCCCAGATATAGACAAGCCAGTTAACGGCAATCAGCAAAGATGAAATTCCCAGCCAGATTAAAGTAGTCTTATCCTGTAATGCTTTCGCTAATAATCGACCGCGTTGCAGAATAAGGCCTAAGGTCAGCGTCGCAACTAAAGACCAGATTATCCGGTGTGACAAAACCTCTACCGGCGAAACATGATTCAGGTAGCTAAAAAAGAGTGGGAATAGCCCCCAGATGGAATACGCCAGAACGGCGAGCGCTAGACCTTGCATAACGTTCCTGATGGATTAATTCTCTATGATATCAATTTTTCTCTAGGATTCACTGACAAAACCATCCCAGCCGAAATGCTTTAAGTTAATTTTGTCATTACTTAAAGTCACAGCTTCACCCTGCAAACGCGTTTGTTGGCGGTGGTAAGCATCGGAACCGATTGGAAAAGAAATTTTGCCTTTTGCATTTACAACCCGATGCCACGGGATCAAGCTATTTTGCGGTAATTGTTTTAAAACTGCTCCGACATACCGGGCATGTCGCGGATGACCACACTGTCTGGCAATCTGCCCGTAGGTTGCTACTTTTCCTTTGGGTATAGCAGCCACACTCTGCCAAATCATTTGTTTGAGTTCATTCGATACCATTGCTCATATTACCTGGCACACGGCAAAAAATAATCCGCATGGTTGTGAAAATTAAGATCTATCGACACATGTTCAAACTGATGAGATATTGCATGATAATAATGAAACAACATAGGACAATGATTACATGACGAAATCTTTATCCCTCAGTGTTGGTCAGCATAGCAGTGCCGGCCGCAAACCTATTAATCAAGATCGTTATGGATTATTTGTCCCCCCCGAGCCGGAACTCACCACCAAAGGCATCATTGTTGCGTTAGCTGACGGTATCAGCAGTAGTGACGTCAGTCAGGAGGCTAGCGCGACGTCGGTGAACAGTTTTATCGAAGACTACTACGCTACGCCGGACTCATGGTCGGCACAAACGTCTGGAAAAAGAGTTTTACAGTCAATTAATTCTTGGCTGTATGGCCAGTCTCGTAACAGCGAATTTCGTTATGAAGTTGATCAGGGCTATATCTGCACCTTCAGCGGCCTGGTATTTAAAGCCAATAAAGCGTATCTGTTTCATGTAGGTGACAGTCGCATTTTCCGACTCACAGATGGGCGGCTAAAACAACTTTCTATCGATCATGTGAAGGCGAATGATGAGCAAGGCAGCTATCTAACCAGAGCCATGGGGTTGGAACAACAGTTTCGCTGTGACAGCAAAGTGTTTGATGCCGATCAAGGTGATATATTTATTCTCGCTACCGATGGTGTCTATGACTTTATCAGCGAAAAACACATCATTAATACTATCGAAGCCTATACAGATGATTTACAGAAAGCCTCCGAAGTACTGATAGAGCAAGCTTTAGAAGCAGGCAGTGATGACAACCTTACTTTGCAAATTGTGCGGGTAGAGAGCATACCAGCATTAGGTATGCCGATGGTGAAAGAGCAGGTCAGTCAGCTACCCGCGCCCCCATTGCTGGCGCCCAAGATGCTGTTTGATGGCTTTGAAATTATCCGCGAATTGTATGTCAGTAGTCGCAGCCACGTTTTTCTGGCCAAGGATCTCGACAGTCAGCAACAGGTTGTTCTGAAAGTCTTATCCACCGATTTAGAAAATGATCAGGAAGCTATCGAACGTTTCCTGATGGAAGAGTGGATCACCCGTCGCCTTGATAACGTACATTGCCTTAAAGCGATTGAGACGAAACGGCAACGCAACTTTCTCTATAGTGTGACCGAGTATATTGAAGGCCAGACATTAACACAGTGGATGCATGATAATTCGCAGCCTAGCATGGACGAGGTGAGACGAATTATTGAACAGATAGGCAAAGGTCTGCAGGCAATGCACCGCCGGGAGATGCTCCATCAGGATATTCGTCCTGAGAATATTATGATTGACTCATCCGGCACGGTGAAAATCATCGATTTTGGCTCCACCCGAGTGGCCGGTGTGGCTGAACTCGGCACTGAAACAGAACTGATTCTAGGTACGGCGCAATTTACTGCACCCGAATATTTTCTGGGTTATGAAGGCACGGCACAATCCGATATTTTCTCCCTTGGTGTGCTTACATATCATCTGCTGACCCATGAGTTGCCTTATGGAACTGCTATTTCAAAATCTTATAGTGTTGCAGCCCAGCGAAAGCTGACATACAAATCCGTTATTCAGGAAGATCGCAAAATTCCATTTTGGGTCGATGACACCATTAGAAAAGCCGTCAATATTCAGCCACACAAACGTTATCAGGAGGTAGCTGAGTTTGTGTATGACCTGAGCAATCCCAATAAAATATTCCTTAATAAAGCTAAACCACCATTGATAGAGCGAGATCCAGTGTTATTCTGGAAATGTATTTCGGTGGGATTATTGATGATTCTGGCCTATCAGAATATCACTGATTTTCTTTAAACTGACTGAGCGTCATATACGTTACATGACCAGAATAACTCAGGATGATTTTGACCAGGGTGATGCATCATTGAACGTTGAAAGATATAACTTTTCGACCTTTTCTCGTGCCCACGGCGTTTTGCGTAAAAACTTCAAGCTTGATTTAACCGAAGGGTCACTTTTAAAACAGTTGATATTGATTCTGTCTGCTAGACCCGACCAGTCATAATGTTCGACCAGATCTGTTACAACTTTTTCAAGCGTGATGCCATGTAATGGATTATTGGGTTGTTGCGTTTTCATCTATTGATAACATCGACTCTTAAAGAAAAGATATTCAGCTGATAACATCGACTCTTAAAGAAAAGATATTCAGCGTGAACAAACACATCATCGCTTAAATCGAAACCTAACATCAACAGATTTTTCAGAAGAAACACGCATACGTATTACGTATTCAGAGACCGGATTGCAATCCAACTTATTTGAAGGGTTTGATTCACATGGAAGGCAATTAATACCAATGGATAAAATACCCTCTAGAAGTATCACCATTTGTTATATAGCATTTTGGGAAGCGTCCAGCGCTGTCTGATTTGCAATCATTCTGAATATTATCGGAATGTTGGCAATACCAGAGGGTAGGCTTCAGTGATTACGCGCATTTTTACTCTCTGAAAGCGTCCATCACAAAAAAAGTATCTTCACAGGCGATTTTATTTAAACAACGCTTTTGGTACCTGATACCACGATAAATCCAGATTAAGCCGGTGGGGTATTAAGTTGGTTCTGATAAGGAAGACGTGTTAAGAAGACCAGCCAAGTTATCGTTGCTTAAGATAATTTTAAAAAAGGACTTGTCTACCACCAGCATTGGCGTCGGCATAAAGATCAGCCAAGCAATTCATTGGAGATGGATTTATAATCTTAACACTATTTTTTTGCTTGTGAAGCAGCCCGTTTCATTCCTTATGACTGGCGAAGAAAATCTCCTTTACAGCACTTTGCAGCCGGATATTTCTGGATCATAATCGAACTCAGGTAATTCCTAATCCACAAGAGGACTTCTTGCAGATGATCAAAAGACCCGCCCTCGGCAAACGCCTTTTTATTCTCGACACCAATGTGCTGATGCACGACCCCACCGCCCTCTTCCGCTTTGATGAACATGACATCTATTTACCCATGGTGGTGCTGGAAGAGTTGGACCGTGGCAAAAAAGGTTTGTCAGAAGTCTCCCGTAACGTTCGCCAGGTGAGTCGATTTCTGGATGAAATGTTACTCATTGCTGAAGATAATGATGCCATCACCAGTGGTATTCCTTTACCAAGTGTGAACAATGGTGAAATGCCCTCTGCGACCGGACGTCTGTTTTTTCAAACCACACAGATGCAGAGTGAACTACCCAAAGAGTTACCAAGCTATCAGGGCGACAATGCCATCCTGAGCGTGGCGATTGCATTGCAAAAAACCGTTACCGACAGCACTATCATTCTGGTATCTAAAGACATCAATCTTCGCATTAAAGCGACTGTTTTGGGTATCTGCGCTGAAGATTATTACAACGATAAAGTACTGGATGATGTCGATCTTCTCTATCGAGGTTCCTCCGAACTCACAGCCGATTTCTGGGATGATCTGAATCGCCTGGAATCATGGACAGCTGATGGACAGACTTTCTATGAAGTTGAGGGTGAGATCGTCAAAGACTGGTACCCCAATCAGCTCATCTACTCACCCGGTGAAGATCACACTATCGAAGCAGTCGTTCGTTCTGTCACAGAAACAAGTTCTGATATTCAGTTAGTGACCGATTACCGGAAAGAAAGTCATGCTGTATGGGGCATTACAGCCCGAAATCGTGAACAAAACTTTGCTCTAAACCTGTTGATGGACCCAGAAGTTGACTTCGTTACCCTGCTGGGTCAGGCAGGTACCGGTAAAACGCTTCTTACACTAGCCGCTGCATTAACTCAGACGATTGAACATAAACGATACAGCGAAATCATCATGACACGTGTAACGGTGCCTGTAGGTGAAGATATCGGCTTTCTGCCCGGAACGGAAGAGGAAAAAATGACGCCCTGGATGGGCGCATTAATGGATAACCTTGAAGTACTGAACAAAACTGAGGGGGGAGAATGGGGTCGTCAGGCGACCAATGATCTTTTGCAACGATGGATCAAAATTCGCTCTCTTAATTTTATGCGCGGGCGTACTTTCTTGAACCGTTTTTTGATTATTGATGAAGCGCAAAACCTGACCTCGAAACAGATGAAAACCTTGATAACCCGAGCCGGTCCGGGGACCAAGATCATCTGTCTCGGTAATATTGCTCAGATTGATACGCCCTATCTGAGTGAGACGACTTCTGGTCTGACTTACGTTGTCGATCACTTTAAATTCTGGCAGCACAGTGGTCACATTACCTTATTACGTGGTGAACGCTCGCGCCTGGCTGATTATGCTTCTGAGCATCTATAACCTTTTGAAGACACATTATTTATAGCCTGATATCAGGCTGAAGCATCATAATTAGGGAGGTATTTTTAACCAATGCTTTTATGAAACAATTTGCGGGGCTGGCAAAGCAATCAGAACATGATATAAAGGAAGATGGTCAGTAGCTAAGATGGTCTGCTAACCACAATTATAATTATTAATAGTATCGGATGAAAAAGATGCAATACGCTGGTTCAGACAGGCGAGAATTTTTTCGTATCAACGACACAGTCGTTGTCGATTTTAGAACGGTTAAAAAAGAAAACCTCAGTGCTATTGCTCACCGGATTGCACAATCAACAGATGATGATGATGATAATGAAAAAGCGCAATTAAGGGCGATTCAAACTGCCTTCACTCATATTCTCGATCAAATTAATCATCAGGATCGTGAAATTGCACGTGCCCTACGGATGCTTGATGAAAAAATCAATCTCGTTGCGCAAAGCGTCCAGCGCCATTACAACCCGGTTTCAGATGATGATTTAACTGAAGCCAACCTGAGTGGTGGAGGCATCGCCTTTATGGTCTCCGAGCCAATAGAGGTTAAAGACAACGTTGAACTCTATATGCAGCTATTACCCACTGCCAATACAGTTCATGCACTGGCTTCCGTCATTTCCTGCGAGAAGATCCTATCGGCCCCGACAGATAGACCATACCATCTGCGCATGGTGTTCACCCATATGGATGATCAGGATCGTAACTTACTGGTAAAACACACATTGAACCGTCAAGCCGAAATGCTACGGGGTGGCATCTCCAGCGACGCCATGAGTCTGCGCGAATTTTAAAAATTCATCCGGGTGGATTTTTGTCCAACCTAGTGTTTGTCTATACTGACGTTTTATAAATCGTCGATTATTTATATGTTTCAGCAAAATCACCCTATTCTGTTCAGTTTTCGCCGTTGTCCTTATGCCATGCGAGCGAGGCTGGCCTTGGCTGCGAGTCAGATTCAGTGTGAACTCCGTGAAGTTGTACTCAAAGATAAACCCGAGGCACTACTAACACTTTCTGATAAAGCCACAGTTCCGGTTCTGCAGACAGTAAATGGTGACATCATTGACGAAAGCCTGGATATCATGTTTTGGGCTTTGAATCATAATGATCCCTATAACTGGTATCAGACGTTGGATAAGGGTAAAAAAGAACAGGCTGATAACTTAATCCGTCATAACGATGATGAGTTTAAATATTATCTGGACCGATATAAATACGCAGACCGTTATCCAGAACACACTGAGCAGTATTATCGTCAACAAGGTGAAAAAACACTGACAAGGCTGGAAAAATTATTGAACCAGCATGGTTGCTTACTACAGTCTGACTGGACTATTGCTGATATCGCACTTCTACCTTTTATCAGGCAGTTTGCTTTTGTGGACAAGGCCTGGTTTGAGCAATCACCCTATCCCGCTGTAAGACATTGGCTGGACAAATTTCTGCAAAGTGATTTGTTTAAAAGCATTATGCGCAAATACCCGCAATGGCATGCCGGGGATGACATCGCCTTATTTCCTTAGGGGCAGCGGGTCCGTGCTTCCGATTTCGGTAAATCATAAAATTGATACAGGCAGATCATGGATTTTTCATCAGCTGCTTCCACATCCATATTTCTCAATAACCTTTGCCATAAACTGATTCGTTCGCTGGTATCCACAAACTGCTCAGATTGCTGCTTTTTATTCAACCATAGTCCTTTTCCATTAAAACTATAAACAGGGTAAAGATCGTCTCGCTGAGTCGCCGGCAAAATATTGGTATTTAAATTATCCAGCACCAACGGTGTTGCCTTCGGATTTTCGTAATAACTCACCACCATATGCGCCTGATTTAATGCCAGTGCTTTGACATAGGTGAGACGCAACTTATCTTCTTCCATGCCCATTGACGTTAGTGTGAAAAATTTCGCTATGGAAAAATCCTCACAATCACCACCTCGAGTAACCAGCGTTTCAAGCGGCGTTGCCCAATAATCCTCCTGCTTCCAATGCACGATGTCATCAACAAAATTAAATTGATTCACAAAGTCATTGGTCGCTTTCAGGCGTCGCATATCCGACCAGTCCTGACCCGAATCAATTAATTGTTTCCACGCATTAACAGTGGCCTGAGTCTGGGGATTGATACCAGACTCTTTTTTGGGCGAAGAGGAACAGCCGACCAATATCGCTAAACTAATGAATGCCAACCATCTCATCATCACAGATTACTCTGCAGGTAGGGTAAAACGGATTCTTGCTGGGTCAAATAGGGCACAACACCTATACATGGCGCATCAATCCGCTGTTTCAACGTTTCTATGATTGCCTCAGACTCCGCCTCATCACTCAAATGATTGGCAACCCAACCAGCCAATTTCAGACCTTTTTGCTGTATTGCCTGGGCTGAAAGCAAAGCATGGTTAATGCATCCCAGTTTTATCGCCACCACGAGGACAACAGGCAAATCCAGCTTCTGAGCCAGATCGGCCATGGTGAAGTCATCATTCAGCGGGACGAGCCAGCCCCCCGCTCCTTCCACAACCACGGCATCAGCCTGTTGATCGATTTGTTGGTAGCTTTTCTTGATCGTATTTAAACAAATGTTCACTTCCGCCTTGGCGGCCGCAATATGCGGAGCAATCGCCGGTTCAAACGCATACGGGTTGACCATGGTGTAAGGCAACTTCACATCACTTTGCTCAATCATGGCCAGGGCATCTTCATTTTTCCAGATGCCATCACGCTTTTCACAACCACTGGCTATCGGCTTCATGCCAGCCGTTTTGAGCCCTTGTTGCTGAAGTAAGCGGATCAGTCCGACGCTGATACGGGTTTTTCCCACTTCTGTATCGGTTCCGGTAACAAAAACATGGTTCGGTATCATCGACGCTGAATCTCATTGATTGGTATATGAACACTGCCATCATCAGATGACTGTTGTCCGCGCTGTGTGATTTTCCAGCCATGACCGAACACAACTTCGTAACTGGCCGGAATCAAACCATCATGACGAAACTGTTCATACGCTTTAATGACATTTTTCATCACATCTTTTCCCGTCAGACCACGCCGTCGACCTTCATTAACATTATGCGCGCCTAATATTTTCAGATCGCGCATCATCGTCATCGCGGTTTCATAAGTGAGGGTATATGGCTCAACATCCAGTACACAGTCGGCTAAACCACTTGCCATCATCGCATCCCCCACATCGTGCATGTCATAAAACACATTCACATGGGGGTAGGCATCTGCCGCAGCCCAAGCCTGACGAAGTTCAGTTAAAGTATCAGGTCCAAGCGAAGTGAACATCAACAAACCATCCGCTTTGAGAACACGTTGTATTTCATGAAAACTTTGTCTGGGGTCACACCATTGCAATGCGAGATTAGCAAACACCAGATCAATACTATTATCGGCTAAAGGTAGGCTTTCCGCATCACCGGTAATGGTTTGCAGCGGTTTATTTTTGGGAAGCAATCGTTTTAATCCGAGATCATGCCGGAACCGTTTTTTGGCCTGATTTAACATGCCCGGAGCAATATCCATCGCGATGAGCTGAGCATCTGGATAACGCTGATGTAATAAGGCAAGATTTCGCCCGGTTCCGGCACCTAAATCGAGTATTTTTCGTGGTTTGATTTTCATCAAAGACAAACGATCCAGCAACTCATCGGCTGTTTGTCGCTGTAATACAGCAACATCATCATATTGACCTGCAGCTGCGGCAAATGACTGGGCGACCTTAAATTTGTCGGGACGATAATCAACCATCAATAAACTGTTCTATTAATTCCTGACAGCGCTGTGGCTGTGCAATAAACGGGGCATGACCCACCCCATCAATCATAGCGACACGGAGCGCAGGGTTAAGTTTTTTCGCCTGATCAGCCATTGACTCTGGAATCAAAGTATCACGTGTTCCCAGAATCAATTGCATCGGGCAGGAAGCATCGGACAAGGCTTGACGCATATCCGTATCCAGTAAAAGGGCTAAGCCCTGTTTTAATGCGTCCGGCTGAGGCTGAGGCTGGTTCGCTAACTGATCACTTAATGCCCGAATTGTTTCCCTGCTTTGTATCGAACCTTTCGCCTGTAACATCAAAAAACGCTGCAAGGTCTGCTTTTGATCGACATCAAGACTGGAAGCAAAATTCTCAAACACTGAAGGTTTCATTGCCGCAGGCCAGTCAGCATTACTGACAAACTTCGGCGTAGCAGCCATTAAAACCAGTTTACGTATTTTTTGCGGGTAAGCCTTATCCATGGCTAAACTAATCAAGCCGCCCAGAGACCAGCCAATCCACACCGCATTTTCCGGTGTATGTTGCTCAAGCTCAGCTAATAAAAAAGACAACTCAAACTGACCCTGCTGCCACTCACTATATCCATGACCGGGCAAGTCGACTAAATGCAGAGTAAAACGTTTCGCCAGCCCCTCAACAAGCGGATGCCAGACGCCGCTATGCATGCTCCAGCCATGCAGTAATACTAAATCAGGTCCATGACCTACGATCTTAATGTGCACAAGCCTGCTCCAGCGCTGACAGCAGACTATTTACATTCTCGGCTGTGTGAGCAGCTGAGAATGTAATTCTTAATCTAGCGGAATTCTTCGGTACAGTGGGCGGACGAATCACGCCGACTAACAGGCCATTCTGTTCCAGCTGTTTGCCAACGGCGACTGCCTGTTTATCATCACCAATGACGACGGGTTGGATCGGTGTAATTGAGGGCATTAAATCCAGCCCAAGCTGTTTTGCACCCAACCGAAATTGCTCAATCAAATCCTGTAAATGCTCACGCCGCCAGTTTTCTGATTCCACCAGTTTCAGACTCGCCAATGTTGCCGCGGCGATAGCCGGGGGCTGAGCGGTGGTGTAGACATAACTTCGGGCTTGTTGAATCAAGGTTTCAATCACGACTTCATCCGCGGCCACAAACGCACCACCGGTACCAATGGCCTTACCTAACGTACCCACCACGATGGGGGCTTTGTCTGCGGGAAGCTTAAAATGTGATACCGTGCCACGACCACCTTCACCGATAACGCCGAAACCATGCGCATCATCAATCAAAACGGCGGCCCGATGTTGCTCGGCTAAGGACAGAAGTTCAGGTAATGGCGCGATATCACCGTCCATACTGAAGACGCCGTCACTGACAATCAGACGGTGTTTTGCTGACGCAGCGTTGTGTAAACGATTATGCAATCGACCCATATCCGCATGAGGAAAACGTAATTGCTCCGCTTCCGTCATGCGACCGCCATCTAATAAAGACGCATGGTTGAGCTTATCCTGAATAACGACATCACCCCGCCCCATCAGGCCGTCTATCACACCGAGATTGGCCATATAACCTGTGGAGAACAGCAACACGCGCTCCTGCCCGGTAAACTCGGCCAGAGTCTCTTCCAGTGCTTGATGATAGGCGCTATGTCCGGTTAACAGATGAGCGGCACCGCTGCCGACACCTTCGCGATCCACCGCCTGTTTGAAGGTTCGCTTAATCTCAGGATGGGCCGCAAGACCAAGATAATCATTACTGCAGAACGACAGCATCGGCTTACCATCAACCACAACGTTAACGCCCTGCTCACCCGAGCGCAGGCGTGATTGACGGTAAAGCGCCGCCGCTTTACGGTCAGATAAAGCGGCGTGTAATTCTTTTTGCCAGGGTAGCTGTGCCACTCGTGCTTAACAATTTAAGCCGCTGAACACTGCTTTTCGGATTTTTCTTCACCTACCCAAGGTGTAATACCGAGGCGTTTGAATAGTTGTTGATCGCGATTGGTGTCAGGGTTATCTGTGGTCAACAGTTTTTCACCATAGAAAATTGAGTTGGCACCTGCAAGGAAGCACATCGCCTGCATTTCATCCGTCATATTTTCACGACCGGCGGATAAACGCACAAAGGATTTCGGCATCATGATGCGTGCCACAGCAATGGTGCGAACAAACTCAAGCGAGTCAAGATTTTCAATTCCATTGAGCGGAGTGCCCTCTACCTGAACCAACAGATTAATAGGCACACTTTGCGGTTGTGTGGGTAGGTTAGCCAGACTGATCAACAAGCCGGCACGATCACCACGTTCTTCGCCCATGCCCACAATACCGCCACTACACACGTTAATACCGGCCTCACGCACGTGGCTTAATGTGTTCAAACGATCTTCATAGGTGCGCGTTGTGATGATGTCGCCGTAATATTCCGGTGAAGTATCCAGATTGTGGTTGTAGTAATCCAGACCGGCTTCTTTCAGGCGTTTAGCTTGATGCTCTTCCAGCATGCCCAGCGTCACACATGTTTCTAGGCCCAGACCTTTTACGCCCTCAACCATCTCGGCAACACGCTCCAGATCACGGTCTTTCAGGTTACGCCAGGCAGCGCCCATACAAAAACGGCTCGCCCCCGCATCTTTGGCGTCATTCGCCGATTTCATGACTTCATCTAACGGCATTAAAGGTTCGGCTTTAACCGCAGAAGGATGATGGGCACTTTGCGGACAATACCCACAATCTTCTGCACAGCCACCCGTTTTAATACTTAACAAGGTGCTTATTTGAACAGCATTCGCATCAAAATTTTGGCGATGGACGGTTTGTGCTTGAAAAAGCAGATCATTAAATGGCAACGCAAATAGCGCTTCTACTTCTTCTTGTTTCCAGTCGTTTCGAATAGTCGCTTGGGTTTCTGCTACATTCTCAGGCATGATGACTCTTCACTAATTTAATGGATTGAATTGGGTAATGGCCATGGCTATATTCAGCTCACTGACACATCAATTGCAGGAATTATACAGGAAAGTATTTCCAATACCTTGTTTGCTCTGTGGGCTAGCGAGTGATCAACATAGTCTATGTCAGGCCTGCATTGCGGAATTACCGGTCGTCGGGCAAGCTTGTGTTCGCTGTGCTATCCCATTGGAAAATGCGCAAATATGTGGTCGTTGCCTACAATCAGCGCCTTATCAGGATATTAGTTTCAGCCTTTACCGCTACGAAGGAGGTGTCAGGCGTTGCATAACAGCATTCAAATACAACAAACAACTCCATCTCGGCCCCTTATTTGCCAACAAAATGGCTGAACAACTGTCTTCACGCAGCCGACTTCCTGATTGTCTTGTCTCTATCCCTCTACATCCCCGACGTATTCGTCAACGAGGTTATAATCAGTCTGCTGAAGTCGCTAAAGACCTGGCTTTGGCATTAAACCTCAATTACCGTCCAGACTTGTTGCGACGTGTCAGGTTTACTCTGTCTCAGAGTGAATTACCCTTTAAACAACGTAAAAAAAATATGCGTAATGCGTTTGCTTGCACAAACACTCAGGTGCCCAAACATATCGCAATTATCGATGATGTAATGACATCTGGTTTTACAGTCGGTGAAGCTGCCAGGCTATTAAAGCGCCAGGGTGTTGAAATTATTGAAGTATGGACAATTGCACGTGCAATAAGCCATTATTAAGACTTAGCTCACAATTTCGCTCAAATAAGGCGTTTGGATGCAAGATATCGCCATTTTACAAGCTCGTCTGGATGAACTGCTTCGTATCGCCAAAAGTAATGAGCGTAAACAAGACAATTTTCAGCAATATGAGCTGGCGCTATTAAATAGTGCCAGTCTGGAGCAATTGTTCAGCATTATTCTGGATCAGCACAAAGAGCGCTTTCAACTGACCGAAGTCACCTTACTACTCTATGATCCTGAATATGAGCTGCAACGCCTTATACAGGCCAAAGTAGTTAAACAACGCTGGCCTAACCGTTTGATCTTCACCGAGTCGGCGCATTTAGTTTCCCAGTACTTCAGTCCACAGCAAAAACCGCGTCTGGTCAACTTTTCGCCACATCAACATGCTTTCCTGTTCCCGGATCATGACCAACTCGGTTCAGTAGCTCTACTTCCGCTCATTCGTCAGAATGAGCTAATAGGGAGTTTAAATCTCGGCAGTCGAAACCCTAGACGGTTTGAGAATAATATCGGTACACAATTTCTGGAACATTTAGCGGCCGTTGTCTCAGCCTGTATTGAAAATGCCCGTTTACATGAACATATCAAACTGGTTGGATTACGCGACCCTCTAACGGGCATAAATAATCGTCGTTTTTTTGATCAGCGCCTGCTTGAAGAGGTCAGCCGTGCCAACCGCTTTGACACTGACCTTTCCTGCTTGTTTATCGACTTGGATCACTTCAAACGAGTCAACGACCTGTATGGCCATCAGGCGGGCGATGCCGTTTTAAAACAGGTGTCAGACCTTTTGAATGACAGACTCAGAAATAGTGATGTGTTGGCACGTTATGGTGGCGAAGAATTTGTCATCCTGTTATCGCATACTGCCAGCAAAGAAGCCTGTGAAATTGGGGAACAAATTCGCAAGAGAGTGCATGCCACCCATTTTTCCATTCCGAATGGAAAGAGGATCACTGTCACCTTATCAATTGGCCTTGCCACTATGACTAAAGATGGCATCATACAGAATGAAAAACAACTCATTGCTGCGGCAGATCAGGCTGTTTATGCAGCTAAACTGTCGGGCCGTAATACATTAATGCAGGCACCCTGAATGTTACTGGCAACCTTTGCTTTCAATATCTCTCTGGTTGTTATTTGCGTGTTAATTCACTACGAAACGCTGTATCAACTAGCGAAAAGATTACCTGTGGTGCACATCTCTCCGCGAAGACGCATTTTAGTGGGCGTTATGGTCATTCTGCTTGCACATATTCTCGAAATATCGCTGTTTGCATTAGGCTATTATGCAATGGTTCATCTTGGTGACTTTGGCACATTGATGGGTAATACAAATCTCAGTCTAATCGATTGCAGCTATTTTTCATTCACAACCTATACCACGCTGGGTTTTGGGGATATTGAACCCATCGGGTATTTGCGATTTCTTACCGGCATGGAGTCATTGACGGGCCTGGTGATGATTACGTGGTCAGCCTCGTTCCTGTTTATAGAAATGCAGAAATACTGGCCTAAACGCTAACTTTATTGCAGGTATCAGCCATGAGTAGAACCGAAGAGCTTCTCCAACAAATCCGACAACTGGAAGAGAAGCTCAGAGTTGAACTGAATCAACGAAGTCAGGTTATCGGCTTTAAAATTAAAGGTAAAAAAGTCACCTTTGAACGTTCAATAAAACTTGAACATAAACGGCGAAAACTCGGTGCATGGCGCTGGTTATTCGGTGTCAGACCACTCAATCTCATCACTGCACCCATTATTTATACAATGGTCATTCCGTTGCTGATGGTCGATCTTTTGGTCAGTTTCTATCAGTACACCTGCTTTCCGATCTATGGCATCCATACCGTAAAACGTGGTGATTACATTGTGTTTGATCGTCATCGTTTAAACTTTCTCAATATGTTTGAACGCCTACACTGTCTTTATTGCGCTTATGGCAATGGTGTTGTCGCGTATATTCGCGAAGTGCTGGCGCGTACTGAACAATATTTCTGTCCCATTAAACACGCTCACAAAGTATTGGGCACACACGATCGATATTACCAATTTATCGAGTACGGCGATGCCAATGATTACCACCAGCGGGTTGAAAATTATCGAGAAAAGCTCGCTAAAGAAGAATAAGGGAATTTAGATGAAGCAAGCGCTTTTTACAGCCATCTTTTTGCCAGCTGACCAGCCGGTCAGAGCATCGCTGTAGCGACTGACAAATTCGAGTGTATAAATACCGGTTAAACAGATTTTCAGCTGTCTCCTGAAAGCGACGTGAAAAACATTACCAACCTTATCAACACTTTGATAAATCTCAGCGTGAAGTCCTGCGGAGGACGACACACACATTAAGCTTAAAACCAGCCTGACAAGAATACGCATCTACTTCTTCCTTGAAACAAGGCAAAAGTTACATCAACGCCTGTAATTTAGATAGCGCATCTTGTTGTTGCACAACCTGTTGACGTAAAGTGTTGATTAACTGTTTCAACATCGAAGCGACCGAGTCAAAACTCGGCCCATGCGTTTCGGTATGGGCTGCTTCAACAGAAGAGCATATCGCCAGATAATCACCTTTTCTGATCGCGGTTGGTAATGCTGATAAAGCATTATCGAGCTGTCTGAGTAGTGGTTTTTGTGCTGCATCATCCAGCCCATTACGCAACTGATTCAGGGCGAAATGAGCCTGCTGCACATCACTATTAATATCCTGACCCAACTGCTGTATCGCTTGTGTCAAAACGCGGAAAGCATCCCCCTCCGTGCCTGCTCGTGCTGCGGAACTCACCGCGTTGGAAGACAGTAGATGCATCTTTTTCAATAAAGGCTGCATTTTATCGAGTTCTTTTTCCAGCGCAATTATTTGCTGCTGCCGATGTTCCTGCTGCACCTCTGATAATGAACGCGTCATACAGTCACCGTAAAGGCGTAATGAAGAACAATACCTGCAAACAGACAGCCACCAAGCCAATTATTATTCAGAAATGCCTGTAAACAGGCCTTAGGCTCGCGGTGTCTGCTCAAAAATTGCTGATACGTAAAAAAGCCAACCGCCGTAACTAAAGCGAGGTAATAAATCCAGCTCATCTGTAACTGATGTCCAATCACGGCCATCATCAAAATATAACTCACCTGCAACACGCCCTGTATTGTCAGGTCATCATCACCAAATAATACCGCCGTCGATTTAATACCAGCGAGCAAATCATCCTCACGGTCAGCCATCGCATAAAACGTGTCATACACCGTGGTCCAGATAATATTTGCCAGGAATAATAACCACGCAATAATAGGTACTGTCTCAGTCTGGGCCGCAAACGCCATTGGTATCGCCCAACCAAACGCAACCCCCAGATAGAGCTGCGGTAAGTGGGTATACCGCTTCATAAACGGATAGCTCGCCGCCAGCACCACGGCCACCACAGACATCCAAATGGTCATGGTATTTAATAATGAGACAAGAAAAAATGCGATAATGGCTAACACCACAAATAACATCACAGCATCTTTAGCTTCCAATTCTCCCGTTGCAAGAGGTCGGGACTGGGTTCGCCATACTTTGCCGTCAATTTCCCGATCCGCAAAATCATTAATCGCACAGCCGGCAGAACGCATCAGAATGACGCCAAAGATAAACACTATTAATACGGTAAGATCTGGAAAACCTTCAGCAGCAATCCATAGCGCACTCAATGTCGGCCACAGCAGTAATAAAATGCCGATCGGTCGATCCAACCGCATCAATCTCATATAAGGCCAGATAGTCTGCTTCATTTTGCTCACTGATTGCTCCATTTATCGGATGGCAGAAAGACTTCATTAACCAATATTTTTTTATCCTCAATATAAAAACACGAACGCCGCGCCCACAGAAACTCGGGCTGTATCGTCAACCGCTTAGTGGCCAGTTCAAACAGAAACTGACCGGGTTGAAGGCAGGCAACCTGAATCGGTCTACGCTTTAAACCCGGCTGATTGAACAGCATCTCTCCGAGAGATTGGTTACCCAGAGAATCGAACCGCTGAGTTCTGGCAAAGTAGGTATTCATAGGCACCACCGTACGGGCATAGATCTGTGGCTTTTCACCGTCCATTAGATACACTTCCCGCTCAAAAGCATGCTTTTCTCTGGCCTGCCCCAACAACAAAGCCTCATCCGGCAAAGGCCGTTGCCATTGGCTGGACAATAATTCCACAGAGAAATCATGCTGACAGGACTGCTGCAACAAACGCGTCAGCGAACCAGTATCGGTCAGCCAATCCCGTAAGGCCGGAGGTAATGATTGCATCAAAGGCAACTGCCATCGGGTCCAGTGCTTCATTTTTATCCTATTAAATTAGACATTACCGAAATCGAGTTTATGCGCAAACCACCGGTTAACCAAAGCATCCGCCTGTTCAGGCGCTTCTTGTAGCATGACTTGCGAGGCTTTATCCATCACCGATAACAAATCCTGATCTTCAATTAAGTCTGCGACACGAAACTGCGGCAAGCCAGTCTGACGTGTGCCTAACACCTCCCCTGGTCCGCGTATTTCCAAGTCACGTTGCGCAATCTTAAAACCATCATTTGTTTCACGCAGGCATTTGAGACGTGCTTGCCCATTCTCAGATAGCGGGGGATGATACATCAATACACAGTGACTCTCGATCTGTCCACGTCCGACCCGGCCTCGTAACTGGTGCAACTGTGCCAGTCCGAGTCGCTCTGCATTCTCAATCACCATCAAACTGGCATTGGGTACATCAACACCAACCTCAATCACTGTGGTGGCTACGAGCATATCCAGTTGCCCTGCCTTGAAGGCAGTCATAACGGTGTCTTTATCTTTGGTTTTCATTCGTCCATGAACCAGTCCAATTCGCAGATCCGGCAAACAAGCCTGCAGCGTGGTAGCGGTGTCTTCTGCAGCCTGACACTGAAGGTGTTCAGACTCCTCAATCAGCGTGCACACCCAATAAACCTGACGTTGTTGCTGACAAGCAGCATGCACACGTTTAATGACGTCCTCACGGCGGTTATCAGGCAACACGACGGTAGTGACAGGTGTTCTCCCAGGTGGCATTTCATCAATAATGGAAACGTTCAAATCGGCATACGCCGTCATTGCGAGCGTTCGCGGTATGGGGGTTGCTGTCATAACCAATTGATGTGGCATTGAATCAACCTCACGTCCTTTATCACGCAGTGCTAGGCGTTGATGCACACCAAACCGGTGCTGCTCATCAATTATCACAAGGCCAAGATTGTTAAAGACCACTTCATCCTGAAATAAAGCATGGGTTCCGACCGCCACTCTGATTTCACCTGACTGCAATTTCTGTAATATCTGCTTACGTTCTGATGCAGTCTGTTTACCTGCACACCAGCCGACTTCCATATCTAGTGGCGCAAGCCAGTTCAAAAATGTTCGAAAATGCTGTTCGGCTAATAATTCCGTCGGCGCCATCATCACAGCCTGACAACCTGCTGCAACGGCTTCTATCGCAGCTAATGCTGCCACCACAGTCTTGCCAGAACCTACATCGCCCTGAACAAGTCGCTGCATGGGGTGCGGTTCAACCATATCCTGCAAGATTTCGTTGATTACCCGTTGCTGTGCATTGGTCAAAGGGAAAGGCAATGTATCCAACAACTGCTGACGTTTATCTTGTTCCGCTTTTAACACTGGTGATGTGTGATGCTGGGTTTGTGCCCGAAGCTTTTTCATGGTCAACTGCTGCGCCAGTAACTCTTCATAAGCCAGTCTTTTCTGAGCGGGATGATGACGTTCCAGTAATTGTTGGACAGCAGCATCAGGGGGAGGTTGATGCACATATTTCAATGCATCAACCAGTGAATAATCAGCGCTTTGATGAAGACGGGCGGATGCGGTTAATAATTCAGGCATGCTTTCCTGATCGAGACAACTCAACGCTTGTTTAATCAACTTACGCAAAGATAGTTGATGCAAACCTTCGGTCGTCGGATAAATCGGTGTCAGCTCATTATCAACTGGCACCACACCGGCATCGGCTAGTAATTGATATTCAGGATGCACCATCTCCAGTGAGGACGGTCCGGTACGAACTTCACCAAAGCAGCGAATACGCCTCCCCTTTTCCAGTTGTTGCTGTTGTGATTTTGAAAAGTGAAAGAAGCGCAGAACAATAGCGCCAGTGCCATCCGATACATGACATAACAGCGAGCGACGGCGACCGAATTTGACCTGGGATAATTGAACCGTACCTTCAATCAGGACTTCCTGCTGCGGTTGCAAAGCCCCCAGCGGCATAAGCCGGGTGCGATCCTGATAGCGAAGGGGCAGATGAAACAGCAGGTCCTGCACCTGCTGTACACCAATTTTTGTGAGGCGTTCGGCTACTTTTCCACCGACGCCTTTTAATGCAGTAACGGGCTGCGATAAAAGTTTATCGACCACCTCAGCCGCTCAATCCTGACGTCGTTTAATCAGTACCAAGGTGCAAAACAGCATCCATTTCTACCGGGACATCTTTTGGCAGAGAGGCGACACCAATGGCGGCACGTGCCGGATAAGGTTGCTCGAAATAATCCATCATAATCTCATTGACAGTGCCGAAATGACTTAGATCTGTCAGGAAAATGTTTAATTTAACGATATCCTGCAGACTTCCACCTGACGCTTTCGCCACAGCAGAAAGATTATCAAACACGCGCCGCACCTGAGCTGAAAAGTCACCCTCCAGCACAGTCATGGTTTCAGGGACCAAAGGAATCTGGCCTGACATATAGACAACATCCCCGACTTTTACAGCCTGCGAATAAGGTCCAATCGCTTCAGGGGCATCAGTACTATGAATAATTTCGCGTGTCATTAAAATCTCCATCAAAAGCCGCATACGCGACATAAGTTAGTTAATACGGGTGATTCTTTCAACCATTTCCAGGCCACGTAGACGACGGATAACACGAGCAAGATGTTGGCGGTCCATGACTTCAATAGTTAGACGTAAATCAGAATAACCACCATCCTTTTCATCTACTACAACATTATCGATATTAGAATCGGCTTCCGACACCGTCGACGCAATCGTCGCTAAAACACCACGCTGATTTTTGACATGAACCATGATATCGACTGGGAAATCACGTTCCACATCCGGTGACCATGTCACATCCAGCCATTTCTCATTCTGCACACGCAGATGCGAAGTGTTTTTACAGCCACGCTGGTGAATGATGATGCCTCGTCCGGTACTGACATAGCCATGAATCGGATCCCCCGGAATCGGATGACAACAACGGGCAAAACTGACAACCATACCTTCGGTACCCGCGATCATGAGTGCCTGAGGTTCTTTATCCGGCGTCGAGTCATTGACGAGTTTCTGTGCAACTAATAACGCAGAGTGATTACCCAGACCAATATCCTGCAACAAATCATCAAACTGTTTCAGTTCAAACTCATGAACCAGATCATTAATGCGTTCAACCGGCACATCATCCAGACTGGTTGAAAATGCCGTCAGATGCTTATTCAGCAGACGTCGCCCCAATAATACGGCCTCTTCTGTTTGTAAGTTCCGCAGGTAATGACGAATATTCGTCCGGGCTTTTGCCGTCACCACAAAGTTGAGCCAGGCAGGATTGGGGTGAGATGCCGGAGAGGTAATAATTTCAACGGACGCGCCTGTTTCCAGTTGTGTACTTAACGGTACCAGGTGACGCCCTACACGTGCTGCTACACAGCTGTTTCCGACATCACTGTGTACGGCATAAGCGAAATCTACAGCTGTAGCGTTACGCGGCAGGGTCAAAATCTCACCTTTCGGCGTAGAAACGTATATTTCATCCGGGAACAAATCGATACGCAGATTTTCCAGAAACTCCATTGAGTCACCGGACCCTTTCTGCATTTCCAGAATACCCTGCAACCATTGTCTTGCTTTACGGTGAGCCAGATTGTTGCCCACAGTTTCACCCGTTTTATAGAGCCAGTGCGCCGCTACCCCAGCTTCCGCCATATGATCCATATTGCGGGAACGGATTTGCACCTCAATCGGCACACCATACGGGCCAAAGAGAACCGTGTGCAAAGACTGATAACCGTTAGCTTTGGGGATCGCTATATAGTCTTTGAATTTACCCTGAACGGGTTTATATAAATTGTGTACAACACCCAGCATTCTGTAACAGGCATCAACGTCGTCGACAATGATACGGAAGGCATAAACATCCATCACTTCAGAAAACGACAGTTGTTTACTGACCATTTTCTTGTAAAGGCTATAAAGGTTTTTCTCGCGCCCCTGAATATCCGCGCTCAGACCTTCCTGTTCCATTCGGTTCAGGATTGAAGCAGTGATCTGGGTGACAATCTCTTTACGATTACCGCGCGCTTTTCGCACAGCATCCTGCAGAACCCGATAACGAATCGGATAAAGCACGTGGTACCCCAAATCTTCCAGTTCGCAACGCATCAGATTCATCCCCAGTCGTTGGGCAATCGGTGCATAAATATCGAGGGTTTCGTGGGCAATACGACGGCGTTTTTCGGGACGTAAATGGCCCAAAGTACGCATATTATGGAGACGGTCAGCGAGCTTAACGATGATAACGCGGATATCTCGCGACATCGCCAACAGCATTTTGCGAAGATTTTCAGCCTGAGCGTGTTTTTGTGTTTCGAACGCCGCTTTGGCCAGTTTGGTAACACCTTCAACAAGTTCGGCAACTTCTTCGCCAAACTCGGCAATCAATTCTTTTTTGGTTAACGCCGTGTCTTCTATCACATCGTGAAGTAAACCAGCCATGATGCATTCATAGTCCATATGCATCATAGCCAGTACGTGTGCTACCGCAAGCGGGTGCGTAATATAACGTTCACCACTACGGCGAGTTTGGCCTTCATGTGCATTATCTGCAAAGTGATAGGCACGCCGAATTGAATCGACCTGCCCTGTTTCCAGATAATTGGAGGTAGCAAAACATAAATCATCAATAGTAAGTTTTGGTTCTGATTCCTGGATAAAATCCAGTTCAGAAGCGACTGATGGTTTTGCGCTCACAAACTTTATTCTTCGGTTTGAAGTTCTTCTTCGCTGACAATACTTTCTTCAGCATGCTGACGCGCACTGGTTTTGGTCAAAATTTCGCGACCGACTAAACCGGCTGCGATTTCACGCAATGCCAGTACTGTTGGCTTGTCGTTATCAACGTCGACCATTGGATCGTCACCCATTGCAATTTCACGTGCACGTTTCGATGCAACCAACACCAGTTGGAAACGGTTATCAACGTTTTCCAAACAATCTTCTACTGTGGTACGAGCCATATTAATTCCCCGGGATGGTAAACAAGTAATTCTACGAAATATCAGCGTTTTAAGCCAGTAATTCTGCTATTAATGCTGATTGTTTTTGCTTTTGTGTATCGATGGTCTGACGCTTTGCAAGGATAATGGCAGTCAGTTTTTCCAGCGCCAAAGCGAAATCATCATTCACGATCAGGTAATCAAACTCGACATAGTGCGAAATTTCTTTTTCTGCATCACGCATCCGACGTTGAATGACCTCTTCATTATCCTGACCGCGATCGCGCAAACGTTGTTCCAGTGTCGCTTTCGAAGGTGGCAGAATAAAGATACCTATTGAATCAGCAAAATTGTGTCGCACCTGCTGCGCGCCCTGCCAATCAATTTCAAGAATGACATCCAGACCTTCTTCCAGAAGTCCTTCGACAGTTTCAGCCGATGTGCCGTAACTATTATCAAACACGGTAGCAGATTCAAGGAACGCGTTTTTATCACGCATTTGCGCAAAAGTATCCTGACTCACGAAATGGTAATCCCGCCCATCCTGTTCACCATCACGTGGTGGACGTGTGGTGTGTGAAATCGACAGACGAATATCATCATGTGCTGCCACTAATGCGTTGACCAAACTAGTTTTACCAGCTCCAGATGGCGCTGCAACAATAAATAAACTTCCCTTCATGCCCAACAACTCAACCGTTTAAATTCATTATTCAGATGACTATTAAATCACAGTCTGTGAATGGTTCTCAGTGACCACCAGCACATTATACGCATGGCAACGGTAAATGAACGTTTGGTAGCGCAAAAATCAGTGATAAGCACTCTCAAGCATATGGCGCGGGTCTGAGCTCAGCTCTCTGGATATAAAAGCCCCTTGTTGAGGCTATTCGATATTCTGGATCTGTTCACGCATTTGTTCGATCAACACTTTCAGATCGACTGAAAACCGGGTGGTATCGGTATCAATTGACTTAGACCCTAAAGTATTGGCTTCGCGATTAAGTTCCTGCATCAGAAAGTCGAGGCGACGGCCAATGGGTTCATCACGCTGCAACACCAGATTGACCTCATTGACATGACTCTGCAGTCGGTCCAGTTCTTCTGCAACATCGCTTTTCTGGGCCAGCAAGACTATTTCCTGTTCAAGTCTTTCCGCTTCAATGCTGACCTGCAACTCCGCAATACGGTCCTGTAGTTTCTGACGATGGGTTTGCAGAATCTCCGGCATGCGTTGACGCACTTGTTCTGCAATATCATTGATTTGCGCACAGCGCTGTTCAATCATTTTTTGCAGTGATGCCCCTTCACGTTCACGGGTAGCAAGCAAATCAGTCAATGCTTTTCGTAATGACGCCATCAACAGGGCATTTAATGCCTCTTGATCCAACGTTTGCGTTTGAATTACACCCTGCCATTGCAACACCTTCATCAAGTCTAACGGCGCGGCGTTGTCAGCACACTCAGCCAGTTGCTGATACTGATTGATGACCGTATTCGCCAGCGCATCATTGATATCGAGTTGATCCTGCTGATGTTCCGGCGCTTTATAACGTAGTGATACCTCCACTTTCCCACGACTCAATGTATCTGAAATCAGCTTTCGCATAGTCATTTCCATCGGCCTGAAGCTTTCTTCCAGACGAAATGCGACTTCCAGATAGCGGTGATTCACCGAACGAATTTCCCATTGAAGGGTACCAAGATCTGTTTGCTCCTCATGGCGGGCAAACGCTGTCATGCTTCGAGTCACTAAGTGAGATTCCATATTTTGGTTAGACAATTGTACATCTTACCCAAAAGCTCCTGCGGCTGTCGTGCTTCGCAGGTATAATGACGCAATTTGATTGAGGAAAGAGTTAATTATGCGTCCTAGTGGTCGTCAGGCAAATGAGTTAAGACAAGTTACCATCACCCGCAACTACACCATGCATGCTGAAGGTTCAGTATTGGTTGAGTTCGGCGATACCAAAGTATTGTGTACCGCATCGGTCGAAGAACGCATTCCACCTTTTTTGAGAGGTTCCGGTGAAGGCTGGGTAACAGCTGAATACGGTATGTTGCCACGTTCCACTGGAAGTCGGATGCAGCGTGAAGCCGCCCGAGGTAAACAAGGTGGCCGCACCATGGAAATTCAGCGTCTTATTGGTCGTTCTTTGCGTGCAGCTATTAACCTGAAAGCACTGGGTGAGCGTAGTATCACTATCGATTGTGATGTTATTCAGGCTGACGGCGGTACCCGCACAGCATCAATTACTGGCGCATTTGTGGCATTGCAGGATGCGGTACAACATTTGATTAAAACCAAGAAACTCAAAAAAAGTCCGCTATTTGGTCAGGTGGCATCGGTTTCTGTCGGTATTCATAATGGCATGCCGGTATTGGATCTCGATTATGCCGAAGACTCCTCTGCTGAAACCGACATGAATGTAGTCATGAACGATGCCGGGGCGTATATTGAATTACAGGGTACAGCAGAAGGTCACGCCTTCCGTGCTGATGAATTGCAATCCATGCTGGATTTAGCCAGTCATGGCATTGAGCAATTGATGGTCAAACAAAGAGAAGCATTGGCTGAATCATGAAAAAGATTGTGCTGGCAAGCGGAAATAAGGGTAAGTTGCGCGAATTCGCGCAGCTACTCATCCCGTTAAATATCAGCATCGTGCCTCAGTCAGAACTGAATGTTATTGAGGCAGAAGAAACCGGACTGAGTTTTGTCGAAAACGCCATTATTAAAGCACGTAATGCCTGCAAACAAACTGGGTTGCCGGCTATTTCTGATGATTCCGGTATCGAAGTTGATGCCTTGCAGGGTGCACCGGGTATTTTTTCCTCACGCTACGCCGGATCGGGCGCCAGTGACCAAGATAATATCAACACTCTGTTAAAGGCGATGAAAGATGTGCCAGACACAGAGCGCAGTGCACGATTCCAATGCGTCGTCGTCTATATGCGCCATGCTGACGATCCTACTCCCCTAATCTGTCAGGGCACATGGCATGGTCAGATTATGCAACAACAGTCAGGCGATGGTGGCTTTGGTTATGACCCGATCTTTTTTGTTGCCGAAACTGAAACCAGTGCTGCTGAGCTGACTGCCGATCAAAAGCATGCCATCAGTCATCGCGGTCAGGCTATGCGTCATTTTATTTCAGAATTTCAGTACGCCCGTCATTTGCCTTGAGAACCACGACGTGGTTGCTCTCAAATGACAGTACCGTCCCGAAAAGCTCTCTGGTGGTTTAGTATGCTAGGTAGTTTTCTGCTTTCAGCCTGTGCAATAAAACCATACTCTGAACAAGCTATCACCCCGATTCGCTTAAACAGCAATGTTCATGAAGCCTGGGATACCACATTTCGCTCTTTTGTCGGTTTCCCCACACCCGAGTTATTCTCTGTTTGTCACGACCTGAGCTGTCACAGTATTAGTCAAGTTCATTTCAGCACACAACAATGGCAGCGAGTAGAAGCGATATTTAACCCAGCCGCGACAAGCGCTGAAATGGAACGACAACAGATTAAACAGGCAATAGCTTTACTTGAAAACATCGTCGGAAAGCAGATTGGAACTGACGTTGATCATGCGGAAAATCATCTGACTGGCAGCCGGCAGGGTCAACTTGACTGTATTGATGAAGCTACCAATACCAGTGTTTATCTACGCCTTATCGAAACCGAAAACTTATTAAGTTGGCACCAAACAGCATCACGCACATCACGAGGCCCCTTGTCCGGACAAGCACCACATAACACAGCCACAATTATCGATATCGCTCAAAAACAACGTTACGCCGTAGATGCTTGGTTCGGGGCTAATGGCGAACCACCGGCAATCATATATTTATCTGATTGGTATCAGGGTTGGCGTCCGGATAAAAACTGATATGTTTAACTTTACTGCTCTACCCCCTCTTAGTCTCTATATCCACGTGCCATGGTGTGTACGTAAATGTCCTTACTGTGATTTCAATTCCCATAAGAGTCCAGAAAAAATACCTGAGAAGGCTTACATTGACGCGTTGCTCCGAGATTTAGAACAAGAGGTTCCATTAATCTGGGGACGAACGATACAGACCATCTTCATCGGCGGTGGAACCCCCAGTCTGTTATCCGCTGACGCCTATGACCGCCTATTTTCAGGTATTCGTGCCTTATTGCCGCTTCACCACGATGCGGAGATCACACTGGAAGCCAATCCCGGCACATTAGAGTCAGGTCGTTTCAAAGATTTTTATGATCTGGGCATCAATCGATTATCGATTGGTATACAGAGCTTTAATGATGATGCATTGAGTAAGCTGGGTCGCATTCATAACAGTAAGCAGGCTATTAAAGCCGTCGAAGCCGCACATGATGCCGGCTATGATAATTTCAATCTGGATTTAATGTTTGGTCTACCCGGCCAGGATCAGACAAAAGCTGCTGCGGATGTAGAAACGGCAATTGCTTTGGAACCGGCACATATTTCCTATTATCAGCTGACAATTGAACCTAACACCCTGTTTTACGCTCAGCCACCCAGCTTGCCCGATGACGACCCTATCTATGACTGGCAACTGCAGAATCAAGCACGCCTTGCTCAGGCAGGTTACATACAGTATGAAACCTCAGCCTATGCTCAAAAAGGCCATCAGTGTCGGCATAATGTGAATTATTGGCAGTTTGGTGACTACATCGGCATCGGTGCTGGCGCACACGGAAAAATCAGCAGTGCCTCGCCACAGCAAATTCAACGTCGGGTTAAACACAAACAGCCACAGGCTTTCCTCGATACCGCAGGCACAGAAGAAGTGCTGTTGGAACAGGTGTTTGTACACGAAAATGAAGTTGGATTTGAGTTCATGCTTAACGCAATGCGTTTATTGAATGGTGTTCCAACCCCGTTATTTCAGCAACATACCGGTGTGCCAATATCAAAGGTTAAGCAGGCACTCCAGCGAGCAGAAGAGTTGGAGTTGTTAGAACATACTATCAGCCGAATTCACCCTACCGAAAAAGGGCAACGATACCTTAACAGCCTGATTGAGCTATTTTTGACGGCGTAGTATGCTTAAAACTAATCATTCAAGGAGCAAGCCAATGCCGAAAATCAGCATTATGGTTACCGGATTCATTCTGATGTTATCGATGGCGGCTGCGCAAGCAGAAGTTATCTCTATCGCTGACCCACGTTATGACGTACCCAATAACAGCGCTGGCGTCATTCGCCCCACCCAAGGCATGAATATGTCACAGGTCGAACAAAAATTTGGTCAGCCTACAGAAAAGTTTCCTGCTGTGGGTGAGCCACCTATTTCACGCTGGCAATATGGTGAATTTGACGTTTTCTTTGAATATGACAAAGTGATTCATTCTGTCATTAATCGATAAGTGAAAGTCCGCTCCGTCAACATCTCTCTGCCCAAACCGGTTCAATACAAAGATAAAACAATCTTAACCGGTATTTTCAAACAAGCTGTCCATGAGCGAATTACTGTGACGCCGCTGAACCTTAAAGGCGATCAGCAGGTGGACTTAAAAAACCATGGTGGTGAGCACAAGGCCGTTTATGGATTTTCCAGTGATCATTATTTATTCTGGCAAAACAAGCTGGCTTTAGATAATTTACCCTTTGGCAAGTTTGGTGAAAACCTGACAATTGATGGGCTTGATGAAACCGTTTTATGTATCGGCGATCAGATTCAGGTGGGCCAGAGTTTGCTCGAGATTACCCAACCACGTGTTCCCTGCTTCAAGTTAGGTCTCGCATTTGAACTGAACGAGATGCCACGCCTGTTTGTTGAAAATGCGGCCACCGGTATTTATTTCCGAGTGATTGAAACCGGTTCAGTCGGGGCCGGCGACGCTGTATATCGCATTGCAGCCGATCCTGAAGAACTGACTGTTCAGCAGTTATTCAAAGCCTATTTTGACAAGACTATGCCCGCAGATGAAAAACGTCGAAGACTCCAGCGTGCTCTGAAAATTGATGCTTTATCAATGGAATGGCGGGAAAAAGTAGAAACAAGACTCGCTCAGTCTTGAGTCGGTTCGGGTTCAATCCCTAAGAAACGACGTAATGCCCATTTAGGAACCGTCCCCATTCGCGCATGATGCAAGGAGTCTGACTCAATCACAATCAGCACTAGCACGCTCACCAAGGTGGGTAATAAGCCCAAACCACCGATCATTGCATAGACGGCTTCTTTCATCATGCCCAAATGCGTTTTCCCCAGCCAACCCAGCGTAGAGACAGTGACCAATAGCACAAGAATCATGAAGAAAAAGGTACTCCACCGCCGTGCTACCTGCCAGTGTACCCAGACAAATTCACTGTCTTCGCGCTTTAGCTGACTAGAACGGTAAAAAGTATATGCCAGTGCCGAAAATGAGAAAAACGGCACTAACATCATATACTGAATATAGCTCGGGCCGAACGTTGCAACTGCAGTAAACACAAGAATATGATTACCGATCAGATTACTCAGAAAAATATCATGCGGTCGTTTTGCCGCAATGATTTCCTGCTCAGTCGGCTCCGGTACAGTCGTCATTTAATCGGCCATATTATTCATAATGGCATCACGAACGGCATCCAGTTCTGCATTCACAGTGACAACAGAAGAGGTACTTTGTTTAATTGCCGTATCAGGGTCTTTTAAACCATGGCCCGTCAGCGT
>NZ_CBFHHW010000003.1:0-11659 GCF_965655755.1 Methylophaga sp. | reverse complement strand
GTACAAACGATTGTACTGCCTTCTGGAATTTTGCCCGTTTTGACATCTCTCAGTGCACCCGCTAAGGAAGTTGCTGACGCCGGCTCACAAAATACACCTTCTTTCTCAGCCAACAATTTCTGAGCAGCCAGGATTTCTTCGTCGCTGCACTCATCGAACCAACCACCAGATTCTTTCTTGACCTGCCACGCTTTGTCCCAACTCTGTGGATGACCAATACGAATCGCCGTAGCTACTGTTTCAGGATCATCGACCATCGCACCACGCATAAATGGCGCGCTGCCCGATGCCTGATAACCAATCATCTTAGGACGATTACCGACAATAGCTCCGCCCGCATATTTACACTTGCCTTCACAATATGCACAAGCATCTGTGACATGGTCACCTGAATCACAGGAGTATTCACAGTAACCGATCCAGTGAGCCGTGATATTACCGGCATTACCTACTGGTAAGCAGTGATAGTCAGGTGCCCGACCCAGCTCTTCAACGATCTCGAAAGCAGCCGTTTTCTGGCCTTGCAGACGATAAGGATTAATCGAGTTCACGATAGTAACCGGGGCATGCTTTGCTACATCTTTCACCAACTGCATACCCTGGTCAAAGTTACCCTTGATTTGAATCACGGTAGCACCGTGCATCATCGCCTGCGCCAGTTTACCTTGTGCAATTTTGCCATCAGGAATTAGTACAAACGCTGAAATACCAGCACGTGCCGCATAGGCTGCCGCCGCTGCAGAGGTATTACCGGTCGAGGCGCAGATAATCGCTTTACTCCCCTCTTCAACCGCTTTTGTAACGGCCATGGTCATACCACGATCTTTAAATGAACCGGTAGGATTCAGACCTTCGTATTTCACATAGATATCGACATCCTTACCCAGCTCTTTGGCGATATGGTTAAGCTTGATCAGGGGGGTATTGCCTTCACCAAGACTGATCAGGCGGGTATCGTCATTGACCGGCAAACGATCGCGGTAGCGTTCAATTAGTCCAGTGTAACGGGGTCGAAATGACATAGTGCTTCTTCCTCTAAAATAAATGCTTATCGGGCTTTAACCGCCCAGAGATTCCATACGGATTCGCATAATCGAATCCGGTACCGTATCCAATGCTTCAATCTGTGCAATGGCCTGGTCCATATTTTTCTCAGCCACGGCTTGCGTCAGCATAATGATGGGTACCATCCCTTCATGTTCTTCAGGTTGTTTCTGCAGGATAGCCTCAATATTGATGCCCTGCTCACTCAAAATACGCGTAATATCAGCCAATACACCTGGCTTATCCAGCGTATGAATACGCAAGTAATAAGATGTCACCACTTCTGACATCGGCAGAATAGGCGTGTCCTTCAGTGAGTCTGGCTGAAAAGCCAGATGCGGTACACGATTTTCTGGATCCGTTGTCAGCGCCCGAACAATATCAACGATATCGGCCACAACGGCAGAGGCAGTGGCTTCTGAACCCGCACCGGCACCGTAATACAGAGTCGGACCAACTGCATCACCTTTTACGACAACGGCATTCATGACGCCGTTCACATTAGCAAGCAAACGACGCTCCGGAATCAGTGTAGGGTGAACACGCAGTTCAACACCGGAAGTGGTTTTTTTAGCTATCCCCAGATGTTTGATGCGATACCCCAGTTCAGCCGCATTTTGCACATCTTCTTGCGATATTTTACTGATACCTTCGGTAAAACATTTGTAGAATTGCAACGGAATACCAAACGCGATAGAGGCCATGATAGTCAGCTTGTGCGCAGCATCAATACCCTCAATATCGAAAGTCGGATCGGCTTCGGCATAACCTAGCGCCTGAGCCTCTGCAAGAACATCAGCAAAGTCACGGCCTTTCTCACGCATCTCGGTCAGAATAAAGTTGCCTGTACCGTTGATAATGCCAGCTAGCCATTCAATCCGGTTACCTGCAAGCCCTTCGCGCATCGCTTTGATGATTGGAATACCACCTGCAACAGCTGCTTCAAAGGCAATGGTTACGCCTTGTTTCTGAGCCAGTTCAAATAACTCATTACCGTGCATAGCAATCAATGCTTTGTTAGCTGTCACAACGTGTTTGCCGCTTTCAATCGCTTGTATGACCAGATCCTTAGCGATACCCGTACCACCGATGAGTTCTACGACGATTTGAATGTCGGGATCGTTAATGATCTCAAACGCATCCTCGCTGAGTTGAATAGCCGAGGTATCGCAGCTTTTAGGCTTGTCCAGATCACGGTCAGCGGCACGTGAAATTTCAATATCCCGGCCCGCACGACGACTGATTTCTCTCGAGTTCCGGGTCAATACGTTGACGGTACCGCTACCAACAGTACCCAGACCCAAAATTCCGATTTTTACTGATTGCACACTGCCCCCTAAGGTTTTCTCATCATGTCACGGATCCCACGGATCGCCTGACGTGTACGATGTTCATTTTCAATCAAGCCAAAGCGAACATAATCATCACCGTATTCACCAAAGCCAATTCCCGGTGACACAGCGACTTTCGCTTCCTTGAGTAATTTTTTACTAAATTCCAGTGATCCCAGCTCACGATATTTTTCTGGAATCTTAGCCCAGACAAACATGGTGGCTTTCGGTTTCTCAACAGCCCAGCCTATGGCATTGAGTCCTTCACACAAGACATCCCGGCGACTTTTGTAAGTCGCGACGATCTCATCAACGCATTCCTGTGGGCCATCCAGAGCTGTAATAGCGGCAACCTGAATGGGCGTAAACATGCCGTAGTCAAGATAGGACTTCATTCTTGCCAGCGCAGCAACTAGTGTCGGATTACCAGACATAAAACCAACCCGCCAGCCAGGCATATTGTACGTCTTGGATAGGGTATAAAATTCGACTGCGACCTCTTTCGCTCCCGGCACCTGCAAAATTGATGGTGCTTGATAATCATCAAAACAGATTTCACCATAAGCCAAATCATGAATCACCCAGATCTGGTGCTCTTTCGCAAAGGCAACAATTCGTTCAAAAAACTCTAAATCGACGCACTGGGTGGTCGGGTTGCCTGGGAAATTCAGGACCAGCATTTTTGGTTTAGGCCATGAGTCTTTCACCGATTTTTCAAGCTCGGCAAAGAAATCCACATCCGGTGTTAAAGGCACATGGCGAATATCTGCGCCCGCAATCACAAAGCCATAAGGGTGGATTGGATAAGCCGGATTCGGAACCAATACCGCATCGCCGGGACCAACTGTTGCCAGCGCCAGATGCGCAAGTCCTTCTTTAGAACCTATCGTTACAATACATTCATTGTCGGGATCGACATCCACATCAAACTTTCGTTTGTACCAGTCAGCACAGGCTTTACGTAACCGCGGAATTCCCTTAGACACCGAGTAACGGTGGGTATCGGGACGCTGGGCGGCCTCGACCAGCTTTTCCACAATATGAGGGGGTGCCGGTTTATCGGGATTTCCCATCCCAAAGTCGATAATATCCTCACCTCGCGCACGTGCTTTTGCTTTCAAATCATTTACAATGTTGAAAACATATGGCGGAAGGCGTTTAATTCTAGGAAACTCGTCGTTCAACTGAATACCTGCGATAAGCTAAAACTGTCGGCAAACAAAGCAAAATAACTGAAATTCATCAACACTTCAAATCCATTTACAAGAAGCATCTACATGAGCGAACAAGATATATTTTACAAAACCATTCTTGAAGATCTAGAAAGCGGCAAGCTTGTCTTGCCCACACTTCCTGAAGTTGCCCTTCAAGTTCGTGAGGTCGTCGATGACCCCAATGCTACAGCATCACAACTTGCCGATATTATTGTGACAGATGCAGCGTTATCTGCACGGCTGTTAAAAGTCGCTAACAGCGCCTTATATCGTGGCCGCGTTCCCATCGAAAGTGTCCAAATGGCCGTGTCACGTCTTGGACTCAGTATGGTTCGCAATCTGGTCACCAGTTTGGTCATGGAACAAATGTTCCAGGCTACGACCAACAGCCTTGATAAACGGCTTCGTGCGTTGTGGGAGCATACCACCAAAGTGGCTGCGGCCTCTCAAGTTATTGCCAATAAAGTACCCGGCATTAAAACTGATGAAGCCATGCTAGCCGGACTCATCCATGCTATCGGCATCTTGCCAATTTTAATGAAAGCAGATGATAGCGATCTTATCAGAGACAGTCGAAAACTGGATCAACTTATCGACAATCTCTATCCCAAACTGGGCGCATCCATTCTGGAAAAATGGGAATTTTCTGAAGAACTCATTGAAGTTGCTGCAGAACACAAAAACCTGAACCGCAATACGCAGGATGAACCAGCGGATCTGGTGGATGTTGTTCAGGTTGCGGTACTGCAAAGTTATAACGGCACGGATAAAGCCATCGATCCAGTGACGCTAAACGAAATCAATTCATTCAAGAAAGTGGGTGCTGATACCGGCTTTAGTCTTGAAGAACTTGATGAAGACAGCGAAGAATACCAGGAAGCTCTCGCTTTATTTGGTATGTAAGCTATATAAACGAAGGGGGGGGGGACAGCCCCCTTCGTTTCAAAGCTCGCTTTTTATCAACGTGCACAGCGTCACAGTTTTCCTCATCAATGGCGGTAAGCTTTGAACCAAAGTATTATTCTTATCGTCTGATGCTTTAAAACTAACCTGAAAAAGCTACACGCTCACGACGAGATTCAAACCTGATAAAAATGTATATTCCTTTATCCTCACCAAAAAACACAGCTCACGTGCTTCGTGTTTTAGTGTGCATTGCGATTATTCTCTTACTGGCAGGGTGTCAGTCAAGCCCCAAACATAAATCATTACCCTCATTTCCCCCCAACGACGACACTGACTCCTATGAGCTGGAGCGGCTATACGATCAGTATAAGGTCTGGCGTGGCACTCCTTATCGTTTAGGGGGTAACAACCTTAGCGGTATTGATTGCTCCGCTTTTGTTAAACGTACTTATGAAGACCTCTTTGGTATTACGCTGCCACGCACGACTAGTCAGCAAATTCTGGTTGGGCATAAGATTGGTCGCTCCGATCTGGAAACCGGTGATTTGGTCTTCTTCCGAAGCGGTAAACATGTTGGGATATATCTCGAAGACAATAAATTTATGCATGCTTCCACCCGGCTGGGTGTGACAATTTCCAGAATCAATAATGTTTACTGGTCACGCTATTACTGGCGCGCTATTCGTATCAAACCGCAACGCTAAACAGTCATTGCACTCCGCCTGAGCCATAGGCAATATGTGATCATTCATGCTTTTTATAGCATAAAACCGGGAGATTCAACTGTGTCACATTGTATTCGACTTTTTATCCTACTCTCCACTGCTGTACTGTTCTCTTCAAATGCGCTGGCTGAAACACCTAATTTGAAACCAGGGCTATGGTCTTACACCACGACCACCACTTTAGAAGGTCCGATGAATATGGCGCCTAATACCTCCAGCAGTAGAGAATGCCTTACCCAGGAACAAATCAACAAAGGCATTAATATGTTGGATATTCCTGAACAATGCATTGTGCTTAAAGCAGATGTTTTTCATGACAGATCAGAGTTTGCTCTGGACTGTAATATGCAGGGCATTAAAACGATGTTCAAAGGCAATGCAGCTTTTCATGGCGAACAGATGAACGGGAAGATGGATGGTGAAATGAATACACCATTGGGTCCCATGCTGATGAAGATGAATTTTAAGTCCGAGCGAATCGGTAACTGCTAAAGCCTGAAAAGGTTCACAGATGGACAAGTTAATATTGAATTTAGCATCGCGTCTTTTGCTTTCAACGTATTTGGATTGTTAGGAAGAAGGGCACGAAAGTTGCGCCGCCTAGCTATTAAATAACCGAATCCGTACCTGTTTTTCAATTTCGATAATCACAAATAGCGCTATACCAATACTGATGATCAGCAATCCGTCCAGAAGAGGTATGGCCTGTGTTGTAAATACAGACTGCAAGTACGGCAGATAAGTAACAGCGAACTGCCCGACAGTAACAACCAGCACCGCTAACCAAATAACTTTGGTACCGCGTATAGCTTTCCAAGTTAACGATGTACCATACATATTGCGAATGAAGAACAGATGGAATATTTCCATCACCACCAGTGTATTCATCACCATTGACCGTGCAAGCTCTTCCGAATACGCCTGTTCGATCGCGTAGGCATAAATCCCAAACACACCACAGAGAAACAGAGTCGCCACCAAAATAATATGCCACACCAAAGTCCCCGTTAATAGCGGCTGATCCCGAAGACGCGGTGGCCGACGCATAGTGTTTTCCTCCGTCGGCTCATAGGCAAGAGCAATACCCAAGGAGACGGCAGTGATCATGTTTACCCACAAAATCTGAATAGGTGTGATCGGTAGTGCCATTCCGAGCATCAGCGCCACAATAATGGTTAAAGCTTCGCCTGCATTGGTTGGCAATGTCCAACTGATGACCTTCTTGATATTGTCGTAAACCGTTCGTCCTTCTCGAACGGCAGCGGCAATCGAAACGAAGTTATCATCAGCTAAGACTAGGTCCGAGGCCTCCTTGGCAGCTTCGCTGCCTTTATTGCCCATGGCAATACCAACCTCCGCGCGCTTCAGTGCAGGCGTATCATTGACGCCATCGCCTGTCATAGCCACTGTGAGGCCGCACGCTTGCATTGCCATCACCAATCTTAGCTTATGCTCTGGACTGGTACGGGCAAAAACGTCTGTATCTATGACGACCTTCCCAAGAGCTTTATCATCAAGCTTATCGAGCTCAGCACCAGTCAGCGGGTTCGCAGGATTTTGCAGGCCAACCTGCTGAGCAATCGCTGAAGCGGTTGCCGCGTGGTCACCGGTGATCATCTTTACACGAATACCTGCCGCACGACATTCTGCTATAGCCTCAATCGCATCTGGGCGTGGCGGATCCATCAACCCTGTCAAGCCAAGCATAATCAAGCTGCCATTGACGTCACTATGTTCCAACACCATATGTTCAGAGGTTACCGCCACTTCCGCCAAAGCAAGTACTCGCTGGCCCTGAGCTGTGATTTTCTCGGCTTGTTCATTCCAGTAAGCCTGGTCTAATGGGTCGGTACCACCATCAGCAGTGCGCTGTGCTTTACACATCGTCAGAATTTTTTCTGGAGCACCTTTGACTGCAATAACTGCATGGTTTTCATGATCATGATTCAGGGTGGCCATGAATTTGTGTCTGGAGTCGAAGGGGATAATATCAGTGCGGGTCCACTGACCACTTTCAAGGTCACTGTCTAATTCAACTTTTCCAGAGAATGCCAGTAGGGCCCCTTCCATTGGGTCACCCTCAACACACCACACATCATCGTGTCTTTTTAGCTCAGCATCGTTACAGAGAAAAGCAACCCTGCCCAACTCCACCAGCTGTGGATGCTCGAGAACTGAAATAACGCTGTCAGCAGCTTTTATGTCCCCCCTCGGCTCATATCCCTTACCCTCAACCCTATAAAACTGTCCATCAAGCACCACCGAGACCACACTCATATCATTGCGTGTGAGAGTACCGGTCTTATCTGTACAAATCACAGAGACCGCTCCAAGTGTTTCGATGGCTGGCAGACGACGGATGATAGCATTACGCCGAGCCATGGCCTGCACCCCGACAGCTAATGTAATGGTCAGCACTGCAGGTAAGCCTTCCGGTATGGCAGCCACCGACAAGCCCACCACAGCCATAAATAGCTCAGTGAAATTATGCTGCTGAATAATGAGTCCGAAGACAAAAATTAATACGGCAATGGCTAGGATAAAAAAGGTTAACCACTTGGCGAAGACCGCCATTTGCTCGACAAGAGGAGTAGTCATCGTTTCGACAGCGGCTAGCAAGCTACTGATACGCCCTACCTCGGTTACCGCACCAGTAGCAACTACAACGCCTGTTCCCTGACCACTGGTGACCGTAGTACCACTATAGGCCATACAGAAACGGTCCCCCAACTCAGCATCCAATGCCACTGACTTGACTTGTTTTTCCACAGCCACTGACTCTCCGGTCAAGATGGCTTCTTGAATTTGTAATCCATGAGCCTGAAGTAACCTTAAATCAGCAGGTACCTTGTCACCGGCCTCAAGTAACACGATATCCCCAGGCACAAGCATTTCACCATCAACAGTATGCCGTTGACCATCACGTAGCACTGAAGCCCGCAGCGCCAACATATGCCGGATCGCATCCATTGCTTTTTCTGCCTTACCTTCCTGAACCAGACCGATAATCGCGTTGACAATAACTACCGCCAAAATCACAGATGTATCCAACCAATGCTCAAGCAAGCCCGTAATAAAGGCCGCGCCCAGCAAAACGTAGATTAGGATATTGTTGAAATGTAAAAGGAAACGTCTCAGTAGATTACTACGGGGAGGCTGGGGCAATCGGTTAAGGCCGTGAATATCGAGTCGAGCTGATACTTCATCGGCAGTTAACCCTGCAGACGTTGTATCTAATTCAGAGAGTGCCTTTTCCTGTGATACATGATGCCAGTTATGTTGACTCTCCATATCCTCTCCCCCGAAAAAAACGATATACACCACAATATCAGGTTTATTTTCCCGTAATGCACACGCTCTTAAATATATTTACTACGGAGAGTATCCATTGAATAACATAAATCCAGATAGTAAAGAGAATCTCTCATCACTACTGCTATCAATTACTTGCGAATACAGTGGAAATTAAGCTCTTGTAAAAAATGAGCTTAGACCCTTTATAAAACCCCATCTATGCCCAGCGATGCTATGAGTTTGTAGTAGCCAAGAAAAACCAAAATGAAAAATAGAATAATGATAATTTCATGCTTATAGCCATGGCGATGAAAGAATTTTCTATCTCTATGGTGAACAACATCCATGATTTCATCTGCAAATCGAATTGACAAGAACGTCCCTACGCCAGACAAGACAATGACACTCCAATATGGATAGGGCGTGGTTAATATTGCCAGCATAAGCCGTGTTATTGCTGTTGTTTCATAAAACTCGGAAAAATAAGCAAAGGCAATGATATTAATGGTTATTGCCACCCCCCAGACAACCACTTCCGAAATAAACATACGTATACCAAATAGCAACCGAAGTGGAAAATCCAAGAGAAATCCGGCATCGGCAATGGGTGTACATAAAACGAAGAAGCTCCAGGTTAAGAGCGATGCAATGCCACCTGTGATCACATTGTATTCAACACTTAAGTAAGCAAAATAACCTAGTATCGTCAGACTGAGTAAAAGAAATTTATAGAGCAGTTGCTTCTTTGGATGCCCAATTTTCTCTGTCGGTGATGTTGTCATCATAAAAAGTGAACGTATTGATGTTTGATTTTATACATTGTCTCTTCAGCTTCATAATTGATAATGGCTCGTGAGCATAAGACGAGCTTAACGGAACCATCGAATAGATATTTCTTCGGTGTATATTCCGGCCACATATACAGGAATAACACTACATCCCGAATGGGAGGTAGGTCGACCAATCGTTCGAAACTAATCACTCTCAACATTTATGCGCAGCATACCGTACTCCAAGTCACGCATATAGTTCGGTGTTTTACGGCTTCTTGATTAGCTTCATTTCTTTGAAGCATAGGTAAACACTCACTGAGAAAGAAGTTTTGATCGTCGATATCGTAAATTTATGTCTAGAAAATAAACAAGGTTAGTAAAAGAAAGTCAACGTCACACCTATCACGTAACTTGCTAACACTAGCCCCCCTTCAAAACCGATATTACCAAGACCATGTCGCTCACGACGCAACAAACCTAAAAGCAGAATAGCAATCATCAAAATATTAAGCGCTAGCCAGAATGCCATCGTACCAGACACCGCCTGATAGATTGAGCCTGGTCGGTAAGCTAGATCAGAAAGCACCAAAAACAACACATCAAACGTATTACCACCGATGATATTCCCCACTGCAAGTGTCAGGGCGCCACGCCTTACAGCTGCGATAGCTATCACCAATTCCGGTAACGACGTAACCAAAGCTGTGAACACAGTACCAAAGAAAGTTTGACTGAGACCACTCTGATGAGTAATGACGATCCCGGTTTCGGCAATCAGCCAGCCGCTTACCGCAACAACCGCAGCCAACAGTAAAAAAGAAAGCCATAATTCCAGTCCAGCCGAGATCATATCAGCTGATTGCGGTGCCTGTTCTTCTGCTTTGGTTTCACTTGTTTTTCGTGGAGTCCACATGGGCGTCTGGTGAGACTGTCTCAGCAGGCGCAGCCCAAACAGATAAGCGCCCAGGATGGCGAAAGATACGATATCAACCGTCCAGATTGTGATACCTGGACCAGTCATACCCAATAACGGTAATGCCAGCAATACCACTAGTAATACGCCCTGCATCAGGTTTTCTTCCGAGGCAGCGGCATGTTCCAGATTCGCACTTCGATAAAGCATATCGGCTATTACCAAAAAGGTTGTCTGTAAGGCTATCCCACCGATGGCATTACCGAAAGCCAGTTCAGCAGCCCCTTCCCATGCGGAGGTAATAGAGGTAATCGTACCCGCCAACGAGGTAATAATGCCGAGAAATACGGCGCCTAAAATGGCCTGTCCCAGGCCGGTGAGATGGGCTAACTGCTCAGCCCGTTCTGTCAGCCAGACACCGCAGACACCGACCACCGCGCCGGCCAAAAGGAAGATGACAACATTGATGCCTAAACTGAGGTCGACAAACATGTGACTCCGGTTTGGTTTTAATGGTTGGTTCCTATCCTAGCTTGTGAGGTTGGGGGTTGTCATTGTTGAGGCTGGTTTTGATTTAATGCTGGGGCTGTTTATAACCAGGAAGCCTATCAACTTCCCGGTTTAATTTAACGACAGGTTTTCGCCTTGAGGGCGAGGGTGGGATCTTTACCAACGCTGATATCTGCTCCCGCTTTTCCTCCCCTTTTGTGCTGACGAGTAGCGCAGGTTAATCTGGATAAGAATTGGCTAGTGTTTGAGCGAAGCGAGTTTTAGCCACTTCCCAGATTCACCGAGCAACGCAGTGAAGCCGCAGGCCAGCACATTGGGGCGCCCTAGGGTTGTTAGGGATTTGGGCGAACAAATCCCTGACTCGCTATTTAACGCGAAAGAATGTCTTCAGTAATCTAACTTAGATTAAATTTGATCAGCTGTGGTGCTAGTCAGTGATTTTGTCTAGAAGGTTTGGATAATCATCAATAATTGCATCCATAGTCTTTTCTGCCAAGTCGATAATTTCATTAATCCTCGTCATCAAATGAAGCGGATAAATAACGTTCTGACTTCGCATTGGAAATTTTTGTCCACTTATCTCAGAAACTTGTAATTTGGCTTCAAGAATATCTCTATCCGTGTGAGCATAAATTTTATGTCGGCTACCAAGTAATTCTTGGTGCAATCGTGAAAATCTGCAGGGATATATTTTTTATCGAGCACCATTGAACCTCCTTGACTTCCTTTTGAGGAGGTATAAGCCCTGCAATAGGCTATGACAGCATATTTAAATGCTGCATTTCTGAGTAGTTCATTACTCGACTGTTTAACAGCTCTAAGCACATTTCGCGCGTCATTAAAATCATCAAGACAATTTTGTGTATGGAGAAATATTTCAGAATGATTCATTAAGACTAAGCTCCACGTGATTTAAATGGAACCCTATGGAGCCTCGAGGAAGAAGACA
>NZ_CBFHHW010000002.1:65382-161673 GCF_965655755.1 Methylophaga sp. | reverse complement strand
ATCTTCGCGGTTGAGTTCGTTGATAGCCAGACCCATTGCGACACGCATATAGAATGCTTGCGGTAACTCGAAGCGGGTGCCGTCATAGTGAATGAAGTAACGGTCATACAATGTTTGCAGGCCGAGGTAGGTGAAATCGAAATCCAGTTCGGGTTTCAGTGCTTTACCCAGACGCTCCAAATCAAACAGTGCCAATTCTGAATCGACCAGTTCTTTTTCAATGGCAGTGTGGATGTAGCTCTTGAAGTAGTCAGGGTAGATATCAACCATTTCATTTTGTGCCGCTTGTTTTGGCATCTTATAAACGAAAGACAGTGCTTCACGACGGATACCGTCCATCAGCAGGCGAGCAGCCAAAACACTGTAGGCGGGATCTTTTTCGATAAATGTTCGTGCACCCATAACCAAGGCTTTTTCAACGTCGGCCTCTTTTACGCCGTCGAAAAGGTTACGTTGTGTGTCACGCAAAATTGCTTCACGGTCAACTTCTGCCAGGCCTTCACAGGCTTCAGTAATCAAACCGTGCAGACGATCAATGTCCAGCGGCTGGCGACTTCCGTCAGCCAGTGTGACATTCAGTGTTGTCTCGTTAGCTGGTTGTGGATGTTTCTTTTCTTCTTCAGCACGTTTTTCGGATTGCTTTTCACGATAAACCACATAGGAGCGAGCGACTTTGTATTCACCTTCACGCATCAGCGCCAGTTCGACCTGATCCTGAATATCTTCGATGTGAACCGTGCCACCTTCATCCAGTCGACGCAGCAAGTTATCCGTGACCTGGGCAGTCAGTTTTTTAACCGTATCGTGGATTCGGCGGCTATCTTGCGCAGCGTCACCTTCGATGGCCAAAAAAGCCTTCGTAATTGCCACGGCAATTTTGCTGCTGTCAAAATCCGTTACCTTACCGTTACGACGGATAACGCTGTAGCCGCTTTCCGCGGAAGAGGGGGTATGTGTAGTTTGTGCTGGTTCGCTCGCCATAGTGAAATCCCTGCTTTTGTTAGTGTGTTCAAAAATCACAAAACCACTAGAGGTTGTGGTTGTGAAGTGATAGAACCACAAGATAGTGTGTTTTTTAAGTCTTGGCAAGTGGAAAAGTTGCACATAAATTGTGCACTTTTTGTGGATAACTTATGGGTGATCCGGAGCTAAGCTAACCCCGATGGGCGATCACAAGTTTTGTGCGTTTTTGGTGCCTCAAAATTATTTTTTTATTAATTTTTTTTGCACAAAAAAAGACCCCGTTGAAGAACGGGGCCGGTAATCATACTGAGACCGTTTTTAGTAGACAAGTCCCATAGACAGATAATTAATTAAATCTCGTTGAACTAGAGCGTTTCTGTGACAGAAACTGCAACAGGCTTAAGCAGTTGGCGCGCACGTTCATTATCTTCGAATTCTTTTGTTTGAACGATCACAGCCCACTGATCATGCTCACAGGCCTCTAAGGTCTTCGTGATTAGCGGATCATGGTCCGGTCTCAAAGAAACAGCACCTGCGACAATTAAACCGAGAAATAGACCGATGAGACCCAAAGCTAAGTGCGTCAAGAGCGGACTCGATTGGGCAAATGTCGGGCCAAATGTTGAGGTCAGGCTGGCAATCAACAGACCTAATATTAAACCCATGCCACCAAAAACAACGTGAGACGTTAGTAAGACTTTGCCTATAGCACTGGTTTCTGGTTCGATTTTGTGGCCAGCCGCACGGTCATGGGGTCTGACAATATTGATCTGTCCTGCTGAGAAGCTCCCTTTTTGCATTAATAGCTTACGTGCTTCGTTGGCAGATGCCTCATCGTTAAAAATCGCAGCAAACTTACCGTGAAATTTTTCTCTATTAATTGTGCTTTCCATATTATTTGCTCCTTTGTTGGCTTATAAAACTGTCGCCTACATAAAGAGTGACAAACAATATCCTTGAGATATCCTTATGTTTTAATTAGCAATATACAGATTAGCGATGACTGACCTGGAACACCCCGACGAGTTGACTGAGTTTACGGGCAGTATTTCTGACCATGACAGAACGCTGTTGCAATGCGTCGATGGCATGTGTCATCAAACCGGCAGAATGACCAACATCACGCGCAGTGGAACCGTGTAACTGACTGTTTTGATCCAGCTGTTTAATGGTGGCAAACATTTGTTCGACCAGCGCATGTAATTGGGTGTTTTCAGATGAGGCCTCTTCGGTTTTACGTAAACTGCGATCGACATTATTAACGCCGCTTTCCATGAACTTGACGGCTTCTAGTGTTTCAGATTGGATGGCTTCGATCATTTTCTGAATTTCTTCGGCAGAGTTCGCGGTGCGTGAGGCGAGTCCTCTGACTTCTTCAGCTACAACGGAGAAGCCGCGACCATGCTCGCCGGCACGTGCAGCCTCAATCGCTGCATTCAAGGCCAATAGATTGGTTTGATTGGTGATTTCAGAAATAACACCGATGATATTACCGATTTCAGCAGTGCGTGTGTGCAGGCTCTGAACTGCTTTGGCAGACGTTTCCACAACATCCCGAATTTCCTGGGTGCCACTACGCACCGATTCAAACTGGATTCGTGCTTCCTGAACCACTTCGTCCATGGCTTGTTTCATTGACTCTGCCGTCGTTGAGGCATTCCCGATATCCTGGATTTGAGCTTCTAATAACTGCAACATTTTATCGATGGCAGCGGCGACTTCATTTGAGACATGAAACGCTTCACGATTGGTTTCCAGCATGGCTTCATTGGTGTGACTGACATTACTGCTTGTCGTAATCACCTGACCCACAATACCGTCGAGATTATCAATGAAACTATTTATCCATCTGCCCATATCGCCTGTTTCGTCATTTGCCATACGGTTACTGTCCATTCGCTGAGCAAGGTTTCCTTCACCCTCAGCGATGGTTCGGATAACTTCGGTCATTTCATCCAGTCTGTTTGCCAGTGGGTTGGTGGTGAACTTTTTATATACTGCGGCAATGAAAACAATCATTGCGGCCGTAATCGCATTGATGATGAGATCCTGTAAGCCCGTGAACGCATGTAAGCTGGCATTAACGCCTAACAAGGCAAACATAGCCATAACAAAACCTTTCATCAGGCTGACATTGATGGATCGGCGGCGATAAACTTCTTCCAAGTCACCTTCACACATCATGCCCCAGCGATCGGGTGATCCCTTGAGTTGGAAGGTAACGCCTTTGCCAATGACCGGAATATGCCGGTAGTCAGAGTATCCCGGATACGTGACAAACAAATTATTTCCGTTACGGATAGTTTCTCTGACACCGGGATGCAGTTGTCCTGTAGCCGGATCAGTAAAGCGAATTTCAAATTCGGTGTGTCGTTTTACACCCACTGTGCCCCATTTAGTGTGAATGCCGCTTTTCAGGTTTTCACCGTGTGAGAAGGTATTGTCCTCGAAACGAGAACGGGAGAGGGCAATACCCTGTTGATAGGCCGGTTCAAAACGGGACTCAACCATGAAAATGTAATTATCACCAGACTCAGTGTAGATGTGGCCGGCTTCCCGCTGAATCAGATCGCCCAAAACATCATTGGGCACTCGTCCACACACCGCGCCGATAGTTTCCCCTTCACGTTTAAGGGGCTGATAAAACATTAACGTAACTTCGTCATGAAATTTGGAGCTAGATGGACCGACTTTTAGGGTCATGTTATCGACATAGGGTCCATGCAGAAATGCGTCATTCAGACCTTTGTCCACTGCCTTGCTGGATAGATCTTTCATACTGATATGTTGCGGGTACGTGGAGTGGATGACAGTGCCCTGAGTATCAATAACAAATAACTCAGAAAAATCAGGTGCAGCAAGCATTCTGTCTTGTAAGACTGTGGTGTCAATGTCAGGGAAGTTATCGATTATCTGTTCAGCCAGCAATTCCATCTGATCCCAATGGCTGGAAGCCCATTGTTGGAGGATTTTTACCCGTGTTGCAGCAATTCCCTCAAAGGTTTTTTCAACGGCGCTGTAATTATGCCGGTTAAGAAAACAGGAACGACCCATAGCCAATTTGCCTGTCTCACCAAACCACGGCAGCCATCGTTTTTCACTTTGGCTCAAATTCATTGAATGACTTTTCAATACGTTCACGTTCTACCCCCATAGATTTACAAGTAATCTGTGAGCAAACGTTGGGCCAATTCATAAGCTGATGTTTATAAAAGGGATTGTTCAATAGACATAAAAAAGGACGCACGTCAGTGGTGCGTCCTGTTAGATTTCTCTATTCAATCTGAACCAGAATAGGGCTTAGAGAAAGATTTTAGAATGTTGATTTTAAACGCGTATTTAAAGTTCCAATATAGCTTCTTGGACTTCTTCAAGATGTTGTTTCACTTTGACCTTACGCCATTCATTTTTCAATATGCCATTGGTGTCAATCAAAAATGTGCTGCGATCAATACCCATATACTCACGGCCATAAAGCTTTTTGAGTTTGATAACATCGAATAAATTACAAACCGTTTCATCTTCGTCTGATAACAAGTCGAAGGGGAAATTCTGTTTTGTTTTGAAATTCTCATGTTTGCGCAGACTGTCACGGGAAATGCCGACGATAACGGTGTTATTATTGTTGAAGAAGTCGATGTTATCTCGAAAGTTCTGGCCTTCAAGTGTACAACCCGGTGTATTGTCTTTCGGGTAAAAGTAGATAAGAATATTTTTACCTTTATGCTCTGACAGACGAAAGGTTTTGTCGCCAGTGCTGGGGAGCTCAAAGTCAGGTACGGGTTGGCCAAGTTGTACTTGTGTCATCTAATCTTCCTGTTTTAAAACGATTTGATAAAAAACGTACCTTACACAATACAGTCTGATCTTGTCATCAACAGGCAGGCAAAGTACCATGCCTGTTATTTTTTCGGAGTCCTTAATCTATGTTTAGCGGCAGTATGGTAGCTCTTGTCACACCCATGCGAGCAGATGGCTCTCTGGATGATGACAGCCTGCGAAAGCTGGTCGAGTTTCATATCAGCCAAGGCACAGATGCCATTGTCGCTGTTGGTACGACCGGTGAATCTGCAACCTTGAGCGTTAATGAGCACACGGATGTCATTCGCAAAGTGGTTGAATACGTCGATGGTCGTATTCCTGTTATTGCCGGGACAGGTGCAAACTCCACATCAGAAGCAATCGAGCTCACACAGTCAGCAAAAAATCTCAATGTTGATGCTGTGTTACTGGTAGCACCTTATTATAATAGGCCTACTCAGGAAGGCATGTACCTTCACTTTAAAGCGATTGCCGAAGCAGTAGATATCCCTCAGATCCTATACAATGTTCCGGGACGCACAGCCTGTGATTTATTGCCGGAAACGGTGGGTAGATTGTCTGAAATTAAAAATATCATAGCCATTAAAGAGGCTACTGGTGATGTATCACGGGTTCAGCAAATCAAACAATTATCAGTGGATGATTTTGAACTCTATACCGGTGAAGACTCAAACACAGTCGACTTTATATTGGCCGGCGGTGTGGGTGTTATCTCGGTGACAGCGAATGTTACACCAGCTCTGATGCATGAGATGTGTGTGGCTGCTTTGAACAATGATGAAGAAAAAGCCCGAGAAATAAACCAAAAAATGGTAGCCTTACATCAATTTTTATTTGTAGAAGCTAACCCTATTCCTGTTAAATGGGCGTTATCGGAAATGGGAATGATCCCAGAAGGTATTCGCCTACCAATGACGGTATTGTCGGAAAAATACCATCAGTCGGTACGTGAAGCCCTCATTACGGCGGGTGTTCTAAACTAAAATAAATGAGTGAACTTTACTAAATGAACGCGAAATTATTTAAACAAACATCGCTAGTCGTCATGATGTCGGCTGTCTTGAGTGGCTGTGGTGCCTTTTCTACATTGGATGAAGTGGTTCCAGACAATACCCAGAAATACCGCAAGGCTGAAACAATGCCAGCGCTGGATGTGCCGCCTGATCTGAGTACAAAACGTATCAACGATGACATCGCAGGTAGCGACGAAAGCACAGCAACCTATTCCGAATTTGAAGAAGCCGCTAATAATCCATTGGCAGCCAGATACAACGTCACGCCAGATAAAAAACCTTCTTTATCAGGTGAAGGCCGTAACCGCCACTTGGTCGTTCCTGGTGAACGTGAAGTCACCTGGCAACGTATTCAGGAATTCTGGGCCATGAAAGGTATCGAAATTGACCGTATTGACGGTCGTATCGGTCTGATGGATACCGTTGAAGATGCCGATGGTTATGCCTACCGCATTCGCTTAGAACGCGGCGACACATCGAAAATGTCAGAAGTATATTTAAACGCAACTGATGAAACGCAAGCTAATGCTCAGAAGAACGAAGCTATGCTTCGCCAATTAGCCGAGTATTTAGGTACGCTTTATCAGGAAGACGTAGCTAAGATCGAAGCACAAAAACCAGCCCCTATTCCTGAAGAAACAGCGCAAGTGTTCCTGATGGACGATGCAGATGGTCAGCAAAGTCTGGTTATTGAACAAGACTATCAGACAGCATGGCGTCGTGTTGGTCGGGTTCTGGACAGCAAAGGTTTCGCTGTTGAAGATCGTGATCGCAGTCGTGGTTATTATTTTGTGCGCTACATTGATCCATTTAAGCAAGCTGAACAGGAAGAAGATGGTTTCTTCGATGGATGGGCTTTCTGGCGTGATGATGCTGAGGAAAACCCTGATGAGTACTACTACATCAAGATTCTCTCTGAAGCCGCAGACACTCGCGTTATGGTGTTGGATGCTGAAGAAAAACGTACGTCCAGCGATACAGCCAAACGTTTGCTTAACCTGATTCAGGAACAACTCGCACCATAATGCGATTTGCTTCCCTCGGTAGCGGCAGTCGAGGTAATGCAACGCTAGTCACGTCAGGAAAAACCACGTTGATGATCGACTGTGGTTTTTCTGCGCGTGAAGCGGTAAACCGTCTACAACGATTCAATATCAGTCCCGAGTCTCTCTCTGCCATATTAATCACGCATGAACATGCGGATCATATGGCCGGGGTCAGAGTCATGGCGCGTAAGTTTAATCTACCTGTCTACACAACACCGGGTACGGCGGGCTGTTTGCCCGTTGATGTTAAAAAATATATTCGTGAGTTTAATTGCCACGAAAAATTTTTTATCGATGATATTGAAGTAGAGCCCTATCCTGTTCCTCACGATGCACGTGAACCCAGCCAGTTTGTTTTTTCTAATGGTGCTGTAAGACTTGGTTTATTAACCGATGTCGGCTCGATTACGCCATTGATTGAAAACACACTTTCTGGATGTGATGCCTTGTTACTTGAAGCAAACCATGACATGACAATGCTGGAACAAGGGGAATATCCACCCCATCTCAAAAGGCGCGTAGCTGGCAGACTTGGTCATCTTAATAACGTGCAATCTGCGACATTACTTGAGAAAATTGACACGTCACGACTTCAGCATATTATGGCTATGCATATTTCTGAAAAAAATAATTGCCCATCGATAGCAGTGCCTTTACTCGCTGATGCATTGGGATGTGAACAGGACTGGATTGGTGTCGCGCACCAGGATGCCGGCTTTGACTGGCGTGAAGTAAATAACCGTTAAGAGACTTCAAATGCAAAAGAAAAAAGAACTCTACTCCGGCAAAGCTAAAAGCGTCTTTGCTACTGATGATAAAGATTATGTTGTTTTGAGCTTTCGTGATGACACCTCAGCATTTGATGGTGAGAAAGTTGAACAGTTGAGTCGTAAAGGCGAAGTGAACAACAAATTTAATGCCCACATCATGCAGTACCTATCCGATAACGGTATTCCAACCCACTTTGAAAAACTGTTAAACGACACCGAATCACTGGTAAAAAACATGCAGATGATGCCGGTTGAATGTGTGGTCAGAAATGTTGCCTCGGGAAGTCTGGTTCGTCGTCTTGGTGTGGAAGATGGCATGGAACTTAACCCACCAATATTTGAATTTTTCCTTAAAAATGACGCGCTTCATGATCCGATGATCAATGAGTATCACATCGAAACATTTGGCTGGGCAAAATCAGAAGATATAATAAAAATGAAAGAGTTAACCTTTAAAGTTAATGTTCTTTTGAAGAAGCTTTTCAGCGATGCCGGTATGATTCTGGTTGATTATAAACTGGAGTTTGGCTTGTTTAATGGTGATGTCTATCTGGGGGATGAGTTTAGTCCGGACGGTTGTCGACTCTGGGATGCTGAAACCCGGAAAAAACTGGATAAAGACCGTTTCAGACAAGGATTAGGTGGTGTCATTGAGGCCTACCAGGAAGTTGCGCAACGTATCGGTGTAAAACTCTAGGTCATGCTAGCTCGGTGATCGTTTGAAAACGATCGTATGCAAAAGCTGGTTTGGTGAATTTCACGACATTTGAATTTAATGGGTGAGAAAAGTGTCAACCTGTACATTCGATCAATGCTTGAAAACCTATGCAAAAACCAAATAAACCAGCTAATGACAAATCAAGAGTTTTCACCCTCAGGTCGTTAGACCTATTAGACACGAATAAAGAAGAGCGGTTTGATCGGCTGACGCGGCTTGCTATGCGTATTTTCGAAGTGCCAATAGCGTTAGTCAGTCTAGTGGACGAAAATCGACAATGGTTTAAATCATGTCAGGGATTGAGTATTTCAGAAACCTCGCGCGATGTCTCTTTTTGCGGCCACGCTATCTTGGGTGACGATGCTTTTGTTATACAAGACACCCATCAAGACCCGCGTTTTGACGATAACCCCTTTGTCATTAATGAGCCCTATATAAGGTTTTATGCAGGCTATCCGATAACTTATGTCGAAGGCACCAAGCTCGGTACATTGTGTTTAATAGATCATAAACCACGCCACTTCAGCCAACGAGAAAAACTGATTCTGAAAGAGTTAGCTGAGCTTGTAGAGCATGAAATTCATGCTACTCAAATAGCCACTATGGATGAACTCACCGAAATCTATAATCGTCGAGGCTTTCTCTCTGCAGCGAACCAAGCATTAAATCTTTGTCGTCGTGAATCGGTTCCTGTGAGCTTAGTGTTCCTGGATTTGAATAAATTCAAACAGGTTAATGACAACTTCGGTCATGAAGAAGGCGATAATGTTTTGAAACAATTTGCAGAAAACTTGAAGCAGGTCAGCAGACAAACCGATATTCTAGGAAGAATCGGCGGTGATGAATTTGTTCTGTTATTGCCCAATGCGCTCGATGCTGAAGTAGAAAAAATTCTGCTTCGATTTGCAGACCTTATTGAAGAGGTTAATCAGGCGCTTACGCTTGATTACAGAATTGCTTACTCTTATGGCTCAGTGACTTTCGACCCGGAAAAGCACCAAGGTCTGGAAGATCTTCTCGTTGCAGGCGATCAGCTGATGTATCAGCGAAAACGTAAAACACAAAGTAGTTAAATCTGTTCACAGGAGCTAATCTGTGACTTGCCAGTCGATCGATAGACCCGCACGCAGAGGTACCAATGTTGAATCAGAAAACTCAAGCGTTTCAGGCACAGACCAACTTTGTTTATTTAGTGTGATTGTGTCGGTGTTTCGGGGTAACTGGTAAAAATCAGGGCCATTAAAACTGGCAAAAGCTTCTAACTTGTCCAGCGCATCGGCCGCTTCAAACGCTTCAGCGTAGAGTTCTATGGCTGCATGCGCGCTGTATATTCCGGCACAGCCACAGCTGTTTTCTTTACCCTCACGTGGGTGTGGTGCGCTGTCTGTGCCCAAAAAGAATTTGTTGCTCCCACTGGTCGCCGCTTCAATCAGTGCTTGCTGGTGCGTATTGCGCTTTAATACTGGAAGACAATAATGATGCGGGTGGATGCCACCCACAAGTAAATCATTTCGGTTTAATAGCAAGTGATGTGGTGTAATAGTTGCCGCAATATGACCATCAGCTTCGCTGACAAACTGCGCGGCATCGGCGGTGGTGATATGTTCAAAAACCACTTTTAACGATGGAAATTTATTGAGTAAAGGTCGCATGACTTGATCAATGAAGACTTTTTCGCGATCGAATATATCGATATCCGAACTGGTTACTTCACCATGTACTAGCAGTGGCATACCGCATTTCTGCATTTCTTCCAAAGCTGGTGTGCAATTCTTTAAATCAGTGACACCGGCATCAGAATTCGTGGTTGCACCGGCAGGGTAAAGTTTGACAGCATGAATGAACCCACTTTCTTTGGCGCGTTGGATTTCTGATGCTGAGGTGTTGTCAGTGAGGTACAAGGTCATGAGTGGCTCAAACTGACTGTCAGTAGGGCGGGCAGACAAAATACGCTTACGGTACTCGCCAGCCATAGCTGTTGTAGTAACAGGCGGCCTTAAGTTAGGCATGATAATGGCTCTTGAAAAGAGGCGAGCCGTATCGGGAACGGTTCGGTTTAAGGCCAGATCGTCGCGCAAGTGGAGATGCCAGTCATCAGGACGGGTGATACGAAGTTGGGTCAAATTTGTGTTAGTCATAACCGCGAATTATGCCACAGCTAATGAGTTAAGCCGAAATAGTTGTGATCCTCGCTCGAGTGGCAACAGCGCTGGTTCTTGACCTTATCATGCATTACAAGTAACTTTACACGTTTGATGTTTTTAAGCTTCGCGTGAAGTGATTAAGAGGGAAACTCGTGGAATTAAGCGGTGGTGAGATATTAGTACAATGTCTCAAAGATGAAGGTGTCGAATACCTGTTTGGGTATCCTGGTGGAGCCGTGCTTCACATCTATGATGCGATATACAATCAGGAGGGTGTGAATCACATCCTCGTCCGCCATGAACAAGCAGCAACACATGCTGCCGATGGCTATGCACGTGCTACAGGAAAGCCTGGTGTGGTCTTGGTTACTTCAGGTCCCGGTGCAACCAACGCGGTGACGGGTATTGCGACAGCGTATATGGACTCCATTCCAATGGTGGTTATTACTGGGCAGGTTGCTACTGCAAATATTGGTAGCGATGCTTTTCAGGAAGTTGATTCTGTCGGTATCACACGTCCTTGCGTAAAACATAACTTCCTCGTAAAAGATATTAACGATCTGGCTGAAACTGTCAAAAAGGCGTTTTATGTCGCCACAACAGGCCGTCCCGGTCCGGTTGTTGTTGATGTACCTAAAGACATCACGGATCCAAATATTAAGATTCCGTATCATTACCCGGAAAGCGTTCAAATGCGTTCCTATCAACCAACCTTGAAGGGGCATACAGGCCAAATCAAGCGTGCAGTTGATCTGCTTCTTAGCGCTAAAAAGCCGATGATTTATAGCGGTGGTGGTGTGGTTTTGGGTAACGGTTCAGATGAATTGCGTAAATTCGTACGTAAGCTAGGCTACCCGATTACCAGCACGCTGATGGGCCTGGGTGCCTATCCTGCGAGTGATGAGCTGTTCCTCGGTATGTTGGGCATGCACGGTACCTACGAAGCGAATATGGCAATGCATGACTGTGATGTTCTGATTGCGATAGGCGCACGGTTTGATGACCGCGTAACCGGTAAGATCGCAGAATTTTGCCCACACGCTCAAATTGTTCACATTGATATCGATCCATCGTCCATTTCAAAAACCATCACAGTGGATGTGCCTATCGTTGGTAACGTGCCGGATGTGTTACAGGAGATGAATCTTCTGTTGGACAACGACAAGAAAAAACCCAATCAGAAGGCGATTGATGATTGGTGGAAAACGATTAATGGCTGGCGTAGCAACAAATGCATGTCTTATGATCGGAACAGCGATAAGATTAAGCCACAGATGGTAATTGAGATGCTGCATGAAATTACGGAAGGTAATGCCTACGTAACATCAGATGTCGGTCAGCATCAGATGTGGGCTGCTCAGTACTATGGTTTCGATGAACCCAACCGCTGGATAAACTCGGGTGGTCTCGGCACGATGGGCTTCGGGCTGCCTGCCGCAATGGGCGTTCAGTTAGCTTACCCTGATGACGTGGTTATTTGTGTTACCGGCGAAGGCAGTATTCAGATGTGTATCCAGGAGCTGTCAACATGCTTGCAATACGGCTTACCGGTCAAAATCGTAGCATTGAATAACCGATACCTGGGTATGGTGCGTCAATGGCAGGAATTTTTCTATGAAAACCGCTATTCGCATTCTTATATGGAATCGTTACCTGACTTTGTAAAACTGACTGAAAGTTATGGTCATGTCGGTATCCGTATCGAGCGTCCGGAAGATTTACGTGCCGAACTGGAGCGTGGCTTTGCGATGAAAAATCGTTTGGTATTCTTCGATATCGTTACAGATCAAACTGAAAACGTGTATCCGATGATTGCACAAGGTAAGGCACATAACGAAATGCATATGTCACCGCATTGTGTGCCACCACAAGATCCAGAAAGGGAGCTGTCATAACATGCGTCACATTATCTCCATCCTGATCGAAAATGAAGCAGGGGCGTTGTCGCGTGTGGCTGGTTTGTTTTCTGCCCGTGGTTACAATATTGAATCACTAACAGTGGCACCAACTGAAGATGCCTCTTTGTCACGTATGACGATTGTCACCACTGGCACGGATCGCATTATTGAACAAATTACCAAACAGCTGAATAAGCTGGTTGATGTGGTTAAACTACTGGATCTCACTGAAGGTCCTCACATTGAACGTGAAATGATGCTGATTAAAGTCAAAGCATCAACAATGGCGCAACGTGAAGATGTTAAGCGGTTGTCGGATATTTTCCGAGGACACATCATTGATGTGACATCTTCCACCTATACCATTGAATTAACGGGCGATGTGACCAAGCTGGATGCATTTATTGATGCACTGGCTGAGCATAAGATCATTGAAACAGTCCGTAGTGGCGTTTCAGGTATTGCCCGCGGCGAAAAAAGCCTACACCTGTAATTCGATTATAAAATCGCTTTTAGAAAAAAACTAAGGATCTCAACCATGAGTTTGAACATTTATTACGATAAAGATTGTGACCTCTCCATTATCAGAGACATGAACGTCACAATCATCGGTTATGGCTCTCAAGGCCATGCCCATGCCTGCAACCTGAAAGACTCTGGTGTTGATGTCACCGTCGCATTGCGCGCAGGTTCTTCTTCTATTGCTAAAGCTGAAAGTGCTGGTCTAAAAGTCTCCGATAACGTCAGTGAGGCTGTAAAAGGTGCCGATTTGGTTATGGTACTGACACCAGATGAGTTCCAGTCTCAACTCTACAAATCAGAAATTGAGCCAAACCTGAAACAAGGTTCAGTTCTCGCTTTTGCCCACGGTTTTGCTATTGTTTACAACCAAATCTCACCACGTGAAGATTTGGATGTAGTGATGATTGCGCCAAAAGCACCTGGCCATACTGTACGCAGTGAATTTGTTAGAGGTGGTGGTATTCCTGACTTAATCGCGATTGAGCAGAATGCTTCAGGTAAAGCAAAAGACATCGCTTTGTCGTATGCATCAGCTATCGGTGGTGGCCGCACAGGTATCATTGAAACAACATTCCGTGACGAAACTGAAACCGATCTGTTTGGTGAGCAAGCGGTATTGTGTGGTGGTGCTGTGGAACTGGTTAAAGCCGGTTTTGAAACGTTGACAGAAGCCGGTTATGAGCCTGAAATGGCATACTTTGAATGTCTGCATGAACTCAAACTGATCGTTGATCTGATGTACGAAGGTGGTATTGCTAACATGAACTATTCCATCTCCAATAATGCAGAGTATGGTGAGTATGTGACGGGCCCTCGTGTTATCAATGAAGAAAGTCGTTGGGCAATGCGTGAAGCACTGAAAAATATTCAGGAAGGTAAATACGCCAAGCAATTTATTCAGGAAGGCCAGTCTGGTTACCCTGAAATGACAGCAATGCGTCGTCTGAATGCGGAGCATCCGATTGAACAAACCGGTGCCAAACTGCGTGAAATGATGCCTTGGATTCAGAAAATTGTTGATAAAAGCAAAAACTAATCAATAATTGACAGAGTCAGACGCGGGGACGGTTGTGAAAACAGCCGTCCCCGTTTTGTTTGGAGAGGTGTAATGTCATAATGAGACCTCTATAGTCAGGGAGTAATGTATGGTCAGCAGTGAAAAGCAGCAAAAGCGTGGTATTTATCTACTACCCAATCTGTTCACAACCGCCGGTTTGTTCGCAGGGTTCTACGCCATTATTGCGGCTATTCGTGGCGACTTTGAGTCTGCCGCTATCGCTATATTTGTTGCCATGATCATGGATGGACTAGATGGTCGTATTGCCCGTATGACCAATACCCAGAGTGCCTTCGGTGCTGAATATGACAGTCTGTCAGATATGGTAGCGTTTGGTCTGGCTCCTGCGCTGGTGATGTTCCAATGGGCATTATTCGATCTCGGAAAATTCGGATGGATGATTGCTTTTATATATGCTGCTTGCGGTGCTTTGCGCTTAGCACGCTTTAACACGCAGATTGGCACCGCCGATAAACGTTACTTTCAAGGTTTGCCAAGTCCGGCAGCAGCAGCCTCTATAGCGGGCTGGGTCTGGCTAGGTACTGACCTTGGCTTAGATCCGGCCATAATAACTAACATCGCCGTGCCACTGACTTTTTTCTGTGCCATCTTGATGGTCAGCTCGATGCGTTACTACAGCTTTAAAGATCTGGACTTTAGTAATCGTGTCCCATTTATTAAGTTATTGGCCTTGGTTTTAATATTTGCCCTCGTTGCAAATGATCCACCCTTAGTGTTATTTCTAGCTTTCCTTGTTTATGCCGTTTCGGGACCAGTATTTACTTTGATAAAGCTTCGTCAACGCCGCAGCGAAAGGGCTCAGAACAAATAATCCCTTGGCAATTTTGCTTTTTGAACCTACTATTTAGCATTATGAATACGGAAATGTCGTTGTTATTTTTACCCACAGCGTCTCAACCCAATACGGTTGTTGCTGACTATAGTCTGTTAAACCTGCTTCGATTGCCTCAGGGCGTCCAGACTTAACCTTAGTACTCGGTCTGAGAGTACTTGAATAAGATCAATAGTCTGCACAACGGAGCAGGAAAACATGACTGACCAATTAATCATTTTTGACACAACCTTACGTGACGGCGAACAAAGCCCTGGCGCCTCGATGACCAAGGATGAAAAAGTTCGCATTGCCAAAGCCCTTGAACGTATGCGCGTTGACGTTATCGAAGCGGGTTTTGCTATCGCCAGTCAAGGCGACTTTGAAGCTGTCCAGGCCGTCGCTAAAGCAGTAAAAGATAGCCGTATCTGTAGTTTGTCACGCGCACTGGATGCTGATATTGATCGTGCTGGTGAAGCACTTAAGTCTGCAAATGCTTCGCGCATTCATACTTTCATCGCAACTTCTCCCATTCATATGAAAATGAAGCTTCGTATGGAGCCGGATCAGGTGGTTGAGAATGCGGTTAAAGCGGTGAAGCGGGCACGGATGTATACCGATGACGTTGAGTTTTCACCTGAAGACGCCGGACGAAGTGATACCGATTTTTTATGTCGTATTCTGGAGGCGGTGATCGATGCCGGTGCTACAACGCTCAATATCCCTGATACGGTCGGTTATAACCTGCCGCATCAGTTTGGTTCGCTAATCGCTACATTGCGTGAGCGTATCCCTAATGCTGATAAAGCCGTTTTTTCTGTCCATTGTCATAATGATTTAGGACTTGCCGTTGCTAACTCTCTATCTGCTGTGATGAATGGTGCTCGACAAGTGGAGTGCACGATTAATGGGCTCGGAGAACGTGCGGGTAATGCCGCGCTGGAAGAAATCGTTATGGCAGTCAGAACGCGTCAGGATATGTTGCCTTGCGATACCAATATCGATACACAACACATCCTGGCTGCATCGCGCCTGGTTTCTGGTGTAACGGGGTTTGTTGTACAACCGAATAAAGCAATTGTAGGCGCGAATGCATTCGCGCATGAGTCCGGCATACATCAGGATGGTGTACTTAAAAACCGTGAAACCTATGAGATCATGCGTGCGGAAGACGTGGGTTGGAACACCAACCGTATGGTATTGGGTAAACATTCCGGCCGTAATGCATTCCGTAGTCGTCTACAGGAACTGGGGATTGAACTGGAGTCAGAGGTTGAACTCAATGCTGCTTTTACACGCTTTAAAGAATTAGCTGACAAGAAACATGAAATTTTTGACGAAGATATTCAGGCTTTGGTCAGTGATGTTGTTGCGACCACAGACGAACGGATCAGCTTGTTATCAATGAAAGTATGCAGTGAAACAGGTGAAACCCCGGTGGCGAAAGTCATGCTGTCTGTTGACGATGAAGAGATTGAAGTTCAGATGACCGGGAGTGGACCGGTTGATGCCGCCTATCGTGCAATTGAGTCAATCGTGCAAAGTCATACAGAATTGCAATTATATTCTGTCAGCAATATCACAACCGGTACTGATTCCCAGGGTGAAGTGAATGTTCGTCTCGAAAAGGGGGGGCGCATAGTCAGCGGGCAGGGGGCTGATACGGATATTGTGATTGCATCAGCTAAAGCCTATATTCATGCTCTGAATAAAATTCTTGCACATGTTGATCGGGCGCATCCTCAAGTCTGATGCCTTTATCTGAATATCAACATCGCACGCTATCTGAACTTGGTATCCCTGTCTGGCAGCTACGAACACGGAGTGTAAAAGAGCCGACGCCTCAGACGGATGAGCAGCAGGCCACTGGAACTCAAAACGTTGACCTCAGTCATCCTGTCTGGATTGTGATGGTATCAACTCGGCTGGATAACGAGGAGCAACGCTTGTTACAGTCGATGCTGAAAGCTATCAATCTCAGCACGCAGTCAGTGACGATGCTTGATCATCAACAGATAGATAAAATTGCTGATGCCGCGAAAGAGGACAAAGCTGTTCTTATGCTGGGACATATTGATGGCATCAATGCGCCAACAGCATTCGATGTTTCGCAACCCACCCTAATTACAGATACAGCAAATAGTCATTGGATTGCGACCTACAGTTTGAGCGACATGTTACAAGACAGCCGTAAGAAAGCCACTGTCTGGCAAGCACTAAAGTTACTTAAAACCTTATATAACTAGAGAATGTTGAAATGATATTGCCCAGGGTAATGTTAGAGGAAGACTTGGCCGAGGTTCATGCCGTTGAAAAGTCTGCTAATCGTTTTCCCTGGAGTATCAAGAACTTTTCGGACAGTATTGATGCCGGACATTATGCATGGGTTTATTGTGATCCCTACGATGTCATCATTGGTTTTGCTATTGTGCAGTTGGTCATGGATGAGGCACATTTGCTGAACATCTGCGTCAGGCCGGATCTGCAAGGGCAGGGTTTTGGGCGTAGAATACTGGAACATATCATTGACCATGCCAAGAGTCGTTCAGCAGCATTATTGATTCTTGAGGTACGACGCTCCAACCAAAGAGCACAAAACCTATATCAACAGTTTGGTTTCAATGAGATGACAATAAGACGTGGTTACTATCCGGCAGAACAGGGTAGAGAAGACGCTATATTGATGGGACTCGATATATCAATGTTAACGGTTTTTGGCGGTTTGTGATTAAAACTGTCACCTTTGGGGTACTTGCTATAGAGTGAGTGCTCTTTTAGACTATTGATATAACTTACTCGGTTATTTTTTTCACTTTTAGGAGATTGAATATGGCTTTTGAATTGCCACCACTACCGTATGCACAAAATGCGCTGGAACCTACTATTTCAGCAGAAACGCTTGAGTATCACTATGGCAAACATCACCAAACCTATGTCAATAACCTGAACAATCTGGTTCCAGGCACAGAGTTTGAAGGCAAATCTCTGGAAGACATTATCACTTCTGCAAGCGGTGGTATTTTTAACAATGCGGCTCAGGTGTGGAATCACACTTTTTACTGGAACTGCATGACTCCTGATGCTAAAGGTGCACCAGTAGGTGATTTGGCTGCAGCTATAGACAGCACTTTCGGTTCATTCGATACATTCAAAGAAGAGTTCAGCAAATCTGCTGCAACTAACTTTGGCTCGGGCTGGACCTGGTTGGTAAAAAATGCCGATGGCAGTATTGCTATCGCCAATACCAGTAATGCAGGTTGCCCATTAACAGATGGTCAAACACCATTGTTGACAGTTGATGTTTGGGAACATGCCTATTACATCGACTACCGCAACGCGCGCCCTAAATATCTTGAAGCCTTCTGGGGCTTGGTTAACTGGGACTTTGTTGCAACAAACTACGCAGCATAAACAAAGCGGACAGGGATTTTTTGCTTATCCCTTAATAACGTTATAAAATACCGCTCTTTTGAGAAATGGCAGTTTCATAAGAAACTGCCATTTTTCGTTTGTCAGGCCTGAAAAAAGGCTTAGTAGTTTGCTATCACGGCAAGGAGTTTAGCCATGACAGAGTCAGTCATGCCCACCTATGGTCGTCTTGATGTTGCTTTTGCAAAAGGTCAGGGTGCCTGGTTAACAGACACAAATGGAAATCAGTACCTTGATGCGCTGAGTGGTATTGCTGTCTGTAATTTGGGGCATTGTCATCCTGCTGTTACAAAAGCCGTTCAGAAGCAGGCTGAAACCTTGATTCATACATCTAATTTTTACCATATCCCTTTGCAGACACAACTGGCTGACAAGCTGACTGCTTTGTCAGGTATGGAACAAGCTTTCTTTTGCAACTCTGGGGCTGAAGCCAATGAGGCAGCAATAAAAATTGCCCGTAAATATGGCCACGGCATGGGTATTGATAAGCCCGTTATCATCGTCATGGATGGCAGCTTCCATGGACGAACTATGGCAACATTGACTGCAACGGGTAATGCCAAGGTACAGGTAGGTTTTGATCCGCTGTTACCTGGTTTTGTTCGTGTTCCCTACAATGACCTAGATGCACTGCGCATGGCAATTGGTCACTGGCCGGAAGCCGTGGCTGTTTTGCTTGAACCTGTTCAGGGTGAGGGCGGGATAAAAATCCCAGATTCAGAATTTTTGGCGGGTGTGCGTTCTATTTGTACTCATCGTAAATTGCTTATGATGCTGGATGAAGTGCAAACGGGTGTTGGCCGAACAGGTGAGTGGTTTGCGTTTCAGCATAACGAAGCCGTTCTCCCTGATGTGATGACATTAGCAAAGGGTTTGGGGAATGGTGTACCTATCGGTGCCTGTTTAGTTGCAGGCTCTGGCGTTGGCGTACTGGAAGCCGGAAATCATGGTTCCACCTTCGGTGGTAATCCGCTTGCCTGTAGTGCTGCATTAGCTGTTCTGGAAACGATTGAAAAAGAGGAGTTGTGCCAGCACGTTCAGACCTTGAGTGAACACATGCTCAATCGTTTTCAAGCTAAATTAGGTGATCACGCTGGCGTTAAAGACATCCGTGCGCTGGGCTTTATGATGGGGATTGAATTATCGATACCTTGCGCTGATCTAGTCAAACAAGCGCTGGCTGACGGTTTATTGATAAATGTGACTGCCGAGTCAGTTATTCGTTTAGTGCCACCGATGATTATCACTGCTAAAGAAGCTGACATTATCGTTGATAAAGTAAGTAAGCTGGTTTTGACATTTTTGTCATCTCACGCTGTTGAGAGCGTTGCGTAAAATGAGACATTTTCTGACCCTGAAAGACCTCAGTGCTGATGAATTGAAACAGCTGATCCAACGTGCGAGCGAGTTAAAAGCGTTGCACAAGCGTGGCGAGGTTTATCAGCCATTGAAGAATCGGGTTTTGGCGATGATTTTCGAAAAATCTTCAACCCGTACCCGTGTCTCGTTTGAGTCGGCTATGATTCAATTCGGCGGTGGTTCTATATTCCTATCACCTGATGATACGCAATTGGGCCGCGGTGAGCCGGTTGAGGACTCTGCTCGTGTTATTTCCAGTATGGTTGATGCTGTGATGATTCGTACTTTTGAACACAGCAAAGTGGAAACCTTTGCTCAGTATTCTTCAGTACCTGTTATTAACGCGCTAACCGATGATTTTCATCCCTGTCAGTTATTGGCTGATATGCAGACCTATCAGGAACATCGAGGTTCAATTGCTGGCAAACGTGTGGTTTGGATTGGTGATGGTAACAATATGTGCCATTCGTATATCAATGCTGCGCAACAGTTCGGCTTTGACTTACACATCGCTACGCCGGAAGGTTATGAGCCCAACCGGGCGATTATTGACGCCGCTGATGCTACCGTTAAGCTATTTAATGACCCACACGCAGCTACAGAAGGTGCTGATCTTGTGGTGACTGATGTATGGGCCAGTATGGGCCAGGAAGAAGAGCAACGTAAACGTGAAGCGGCATTTGCCATGTTCCAGGTCGATAAAAGTGTTATGGATGTGGCTGCAAAAGATGCCTTATTCATGCACTGCTTACCGGCTCACCGGGGTGAAGAAGTGACCGCCGAAGTGATTGACGGTCAACAGAGTGTTGTTTGGGATGAGGCTGAGAATCGCCTGCATGCGCAAAAAGCATTATTGGAATTTCTCTGCGCTTGAAGCATTAATTTTCGATCTGCCGTTCAAGCTCCTGTAAACGTTCAACAGTTCCGATATCCGACCACTGCCCCTGATACACTTCACCACTCAGCTTGTTCTCTTTAATCGCTTTATTAAACAAAGGCTTTAACGGTCTTTTTGAATTATCCAGACTTTCAAACAGCTCTTTTCGATAGATACCAATACCACTAAAGGTGAATTTAGGATTACCTTCAAGCTGAATGTGGCCAGCTAAATCCAAAGCAAAGTCTCCCTCTGAATTATGCATCGGGTTAGCTACCAAGAATAAATGGGCTAGATTATCTCCAGCTAATCTGGAATTTGGCAGAATAGAAAAATCAAAGTCAGTCCAGATATCGCCATTTACTACAACAAAGGGTTCATCACCGAGTAAGGGCAGTGCATTGATAATGCCGCCCGCTGTTTCAAGACCGCCGTCCAGTTCGGGTGAATATTGAATATGAGCGCCATATTGGCTGCCATCACCAATTATTTCTGGAAATTGTTCGCCCAGATGAGCGTAATTAATGACAATCTCAGTCAGTCCGGCTTTTACAAGACCTTCAATTAGATACTCAATAAGCCTTTTTTTACCAGCGTAAATAAGCGGTTTGGGGGTAGTATCCGTTAATGGCCGTAAGCGTTCCCCACGTCCTGCCGCAAGAATCATTGCTTTCATTTAATTGCCATAATGTCTGATGTTTTGGTGAGATACGCATGTAGTGCATTCAATTCGGGATAACGTTCCGTCACTTGCAGCACATAACGTAATGTCAGAGGCAGATCCTTTAAATATCGTGGCTTATTATCACGATAAGCGAGTCTGCAGAAGATACCCAGTATTTTGAGATGGCGTTGCAATCCCATCAGATCAAACCAGCGTGTAAAAGTTTCTTTTTCGCAATCGAGTAGGTTGTTTTGTTGTGCCTTCGCAAAATAATTCTCGAGCCAGCTATCCACCTTATCCTCTGGCCATTCGATATAAACATCACGAAGTAATGAAACCAAATCATAACTTGCGGGCCCGATGACGGCATCCTGAAAATCAATCACACCCACATTCTGCTCATCAACAAGCATCAAATTTCGACTGTGATAATCACGATGAACAAAAAATTGATTTTGTGTTTGTGCATTATCAATCAGTAGTTTGAATATGTTGTCGAGACAAGCAGGTGGCTCTAAATTTAAGTGACGCTTTAAGAACCACTCAGGAAATAAGTTCATTTCGGTGTTCAGTAAGTCAGCGTTGTAGAGAGGTAGATCGATCGCAGTCGTCGGAGCTAACTGCATCTTGATAATTTCATCTATTGCATTTGCGTAGAGTAAATCTGCCGATTCAGGATTGAGAACAGATAAAAACGAGGTATCGCCCAGATCGCTTAAAAGCAAAAATCCGTGTTGTAAGCTTTTTGCATAAATTTTGGGAACATGGATACCGAATTGAGCCAAAAATTCAGCGACTTTTACAAATGGCTCAATATCTTCATGCTCGGGTGGCGCATCCATCACGATCCAACTGGACTGTTTCTGGTTAACCCGGAAATAGCGTCTGAAACTGGCATCTGCTGAAGCCGTCGATAAATCGAAATCTGAATAGGGCAGCACAGCCATCAGCCATTCTTGAATGTCATGAACACGTTTGTCTTGGTTAGCTATATTCATTCTGTTTCTTGAAAAATTGTTTATCTATTTGTATTTTATGGGTAATTATTGCTTATATCTACATGAAAGATCTTCTGTTGCTCATCGTCACTGCTAAAAAAGTCGGGTTCAGGTATTATCGGGAATTAATCCTTCTAATGCCTGTCCATTAAGACGGATAATGTATCACTTAACCATAAGCAACAACGGAGTCGCAATGAACAAGTTTCTTTTTTCAGCTGCCTTGCTGGCATTCTCATCGATGGTCACAGCAGAAGAGTATGTCACGCCGGCCGATCTAACTGCAGAACAATCTGATGAGATGTATAACATCATTACTGAATATAATGGCTGCATGATGCATGGCCGACTACAACCACAAAAAGGTGCTACATCTGGTCAGGATATGGCTAGCCAACTTATGCAGTCTTGCGAAACACATCTCGACGCACTCAAACTGCATTTAACCGAGAATAATGTTGAACCCAGTCTGGTAGAAGGCATGGCCAAAAAAATGCGTTCAAGAGCTGCACGCAAAATGATGACTCAGACCATGAATAACCTAGCTGCGCAGGCACAAGCTATGGGGAACGCTGAAAAACAGCAAAATCAAGAACAGGCAGCAGAGTAGGGCTTACGGATGACTTGGTTGTAAGACATCGATTTTTTCATGACGAAGTAATTCAATTAAACGAATTAAAGGCAACCCTATCAAGCTATTGGGATCATCTCCCATCAGTTTCGAGAACAGGCTTATACCAAAACCTTCGGACTTGAAACTGCCAGCACACTGATAGGGTTGTTCTTTTTTGAGATAAAACGCTATTTGCTCGTCTGTTAGTTGACGGAAATGCACACTGAAAGGCTCGACCAGTGACTGCATATTCTGGGTCTGAGCATTATACAGGGCTAATCCGGTTAAAAATTTTACTTCCCTGCCTGATGCTTGCTTTAATTGTTTTACCGCATTCTGGTGGTTGCCTGGCTTGCCTAAAATGGCCTCATCAATAACAGCGACTTGATCGGAACCGATAATAAGTGCGTCCGGGTGGGTTTTGGCTATCTCTATAGCCTTTTGCTCTGCCAGACGTTTCACCAGCATCGCAGGTTTTTCACCTGCTTGTGGTGTTTCATCAATTTCAGGCGATGCCTGAATGAATGACATATTAAGCTTACTTAGAAGTTCAGCCCGGAACGGCGAGCTTGAACCAAGAATCAATTGTTGCATTGAAAAACCTTAGTTTTAGGTGATAACGGTTGGTGCTTTTCGACCCGTAATGACGACAATCTTTGCCAGAGAATCAGCCAATTCGATTAAATCAGCTAATGCATGTTGCGTATCTTCCAGTAATTTATTCGGATCATCCTGATAAGACTCAATGTAGAGACGTAACGTCGCACCTTCTGTGCCTGTACCGGAAAGACGGAAGATTATACGATCACCACCGATAAAACCAATGCGAATGCCTTGTTTCGAGGCAATGCTATGATCGACCGGGTCGTGATAGCTAAAGTTATCTGCATAACTGACTTTACGTCCATCAAATTCTTTACCAGCCAGGTTAGGTAACTGATTTTCCAGCTGTTGCATAAGCTCTGTGGCTTGCTCAAGGGGAATCGCTTCATAGTCATGACGTGTGTAATAGTTACGTCCAAACTCCTGCCAATGTTGATAAACAATACTGGCAACAGATTGTTTTTTCACTGCAAGGATATTCAACCAGAATAAGACAGCCCATAAACCGTCTTTTTCACGGATATGGTTGGAGCCTGTGCCAAAGCTTTCTTCACCGCATAAGGTGGCGCGATCGGCATCAAGCAAATTACCAAAGAACTTCCAACCGGTTGGTGTTTCATGTGCTTCGATGCCGAGTTTGTCAGCAACACGATCGGCAGCCTGACTGGTCGGCATTGAACGGGCAATACCTGTCAGACCGGTACGGTAAGCTGGTACCAAACCGGCATTTGCTGCCAGCACCGCTAAGCTATCTGAAGGAGTGACAAAGAAGTTATCGCCCAGAATCATATTGCGATCACCGTCACCATCCGATGCAGCACCGAAGTCAGGTGCATTATCTGAAAACATTTCAGCAACCAGTTCTTCCGCATAGGTAAGGTTGGGATCTGGATGCCCTTTTCCAAAATCAGGAAGTGGTACGCCGTTGATTACGGTGTCGTCAGCTGCGCCTAGTCTGTTTTCCAGGATTTCTTTGGCGTAAGGTCCAGTTACCGCATGCATGGCATCAAAACGCATCGAAAAGTCAGCTTTGGCCAGCAGTTCACGAATTTGCTGAAAATCAAATAATGTTTCCATTAGATCAGCGTAATCAGTAACGGAATCGATAATTTCGACAGTCATTCCGGACAGTTTTTGAATACCAATTTTATCTAGAGCAATATCTGTATCGTTACTAATATGATACGTATCAATTATCAGGCTATTATCAAAAATTGCTTGAGTAATTGATTCCGGTGCCGGGCCACCATTGGCAGTGTTGAATTTGATACCAAAATCACCATCCTCGCCGGCTGGGTTATGGCTAGCTGAGAGGATAATGCCGCCGAAAGCGTGATATTTACGAATCACGCAAGACGCTGCGGGCGTGGAAAGTATCCCATTCTGACCTACCCAAACGTGCTCAAATCCGTTTGCAGCGGCCATTTTTAAAATAATTTGGACCGCTGTTTTATTATAAAAGCGGCCGTCACCACCGACGACTAATGTTTTGCCAGCACAATCACCAATGGCATCAAAAGTAGACTGAACAAAGTTTTCGAGATAATTGGCCTGCTGAAATGTGCGAACTTTCTTACGTAAACCAGAGGTGCCTGGTTTTTGATCTTTAAACGGTGTGGTGCTAACCGAGATATGGGCCATATAACAATCCTGATTTAAACGTGGGCATAATACGGGCTTTATTGCTAGACTCGCCGCAATTAATGCAACCAACTATACTGACTCCATGAATAACGCTCAACAGATTGATAAAGGCCGCTTGATGCGTATGGCTACATACGCATCTGTGATGACAGCTGTCACTCTCATTGTGGCTAAACTGATTGCATGGTTTATCAGTGATTCAGTCAGTATTCTGGCTACACTGGTTGATTCAAGTCTGGACGTACTCGCATCAATGGTGAATCTCGTTGCTGTCAATCATGCCCTGCAACCCGCGGATAGAGAACATCGGTTTGGTCATGGCAAGGCTGAACCGTTAGCAGGGTTAGGGCAGTCGATGTTTATCGCCGGTTCAGCGGGGATATTATTACTTCAAGCCATCAGTCGTCTGATAAGACCTCAAGAGCTCACTGCAGGAGTCGGTCTGGGTATAGGAGTGATGATTTTTTCAATTGTTGCGACGCTCGTGTTACTCAGTTTTCAGCGTTATGTGATTCGACACACCGGTTCGACTGCAATAAAAGCAGATGCTTTGCATTACAAAACTGATCTGTTAGTTAATGGAAGCGTTATCGTTGCATTGGTTCTGGCTGTGTATGGACTGTCTGTCTTTGATCCGATTTTTGCTATAGCTATTGCTTTATTCATACTTTACAGTGCTTGGTCGATTGTTAGAGAGGCGATAGATTTATTGATGGATCATGAACTACCAGACGAGGAACGTCAGAAAATCAGAGCCACAGTACTGAATCACCCGAATGCCAGAGGCCTGCATGATTTACGAACCCGCCGGTCAGGAACAACTGTATTTGTTCAGTTGCATCTGGAGTTAGATGAAACACTCTCATTAAAAGAAGCACATGCGATTGCAGATGAGTTGGAAAATGCAGTGAAAGACCTGTTCGATGAAGCAGAAGTCATCATCCACGAAGATCCCATTACTCATCTACCACCCAACCCGCAATCTATTAAGTAATTCACATAACTAATAAGGATTTCATATAATTTTGTCTTTGAATGATTGGATGGATGGGGTAAATACTATTTTTAACGTGGATTCATCGTGGCACTTAGTTGGCGTTACCATGCTGGTAATGGTGCTGTTTGTAGTTTTTGTCATTAGCCGTCGTAAGAAAAAAACACGCAAAATACGACTACTTGATAAAGCGCTGGAACAATTGAAGTTGGACCAGGTGGACTCTGTCGTTATTCCAGATGGAATCGGTGGCATACTTGAAATAGAAAGACTGATTTTAATGGACCAAGGATTACTTATTCTGGAAACATATCCGATTACAGGGCATTTGTTTGGTGCAGAGCGCATTGACCAGTGGACACAGATTGTTAATGGACGTAGTTACAAGTTTCCTAATCCTTTACGTCATATTCATAACTCAAAACATGCACTGCAGACGCTGGCGCCAAAAGTGCCGATTCATTGTTTAGTTGTCTTTACCGGACAAGGAGACTTTCCCAAGGGCAAGCCTAACGGGGTATCGGTTGTTTCTTCTCTGGATGATGACTTGCAAGCGATTATGGAGGCAGCCAAGATGCCTGAATTGAGTAAAAAAGCCTGGCAACGTATTTTACGGATTGCGCGGAAAAATGGTTCCAATCTAATGAAAGAAGCGATATGACAAAGGATACCAAACGCTTGGTTGTGGCGATTTCTTCCAGAGCATTATTTGATCTGGATGAAAGTCATAAAATTTATGAAGAGCAGGGCACAGAAGCCTATTGTAACTATCAGATCGAGAATGAGGACGTACCACTTGAACCGGGTGGTGCATTCAATCTGGTTCGCAAACTTTTGGCGTTGAATGATAATAATCCCAACACGCCGAGAGTGGAAATTATTCTGCTATCCCGCAATAGCGCCGATACGGGGCTACGTGTTTTTAACTCCATACAACACCATAAACTAAGTATCACCCGAGCCGTGTTTACCTCGGGCAGTAGTCCTTATCGTTACGTTGCGCCTTTCAGTGCCAGTTTGTTTCTCTCAACCAGCCCCGAAGATGTCGGGATGGCACTCGACGCAGGCATAGCCGCCGCAACAATATTGCCTTCCAATGTCGGTAACAATAATGAGTCGGAAGAGCTTCGCATTGCTTTTGATGGTGATGCCGTTTTATTTTCGGATGAATCAGAACGTATTTTTAAAGAGCGCGGTTTAAAGGCCTTCACCGAGAATGAGCAGCAAACAGCCAAAGATCCCCTGCCAGGGGGACCCTTTAAAGATTTCTTGCTGGCTTTAAATCAAATCCAGACAGAATACGACGAAGATGCTTCGCCCATTAGAACAGCTCTGGTTACAGCACGCTCAGCACCAGCTCATGAACGCGTCATACGCACACTGCGTGCCTGGGGTATACGTATCGATGAAGCTATATTTCTGGGCGGCATGGAAAAAGGGCCATTTTTGAAATCCTTTGGTGCGGATATCTTTTTTGATGATCAAGAACAACATTGCATGTCTGCACTGGCGCATGTGGCTACTGGGCATGTGCCTCATGGCATAGCAAATGAAATGAAGAAGAAGGACTGAGATTGGCAGCAAAGCATAGTAAAAACGTTAATGAGTGGGTTAAACAGTTAAGTGATGACGACATGCCGGTTTTTTCCGGCACAGTATCCAGTGTTACCGATGCCGTTAACAGTGAAAGAACCTCCGCTTCAGATGTCGCTCGAATCGTACTTAAAGATGCCTCTTTGACCACACGTTTATTGAAGGTATCCAATAGCTTTCATTTCAACCCAACTAAACAACAAATCAATACCGTTTCACGTGCCGTCATGGTGATTGGTTTTGATCAGGTAAGAGCACTGACATTATCAATGGTCCTGGTTGATAATCTCGGTAAAGGGCAAAACCGACAAAAATTAGTCGAAGAGATGGGTATGGCATTTCACGCTGCGACTCAGGCTCAGGAATTAGCGGTAAAAGTGAAGGCTAAAAACCCCGAAGATATTTTTGTCGCGACCTTATTGTCACGGTTAGGACAAATGGCATTCTGGGCGTTTGCTGATGAATCTGCAGATGCATTACAAGCTGCGCTTGATTCAGGGGTCACCGAAACGGATGCTGAATCAGAAATACTTGGCTTTCCATTGATATCGTTGACAAGAGGACTCAGTAAATCCTGGTCATTGGGAGAATTATTAGACGATTATGTGAATGGGCGAAGTACAGATACGCGAACAACGTTCATTAATTATGGTAATGCTTTAGCGGGTGCCGCTGCGCAAGGCTGGGATAGTGATGAAACGGAAACAGTCATCAGGGAGATGGCTGAGACCTTAAACATAAAAACAGCTGACCTCAAAGACATGGCATTTGCTAATGCGCGTAAAGCGAAAGAAGTCACAAAACTTTATGGTAGCTACGAAGCAAGCCGTGAAATTCCGCAGCCTTATCTGCCGCTTATTGACGATGATGACATTGAGCATGATGAGTCTGAATTAGTTGCGGGCGATAGAGCGGCTGAACCAGAGCAGGAATCAACAGAACCAGCGCCAATTTTTCCTGAAGCTGATAATGATTATCTGATGTCAGTTATGGAGGAGATCGCCACCACTGTTCAAGATAAGGCTAGTTTGGGTATCGTTCTGGAGATGGTTCTTGAAGGTGTTTATCGTGGTGTGGGAACAGACAGAGCGATGTTCGCAATACTTAACCCCGAACGAACGCATTTGTCATGTAAGTATGTTTTGGGTGACGCCGAGGACACGCTTACCACAGCTTTAAAAATTGATATTCGCAAGCAAGAGAATGTCTTTCATCAGATTATCAGCACAAAAAAAGCCCGGTTAATATCAGGCGACCCAAAAAATTTGGGCGGTACTCTGTCACGTGACACTCTCAGTTTATTGGGTACGCCTCCCTATATAGTTATGCCGGCGATTGTCCGTAATAAAGTCATCGGTGTATTTATGGCTGATCGCAATGCCAGTGGACGGGATATTAGCCAACAGGATTTCCTGGCATTCCAGCAGTTCTGTCAGCAAGCCAATATGGGTTTAACTTTTTTGGCCATGCAAGGGTAGTTTTATCGCTGTGTTGTAGCTATAATAGCCGACTTCTTCGGGCAACTGAGTTGTCTGATAACCGATTATGCGAGAGTGGCGGAATTGGTAGACGCGCTGGATTTAGGTTCCAGTAGGGTAACCTGTGAGAGTTCGAGTCTCTCCTCTCGTACCAATTATCATAGGCTGATGGTTAAGACCATTCGCCAAACCCCATGTTTGAGGTAAAGAATGCAAGTTACTGTAGAAAATGTGAGCGAACTGGGTCGTCGAATGACGGTGACAGTTGAAGATGCCAATATCGAGCAAGCAGTACAGGAACGCCTTAAGTCGATCAGGCCGAGCGTAAAAATGGCTGGTTTTCGTCCTGGTAAAGTACCTATGAAAATGGTGGCCCAAAGCCATGGCCCAGCAGCTCGCCGAGAAGTTATCGATACTGTCGTTCAAGACAGCATGCGTGAAGCTTTCACACAAGAAGGTGTTAATCCTGCCGGTCCGCCACATATCGACAGCATGGATGAAGACGGCGAAAAATTCGTTTATACGCTGAATTATGAAGTCTTCCCAGAAGTTGATGCAGTCAAATTAGATGGTATCACTTTGGAAAAGACAGTTGCCGAGGTTCAGGATGAAGATGTCGACAAGATGCTTGAGACGTTACGTGAACAGCGTTTGACATGGGATCCGTTAAAACGCGGTGCTAAAGAAGGTGACGGCGTTACTATCGATTTTATTGGTAAAGTTGATGGTGAAGAGTTCCAGGGCGGTAAAGGTCAAGACGTTCTAATCGAAATTGGTAACGGCAGTATGTTGCCCGAGTTCGAAGAGCAATTGATTGGTAAAAAAGCGGATCAGGAAACTGAGATCACCATTACCTTCCCCGATGATTATCGCGCTGAACACTTACAAGGAAAAACAGCTACATTCGATGTCACTGTCAAACAGGTTGCCAAGAAAAAACTTCCTAAATTAGATAAAGAGTTTGCAGCATTGTGCGGTGTCGAAGAAGGTATCGCAGCACTTAAAAAAGAAGTTCGCGCCAATATGGAACGTGAACTGGCTACAGCACTGAAAACACTTAATAAGCGCCGCGCAATGGATACCATTTCAGAGAAAAATGAATTGGCTCTTCCGGAAGCACCTGTTCAGCGTGAAGCCGAATATCTGATGGAACAAGCTAAAAACAATTTGCGCGGACAAGGCGTGAATGTAGATGGTATTCCATTCGATGTTGAGAATTTCAAAGGTAATGCAGAGAACCGTGTGAAGCTGAGCCTGTTGATTGGTAAGATTATTTCAGATAATGATATCAAGCCTGACGAAGACAGAGTCAAGCAAGCCATTGATAACATTGCAGCTAGCTACGAAGATTCACAAGAAGTTGTGAACTACTACATGAATAATCAAGAAAAGCTCTCTGAAATCCAAATGACCGTTGTTGAAGATATGGTTGTTGAATGGATCTTTGACCATGTTAAAGTAGATGAGAGTACATCTTCATTCTCAGAGGTCGTTAACGCAGCATCTGCTTAATAGCGTTTCTCTGTGACGGAATGTAGCCCGTGCTCATGGATAATGGGTACGGGCTAATTTTTTATTAGGACCTTGAAAATAGGACGGATATGACAAACAAATTCTCTGCTGAAGAGTCCACCGGTATTCAAAATGCGCTGGTACCAATCGTCGTTGAACAAACATCACGCGGTGAGCGGTCTTATGATATTTATTCACGCTTATTAAAAGAGCGCGTGATCTTTATGGTCGGACCAGTAGAAGATCATATGGCTAACCTGATTGTGGCACAGATGTTGTTCCTCGAGTCGGAGAACCCAGATAAAGACATTCATCTGTATATCAACTCTCCCGGCGGTGCTGTCACAGCTGGTATGGCGATTTATGACACCATGCAGTTTATCAAACCCAATGTCAGTACATTGTGTATTGGCCAAGCTGCGAGCATGGGTGCTGTTTTGTTGGCCGGTGGTGCAGACGGTAAACGTCATTGTCTACCGAACTCGCGCATTATGGTTCACCAACCATTAGGCGGCTTTCAGGGTCAAGCATCAGATTTTGACATTCATGCCAAAGAAATCCTCAGTATACGCGATCGTCTGAATGGAATTTTGGCGCATCATACTGGTCAAGATATTGAAGCTATAAGACGTGACACTGACCGTGATAACTTCATGAATGGTGATCAAGCGGTAGAATATGGTTTAATTGATTCAGTACTGACAAGTCGTCCTGAAGAAACGGCATAAGTTGCCGATATGTTAATTAGTAGATGTGTAAGGTAGTGAGGCTATGAGCGACGATAATAATAATGATGACAAATTACTTTACTGCTCTTTTTGCGGTAAAAGTCAGCATGAAGTCAAAAAACTGATTGCTGGTCCATCAGTATTTGTCTGTGATGAATGCGTCGATCTCTGTAACGATATTATTCGTGAAGAAATGCAGGAATTGTCAGCCGACGAAGCAGACAGCAAACTGCCCACGCCCCGTGAGATTAACGAGGCGTTAGATAACTATGTTATTGGTCAGGATAAAGCTAAACGCTACCTCTCTGTAGCGGTTTATAACCATTACAAACGTTTGCGTAGTGGTCATAAAGATGATGGTGTTGAACTGTCTAAAAGTAATATCTTGCTGATTGGGCCTACCGGCAGCGGTAAAACGTTACTGGCAGAAACCTTGGCGAGACAACTTAATGTGCCATTTACCATGGCCGATGCCACCACTTTAACCGAAGCCGGTTATGTCGGTGAAGATGTCGAAAACATCATTCAGAAGCTGTTACAAAAATGCGATTATGATGTAGATAAAGCCGAAACCGGTATTGTTTACATAGATGAAATCGACAAGATCTCACGCAAGTCTGATAATCCTTCGATAACCCGCGATGTCAGTGGTGAAGGTGTGCAGCAAGCCCTGTTAAAATTGATCGAAGGGACAATTGCATCGGTGCCACCACAAGGTGGCCGAAAACACCCACAACAGGAGTTTCTGCAGGTCGACACCAGCAAGATTCTGTTCATCTGTGGTGGTGCTTTTGCCGGATTGGATAAAGTTATCCGTAATCGTACCCACAAAGGTGGTATTGGTTTCTCAGCAGAAGTGAAGAGCTTGGATGCACAACGCCCATTAAGTGAATCTTTGCGGACTGTAGAGCCGGAAGATTTAATTCAATATGGATTAATCCCTGAGTTTGTCGGTCGTTTACCGGTTGTTGCTACATTAGACGAATTAGATGAAGCGGCCCTGATTCAAATTCTGACAGAACCTAAGAATGCCCTAACGAAACAATATCACCGCCTGTTCGATATGGAAGGCGCTGATTTAGAGTTCAGAGATGATGCACTTAGTGCGATTGCTCGTAAGGCAATGGAGCGTAAAACCGGTGCCCGTGGTCTTCGTTCTATCATCGAGAATGTTTTACTTGACACCATGTTTGATCTGCCATCTTTGGATAACGTCTCTAAAGTTGTTATTGATGAAAGCGTGATAGGCGGCGAAAATGCACCTATCCTGATTTACGAAGATCAAAATACTGACCTAGCGTCGGGTGATAATTAAGCCACTTTAACAACCAGCATCGTCCAACGGACGGATCAAGCACTTAATTATTGAATTAGGTGCTTGATTTCCTGCTGTCTGTCCCCATATTCAGAACATGTCTTAATCCGGGTGTCTCAGGGCACGTGAAAGAGGTTTGCCTTAATGGAAAATGAAATAGAAACAACCAATGATAACGCTCTAACGGTCGTTCCCGTACTGCCTTTGCGTGATGTTGTTGTCTACCCTTATATGGTGATTCCACTGTTTGTGGGACGCGAGAAGTCGATTAAAGCGCTGGAAACAGCGACTGATGACAATAAACAGATACTTTTATTAGCTCAAAAAGATTCGGCAGAAGATGCCCCTGCCACTGAGGGGCTCTATGAGACCGGGACCATGGCTAACATCTTGCAACTGCTGAAACTACCTGACGGCACTGTTAAGGTGTTGGTGGAAGGTACCCAGCGCGCCAAAGTAGCGTACTTCAAAGAAAATGAAGACTTCATTGAAGCAGAAGTGGCTTCTTATATTGACGAAGTGGCTGATGATCGTGAATCCGATGTCTTAATGCGGACTTTACTCGGGCAGTTTGAACAATACGTCAAACTGAATAAAAAAATCCCACCTGAAGTCATTGCTTCTTTATCCAGCATTGAAGAAGTGTCTCGAATGGCTGATACCGTTGCGGCGCACATGACACTGAAGCTGGAAGAAAAACAAATGTTGCTTGAAATGAATGATGTTAAAGAGCGTGTAGAGCGTTTGATGGCATTTCTTGAAGGCGAAATCGACATCCAGCAAATTGAAAAGCGGATTCGTAACCGCGTCAAAAAGCAGATGGAAAAAAGTCAGCGTGAATATTATTTGAACGAACAGCTCAAAGCGGTTCAAAAAGAACTCGGTGAAATGGATGATGCTGCCAACGAAGCGGATGAATTAGCGGCCAAGATTGAAGAAGCCAATATGTCCGAAGAGGCGCGTGAAAAAGCAGATTCTGAGTTGAAGAAGCTTAAAATGATGTCGCCGATGTCGGCTGAAGCCAGCGTTGTTCGCAACTATATCGAATCCTTGATTGACGTACCCTGGAAAAAGCGCTCTCGCGTCATGCTTGACCTTGATCGTGCTCAGAAAGTACTGGATGAAGACCATTACGGTCTGGAAAAAGTCAAAGAGCGTATTGTGGAGTATCTTGCCGTACAAAAACGGGTTAAGAAACTCAAAGGTCCAATTTTGTGCCTGGTCGGACCACCGGGTGTAGGTAAAACCTCAATTGCCCAGTCTATTGCGCGTTCGACTAATCGTAAGTTTACTCGTATGGCACTTGGTGGCGTTCGTGACGAAGCTGAAATACGTGGTCATCGACGGACCTACATAGGGTCGATGCCAGGTAAAGTGATGCAAAACATCACCAAAACAGAAGTCAAAAATCCACTATTCCTGTTCGATGAGATTGATAAAATGGCTCAGGATTTCCGGGGCGATCCTGCTTCAGCATTACTGGAAGTACTCGATCCAGAACAAAACTCGACTTTTGCCGATCACTATCTTGAAGTCGAATACGATTTGTCCGATGTCATGTTTGTCTGTACGGCTAATACACTGAATATTCCGGATGCACTTCGTGACCGTATGGAAATTATTCGTCTTGCTGGTTACACCGAAGATGAAAAGCTCAATATCGCCATGAAGTATCTGTTGCCAAAAGCGATAAAAGAAAACGGACTTAAAGCAAAAGAAGTCGATATTACTGAAGATGCGGTAATGGAGATCATTCGACGCTACACCCGTGAAGCGGGTGTTCGTAGCCTGCAGCGTGAGATTTCAAAAGTCTGTCGCAAATTGGTTAAGAAAATTTTACAAGAAAAAAGCAAAGACAAAGTGGTTGTTACAGCCGAATCTATTGAAGAATATTTAGGTGTTTTTCACTATCAATATGGCGTTGCCGAAGAGAATGATAGAATCGGTCAGGTAACCGGTCTGGCCTGGACAGAAGTTGGTGGTGAACTATTAACTATCGAGTCTGCAGTCATGCCTGGTAAGGGTAAATCAGCCTATACCGGTAAGCTGGGTGATGTAATGCAAGAATCTATTCAGGCAGCTACCACTGTCGTACGTGCCCGTTCGACAGAATGGGGTATCAGTGAAGACTTTTTGCAGAATCATGACTTGCACGTTCACGTTCCGGAAGGCGCCACACCCAAAGACGGTCCAAGCGCAGGTGTCGGCATGTGTACCGCACTGCTGTCTGCAATAACCGGGATTCCAGTCCGAGCGAACGTAGCCATGACAGGCGAAATAACCCTTCGTGGTGAGGTGTTGGCAATTGGTGGTTTGAAAGAAAAGCTTCTTGCAGCACACCGTGGTGGTATTGATACTGTTTTAATTCCTCACGATAACATCAAGGATTTGAAAGAAATTCCTGATAATGTGAAGCAAGGTCTCGAAATTAAGCCAGTGCGCTGGATCAATGAAGTTTTAGAAGTGGCTCTACAGCATATGCCTGAGGGTGCTGAGTCCAGTGATGAAGCTGGCAAAGTCATTGCGAGTGAAAAAGCAAAGTATCATGAGGTAAACTCTCAAAATCGACATTGATTAATTCCAGGAGTAGGGGATGACACTGATACAGCAACAACGCTTAATAGGCGCCATTCTTTTGGTGTGCCTTATTGGTGTTATCGCCTGGTTCCTACTTGATACTGTCGAACAGAGTCAGCCGGAAAAAATGGTAGAAGAGCCGATTAGCTTTGATTCCGTTATTGAACCTATACCTGACGATATTGAAATTGTGGAGCCAGCTGATGAGACGTTAGTTGACCCACAGTCATTGGGCAAGCCCAACACTGAAACAGAACTTGAGTTGAACAAATCAGAATCCAATCTTGAGCTACCAACTCAACCTGAACCAAAGCCTGAATCCCCCCCCGTTCAGTCACCTCAGATTGAGTCTGAATCAAAGCCAGCAACACAACCTGAGACTACACCACAACCGGCGGCCGATACCTCACAAGAGCGCTGGGTATTGCAACTGGGTAGTTTTTCAGAGAAACAGAATGCAGATGCCTTAGCAGGGCGGGTTAAGGCTCTTGGTCATGATCCGATGATTGAAACCACTTCCAATGCTGGGACAGTTATCTATCGGGTCAGATTACAACCCGTGACGGATCGCAATCAGCTCGAGAAGACTGCGCAAACGCTGAATAAGAAGCTCGGACTTTCGACGCAAATTCAACATTATGTGCCTTAAAGAGTGTGTCATTGTTGCGTTTGAAATATAACTGTAAAAATTCTGGGTTGTTGCCAGCCAATCTGATAAAATCCGCGCTTTATCGCATGCTTTTGCGGAGATTATATGGTTTGGGTTGACTATCTGATTGTCGGGATTATATTTATCTCGGCAGCAATCAGTATTGTCCGTGGCTTTATGAAAGAGGTGCTTTCACTGGCTAGCTGGATCCTCGCATTCTGGGTCGCCATTATGTTCCACTCTCATTTATCAACCCTGCTCGCTAATTATATCTCAACACCTTCGATCAGACTTTTTCTGGCATTTTTCATTCTATTTGCTGTCACATTAGTCTTGGGTGCAATGGTTAACCATCTGATTTGCCAAGTAGTTGAAAAAACCGGCTTGACCGGAACTGACCGCTCTCTCGGGGTTATTTTCGGACTACTTCGTGGCGTTGCAATTGTGACAATATTGATATTGGGAGCAGGGGCGACACTGATGCCCGCCGACAGTTGGTGGCAGAATGCGCTGCTGATAGAACATTTCGAAAAACTCGCTGTTTGGGTACGTGATCTGTTGCCAACAGATATCGCCCAACACATCAATTACAACTAAATCCTACAGGGCAGAATATGTGCGGAATTATTGGTATTGTGGGTCATTCCGAGGTTAATCAGGCCTTATATGACGGATTGACTGTGTTGCAACATCGTGGACAGGATGCCGCGGGAATAATGACCTGTGACAGTGAAGGTAAACTTTTCCTTCGAAAGGATAAAGGACTTGTCAAAGATGTGTTTCACACACGTCACATGATTCGCCTGAAAGGGAAAATGGGGATAGGTCACGTTCGCTACCCTACCGCTGGTTGCACAACTTCTGCAGAATCTCAGCCTTTTTATGTGAACTCGCCATTTGGTATTTCTCTGGCACACAACGGCAACCTGACGAACACCAAGGTATTGAAAGAAGAGCTGTTCCGCACCGATCAGCGGCATTTAAATACCGACTCAGACTCCGAAGTCCTGCTTAATGTCCTGGCACATGAGCTCCACAGTGGTAGCAAACTTAAACTAGACCCAGAAGATATTTTTAATGCTGTTAGTCAGGTTCATCGCCGCTGCAATGGAGCGTATGCCGCTGTTGCAATGATTTCCGGTGTGGGAGTTCTGGCTTTCCGCGATCCCTACGGTATTCGTCCAGCAGTTATTGGTAAACGTGAAACGACCAAAGGTACCGAGTATGTCGTCGCTTCAGAAAGTGTGGCAGTCGACATCCTTGATTTTGAACTTGTTCGTGATATCGAGCCCGGTGAATGTATCTTTATTGACACCGAAGGGAACTTGCATTCTCAGCAATGTGCAGAAAAACCGATAAAATCACCTTGTATTTTTGAGTATGTTTACTTTGCAAGACCTGATTCCATGATGGATGGTATCTCGGTTCACAAAAGCCGTATGCGTATGGGAACCAAGCTGGCAAATAAAATCAAACGTGAATTTCCCGAGCACGATATTGATGTGGTCATTCCGATTCCGGATACCAGTCGTAGCGCCGCGCTGCAATTGTCCTATGATTTGGGTGTGGTCTATCGTGAAGGCTTTATTAAAAATCGATATATTGGCCGTACATTCATTATGCCTGGGCAGACCATGCGTAAAAAATCGGTCCGTCAAAAATTGAATGCCATTGATTTGGAATTCGATGGCAAAAATGTATTGCTGGTTGATGATTCAATCGTTCGCGGAACAACTTCGCAGCAAATCGTCCAGATGGCTCGTGACGCCGGAGCAAAAAAAGTCTATCTTGCATCAGCAGCACCGCCTGTCCGCTTTCCTAATGTCTATGGCATTGATATGCCCTCAGCACATGAGTTTGTAGCGCATGATCGAAATATCGAGCAGATAGGGAAAGAGTTAGGCGTCGACTGGTTGGTCTATCAGGACTTGCCTGATCTGGTTGCTGCGATTAACAAGAAAAGTGATATCGAAATTTTCGATACATCATGCTTTGATGGCAATTATATTACAGGTGACGTGGACGAAAACTACCTGTATTACATTGATGCATTGAGAAATGATGCTTCAAAACAATCCGCAGAGGACAGTAATGCCGTCATCGAGTTACATAATAACGCCTGATAATATGCCAGTAACGTTATTGTTAAGCTAGATAGCTTTTGCTGTTTATTTAGAATTCTTATATAATTCCGGCGATTATGCTTCAGCAATTACCTAAAGAAATTGATCCTTTCCGTTTCGCTAATAACGGACGAAAACTGGAAGGAGAGCTTGCACTGGCAAATATGCCGCGGTTGGCCGATTCACTGAACGACAAAACCGGCTTGGTAACGGTCTCGATGCAGTTCGATGTGGACCCGACGGGTACACCCAATATGCAAGGTCACTTTGAAACAACATTGTTGTTGACCTGTGAGCGTTGTATGCAGCAGCTTGAGCACCCAGTTGAGATTGATACATGGTTGGGATTGGTCAAGCACGCAAAGCTGGCTGAATCTCTGGCGGAACAGTATGAACCGTGGGTGGTTGAAGACAATCAGCTGGTTGATCCGGCTACGGTTGTTGAAGATGAATTAATTCTGGCATTACCCTTGGTGCCAAAGCATGACTACGACTGTTTGCCTGCAGAGGCATGGTTCTCAGGGGATGAAGAGGTTGAGGAAACACCGGAAGTAAAACCGGAGTCTCCGTTCGCAGTATTGTCTGCATTGAAATCAAAGAAATGATTTTAGATTTTTATTAGGGTTAGGAGTTTTAACTAATGGCTGTTCAAAAAAACAAAAAGAGTGCTTCACGTCGCGGTATGCGTCGCTCACACGATGCACTGAATGGTTCAACTTTGTCGGTTGATTCAACGTCAGGTGAATTGCACCGTCGTCATCACGTATCTGCAGACGGTTACTACCGTGGACGTAAAGTCGTTTCTGATACGAGTGAATAAGGCCTAACCACAATTGAGCCTTACGATATCAATTGATGCTATGGGCGGGGATCACGGACCTCAGGTTGTGATCCCCGCTGCCATATCAGCATTAAAAAAACATCCAAATGTGGATTTCATTCTCGTTGGCGATCAGGACACAATCAAGCATCACTTAGCGCAAAACAAAGTGATGGATGATCCCCGTTTGCATATTCATCACACTTCCCAAAAAGTGGAGATGGATGAGTCACCTTCGCAGGCATTGCGTGGAAAAAAAGACTCATCAATGCGCGTTGCAATTAACCTCGTGAAAGAGGGGAAAGCATCCGCGTGTGTGAGTGCAGGTAATACGGGAGCCTTGATGGCGACAGCACGGTTTGTGCTGAAAACGTTACCGGGCATTGAACGTCCGGCAATTGTTTCAACTTTGCCAACGATGACCGGTCATACTTATATGCTGGATCTAGGGGCGAACGTTGATTCGAGTGCGGCCCACTTAGTGCAGTTCGCCGTTATGGGGTCTGTTCTGGCTGAGCTGGTTGATGGTAAACCGAATCCAACTGTTGGTTTGCTCAATATCGGTTCTGAAGAGATTAAAGGTAATGAGCGTGTCAAAGAGGCGTCTCGTTTACTGGAACAAACTGACTTGAATTACACCGGTTATGTTGAAGGCGACGGTCTCTATCATGGGGAAGTGGATGTTTTAGTCTGTGATGGTTTTGTCGGAAATGTTGCGCTTAAAACCAGTGAAGGGGTGGTGCATATGATTCGTCACTTCCTGCGTCAATCATTTTCCCGTAATTGGTTAACTAAGCTCGCTGGCTTAATTGCGTCACCCGTACTTAAAAACTTTCGTAATGAGTTAGATCCTCGTGCCTATAACGGCGCTAATCTGATTGGATTACAAGGTATCGTTATTAAAAGTCATGGTGGTGCTGATGCCTTCGCTTTTGCTAATGCGATCAATATTGCCATTATCGAAGCAGAACAAGACGTACCTAAAAATATCAGTAAACATTTAGAGGTACTTCTGGAAGGTCAAGTATTGTGATCTATTCCCGAATTGCTGGTACCGGTAGTTATTTACCTGAAAAAGTCCTGACAAACCATGACTTAGAATCCATGGTAGAGACTACCGATCAGTGGATTACCGATCGTACTGGTATCAAAGAACGCCATATCGTAGCGGATGACGAAAGTACCACTGATCTTGCCTACCAAGCAGGCATTAAAGCGATTGAAGCGGCAGGCATTCAAAACAGTGATATTGATCTCATCATTGTAGCTACGACAACACCTACCCGTATTTTCCCCAGCACCGCCTCCTTGTTGCAGGAGAAACTCGGAATAAGTGGTTGCCCTGCATTCGACATACAGGCTGTCTGTACAGGATTTGTGTATGCGTTAACGGTTGCTGATAAATTTATCAAAGCAGGTGGGATAAAAAACGTATTGATCATTGGCGCTGAGACCTTCTCACGCATTATTGATTGGACTGATCGTAATACCTGTGTTTTGTTTGGTGATGGCGCCGGTGCTGTGGTGTTACAGGCTTCAGAAAAGCCGGGCATCTTGTCCACACATATTCATTCAGATGGCAGTTTTAATACTTTATTGCATGTCCCTACAGGTCCTGGTTCGCCTGTGACAGAGGATGCCGCCTATGTCGATATGCAAGGTAATGATGTATTTAAAGTTGCTGTTAAAACGCTAAGCAGCATCGTTGATGAAACGCTAGAAGCTAATCAGATGCAAAAATCAGACATTGACTGGTTGATTCCGCACCAGGCGAACATCCGCATTATCGCAGCCACGGCGCGGAAGTTGAATATGTCCATGGATCACGTCGTGGTCACGGTTGGCGAACACGGCAATACCTCCGCAGCATCTATTCCATTGGCATTGGATGTGGCTGTTCGCGATGGCCGTATCAAACGCGGCGAAACGCTTTTACTTGAAGCCTTTGGTGGTGGATTCACCTGGGGCTCTGCTCTTATCCAATACTGATTGTTCAGAGGTTATTCGATGAAATCAGCTTTCGTTTTCCCCGGCCAGGGTTCTCAATCAGTTGGCATGCTTGCCGACTTGGCCGCCGAATACGCGATTGTGACAGATACATTCGCACAAGCATCCGATGCATTAGGTTATGACTTATGGAATCTGGTGTCAGAAGGACCCACTGATCGCTTAAACCAGACAGATAAAACCCAACCGGCTATGTTGACGGCTGGTATTGCTGTCTGGCGTGTTTGGCAAACTGTTTCAAATATTAAGCCTGACTTTTTTGCCGGTCACAGTCTGGGTGAGTACTCGGCTCTGGTAGCTGCAGATGCGTTAGATTTCATTGATGCCGTTAAGTTAGTAGAAAAACGGGGGCAGTTTATGCAACAGGCTGTTCCTGCAGGTGAAGGCGCTATGGCGGCTATTCTAGGTCTTGATGATGATGTTGTAACAGGTCTTTGTGCTGAAGCAGCCTCTAACGGTGTTGTTGAAGCGGTTAACTTTAATTCACCCGGGCAAGTAGTCATCGCTGGTGCTGCAAATGCGGTAAATGCGGCCATTGAAATGGCCAACGAAAAGGGTGCCAAGCGCGCTTTATTACTGCCTGTTAGTGTGCCGTCGCATTGCGCCTTAATGAAACCTGCGGCAGAAAAGCTGACAGAAGCATTGAATACGATTGCTATACGTGTACCGCATACACCGGTTATTCATAATGCCAGCGTCACAGCGGCAACCGATGCCGGCCAGATCAAACAATTATTAGCCGAACAACTATTCAGCCCAGTGCGTTGGGTAGAAACTGTTCAATGGTTCGCAAGCAATGATGTAAATGCCATTGTTGAATGCGGCCCAGGCAAAGTATTGGCGGGACTCAGTAAACGAATTGATAAAAGTCTTTCTGCCATGCCGTTGTTTGATTTAGCAACCATGCAGAAAACTCAACAAGCTCTAGGAGAAGGATCATGAGTCTGGAAGGAAAAGTTGCACTGGTTACAGGTGCTACACGCGGAATCGGTCGTGCTATTGCATTAAGCCTTGGAGAGCAGGGCGCAACTGTTATCGGTACGGCCACATCAGAAAATGGCGCCAATACCATCTCAGAATTTCTTAAAGAAGCGGGCATTGCAGGTAAAGGCATCGTATTGAATGTCACTGAGAATGATGCCATCGAAGAATCAGTCTCTGCTATTGAAGCAGAATTCGGGGCACCGGATATTCTCGTTAATAATGCAGGCATCACTCGTGACAACCTGTTGATGCGAATGAAAGATGAAGAGTGGGACGACATTATCAATACCAACCTTACTCCGATCTTTAAACTCAGCAAACGATGCCTGCGCGCAATGACGAAAGCACGATGGGGTCGTATTATCACGATTACATCTGTTGTTGGTGCGATGGGTAATGCGGGGCAAACTAACTACGCTGCGGCAAAAGCAGGTGTGATTGGTTTCAGTAAATCATTGGCGCGAGAAGTCGGAGCTCGTGGCATTACTGTCAATACAGTTGCCCCCGGTTTTATTGATACTGATATGACCAGTGGCTTACCTGAAGCTCACAAAACAGCGTTGTTGGAGCAAGTACCCTTGAAACGACTGGGTTCACCTGAAGAAATTGCCGCGGCAGTCAGTTTTCTGGCAAGCCTCAATGCTGGTTACGTGACGGGTGAAACCCTGCATGTGAACGGCGGCATGTATATGAACTAATAAGCGCTAACAGCTTATTAGATATGAAATTTATTACAGAGGCTGCGTATCCGAAAGGGTTTTAGCTTGTCTCTGTCGTGCAGGCACTATAAAATGCCTTCACATTGTTTGATGTATTAACCACCAAAGGAAACATTAGTTATGAGTGATATCGAAGCTCGCGTAAGAGAGATTGTTGTTGAACAATTGGGCGTCAATGCGGATGAAGTGACTGCCGATGCTTCATTTATCGATGATTTGGGTGCAGACTCACTGGACACAGTAGAGTTGGTTATGGCACTTGAAGAAGCGTTCGAATGTGAAATCCCAGATGAAGAAGCTGAGAAAATCACTACAGTAAAAGAAGCAGTTTCTTATATTAACTCTAACCAGTCTTAATATAGCTACGAGCTTGATGATAGCCGTCTAGTGTGTCACGCATGCTAGGCGGCTATGTTGTGTATATACCTTGCAGGTTTAAGGGGAAATCCTGATGTCTAGAAGACGCGTTGTCATCACCGGCCTCGGTGCCGTAACGCCAGTTGGTTTATCGGTTAAAGAAAGCTGGGAAAATATTGTTGCGGGCAACAGTGGTGTTGCGCCATTAACTGTGTTCGATACAACCGATTTCAGTGTCAAGTTTGGCGCCAGCGTAAAAAACTTCGATGTCACATCTGTTATCTCTAAAAAAGATGCCAAAAAGATGGATACCTTTATCCATTACGGCGTCGCAGCTGCAAAAGAAGCCATCGAAGATTCTGGCTTGCAAGTAACCGAAGAAAATGCAGAACGTATTGGTGTTGCTATTGGTTCAGGTATTGGTGGCTTGCCAGGCATTGAAGCAGGTTATGACAATTACCTGAGCGGTGGCCCACGCAAAATTTCCCCGTTCTTCGTCCCCAGCAATATTATCAATATGATTTCTGGCAACCTGTCGATCATGTATGGCATGAAAGGGCCTAATACAGCAATCGTTACAGCCTGCTCAACAGGTACGCACTGTATTTCAGCCGCTGGTCGCATGATTCAGTACGGTGAAGCGGATGTTATGGTTGCCGGTGGCGCTGAAATGGCAACGTCTAAAACCGGCCTGGGTGGTTTTGCTGCTGCACGTGCATTATCTACCCGTAATGACGACCCTGTTTCAGCCAGTCGGCCTTGGGATAAAGACCGTGATGGTTTTGTTCTCGGTGATGGCGCCGGTGTCATAGTATTGGAAGAGTACGAACATGCTGTTAAGCGTGGCGCGACAATTTATGCTGAACTTATCGGCTCCGGTATGAGCAGTGATGCGTACCATATGACCATGCCTTCAAAAGGCGGTGAAGGCGCTGCACGTTGTATGAAAAATGCGATGAAAGATGCTGAACTCAACGCGGACGAAATTGATTACATCAATGCACACGGGACATCGACACCTGCCGGTGATGTAGCAGAAACAATGGCGATTAAAGATGCTATGGGTAATGCCGCCAAAGATGTGGCTGTCAGTTCTACCAAATCCATGATTGGTCACTTATTAGGTGCTGCCGGTGGTGTAGAAGCTGTTTTCAGTATTCTTGCCATTCGGGATCAAGTCGCACCGCCAACCATTAATCTGGACAATCCGGATGAAGCATGTGATCTGGACTATGTTCCCCATACGGCACGACAGATGCCAATTAATGTTGCCATGTCGAACTCGTTTGGCTTTGGTGGCACCAATGGCACAGTCATTTTCAAAAAATTAAGCTAAGCACCGGAGACCGCCGGTGATTCTGATTAACGGACAACCGGAAAACAGAATCCCTGTTTCAGACCGTGGTCTGCAATATGGCGATGGACTGTTTGAAACCCTTGCCTTTCGTCGGGGTGAGCTTGAGTTTTTAGAATCACACCTGAGCCGGTTAAAGCTTGGGTGTGATCGTCTCAACTTCCATTTCACTAGACCCGACAGCCTTAAAGCTGAACTGGCCACGTTGTGCGCACAAACGGCAGAAGACAGTGTCATAAAAGTGATACTCACCCGTGGTTCTGGTGGTAGAGGCTATAAAGCGCCGACAGAAAACGAACCTATCCGTATCATCTCTTCTCACATCATGCCTGACTACCCACAAACCAATGTGCAGGGCGTTACTGTCCGTATGTGTGATGCTCGCTTAGGTTTAAATCCGTCTCTGGCAGGTATTAAACATCTTAATCGCCTTGAACAAGTGCTGGCACGGAGTGAATGGGATGACCCGGCCATCAGTGAAGGTTTAATGTTTGATATCAATGACAATCTCATTGAAGGCACAATGAGTAACCTGTTTATTGTCAAAAACGGACAACTGTTAACGCCGCCAATCAACCAGGCGGGTATCGCCGGCATCATGCGTGCTGAAGTGTTGAAGCTTGCTGAAAAAAACGACATCGCAACACAGATAAAACCGCTGTCCAAAAAAGACTTACTTGAAGCAGATGAAGTCTTTCTCACTAATAGCATTATTACTATCTGGCCAGTGACAGCGTTAACTGGAACAGATTCGATATGGCCCCATGGTCCCATTACCCGCCAATTACAGACTGTCCTTGAAAGTGCTGCACGTTAATATGAAAAAAACTTTATTGTTGAAAGCTATCCTGCCTGCCTTTATTGTTGCCATCGCTTGTAGCTATGGCCTATTGCAATACCAGAAATTCATGCAAAGCCCAATGAATACAAAACAGGCAACAACCTACACAGTAACACCGGGCAGTAACCTCAAAAACATCAGCAACGATATTTATAACCAAGGGTTGAGTACCTTACCACCGTGGTACCTGCAAGCCTATGGTCGATTGACAAATCAGGCACACAAAATTAAAGCTGGTGAATATCACATTGAGCCAGGTGTCACCATGCCGGAGTTCTTATCGATATTGGTATCAGGCAAAGTGGTGATGAATGCTTTCACCATTGTTGAAGGTATAACAGCTCAAACCCTAATTGATGCCGTCGTAGCTCACCCTAAAATAAAGTCAACACTTGAAAATAGATCGATAGCATCGGTCATGGCTGCTTTAGGCGAAGCAGACAAAAACGGGGAAGGGTGGTTTTTACCTGAAACCTATCATTTTCCAACGGATATCACAGACATTGCTTTTTTGAGTCGTGCATATAATCAAATGCAGATGGCTTTGGATGAAGCCTGGGACAATCGAGATGACGACCTGCCATTCGAAACCCCCTATGAGGCGCTGATTATGGCTTCTATCATTGAAAAAGAAACAGCGGTAGCGGATGAAAGACCACAGATTGCTGGTGTCTTTGTTCGCCGTTTAGAGAAAGGCATGCGATTACAAACCGATCCCACGGTTATCTATGGTCTTGGTGACGAGTTCGATGGTAACCTGCGTAGGAAAGATTTACGTGCCGATACACCATTTAACACCTATACACGAGCGGGATTACCACCGACGCCTATCTGCCTGCCCAGTATCGAGTCCATCGAAGCTGCATTGCATCCGGCAGAGGGAAATACAATCTATTTTGTAGCAACCGGTGAAGATGGACGTCATGTTTTTTCAACCAACCTGAGAGATCATAATAATGCCGTCAGGCGTTATCAATTGAAACGATAATGAACGGAAAATTCATCAGCATAGAAGGCATCGAAGGCGCAGGAAAATCCACCCAGATGCGCTTTATCCAGTCATTCCTTGAGCAGCAGGGTAAAACCATTGTAGTCACACGTGAACCGGGTGGAACCGCGCTCGGAGAACAGATTCGTGAATTACTGTTAAGCCCCAGGGATGAAGGTATGAGCCACGATGCCGAATTGTTGCTAATGTTTGCTGCAAGAGCGGAACATCTTGAGCAGGTTATCAAACCGGCGTTAGCGCGTGGTGACTGGGTATTGTCTGATCGCTTTGTTGATGCCACTTTCGCTTATCAGGGTGCTGGTCGCGGAATGAATCTCGATCGGATTACATCGATTTCAGACTGGACTTTACAGGGCATTCGTACCGATCTTACTCTGTTATTTGATCTGCCAGTTGATGTTGGTCAAACACGCGTGATGAAGCGTAATCAGGAAAAAGATCGCTTCGAACAGGAAAAAACGGCTTTTTTTGAGAAGATTCGGCAGTGCTATCTCAATCGCGCTGAAAACGAACCGAAGCGCATTAAAGTCATTGATGCCAGCAAGAGTATCGATGCTATCGCAGAACAGGTCACAGCCGCATTGACGGAGCTTTTGTAATACATGCCTGAACTGATTTACCCATGGCATCAACAAGCCTGGCAGCAGGTCATTCAGATGCATCAAGCCCAACGTATTCCACACGCGATTCTGTTGAGTGGTATTAAAGGATTGGGAAAACACGTTTTTGCTGACAATTTTGTTGCCAGTCTGTTGTGTCTGAGCCAAAACGACGAGTTCGAGGCCTGTGGTCATTGCCATAGTTGTCAGTTACTGGCTGCCGGAACCCACTCGGATCATACTGTGGTGACACCTGAGGATGAAGGTAAGCAAATCAAGGTCGATCAGATTCGACAATTAAAGGCTAGCCAAACCTTGATGCCGAAGGTATCCCCCAGTAAAACGGTGATCATCACCCATGCGGATCAAATGAACCTCAGTGCCTATAACAGTCTGTTGAAATTGCTGGAAGAACCGCAGCCCAATTCGGTATTGATCCTGATTTCTGAAAATAGTCAGCAATTACCCATTACTATTAAAAGTCGCTGTCAGACTATCGCCATTCCGGTACCGGATCAGGCTCAATCACTGGTGTGGTTGAGCCAACAGAAATCTGAGCATGATGAAAAAGCGTGGCAGGCCTTATTAAAGATAGCGCACGGCGCACCGTTACAGGCATTACATATTCAACATGAGGGACTGGTTCAAAGTCAGACCATCATGAAAGATATTGCTGTATTAATGAAGGGTGAGGCCAACCCTGTGCAAATGGCTGCAAGTTGGCAACAATTTGATTTAAAATCGGTGATGTATCAACTTCAATCTTTAATGCAGGCAAAAATTGAATCGCTGTTATTAGCCGAGCAAGGTGTTTCAGAAGCACTTATCCAACAATACTGGGCTATTTCAGATTGCATCGTTGCAACAATAAAGTTAATATCATCTCAAAATAACGTGAACAAGATATTGTTAATAGAGGATTTTATGGTCACGGTAAAGCAACACGTAGATCAAATTAACCATCTTCAGGAACCAAACAGGTAAGTTTCTATGGCTATGAATCCACGCAAGGGCATTTTGTCTTTGAAAATTACCGACCAAAATATGCTCTACCATTCATACATGCCTTTCCTGCAAAATGGTGGCTTGTTTATTCCCACTAACAAAATGTATCAGATTGGCGAAGAAGTGTTTATTCTTCTCACGCTAATGGATGAGGGGGAAAAGCTACCCGTAGCTGGGAACATCGTTTGGATAACGCCAAGAGGCGCTCAAGGCAATCAGGCAGCTGGGATTGGTGTCCATTTTAGTGATATTGATGGTGGCGCTTCGGTCGTCCGCGGTAAAATCGAAAATTATCTGGTCGATAAGCTAAAGTCTGATAAAGCCACATACACCATGTAACGCACTGGCGTTACACAATTTTCAATCAAACAAACACATTTATGTATATCGACTCCCATTGTCATTTAAACATGCTGGCCGATGAACCGGGCGGCATCGATGCTATGGTCGCTGAAGCTTCCGATAGTGGCATCGAACACATTCTCTGCATCGCCATTGATAAGCAAAGCTGCGCGGAGGTTAAAACCATTGCTGACACTTATCCTCATATAACGGCCAGTGCTGGAATTCACCCCAATGTTGAAGCGGATGAACAGTTTACCGTCGAAGAACTCGTCGCAGAGGCTACCCATCCGAAAGTCATTGCCATTGGTGAGACGGGGCTTGATTATTTTCGTAGTGAGGGAGATCTGGAATGGCAACGTGATCGTTTCAGAGTCCATATCGAAGCGGCAAAACAAACTGGTAAACCGCTCATCATTCATACTCGCGAAGCCCGTGAAGATACAATGACCATTCTGGAAAATGAAAAGGCAGAAGAGGCCGGTGGCATTATTCACTGTTTCACGGAAAACTGGGAAACTGCTCAGCGCGCCTTAGATATCGGTTTCTACATCTCTTTATCCGGCATTGTCACCTTCAAAAATGCGAAAGAACTGCAGGAAGTCGCCAGAAAATTACCCTTGGATCGCATCCTAATTGAAACGGATGCCCCGTATCTGGCACCTGTTCCACATCGTGGCAAAACTAATAAACCGGTCAATGTGAAACATGTGGCAGCGTTTTTAGCGGAATTGCGTGGTGATACTGTCGAGAACATTGCCGCTGCCACAACCGCTAATTTCCAGCGTCTATTTCCTTCGACAGTACAATAAAATGCCCCGAAACACAGCGTTACTGAAACACGGCCTTTTAGTGCTGTTGTTGATTGTTGTTTCAGCCTGCAGTGATAATGAGTCTATACGGCTGGAAGCGTTATCCGATGATGCAGTTATTCTGGCATTTGGTGACAGCCTCACTTATGGTACAGGCGCGAACCATCAAACCGAAAGTTATCCTGCAGTATTGACTCAGTTATCCGGTAAACAGGTTATTAATGCCGGTATTCCCGGTGAAGTGAGTCAGGAAGGTGTGGCCCGCCTTGATGCCTTATTGGCAAAGTACCAGCCCGATCTGGTATTACTTTGTCACGGTGGTAATGATTTGATTCGTAAACACGATGTCGATAGCTTAAAACACAATCTTAGCATTATGATTAAAAAAATTCGGGAGAGCGGAGCAGAGGTAGTGATGCTGTCTGTACCCAAGCCTGGTGTTTTCCTCAAACCGGCGCAACTGTATCAACAAGTCGCTATTGCCAACGGTGTGCTGCTGGAAAATGACATTATTTCCGACATTGAATCAAATAATGCGTTGAAGTCAGATGCCATTCATCCGAACGCGGCTGGCTATCAATTATTGGCAGAAGCTGTGCAAACTTTGCTACTCAGACATGGCGCCTTAAATTAATCAGCAACTACGTCAAAATCCCCATTGTCATTAGCCTCTATAGCTGAATCTACCTCGACACGATCACGTCCATTACCTTTCGCTTCGTATAGCGCCTTATCCGCGTGTTGTACCATTGTGTGTAATGATAAATCTGTTCGGGGGACAGTGATATATACTCCGAAACTGGCGGTAAGAGAGAGTATGTGATCATCGAAATTTATCTTGGTTTTTTTGATCTTCTGCCGAACACGTTCAAATAAATCAACAGCTTGCGCTTCGTGATTGATTTCAGTAATCAACATAAATTCTTCACCACCGTAGCGACAGATGATGTCATAAGGTCTAAGTGTCTGTTTAAGTGTGTTGGCGAAAGACTTTAAGACTTTATCCCCCGCCTGATGGCCATAGACATCGTTAATTTTTTTAAAATGGTCGATATCCACCATAGCCACAGCGATGTTCTGATCTTTTCGAATACAGCGTTCAAGTTCGACCTGAAAACTAGCCGCGCCAGAACGACGGTTGAGCACACCGGTTAACTCATCATAATAGGCGAGTTTTTCCAGTACCTCATTGGTTTGTCGTAACTTCTCCTGAATGCCAATGATCCGGTTGGCAACAGCATATTTGGCATTAAGCAGGCGGCCATCAATCGGTTTAGTAATATAGTCATCGGCCCCATAAGAGAGCGCTTCTATAATCTGTTCCGTCGAATTGTATGAAGAAATAATGATCACATAAGGTTGATATTCTTCAACGGTTTCTCTCACTAATGTCGCGACCTCGACCCCACTAAGCCCCGGCATTTCCCAGTCCATGAAAATAATATCAGGCGGATCCTCAGATTGAATTATCGTTAGCGCACCTTGACCTGATGATGCATGAATAATGTCACAATCGTGTTTATTGAGCAGGCCTTCAAGGGTCATGCGGATGGTGGGATCATCATCAACGATTAAGACTCTCATAACATATGCAATCCGTTATTTGATTGAACTGAGGTAATCATCTGCCCGATGGACCTTGATTACCGAACTTCTCTTTTTTGTATGCGTTTATGGCTGCCAACATTCTATCGACTTCTTGTTGGATTGAGTCAGCAGCATTATCAGAGAGTGTTTCCTGTTCCTCTGTCGCGGCTTTTTCCAGATCGTGAGCTGCATCTAACACCATTATAGCGCCAATAGCAGAAGCGCTTCCCTTGAGTTTATGTGCGGTTTTTTTAACTTTGTCAAAGTCTCTTTGTTTCAGTTGTTCGTCCAGTTCATTGAGTAAATCCGGTGTTTGCTGTTCAAACATTTCCAGCATTTTGATAAAGAGGTCTTCATTGGATAATAAGCGCGCCAACGAAGCTTCGTGTTCCCAAAAGGGTTTATCTGCTGAGTTAGAAGTCTGTTTTGCTTGTGTTTCTATTACCTGTCGCTGTGTATCAGAAGTCCATGGATTGTTGCGTGCCTGTAACCATTGACTTATTTTGGCTTCTAAATCATCCGCAGAAAGCGGCTTCGCTATGTAATCATTCATGCCAGCACTGATACATTCCTCACGGTCACCTGTCATAGCACCCGCTGTCATCGCAATAATCGGAATTTTCTTATAATGCGTGCCGGCATCCCCGTGACGAATAGCTTCCGTGGTTTGAAACCCATCCATCACCGGCATCTGACAGTCCATCAAAATCAGTGCGATATCAGCTGTTTCATTTAACAGTTGAATCGCTTTAGCGCCATTAGAAGCCAACTGGATTGTCATTCCGTAATAGTCCAAAATCCCTTCGGCAACGCGTTGGTTGATTTCATTATCATCAACAACCAGTATCGCCGTGCCCTTAAACGCTGATAACAGATCGGATGAACTCTGTTTATCAAGCGAGAGAGTTGGTGAAGTTTGTCTCATTGGTTCGCCGGTTAGCTCTGACAATACGGTAGCCAGTTGGATTGGCATAATAGGGCGATAGATAACTCGATAGGCAAAGGAGGGCGACGAGTTTTCCAGACTGTGTCTTTGTTTAAATGTGAGTGTGAATATAAATTGTTCCCGGAAATCCTGACCTGACAAGGTCTGCAGATGTTGTCTGACACTGTCATCATCCAAACCATTCTGACCTAATTGACTGATGACGATATCAATGGCTTCTTCCTGTCTGTCTCCATCAAGAATAGTCGTTGCTCCCCAGCTACTGATGAGTTTATCCAAAGCCTTTTTAACGGTGGGGCTGCTTTCTACAATTTGAATGGTGTATTGAGTCAGGTTTATCCAATTATCCAGCGTTACGACTTCTCCCTGCATAGATTTCAACGTTAAACTAAATGAAAAAGTACTGCCTATACCTTTCTGGCTCTCGACATGGCATTCACCGCCCATTAAAGCACATAGATTATGGACGATAGATAGGCCCAACCCAGTGCCACCATACTTACGGGTGGTCGATATATCTTCCTGTGAGAAGGCTTTGAAAAGCCGATTCAGTTTGTTTTCTTCAATACCCACGCCGGAATCTTTAATACTGATATTGAGGATGAGACGATCATTAACGACGTCATCTTTGGTAGCAGCAGTGATAAGAATTTCACCTTTTTCAGTAAACTTAATGGCGTTGGAAATGAGGTTATTCAGAATTTGTTTGATTCGCAAGCTGTCACCCATCGCTATGGGATGTTTGATATCTGCAAGATCCAAGACAAGCTCAACATTCTTATCCATTGCACGGGCAGCCATCGAGTTTGCTGCCTGACTGATAGTATCGATTAAATTGACAGGGAGTTGTTCAACTTCCAGTTTTCCGGCCTCAATTTTCGAGAGGTCCAGAATATCGTTTATCAGCATTAACAATGATTTGGCACTATGCGTTGCCATCTCCAGGTAGCTTTGCTGCCGTTGACTCAGATTTTCACGTTTTAATAGATTATGCATACCTAAAATGCCATTTAAAGGCGTACGTATTTCATGGCTAACATTTGCCACAAAACTGGACTTCATTTGGCTAGCCTCTATGGCTTCGTTTTTGGCTTTTTCGAGTTCTTCGGTTCTCACCTTAACTTTTTCTTCCAGGGATGCGTTTAATTGTTCCAGTAACTGTTTATTGTGCGTCTGCTCGGTGATATCGCGAATAATGGTTGAGACCCCGACAATGTGCCGTTTGTTTTCATATATTGGCGATAAAGACACAGACAAAGCTAGCAACTCGTTGTTACTACTATAGGTGCTAATTTCCAGGGTCGGAGTGGACTGGCCGGCGAGGCAAGCAGAGACACTCTCTGAAAGTGATTGGTCGTCAGTTTGAATAATGTCTTCAAGGGCTCTTTCTGCAATGCTAAAAGGGGGTAACTTAAGAATATCGTAAGTTGCCTCATTCCAGTCGTTAACCTTACCGTGTTGAGTCAATGTCAAGATGGCATCACGTGAACTTTCAATGACAGCAGAATACTGGGATTGAGCGTAATTCAGGTCCACCTGTTTGAGCAGGATTTTTCTATAGACCAAAATAATGCTACCGCCAATTAAGATGATAACAAACAGCGTGACCGTACTTGCCTGACGTCGATTCGATATACTCTTATGAAGCTTAGATTGCGGTACTGAAACAATAAAATCGATATAACGGTTTTTTCTATCACCGGTAAGATTAACGCGACTTTGACTGGCCAGTATTGTTTCGCTACGGGTGTTTAAAGTATAGGTTGTTAATTTTCCAGTCTCTGAAACGAGTGTGAAATCATTTTGTCTGGATGAAGCCGAGTCATCGAGTTCATATTCAAAGGATTTAGCCGCTCGGGGATGAGCCAGGTAATGGCCTGCTGTATTGGTTATGAAGAGTGACATATCTTGAGGCAGATTGGTTTGAAATGCTTGCAGTAATAATTCGGCATTGTAATTGATGATGACGATGCCGAAGAATTCACCGTTGTTGTCAAACACCGGGGTAGCAACGCGATAAGTCGGCCAAAGCGGATAATCGAGACGGCCGAATTCGCGATTCAGCGTTATATCGGAAATATAAATTTCATCCGCGTTGAGTTCTGATGTCTTCTGAAAATACCTGCGCTCACCCTTGGGTTGTAAACGATTGTCAGGGATAATCCGCATGGCGCCTGAACCATGCTGTCTTTCTACTCTGACCAACTCCTTGCCGTTATTGTCTGCTCCAATATAACGAATTTGAGCTATGTCCCGCTGGCTACTCATAAAAGCATAAAAGATTTTGGCCAACCTTTCTTGCCATAACATCATGCTGGTATTTTCGATCTGGTCGATACCTGCATTTTCCGAAGCTCGTATGATGCCTGTTATAGGCGGTGTATTAGTTAAAAAGCGGACATCAGCCGCATTACTCTTAAAGGTTTTATTGAGTAAATTCTGCTTATCTGATGCTTGTTGCGACAGAGAGGCTTGTAATTCAGTTCGCGCTTCTTGTTTATGTTGACGTTCAAAATAAACAAAAATAAGTAAAGCGCAAACCAGTAACAATAATGAACTCAGCAGTAAAAAAATATTGGCAGGGTTCTTTTTGAAATTGATCCTCCTCGTCACGCTTTTTGGCCTTGGGTAATACCATTCCCCAGATACGCTATAAAGCCCTCAAGGGGTAAGGGTTTTGCATAGAGATAGCCTTGCCCAAATTGACAGCCCAGCTTCATAAGTTCATCCCTATGAGCCACTGTTTCGATACCCTCTGCAATTAAATCGAGATGCATGGACTTACCTAGATTAATAATGGTTCTTACAATTTCATAATCACGGGTGTTTTCAAGCATTCCCAGTACATACGACATATCCAGCTTGAGCTTATCAACATCTAATCTACGCAAGTAGGTCAGATTTGAGTAGCCTTTACCAAAGTCATCTATTGAGAGCGTGATCCCCATATTCTTCAGATGCCGGAATTTTTCGAGGGTACCTTCAAAGTCGCGAATAAAAGCCGTTTCTGTCACTTCTAACTCAAGCATTCCAGGTTTTATACCGGTTCGCTTTAGCGTCGTTTCGATACTGTCTATAAAATCATTATTTAAGCACTGCACTGCAGATATATTGACCGACACAGGCACATCAAAGCCTTTTTCTGACCATTCGTAACAGTCTTCACAGGCTTTTTGCAGCACAAGATTACCCAGCGGAACAATGAGGCCGGTCTCTTCAGCAATGGGTATAAATTCTATTGGTGAGACAATCTTATCTGAGTCATCGCGTAAACGAGCCAATGCTTCCACACCCATTACAAGGCCTGTACTGAGCTCGATTTTAGGTTGATAAAATACATTCAGTTTGTCTGTGTCATTCAGACAATGACGCAATAAATCTTCCATTGAACGGCGTTGCAATAGGCTGATTTCCAGCTCTTTCGAAAATACACGGTAAACGTCACCCCCCTCAAACTTAGCACGATACAAAGCCGCATCAGCTCGTTGCATAGCTATGTCTGGTTCATGACAATTGGCATTAATGACACTGACACCGATACTGACAGATAGTGAATAACTATCATCATCAATAGTGAAAGGCGCCCGTAATAAATCGAGAAGAGAGTGTAGGCTGGTCTCCAGCTCTTCTGCGTTTGCTATATCACGAAAAATCACCATAAACTCATCGGCACCCAAGCGACCTACACTATGTGCTGGCTCATAATTTTCAAATAATCGTCTGGCCAGTAATTTGAGAATCGCGTCACCGATACCATTGCCATATGAATCATTGAAAGATTTGAACTGATCGACGTCGATGACAGCCATCGCCACCGAGATATCAGACGCATTAACGGCATCACAGGCTAGTTGCAGTTTTTCACGGATAAAGATTCGGTTGGGAACATTGGTAAGCTGATCATAACTGGCTGCTTGACTTCGCAGTAGCGACAGGCTGATTGACTGGCTGATGTCATGTATGACTGCAACAGCGCCTGTCATATTGCTCTCAACATCACGGATGGGTGCGGCCGTTTGTTCTACCTGAGCCAGTCTGCCATCTTTCGACACCAACTGTGTATTAAGTGGCATACGAGTGACTCGCCGTTGTCTCAAACAAACTCTGATAGGGTTTTCTGTATTCACTTTGGTTTCGGGATCACGCAGTTGCATCACTTCTTCAATAGAGTGACCCAGCACTTCTGACAGTTTCCAACCAGTAATGAATTCTGCTTTGGGGTTAATAAAAGTAACCAATCCCTTTATATCGGTTGCAATAACACCTTCATCAACCGCTCTGAGAATAATATTGAGGTATTCTTTTTGCTGGAATAGGGTTTGTTCAACTTGTTTTTCATGACTAATGTCGACCATGGTCATCAGATAACCATCAGCGTAATTATGATAGTGTACTTCAGACCAGGTAATAATAAAGTGACGCGTTTGACCAGGGCTTAGCTCAAATGAGGTGGACAAACGATGCGTCCCGAAATTATCGGGCAAGCAATGCTTCATATCTTCCGTCACATGCTTGGGTAACAGCAGGGAAAGATGCTGGTTTAGCAATTCCCTGGCATTGAAGCCAAACCAACTGCCTTGCACATCATTACAATAGTGGTTGTGCCAGTCTTTGCTCCAGTATGAAATAAAGCTGGGTATCTGATTAATAAGATGAGTCAGCTCCTGTTTTGCGTTCTTCAAGCTGCTTTTTTGTTTTTGAAGAAGTAACTGGTTTTTAATTCTGAGTTTGCAAACCTCGTAATTAACTGGTTTGCTGATGAAGTCGATCGCCCCCATTGTCAGCGAAGCAATTTCATTTTCCTGTTGGGAGTGGGCCGTGACAAAGATCACAGCAATGTCATCGTTCACAGGATTGGCACGAAGTTGCTGACACACTTCAAACCCATTCATGCCGGGCATCTCTATATCTAGCAAGACAAGGTTTGGGCGCAAAGTCTCTATTAGTTGTAGCGCTTGTTCCCCGGATGAGGCTGAATGTATCTCGCCCATCTCTGAAAGCGTTTCTGATAACTCCAGAATAATGGAAGGGTCGTCGTCAACGACCAGTAGTTTGGGGGGACTATCTGATTGTTCGCAATCCATGGTAAACATATCCATTCCCCTGATTGAGTATCAATCGCTGTAACAGTTTCAGATAATCCTCAATCCCAATGTTTCATTGAGATAAAAATCTCATCCGAGGTGTACGGTTTAACCATTGAACTCAGCTTACTAAAAAGGGTCATACACTGCAATTAAATGAGGTTACAGTATGAAAATCAACGTAGTAGTGATGCTCTTGCCGCTCAGCCTCTCTCTGACTATATCGGCCAAAGATTTGGGATTATTAGAGGAAGATTGTTTTAATGAGTGGAAAACGCGACATTGGGTTCTGGGTGAAGATAAGACACCGGCACATCAGGTTCCTCGGTTTGCAGCAGGTATCAAACAAATTTGTGAAACCCGGGTACGTTTATTTAAAATGAATTCTGATATTTCTCCCTACATACAGGGACGGCTGGCTGAGGTGGCGCCTTATGTTTTCAGTGCCGACCAGCAGTCGATAGAAGCCTTAATCATGAAACTTGAGGACCGGCCGTCGGGCCCAAGGTTTTCGGGCTCTACAATGCGTGACTAATTTCACTCAGTAGAGGTTAATTTGGTGATTTTTTCTCTTATCTGATCGATGCTTATCGGCTTGGTGATGTAATCATTCATACCGGCTTCAAGACATTTCTCTTTGTGGGTTGAGCTGGCATTGGCCGTTAACGCAATAATCCAGGGGTGACGTTCGGATTTCGCTGTTAAACGAATCAATCGCGTGGCTTCAACGCCATCCATTTCTGGCATCTCCCAATCCATAAATATTAGGTCATATTCATTTTGGGACTGCATTTCCAGCGCCATTTGACCATCATCTGCCACATCTGCTCTATAGCCGAGCTTTTCTAGCATCATCACCATCATTGATTGATTCATGGTTAAATCGTCCGTAACGAGTATTTTCAGATTTTGTTTATTGGTTTCAGGCGATATCAGTGGTCGTTGATTGTCATCGTCAATATCAACAACTTCGAATGGAAGTGTGAGTGTAAACTGTGAGCCTTTGTCTATTTCACTGATAACAGTGATATCCCCGCCCATTAGAAGTGCCAGATTTTTTGAGATAGCCAGGCCTAAACCGCTTCCACCAAATTTACGCGTGGTGCTCGTATCTGCTTGTGAAAAACTGTGGAACAAACGACTTTGTTGAATATCAGTCATGCCAATGCCGTTATCGCTGATCATGATATTTAACAGTGGCTGACTTTGGGATATCTCCTTTCTAACACTTAACTCAATGGTTCCCTGACTTTCAGTAAATTTCACCGCGTTTGATAAAAGATTAATGACTATTTGTTTAAGTCTTGTTGTATCCGTTCTGAAATAAACTGATTGCAACGATTGGCTTATATTCAGTCGCATGTGCTGCGATTTTTGTTTGGCTTGAGGCAGGGTAATATCAATACATTGTTGAAATAACTGACTCAATTGAACTGAACTGTAATCGAGCTCAATTTTTCCTGCGTTGATTTTTGAAAAGTCGAGAATATCACCAATAACAGCGGTCAAATGTCCTGCACTGGTATCGATCGCGTTGACGATTACTTTCTGTTCATCATTCAACCTTGTCTGCCTGAGTATGCTTGTCATACCGACTACCCCATTGAGTGGTGAGCGGATTTCATGACTCATGCTGGCTAAGAATGCATCTTTGGCTAAATCGATTTGCCTGGCTTTTCGATTACGAGATAACAAAATTTCAGCATAGACCGCCGCCAAAGTCAGTAGCAATCCGAGTAATGCTAACGATGCAAGTGACGTTAATGGAAAAGCACTACTATTTCTGACGGCTAATAACCATTCCCCGGCATCAAATTCAATCCTATGAACCTGTGCCTTGTCATCAAATACAACCGGTTCACCCCAAAACACTTCACCGTCATCGCCGAGACCATGGCGACCTTTAAGCGCAAAGTCATAGCCATTTAATGTGCTTGAGCTGAGCCCCGCCTTAGCCATTAACGACTCCGTTGTAAAAAGCACCGTTGCCAATCCCCAAAAATCGTCAGGAACAGGCTTATCGCTAGATATAATCAGTTTTTCACGGAGACGTGTCGCCGATGCATTGGGCGAGTCCATGTTAAATAGGGCTTTCCTGGCAATGATTGCCTCACCACCTTGAATGAGTTTAATTGGGCCAGTAATGACTTGATGATAATCATAGATAGCATTAACGATTTGAGTCCGGCGACTATCATCTTCGAACAAATCATAGTCCATGGCTTTATTATTACTGGCATCACCCGTTAGATAGCGAATCACACCCTGAGGTGCGAGTTGCAAACTTATAACGCCTTCAACTGAAGCATGGAGTTCATTAGCAAAATGGTTGAAGTGATGACGAAACCGTAACTCTTCATCTGGAACTGTTAAGTCTAATTCGGCATAACTATATAAGAAGGCATTCAGGGCATCCAACGTGAATAGACGCCGGTCGAGCGAGCTTTGCAGAGAAGAAGCGTATTTTTTTAAGATGTTGTCAGCAGTATCAGCACGCTGGGTTTCAATATTTTTATACTCAACCAATACAAGCATACTTGTAGCTAAGCAGCCCAGTACAAAAATCACTAACGCTGCGAGATGCTGCTCAAAAAAGATAAGTAATTTTTTCACTAAACCAGTTTCACTTTAAAACGGGATAAGTATCATAACCTGTGGTGCGCGCTCAATCATGCCATTGATACCCGATTTGTTGGACCAGTAGGAATATTCAGCCCCTATGTAGACCTGATTGTTCTTATTCCAGTAATCACTGACATCAAGCAACAACTGAGGCGGCGTTAAGACACTTGCCTTACCTCCTGAAATTTTCATCAATCTGCCTTTTATCGCCCATCCACTGTAAAGACTCGAAAGAGCAGAGTTTGCGTTTTATTAAACAATAAACGACGTTACTTTGCCGATGCGATTTGTAAGACAAGTTCGATCATTACGGGAGAGGCTCCTATGTGCTCGGTGACATCAATAGTGATGTCTGGATATTGAGGTTTGATCGCCGTGATTACCTCGGGAATATCCTGTGTGACGTGTTTACCTGAATTAAGAAAGTAGGGCATGACTGTAATCTGAGTAGCACCTGCTCTCGCACACTGCTCAATCCCATCGGGTATGAGTGTTTCAGCCAGCTCGAGAAAAGCTGATTCGACCAGGTCAAAGGAGTTATCCTGTCTCTGTGCCACCAACTCGGCCAGATCCATCACTTCCTGATTAGATGCTTGTCTGCGACTACCATGAGCCACAATAAGTAACGCTTTCATTTCTCTCCATAAGCTTATTTTTTAACGCAGTTATTGACTACAATGATGCACTGAAATTCCACGTGAGGATATTCAGCCAAAATTTGCGGTCTCTTGCTATGCATATAATATCCGGGGTACCGAACAATGTTGAAGTCCAGTCTTTTAATCGCTTTACTGACCACGCTCAGCTCAAATGCGTTTGCACAGCAACAAAACAAACAATGTGAACTCATTGCCGGTCTGACGGGTGACTATTATGCCCAACGGCTTGAGGGCAAAACACAACAACAGCTCCAATCTGAGACACCATCTGAATTTGCGAATCTGGATTTCATCCGAACCATTGATTTAGCCATCAACCTGGCGTTCTCATTTCCGGAAGATAAATCGGAACAAGAAGTCGAAGAAACGGTCTTTGCTTCGTGTACCCGGCACCAATAAAACCAGGATTAACTCATCACGCCTTGACGATGTTTAGGGCAACAGGTAACTAATTGTCTGCCATGACGGAATTGATTGGCCTCGTCACCACAATACATACAGCGTCTGACCGAAGTCATTTGTGTTTTGCGAATGATATCGGCAATATCCTGGTTGCCATTGATAAGATCACAGGAGATACGCCCCATGTGTTCTTCTATAAAAACAATTCTGGGTAAAAACATTCGCTGACGCTTCTTACGATTGATTTGTTGTGCGATATCTTCAATTCTGGCGCACATATCGAACACCAGCTCAAACCAGCCATCAGGAATCGTAATCGTATGATCTCTGCCCAGCGTTATTGGACAGCGAAGTTTTAATCGAGCTGCTTGAGATGCTTTCATAACGACACCCAAAAAAAAGGATGGCACCATAGAGTGCCATCCAACTTTAACCAAGATATAGCATAATGAATCACTGCAGTATTCAACAGCGACATAAGCTAGACCACAGCTTTAAAAGAATTACTGCATAGAAATGCAAAAAAATTCTGATTAACTGATGCGTCTATATTTAATACGCTCTGGTTGATGATCTTTACCAAAACGTTTTTGATAATCTTCAGCGTATTCCGCATAGTTACCCTCAAAAAAGACCACCGATGAATCGCCTTCATAAGCGATAATATGCGTGCAGATGCGATCCAGAAACCAGCGATCATGTGAAATAACAACAGCAGAACCGGGAAACGCAAGTAAGGCTTCTTCCAGCGCACGTAAAGTTTCAATATCGAGATCGTTGGTCGGTTCGTCAAGTAATAAAACATTGCCACCTGATTTCAGCAGTTTCGCCATATGCAAGCGATTGCGCTCACCACCGGATAAGTCTTTAACGAATTTTTGCTGATCCGAACCTTTGAAGTTGAAACGGCCACAATATGCACGTGAAGGCGTTTGGTAGTTACCGACCGTAATAATATCAGCACCATCCGAAATTTCTTCAAATACCGTGCGGCTACCATCCAGATCGCGGGACTGATTCACGTAGGCCAGTTCCACAGTGCTGCCCATTTCAATCTCACCAGAATCAGGTTGTTCCTCACCTGCAATCATACGGAACAGGGTAGATTTACCGGCACCATTTGCACCAACGATTCCGACAATGGCACCGGCCGGAATGGAGAGGCTTAAATTTTCGAACAATAGTTTTTCACCATAAGATTTGGTGACGTTGTTCAGTTCAATTACCTTATCACCTAAACGTGGACCGGGCGGAATATAAATTTCCTGGGTTTCATTGCGTTTTTGGAACTCACGCGAGTTCATTTCTTCAAAAGATTTTAAGCGTGCTTTGGATTTCGCCTGGCGGCCTTTAACTCCTTGACGAACCCATTCAAGTTCAGATTGAATGGCTTTGCGGTGTGAAGCTTCTTCTTTCGCTTCCTGTGCGAGGCGGTTGTCTTTTTGTTCCAACCATGAGGAGTAGTTGCCTTCATAAGGAATACCTCGGCCACGATCAAGTTCCAGAATCCAGCCGGCCGCATTATCAAGGAAGTAGCGATCATGGGTGATGGCGACGACGGTGCCGGGATATTCTTGTAAGAAGCGCTCAATCCAGGCAATTGATTCTGCATCAAGGTGGTTGGTCGGCTCGTCGAGAAGCAACATATCAGGATGATCCAATAACAGACGACACAGAGCGACACGACGTCTTTCACCTCCTGACAGTACTGAAACAGGTGTTTCCCATGGTGGTAGACGAAGTGCATCGGCAGCACGTTCCAGTGCATTTTCAAGATTATGACCGTCTTTGGCCTGGATCAGGTTTTCAAGGGTAGCTTGTTGCTTGGCTAATTCGTCGAAATCTGCGTCCGGTTCCGCGTAAGCAGCATAAATAGCATCGAGGTCGGTGAGAGCCTGTTTGACATCAGAAACAGCTTCTTCAACCACTTCAAGTACTGTTTTACTGTCATCCAACTCCGGTTCCTGCGGCAGATAACCGACATTGAGATCAGGCATCGGCCGGGCTTCGCCGATATAATCCTCATCAATACCGGCCATAATACGAAGTAGGGAAGACTTACCCGAGCCGTTAAGTCCCAACACACCTATTTTGGCACCCGGAAAGAAGGAGAGGGAAATATCCTTAAGAATTTCGCGTTTGGGCGGTACGATCTTGCCCACGCGATCCATACTGTATACGTATTGCGCCATGATTGAATTCCACTAAAACTTGAATTGTCAGAAGCGCTGAATTTTACAGCTACAGCCCCCAGAATGCGAATCTATAAAGTACGGCTTTGTTAGTTCAGATTGTGCAACGATTGATACAATTTCCGTTCGAACCGGCGTATTTCACGTTTTTCATGACGATGAAAATCGGGATGGTGATAGTTGGTGACAAATTGCACAAATAATACGTCTTTGCCAGATTTTGTTTCTAAAATACCAGCAATATTATAAGTGCCATATAAAGACCCCGTTTTACCTCTCACTCTGCGTTTCAACTCTTCAGTACGTAAACTATAACGATAACGTAAAGTACCGCTTTTATCTGACTCTGAAAAAGTATCAATCAAGTTTAATTCAGGGTGTGTATAGATAAATTGCACAATTTGCATAATATGCTCTGCGGTGAGCCGGTTATTTCGCGAGAGCCCCGAACCATCGGCTAATTGTGCATCAGAGAAATCAATGCCTGCCTTGTCTTTTAAAACCGCTTTTACTGCAGAAACACCATTGTCAAAACTCCCCGGCTCATTGTAGTAACTTCTTCCCACAGCTTTAAGCAGATTATCGGCGATGAGATTGTCTGAATCTTTGATCATTTCATCGAGCAAGACTGACAATGCATCGGACTGATGATGGGCGATAACCACGCCCGAAGCACGATCGTTACGTATAATCTCGCCACGTAAATCAATGCCGGCATGTTTGAGCTCACGCCGTATCATTTCAGCTGTGTATAGCTCGGTATTTTGAACAGCAAAACTTAAAAACCGTGGAATTTCATGCCTTCCTACGCAGCCACCCAGTTTGTACTGATTGGTTTTATCGGCCATCAACTTAAAGTTGCAGTAACGCTTTTCCAAACCATCCAATATCTCCAGGTTTTCGATGATGTTAATAGGCGCGTCGCGTGAGATTTCAAAACCTAGTCGGGTCCTTTCTCTATCTTTGAATACCATTTTGGCAACGGCGCAGTTATCATCCAGAGAAATGGCACTTGAAGGCGCACTGTAGCAGACGCCCAGATTATCCCAGGGCCAACCATCAGCTAACTCGAAGTCATTGAAAGCGCTTGCATTGAGGTAAATATTGCCCTGGATGACATCGCGATCTTTTTTCAGTTTTCCAATCAGTTTACGAATATCATCACGTCGCAGGCTGGGATCGCCGGAAAATCGAAAGATAATGTCCTTATCTTTTACTTCTATATCAGTATTGAATTTAAAATTAGCACCCAGCTGAAGTGTTGCTGCCAAGGCTGTAACCAGCTTCTGTACGCTGGCAGGAGGGCGGAAGGTTGTTTCGTTATGACTTATCAACGCTTGCCCCGTTTTAGCATCTAAAACCAAAACACTGGCTTCCGAGCCTGCCGGTAACTTGCTCATAGCGTCAGCAAACATCGACTCATTACTCTCAGCTGAGGCAATGGCGGTAGAGAATAAAAGCGTGAATAGAATAGGTAAAAATTTCGGCATAAAACCTGAAACCATAATATTGAGCGCCAGAAAATGTAAAGAACGATTAGTTGCCCTGGCATCATGTGACAGGGCTGATAATTCAAAGTCTCTATGTAATAAAAAGGAATGTAAAGAGGTATTATTTCACTGTTGCGTGAATTCGAAACCGGATCAGGAGCTTATCTGCCACACCTAGAATACCTCCGAGTGCTGTAAACGGTTTGATGCCGAAATCCGACTGCAACAATTGAATTTGCCCCATCACTGTCAATGTGGATATAACGTCGGTGAGAACAAGGTAATAAAAATCTCGATATCGGCATGAGGGATAAAGAAACCCTGAACGTTAATGATTACCCTGTCGCAACATGGCAAACAGAATCGATAATAAAAGTAGGAAATCGTTATTGCGCGCAAGGCGAACTAACCATACGAGGTATCAGTCATCAGAAATCAGGTGAGTTCAATTTAGTATCGACTGACTATGGCTGGAACCTGAAAGGGAGTTCTGAACTCCAACGTCTTAATTATGATTTGGGTATCGGTGAGTTTGCAGACACAGACTTTATACCCAATACGGTAACCGTTCACTATGATATTAAACTTAAACCGGTTGATTAAATCTCACAAAGAGAGTGAACTCTAACCGAGAAGCAATTTATAACGGAAGGAGTCGAATCTTGCTAGAACAAAGCATTATTACACTCGCCAGACACCGTCTGAAATGGCTGAGAGTCCTTGTTGCAGACAAACAGGCCCCGTCAGTAAAAGTGCAAAATGCCTTTTATGAACTGACGGGCCTAACCAGCTTGCGCTTTGTACAGGACAATGGCTTATCTGAAGAAATGCGGTACGAATTGGTTCTGATCGATAACCTTGCCATACTGGCCGTTAAATACACGCATCCAGACGTGTTGAAATTCTTTTCCAAAGAAACGCAAAAGCTTGCTGGTTATCTGGATATGCCGGCGAGAGAATTAGTCGATCTTATTTTTAAAGATGGCGCCCGGTTTAATAACCAGGAAGCAGTTTCAGTGGCGATTCATCGCGGCTTGGTAGAAAACATTAACGATGAATCGCAAGCCTATGAAAAACTTAGAAGTATTGAAAAAAGATTGCAGATAATTTGATTTCCCTGCAAATGCTGAATGCACTGTATTCATCGTTTTTTAAAATACAACGATATGTTTTGACTGCTGTGAAACAGGCGATATCAATCTGGTATTTTGACGATGCATACTTTCAACAAAAGTTTCAATTTTGCTTTCTCAGGGACATAATGGGGTAGAAGTGAGTTTTTTGCCTCAACTCAGGCATAAAGTACGAAAGCTTTTTATTTTGCTCTTTAATCAAATAACTCTTTCTTGAGATGAGTTCAATGGACTGAGCAATGCAAAAGAAGGAGCTAGACGGTGAAAATCTTAATTGTTGAAGATGACCCGATTTTTATTTATGAGCTGAAAAACATACTTTCTGGTATGTGTGCCGTTTTTATCGCCTCATCCGGACAAAGTGCTGTTGCAACAGCCAGAGACATCCTTCCTGACCTCATCTTGCTGGATATTGGTTTACCGGACTTTGATGGCTTTGATGTTATGAATGAAATCAATAACAACGATGCCTTTAAAGCGACGAGTATTATCGTTATCACATCCAGCGATACGCATAAAATGCACAAAAAATCACTGGATTTCGGAGCTATAGATTTTATATCTAAACCAGTTGACCATAAGCTCTTGCAAACTAAAGTCAGGAATGTTCTTAACCAGGCTCAATCGATTAGTGACCAGGCGAAAAACGAATGTTTTGATGAGTACAGTTCCTTAGATCGCCGATTCAAGAATGTCTTGGCCATGCTATCAGAAGCTGTTGTAATCTGTGACCCAAATGGTCAGATAGAGATGGTCAATGACTATTGTAACAAGCTGTTTGGTTACGCAGATGACGAGTTGATAGGTAAAAATATTAACAGCCTTTTACCTGATAGGGCAGGTGCTGACAAAGCGCACTCGTCTGCACACTATGTATTTGACGATACTGACATGTCAGGCGTGCTGGAAGAGATAAAAACCACTACCCGAAAAGGTAAAAATATCCACATTGAAATTAACCTGATTGATTATACGGATAAAGAAGGGAGTCATTATCTCGCTTTGATCCGTGACATTTCAGAAATTAAACGCACACAGGCCCGATTGCTGAAAACGGCATTATATGACTCGCTCACTGGACTTCACTCGCGTGAAGCCTTGGATCTGGATACTGAGAGATTAGTTGAAATTGGGACAACGAAAAGCATTTTTGCCTGTTTAGTTGATATCGATCGTTTTCATCAATTAAATGCTGTTTTTGGTTACGAACGCTGTAATGCATTATTGAAAAACTTTGCCACCCACATCAACAAAGCCTTAAGTAATCTGGGAGTCCGTGTTTATCGCGTTGCCAGTGATGTTTTTATAATAAAGTCATTAAATCCACTTTCAGCTGATGATTATGACTTACATCAAAAAGTAGTTAAAAAAGCCCTGGAAAACGTCATCGCAACCTTATCTACAGAAATGAACCATAGATTATCGATGACTGCTATAGGCAGTGTTTTCAACTCAGATAATCTAAAGAACGGTGCATTGGTACCAATGCTGGAAGATGCGCTCAAATTAATTAAAGAGCAAGGACATATAGGCAAGTTACAGTTTGTTGATGAGCTCAACTATGGTATGCGAAGTCAATTGGCCGAACTCTCACAATCATTGTTGGATGGCATTGACCGATCGAAGTTAAGCGTGGTTTATCAACCAAAAGTGTCACAAAACGGCCACGTGAGTTCGTGCGAAGCCTTGCTCCGCTGGGAAGATGAGTCATTTCGTCGACTCCAGTTAGCTGATTATATTTCTGTAGCTGAAGACACTGGTGCGATCATTGAAGTCGGCTATTTTGTTGTGGAAGAAGCCTGCATAGCGTTAGCCGAGTTGAATCAAGCCGGGAGGCAAATGAATGTATCCATCAACTTGAGTTTGAGGCAATTGGCTGATAGACATTTAATCGAAAATATCGAAAATATCTGTTACAAACACGCGATCAGTACTAAAGCAATTACATTCGAGATTACAGAATCGGTTGTTGCAGAAAATTTTGAGATGCTTACAAGCACTTTATTCATGCTGAAAGAGCAGGGGTTTAGCCTTTCAGTGGACGATTTTGGCACAGGGCATTCGAACTTTAAGTATATTAACAAGCTTCCTATTGATGAGATTAAGATTGATAAATCATTTCTTGATGATGTGATCGATGCAAAGGGGTTTTACCCAATCATCGATACAATTATCAATATGACCGTTGCACTGAAGCTTAAAGTCGTTGCTGAGGGGGTTGAGACGCAAACGCAAGTCGATTACTTAAATAAAAAAGGCTGTGATTATATTCAGGGCTTTTTCTTTTACCGCCCACTCACCAAAGCCGTGTGGCTGGAAACCTTCTCTTCAACTGAAACGCCTTTTTATTAAAACCACGCGATCAAATCAAAGATCCTACGTGATATATGTAATCGCTTAGCGTTATAAGAAGTAATAAAAAAGTACCTTTCCCCTTGTAAATGCCGAATGACAAAAAAATATAAAGTATTAATAGCTGGAATATCAGCGTTAATTTTAACCGTCGGTATAGCGCGATTTGCCTACACGCCTTTTTTGCCGCTTATGTTGGATCAAACCGAACTCACCACATTTTCAGGTGGCTGGTTAGCGACATTTAACTACGTAGGGTATTTATTAGCTGTGCTGCTGATATCGCAGATTAATAATTTACAATTTAAATTCAACTTTTACCGATTGAATCTGATTATTGCTGTGATAAGCACAGTCGGAATGGGCTTAACAACAAACATTGCATTGTGGGGCATACTGCGTCTGATAGCAGGTATTTCCAGTACGGCAGGCATTATATTGGCTGCAGGCTTTGTGATGAGTTGGTTAAAACAACATCAGTTTAAAGCGCAGCTCGGATTACACTTTTCGGGACTGGGATTGGGTATAGCGATTCCGGGCATTCTCATTGCACTGATGAATCATCACTTCGACTGGGCCTCACAATGGATAATAATGGGACTGTTTGGATTGTGCTTTTTTGTGCCTGCCTGGTTATGGATGCCGGCACCGGATAAAACACATAAACAAATGCCCATGCATCATAAATCAGCCTCAAGGCGCTGGATGCAACTAATGGTTGGCGCGTATTTTTGTGCAGGTGTAGGCTATGTTATCAGTGCAACCTTTATTGTGGCGATCCTTGAAGGCATGCCGGCTCTAAATGGAAAAGAGGATTGGATTTGGGTATTACTGGGCATCGCAGCGGTACCATCCTGTCTTATGTGGGACTGGATTTCACTCAAAACGGGTGAAGTAACAGCTCTTATTCTGAGTTTCATGATATTGCTTATCTCAATCATGATTCCGGCACTGAGTGATTCGCTTTTGATAAACCTGATTGGAGCCTTGTTATTTGGTGCAACCTTTGCCGGCATCGTGAGTTTAATGCTGGTTTTTATCGGCCATAAGTTTCCTGCCAATCCTGCAAAAGCGATGGCAAAACTGACCATCAGTTATGGCATCGCCCAGATTACCGCGCCCGCTATCGCAGCATATATTTCAACCATTACCCACACCTATACGTCGGCGTTATGGCTTGCCGCCGCATCGGTATTCGTTGGTATCATATTGCTGTTATTTATCTATCAAGAAGAATCGCGCATAGCAGCCTGAGACTAGGCCTTCAGGGACGTTGTTCTTTTTGCAACAGCAACTTTTTGCGTTCAATTCCCCAACGATAGCCGGCCAGCGAACCATCATTTCTGACGACGCGATGACATGGGATGAGTGCTGCTAGTTTATTGGCCGCACAGGCATTCGCTACCGCTCTGACAGCAAGGGGCGAATGTATCTGTTTTGCTAAATCGTTGTAACTAACAGTTTGGCCGGGTGGGATATTCTGTATCGCAGTCCAGACCTGTTTCTGAAAATCGGTTCCCTGAATATCAAGCGGAATAGTCAGCTTCAGAGAAGGATCCTCAATCGAACTAATCACTTGTGCGATAACTTCTTCGTGCTCTTCACGTGCAAGACGCAATTCTGCTTGAGGAAATTGATTTTGCAGATCCAACATCAGTGTTTGAGGATTATCACCGAACAGAATGGCGCAGACACCCAGTTGACTCTGAGCAATAAGAATACGCCCCAGAGCACAGTCTCTGACTGCAAAAAATAAAGTCATCATGAATCCTCTATAACCATTAAAACAGAAGCTTGTGTGTACCTCACAGCACTTTCTGAACATGAAACCAGTACAGCAACCAAACTGTCAATATATCTACCTTATGCTCAGTAACACTCCGTAAAAAGGGGGGTTATCGCTAAGGTGCACACTAAAATATAATCATGTGTAAATCGTGGCTAAGTCACTAACCTAAAAACAGGCAGCTGCCATCATGGAGAAACTGCACAACCCCGAATTGGGTGATAATGAGAAATTCCAAACGATTGCTGAAAGATACCCTCATATAGCGAAAAAAATAGATCTTTTTTGGGGGTGTGAGCTTTGTGTGCCATATATTGAATCGCTTTTTACAGAAACTCGAGGTGGCACCAGAAAAGGGTTCCCTTATGAGGACATCCTCATACTACTTGATATTAAAATAGAACACGAAGAACAATTCGGATTTCATCTTAATAAAACAGACGTCTGGGATTTGTCTGACTGAAAATGGCTTTTTACAATAAATCACCGCAGGCAGTTATGATTGCTGTAAATCAAATAACCAAAAACGTTCCACTGGATTTTAATGCCATCCCAGCAACCAGTTTTCATCCTCTTTCAGCGCTTCCCAACGTATGTGATAAACCTTTTTAGTCAGCACGGCTTCTAAGTAACAGTGTGTGACCACGCCTTTCGCATCTCTATCAACTTCCGTCACCATAAAGTGCTTTTCTTTACGAACCAGTTTAGTAGCAGTCCATTTAGATTGCATTAACTTTTCAGGGTTGATTTGGTTCATACTGTTTTCCCTTTTGTAGACACTCACAGATTATTCACGAGTCAAGTGAGTATCCTGTGAATGTGCTCAGTCAAACAGTGAATCGACGGAATCATAATGAAACAAGATAAGGCTCTAAAACATTTAAGGAAAAGTTACGAGAAAGGGCATTTGAATGAAAATGAAACGCCCAACCAACCTTATCTGCAGTTCACCAAATGGCTATATGAAGCGATCGAGCTGGGTTTCTATGAGCCTAATGCAATGACTCTAGCCACTGCAGATGAGCGGGGTCGACCATCTTGCAGACCCGTTCTGATAAAAGCTCATGATGAACGTGGCTTAGTCTGGTTTTCCAATTATCAAAGTCGTAAAGGACATCATCTAGCAAAGAACCACTATGCCTCTTTGCAATTTTACTGGCCTGAATGCGAACGGGTCATCCGAATTGAAGGTTCGGTCGAAATGATCGCTAAAGAAGAATCTGATGCTTACTTTGAGGCGCGTCCTTTAACCCACCGTATTGGCGCCTGGGCCTCATCACAGAGCGAGGTTATTTCCGGAAGACAAACTATCGTCAAACAAGCCGCAAAATACGGCGCTCAATTTGGTCTGAATCCGCCGCGGCCGCCACATTGGGGAGGTTATCGTCTGCTCCCTGAGTATTGGGAGTTCTGGCAGGGGCGACCATCACGCCTGCATGACAGAATCGCCTATTCAATAACGGCACAAGGAGAGTGGGTCAAACAACGACTCGCTCCATAAAATACGCACTATTAGCCTCGCATTTATATCAAACCCATAATGCTCTATTGTCAGCCGCGCTTAGTTGATTTGTTTATTTAGCCAACAGTGCACGCCAACCTTTATCTTCCATACAATAAGCGATGCCCAGACTGACTTCACTGAAATTAGCATTCGCTTTATAGTCTTCACCCAAACTTTCTAAACAGGCATCACCATTCTGATATAGCTGTTCTGGGCCAGCACCGGCTTTCCACCATGAGTTAACCTTGATCACATCAAGTGGATCTTCGGTCACAGTCGCCTCAGAAGCTTCTTCCATTGCAAGAGTTTCTTCCACTGCAAATGGATCCCCCTGGCTCTTGGAATAGGTGGTTGAGAGTGTCTTTAGTTTCCGAGGTTTAAGACTATAATCCGAGTCCATGTCGACAACAATCCAGCCATTGTCTTTGAGACATTTATTGACCTCTTCTTCAGATCTGTTATTACCATCGCAATCCGTTTTTTGATTCTGAAGATCTTGCACAGAAGCGCCTCGTTTATAACTGAATTCACCACCACATGCAGTCAATGCAGACACTAAAGTAAAACCTAATGCAAACCTGTATAAGTCATTGATATATATTAATTTCATCTAAGTTAAATCTCCCGGTTACATATATAAGAGTGAACTTAGCTTAACGCAATCAAAGAAATTTCTTTCTACGCAATTTGACGTATTTAGACTTTCACTACCCCCGCCTAGTATTGCTCCTGAACATTATTTCCGGGCACACATTCTTATCAATCGGCTAACAGGGGTAAACCATGAAAACAAGACTCAATTCGCTCACCTGTGCAGTAGCTTTAGCTAGCTCTGCGATGGTGGCTCCAGCAATCTCTCAAGCAGCAGGTACGATTACATTTGGTGAAGATCAATATGTAAGCGTCGGCTTCGGTTTGATCGGCAGCTACAACTACACGGAAGACGGATTTAACAATGGCTCTGATGATTCAAACGACTTCACACTGAACCATGGACGACTATACCTGGCAGGTGCTCTGAATAAATATATCAAAGGCATGTTGAACACTGAAAAGTCGGGCGGTAACGATAACTTTCAGGTTATTGATGCAGTCGGTATCTTCCAATTAACACCTGATTTTTCAATCTGGGCGGGTCGATTTTTATCACCTAGCAGCCGTGCTAATTTAGCAGGTCCTTTCTTTACCTCAGGTGATGGCTACTGGGCCGACATCACTGCACGCTATGGCTGGAATGGCGGCGTCATCGGACGTGATGACGGTGTAGCTGTGGTTGGTTTGGCACTTGATCAACGACTGAACTATTCGTTTGGTGTTTTCGAAGGTAAAGACATTTTTAGATTCTCTGTTGGAACGGATGGCTCTGGTCTTGAGGACCGCTCTAACGCCGACGACGATGACTTGATGTATGCCGGTCGTCTTCAATACAGCTTCTGGGATAAAGAAACCGGCTACTACGGTACAGGTAATTACCTGGGTGCTAAAGATATCTTCACTATTGGTGTTGCTGCACGTGAAAAAGGTGACGGTGCAGCTTCAGCGACTGATGTTGGTGATTATTCCCAATGGACCGTTGATCTTTTGCTAGAAAAGCAGCTGGGTGCTGGCGCAGCTTCATTTGAAGCCGCTTATTTCGATTATGACACCGATGATGTGTTCCTCAGCGAGCAAGGCGATGCTTATTACGCTAGTGCTGGCTTTATCTTCAAAGAAAAAGTGGGTTGGGGTCAATTCATGCCTTTTGTTCGTTATCAAAACTTTGATGCAGACAATGATGTTGAAACCAAACGTACCGATTTCGGTGTGAACTACATCATGGATGGTTATAACGCCTCAGTCACGGCTGTTTATAAAGATCTTGAAGTAGACGGCAGTGATGACGCAGACATTTTTGATGTCTCAGTTCAGCTTCAATTTTAATCCACTTATAGCGTATCAAACCGTTTCTTCAATGTAGGAGAGATAAATGAAAACCATAGTAAAACTTGATTTAGATAAAAAGCCCTGGGAACAGGATGGTCAAATCCATAATCGCTGGCATCCCGATATCCCAATGATATCCATGGTTAAACCCGGAGAAGAATTCCGTGTGGAATGTATGGATTGGACGGGCGGCCAAATTGGTAATAACGACAGTGCCGACGATATTAAAAATGTCGAATTAGAGCAAGTTCACTACCTGAGTGGCCCAATCGGTGTCGAAGGAGCTGAACCCGGTGACTTAATGGTGGTAGACATTCTTGATGTTGGCACTTTTGAAGAGTCGCAATGGGGGTTTAACGCCTTGTTCGCAAGAGAAAATGGTGGTGGCTTCCTGACCGATCATTTTCCCGAAGCAAGAAAATCTATCTGGGATTTCCATGGCATATACACCACATCGCGTCATGTCCCTAACGTGAAGTTTGCCGGCATTATGCACCCAGGTCTTATTGGTTGCCTGCCTTCAAAAGACATGTTGGAAAAATGGAATAAGCGTGAAGGTGACCTGATAGCAACGGACCCTAATGCTGTTCCTCCATTGGCCTGCCCACCAACTGAACAGGCGGCTGTCATGGGGAAAATGAAAGGTGATGCAGCTGCAGCGGCCGCGAAAGAGGGGGCGCGAACAGTGCCACCTCGTGAACATGGTGGTAACTGTGACATTAAGAATCTTACCAAAGGTTCGCGTGTTTACTTCCCGGTATACGTCAAAGATGGCGGCTTATCGATGGGTGACCTCCATTTCTCTCAGGGTGATGGTGAAATCACTTTCTGTGGTGCTATCGAAATGGCCGGTTACCTTGATATCAAGGTTAATTTGATTAAAGGCGGTGTCAAGAAATACGGCATCAATAACCCACTGTTTCAACCTAGTGTTGTTGAGCCCAAATATAGCAATTATCTGATCTTTGAAGGTATTTCTGTTGATGAACAAGGCAAACAACATTATCTCGACGTCAACGTGGCCTACAAACAAGCATGCCTCAATGCCATCGAGTATATGAAGAAGTTTGGTTATACCGGAGAACAGGCTCTCTCAATCCTTGGCACAGCGCCTGTTGAAGGACATATCAGTGGCATTGTCGATATACCAAATGCCTGTGCAACCCTGTGGTTACCGACCGAAATATTCGATTTTGACATGTTGCCAAATGCGGATGGACCGGTTGAGTTTGTTACCCCTGGTACAGACATGAGCAAGACCTCTTCATAGGAGTTATCAGGATGCCTTTATACGACTATCGATGTAATGACTGTGGCGATTTTTCTGCGATGCAGAAAATGAGTCAATCGTCAGAACCCACTCATTGCCCGACATGTGGTGATTTGGCAGAGCGGATTATATCTGCACCACGCCTTGCACTGATGGATAGAGGTACACGAAATGCGATGGAACGCAATGAGAAATCGGCCCATGCTCCTCGGCAAGCTCGTCGATCTAGTTGCGGTTGTAGTGGAACGCATACGTGTTCCACTACTGCCAAAACTTCATCACCTGAAAAAGCAGAGAAGCCTGGCTTTAGGATGCAAACCAAGAAAAACGCACGCCCCTGGATGCTAGGTCATTAGCATCAAAACGTTTTTTTCAACTGGAGATAGAAGATGAAAATATTCAATCGAAGAAAGTTTCTAGGCAAGACCGGCGCCTTACTTGGCGCAATGGTTGCTGCTGGATTTATCAGCACGTCAACCATGGCAGACGATCATGTCAACACAACCGGATTGGCTGTGACCGATGATACGGTCAAAGTCGGTATCCTACATTCACTGACCGGTACTATGGCAATCAGTGAAACCGGTGCACAGGAAGCCGAAAAACTGGCTATCAAGCAAATCAATGAGAGTGGCGGCATTCTCGGTCGTCAAATTGAGATCATTCAGGAAGATGGCGCGAGTGACTGGCCAACTTTTGCTGAAAAATCAAGAAAACTCCTTGTCAAAGACAAAGTGGCAGCAGTATTTGGCTGCTGGACATCGGCATCCCGTAAAGCAGCACTGCCTGTTTTTGAACAACAAAACGGTCTGCTTTATTACCCCACTTTTTATGAAGGTCTGGAACAGTCACACAACGTGATTTACACCGGACAAGAAGCCACACAACAAATTCTGGCAGGTCTGGATTGGGTCGCTGAAGAGAAAGATGCAAAAACATACTATCTCATTGGATCAGACTACATCTGGCCACGTACTTCAATGAAAATTGCACGTAAACACATTGAAAATGTACTGGGCGGAAAAGTTGTTGGTGAAGAGTACAAACCGCTTGGTAACACGCAGTTTGGTTCGGTTATCAATAAAATTCGTCTAAAAAAACCTGATGTGATTTTCGCAGCAGTTGTAGGTGGTTCTAATGTTGCCTGGTTCAAACAACTGAATGCAGCAGGGATTACTGCTGACAAGCAAACATTGGTCACCATCTCGGTTACTGAAGATGAAGTACTGGGTATTGGTGGTGAAAACCTGGAAGGTTTCTACTCTGTTATGAAGTACTTCCAAAGTCTGGACAATCCTAATAATGAAGCTTTCGTTAAAGCATTTAAAGAAATGCATGGCGAGGACAGTGTTATTGGTGACGTCACTCAGGCGGCTTACTTGGGCCCATGGTTGTGGAAAGCAGCTGTTGAAGAAGCGGGTAGTTTTGATGTGGATAAAGTAGTCGCGGTTTCCGAAAAAGGTGAGATTGAACTTACAACAGCACCTGAGGGTTACGTAAAACTGCATCCTAACCATCATTTGTGGAGCTATACACGTGTTGCTGAATGGCAACTAGATGGTCAGGCAAAAGTGGTTTACGAATCACCTGAACTGATCGAACCAGATCCATTCCCAGCTGGTTATCAATAGACCGTTAAATGGTATTGGCAGGCTGATAATCAGCCTGCCTTTTCCCTTCCGATAGATAAATCCTGATTTATTGACTAATCCCTTGGAGTAAGCGTTATGGGTGAGTATTCAATACAAGAATTGACTTCAATTCTAGCCATGCAAGGCTTTGCTGGAATCAGCCTCTTCAGTGTTTTACTGCTGATGGCGCTGGGTCTGGCTATTATTTTTGGACAAATGGGTGTCATTAACATGGCCCATGGTGAGTTCATGGCTATTGGTGCCTACACCACCTATATGCTCTCTGTGATGACAGAGACTTACTTTCCGGAATTCATGCCTTATTACTTTATATTTGCGATCGTCGCATCCTTTATTGTCGCCGGGTTGGTCGGCTATTTTGTCGAGTTCTTACTCATACGACATCTTTATAAGCGGCCTTTAGACACTCTGCTGGCGACTTGGGGCTTAAGTCTCATTATGCAGCAAACCTTTCGTTCTCTTTTTGGAGCACGAGAGGTCAGTCCAGCCTTGCCAGATTGGCTAATGGGCTCATTTACTCCCACAGAAACCATTTTTATTCCAATTAATGGCATGTTCGTTTTGGGCTTAACCACACTGATTACCTTGGGTGTTTTCATTCTCATGTATCGATCATCATGGGGTTTGAATGTTCGGGCGACGACACAAAATCGAATGATGAGTGGCGCCGTCGGCATCAACACGAAAAAAATTGATCGCCTTACATTCGCTTTAGGCTGCGGTATTGCAGGCATAGCAGGTGCAGCATTCACAACCATTGCTTCTACGGGGCCGACCATCGGGTCACTTTATATTGTTGATACGTTTATGGTCGTGGTTTTCGGTGGTGCAGCAAGCTTATTCGGCACGATCGCCTCTGCGTTCACCATTGCACAAGCACAATCCATCCTGGAGTTCTTTATCAGTGGCTCTATGGCAAAAGTACTAACCTTGCTGACGGTGGTCGTTATTTTGATGTTCCGTCCGGAAGGTTTGTTCTCTATCAAAGTGCGTAAATAATTGAAGGGGATGAAAATGAATTTTGTCTTGGATAGATTTTTGGGTGGCCGACAGGGTGCAATTAGTATTGCTCTACTGGCCATATTGATTTTAGTTATCTTGCCACTGAGTCTGGATTTATTCCGCCTCAATCTGGTTGGAAAGTATCTGACCTATGCCTTTGCAGCGGTAAGTCTCGTATTACTCTGGGGTTACGGTGGTATTTTAAGTTTAGGGCAGGGGGTCTTTTTTGGTTTAGGCGGCTATGCCATGGCCATGTTCCTGAAACTGGAAGCGTCTGACCCTGAAACGACAAAAATTCAGTCAACACCGGGTATTCCTGACTTTATGGACTGGAACCAATTGACTGAGCTTCCCTGGTTCTGGGTGCCTTTTGAGCACTTATGGTTTGCTCTAATAGCAATTTTCGTCGTCCCAGCATTTTTTGCTTACATTATCGGTGTATCGATGTTTAAGCGTCGGGTTGGTGGTGTTTACTTTGCCATTATTACCCAGGTTGTCGCGGTGATTCTAACTGTACTCATTGTGGGTCAACAGGGTTACACGGGCGGTATAAATGGTATTACTGACTTGAGAACGTTAAATGGATGGGATATCCGTGTGGATTCGTCCAAGTATATTCTTTACTTCGTCAACGCAATTCTACTGCTATCAGTTATCTGTATCAGTCGCTTTATCTTAACCAGTAAGTTTGGTCGTCTGCTGTTAGCGATGAAAGATAAAGAAGATCGGGTACGTTTCTCTGGTTACGACGTATCAAACTTTAAAATCTTCGTTTTCTGTGTAGCTGCCGTCATATCTGCTATTGGTGGCGCAATGTTCACCTTGCAGGTTGGCTTTATGTCACCTTCCTTTGTCGGCATCGTTCCTTCAATCGAAATGGTCATCTTTGCTGCCGTTGGGGGAAGGATGTCATTGATAGGTGTGGTGTATGGGACCTTATTAGTGAACTGGGGTAAAACAGCTTTTTCTGAAACCTTTCCAGAGCTCTGGTTATTCCTGATGGGCGGCCTGTTTATTGCTGTCGTCATGTTCTTTCCAAATGGTTTAGCCGGTATTTATGACAAGTACGTTAAGAATTTACCTTTTATTAAACGCATTATGTCGATCGGAACAACAAAAACAGAAACTGACGATACACCTGCTCAGGCACCTGAAGCGCAAGGAGTTGAAAAATGAGTACTGAAACAGATTACTTGCTAGCGATTGAGGATCTAACCGTGTCATTCGATGGCTTCAAAGCGGTTGATGCACTAACGATGTATATCGATAAGAATGAGCTGCGTGTTGTAATTGGACCGAACGGTGCTGGTAAGACAACGGTGTTGGATTTAATTTGCGGTAAAACCAAATCAAGTTCGGGTTCGATCAAATTTAAGAACAGCGAACTGACTAAATTGGCTGAACATGAAATCGTCAGGACCGGCGTTGGACGTAAATTTCAGACACCCTCCATTTATGAAAATCTCTCAGTTTACGAAAACCTCGAAGTCTCCTATCCGAAAGGGCGTGGCGTGTTTGGTAGTTTGTTTTTCCAAACCACCGACAAGGTGAAAGAGACAGTCATGCAAATCGCTGAAGAAATTCAACTCGTGGATGAGCTGGAGACTGAAGCGGCTGTATTAAGTCATGGTCAGAAACAATGGTTAGAGATCGGCATGCTACTCATGCAGGACCCTGAACTATTGATGCTGGATGAACCTGTAGCAGGCATGAGCGCTAAAGAACGTGACGAAACCGCAGAGTTATTGAACCGAATTTGTAACAACCGGGCAGTGATCGTGATTGAGCATGATATGGAATTCGTCAAAAAGATCGCCAGGAAAGTAACGGTGCTTCATCAAGGTAAAATCCTTGCTGAAGGTGACATGGACAAGGTGCAAAACGACGAGAAAGTCGTGGAAGTTTACTTAGGCCACTAATTCACTGGAGATTCTTAATCATGTTTGAAGTAGAAAATTTGAAAGTAAGCTACGGCCAAAGTGAAGTAATTCATGAAATCAGTTTTAAAGCTGAGAAAAATGAGACTTTAGCCATTATGGGCCGTAACGGAATGGGTAAAACGACTTTGTTTAAGTCTCTGATGGGGATATTGCCTGGTCAAACCAATAAGCTTGAAATTGATGGCAAAGATTTGAGTTCCGCTGAGAGTTTTCAGCGGGTCGAAAACGGACTTGCCTATGTCCCTCAGGGAAGGATGATATTCCCTAACCTCACGGTCAGAGAGAATATTGAGACCGGCTTGCAAGTGGCTAAGCAAAAATCGATTCCTCAAGAGATCTATGACTTATTTCCGGTTCTTTACGATATGCAGAGAAGGAAGGGCGGTAACTTGTCTGGGGGACAACAGCAACAGTTAGCGATAGCCAGAGCCTTGGTTACTAATCCAAAGGTGTTGTTGCTTGATGAACCTACCGAGGGGATTCAACCCTCGATCATTAAGGATATAGCAAAGGTGCTGAATGAAATTCGACAGATGCGTGAAATTACCATCATCGTTTCTGAGCAGGTTCTGAGCTTCACCATGGATATCGCTGATCGCATTATGGTTATCGAGAAGGGCAATCTGATTCACGAAGACCTTCGTGAGAATGTGGATGCAGCCAAGATAAAACAATATCTGACTGTTTAACATTCAATAAACCCTCCTGACTTCTGCGGGAGGGTTTATTAATTTGTCTATTTTTCATCAAATCAATGTGAGCACTAATTTGACCACTGTATTGGATAAAAACAGCCTTAAATCACAGATGAGCGGGTGGGATGCCCACTTAAATCTGGGGTTTGGTGTCCGTGCTGGTAAAACACGATTAACCAAACGTGAGCACAAAGGGCCACTGGTCTTTCAGAAAGTGCTCTATCCGGAAGGCATCCTGACAGCGCACGGACTCATCATCCACCCACCCGGTGGCGTTGCCGGTGGTGACAAACTGCATTTACATTTTGACATGGATAAAAACGCCCAGACACTTTTGACCACACCGGGTGCCACCAAGTGGTATAAGTCGGCTGGTAGAAATGCAAGCCAACACATTCAAATACATCAACAACAAAACACGTTGCTGGAGTGGTTACCTCAGGAAAATATTGTTTTTGATGGTGCAGCAGCAGAACTTTATACCACTGTATACCTTGAGACCAGTGCCGTATTCGCAAGCTGGGAAATTACCTGCCTGGGGAGAAAAGCAAGTGGCGAAGTCTGGCAAAAAGGCAGTCTGAAACAGGTTTTTGCTATTGAGCGGGATCGACGTCTTATCTGGCATGACTCAACGGTATTAAAACCCGACAGTCCGATATTGTCGGCAAAAGCAGGGATGCGAAATCACACTGTATTCGGCACCGTTGTAATTGCATCAGGCAAAGCACCGGAAGAGATTGTTGAAGCCTGTCGGCAAGTGACATTAGCGTCTGATGCTTTCTATGGCGTCTCGGCCTTGCCTGAAATTTTTACTGCTCGCTACATAGGCAACTGTGCTCAGGAAGCCAGGACCTATTTTGAGGCCTTATGGGCCTGTCTTCGTCCATGGTATGGCGATAAAAAAGCCGTCAGACCGCGTATTTGGGCGACCTGATTAGGGTTATTTTGAGATGGAATTAACACCAAGAGAAAAAGATAAGTTATTGCTGTTCACAGCCGGATTGTTAGCTGAACGTCGGAAGGATAGGGGCCTGAAACTGAACTACCCTGAAGCAATCGCTTTTATCAGTGCGGCTATTATGGAAGGAGCCCGAGAGGGGCGCACCGTCACAGATTTGATGGGTTATGGCGCCACCTTATTATCACGTGAAGATGTCATGGATGGCATCGCTGAAATGGTCACTGAAATTCAGGTTGAAGCAACGTTTCCGGATGGAACGAAGCTGATTACCGTTCACGATCCAATTGTGTGAGGAGAGTCGATGATTCCGGGTGAAATGCGTTTTACAGACGGTGATATTGATCTGAATGTGGGTCGTGAGACCTGCACAGTCGATGTCTCAAATTCGGGTGATCGTCCTGTTCAGGTCGGATCACATTATCACTTCTACGAGGTTAATGAAGCCTTATCATTTGACCGAGATAAGACCTATGGTTTTCGGCTGAATATCACCGCTGGAACGGCAGTGCGCTTTGAACCTGGTCAGATGCGTACCGTTGAATTAGTCAGTTTATCGGGTAAAAGAGTCGTGTATGGCTTTGCCGGTAAAGTAATGGGAGCTTTGAAATGACGGTAAAAATAGGTCATCAGGCCTACGCTGAAATGTTCGGCCCTACCAAGGGGGACAAAGTTCGGCTTGCCGATACCGAACTTTGGATTGAGGTAGAAGAAGATCTGACTACCTACGGAGAAGAGGTTAAGTTTGGCGGCGGAAAGGTTATTCGTGATGGTATGGGACAGTCTCAGTTAACCTCAGTGGATGTTGCCGATACAGTCATTACCAACGCATTAATTGTTGATGCAATGTCAGGCATTATTAAAGCTGACGTCGGTATTAAAGATGGCTACATTTCCATAATTGGTAAGGCCGGTAACCCGGATATTCAACCTGGCGTAACGATTCCGATTGGTGCAGGTACCGAGATCATTGCTGGTGAGGGCATGATTCTGACCGCCGGGGGTATCGACAGCCATATTCACTGGATCTGCCCCCAGCAAATTGACGAAGCTTTAACATCCGGTATAACCACCATGCTTGGCGGTGGTACCGGACCAGCAACAGGCACTTATGCCACAACGTGTACACCCGGCCCCTGGCATATTCACCGTATGCTTGAAGCGGCAGAAGCTTTTCCTATGAACATCGGTTTTTTTGGGAAGGGGAATGTCTCTTTGCCTGATCCTGCCCGCGAGCAAATTACCGCCGGTGCGATTGGACTAAAGCTGCATGAAGACTGGGGTACAACACCTGCTGCAATCGACAACTGCTTATCAGTCGCCGAAGAAATGGATGTTCAGGTAGCCATACACACTGACACTCTAAACGAATCAGGCTTTGTCGAGGCGACCCTGGAGGCATTCAAGGGACGCACGATTCACACATTTCATACAGAAGGTGCCGGCGGTGGTCATGCACCGGATATTATCAAGGCAATCAGTTCAAATAATGTACTGCCATCTTCAACTAATCCGACCAGACCGTTTACGGTAAATACGCTGGATGAGCATCTGGATATGTTAATGGTATGTCACCATCTTGACCCGTCGATTGCTGAAGACGTGGCATTTGCCGAGTCTCGGATCCGACGCGAAACGATAGCAGCCGAAGATATTCTTCATGACACAGGCGCTTTTGCCATGATGTCGTCTGACTCTCAAGCGATGGGACGTGTAGGGGAGGTAATATTACGTACCTGGCAAACAGCACATAAAATGAAAGTTCAGCGCGGTGCTTTAGAAGAGGATAAAACCCGGGGTGAGGGTGATTGCGATAACTTCCGTGTGAAACGTTATATTGCTAAGTACACGGTGAACCCGGCAATAACGCATGGTATTTCACATGTAGTCGGTTCTATACAACCCGGCAGGCTGGCTGATCTGGTCTTATGGCGTCCTGCCTTCTTCGGAGTGAAACCAAGTCTGATTTTGAAAGGTGGCACCATAGCCTCTGCAGCAATGGGTGATCCGAATGCATCCATACCAACCCCACAACCGGTTCATTATCGTCCTATGTTTGGCAGCTTTGGTAAAGCATTAAAGAATTCAGTGACTTTTGTTTCTGGAGCAGCGATGCGTAATCCCGAGATTCGTCTACTTGATCTGAATAAGACACTGATTCCTGTGAAAAACTGCCGGAGTGTGACTAAAAAGGACATGGTATTGAATGATGCCACACCTCAAATCGAGGTTGATCCAGAGACTTATCAGGTTCTGGCCGATGGTGAATTATTAATGTGTGAACCTGCTGAAGTATTGCCAATGGCACAACGTTATTTTTTATTTTAGAGACAATCATGCTGGAATTTCATACCAAACTGCCGCACAGCCATGCCATTAAAAATGATGACAGCGTGGCGTTATCTTACGACATTCGCCAAAAGAGCCGTATCCGGGTGACGCTCGCCTCGGGTGTTGAAGCAGCGATCTTTATGCCCAGAGGAACAATTCTTCGTGGTGGCGATCAATTAGAAGCCACGGATGGTCGAATAATAAAAGTCATTGCCGCTGAACAAGCCGTACTAAAAGTCACCGCTGACTCGCCAAAAGCATTAACCCGTGCTTGTTATCATCTGGGTAACCGGCATGTTCCGTTGGAGATTGGTGATGGCTGGCTCAAGCTTGAAACCGATGATGTGCTGAAACAGATGTTGCTGGGACTGGGCGATATAAGGATCGATGAAATTGATTCACCCTTTGAACCGGAAGCAGGCGCCTATGGAGGGGGACATCATCACCATCATGCTGATGACGAACAGGTTCATTCACATCATCACGCTCACGCATGAATAACTCCGCAGCCTTATCGCGTTTACTTCAGTTGGCAAGCCCAACCCTGCCAATCGGGGCTTACAGTTACTCACAAGGGTTGGAGTGGGCGATTGAAAGTAATGATGTCAAAGATGTCGACACAGCAAAAGCCTGGATGTCTGAAGTAATGCATTTGTATCTTGGCCAGTTTGATTTGCCTGTGATAAAGCGGCTCTTCAACGCTTGGGAAATACTGGATGAAAAAGCGATCTTTTTTTGGGATGCTCGCTATACCGCTGGCAGAGATAGTGCAGAGACGCTGCTGGAGTCCCGTCAAATGGGCTATTCCCTACTCAGCCTGCAGCGCGATTTAGACAGCTTTTCTGAAGCTAGACTGGCATTGGCAGAGTCACTGCATGAACCGGCATTTCCAACCATCTACAGCGTTTCAGCAGTCAGTTGGGAAATAGGATTGGAAGAGACATTACATGCTTATTTATGGTCATGGCTGGAGAACCAGGTGAGTGCTGCAATGAAGACCGTTCCATTAGGACAGGTGGCGGGGCAGCGTATTCTTACCCAGGTCTCTGAATCTATTCCAGCTGTTGTTAAGGCAGCTATGACACTGCCTGATGATGAAATCAACAATTTTTGTCCGGCACTGACCATTGCCAGCTGTCAACATGAAACACAGTACACCCGACTATTCCGTTCATAAGTAAGAGAAAGATAAATGAAAGAACCACTTCGCGTTGGTATAGGCGGCCCGGTTGGGTCAGGAAAAACAGCACTGACTCTGGCACTGTGTCGTCGTCTCCGTGATGTATACAACATTGCGGTAGTAACTAATGATATTTACACCAAAGAAGATGCACAGTTTCTAATGCGTAATGAAGCACTATCTGGAGAACGCATTATCGGTGTTGAAACCGGAGGATGCCCTCACACGGCGATCCGGGAAGATGCGTCTATGAACCTTGAAGCGGTAGCGCAATTAAGTAAACGATTTGACCCGCTAGACATCGTTTTCATTGAAAGTGGCGGTGATAATCTGGCAGCCACGTTCAGTCCAGAGCTATCGGACTTAACCCTATACGTCATTGATGTTTCAGCCGGCGAAAAAATTCCAAGGAAAGGTGGTCCGGGTATCACAAAGTCCGATTTATTGATTATTAACAAAACGGATTTGGCGCCTTTGGTAGGCGCTTCATTAGAAGTCATGGCTCGTGATGCAAAGAAAATGCGCGCTGAGCGACCATTCTATTTTACAAACCTGAAAGAAGAAAAAGGGCTTGATGACATTATTGCCTTTATCGAAAAGCAGGGATTGATGTTGAACTGAACGTTTGATTAAAGGAGTTCGTGATGAAAAAAAGGCTAGTTTCGTTAATTACATTATTCGCTATGCCAATGACTGCCATGGCACATGAAGGCCATCAGATAAGTAGTTTGATGAGTGGTTTTTTGCATCCACTGACCGGTATTGACCACTTATTAGTGATGCTGGCTATTGGTTTCTGGGCATCACGCTCAGTCGGCCAGTTACGTTGGCAGGTGCCTGCTACATTTATCAGTTTTTTGCTACTTGGTCTATCCTTTGGAACTGTTATAGCTGAGCTTGGTTTTATGGAGGCAGGAATTTCCCTAAGTTTGTTAGCGATGGCGATGGTCTTATCATTGCTGACTACGTTGAACCCTATGTTGAAGCTCGGCTTAACAACTGTGTTTGCCTTCATGCATGGCATTGCTCACGGTCAGGAGTTATTGATGTCAGAGAATGGAATGTTGGCAATCACGGGGCTATTAATTACTACCATCGCATTACTTTCTGTGGGATTATATCTGGGAAGGTTCAAAGACCGGGTTGGTTCCTACCTGAATGGCGCGTTAGTTTCTTCATTAACGCTCGGAGGGGCTTTCTTCCTGCTCAGTTCATAAGCAACGATGCTCTAATGACATGGAATGTCCTGACGTTGATCAGGACATTTCTTTATATACGTTAAATAACGTAGATAATTTAGAGCAGGGCATCAGTTAAGATGCTTTTTGTTCTTATGAATTGTTGTTTGTTACCCGGGCAAGCATCCACTCACCGTCAGGAAAGTAACATTGACTACGAATGATGCCGCGTTTACTCCATCTGAGCATGAGGCTCCCCAACGTATTGTAAAAATCCGTCGCGATTACAATACCTGGGTAGCGAATGAAACGCTTGAAGATTACGCCCTTCGCTTCACTCCACACTCATTCAGGAAATGGTCCATATTTCGTGTCTCCAATACGGCACTAGGAGCGATCTCTTTTCTCGTCCTTGAAGCTATTGGTGGCACAATAGCGATGAATTATGGCTTCAACAATGCCCTTTGGGCTATTTTGACGGTTAGCCTGATTATTTTTCTAACAAGTCTTCCCATTAGTTATTACGCGGCTAAATACGGCCTCGATATGGACTTATTAACACGTGGTGCTGGTTTTGGTTATATCGGCTCGACTATCTCGTCGTTTGTTTATGCCACGTTTACGTTTATCTTATTTGCGCTCGAAGCCGTCATCATGGCGTACGCTCTGAGTCTTTATTTCGAAATACCTCTGCATCTCAGTTACTTGATTTGTGCCGTTGTCGTCATACCGTTAGTAACACATGGTGTTACTTTGATCAGTCGTATTCAGATGATTTCACAGCCCATCTGGGTATTAATGACCGTTATTCCGCTGATCTTTATCTTCATGAAAGAGCCTGATGTACTAACTGGTTTGATGGCGTTTGCGGGTGAATCAGGCTATGACCGCGACTTTAATATCTATATGTTTGGTACGGCAGTTGCGATAGGTATGGCGCTTATCCCACAAGTGGGTGAGCAGGTCGATTTTCTTCGCTTTATGCCGGAGAAGACAAAACAAAACAGCCTTAAATGGCATCTAGGCGTCCTCGCTGCCGGGCCTGGCTGGATTTTGATAGGCATGCTTAAAATGTTTATCGGTGCCTTATTGGCTTATTTAGCGCTGACAGCTGGTTTGTCTATCGAAGAGTCAGTCAACCCAACACATATGTATCTGGTGGCGTTTGGTTATGTGCTGGGTAATCCTGAAGTCTTGTTGGCTATTACTGTTTTTTTCGTCGTCATCTCACAAATTAAAATTAATATTACCAATGCTTACGCTGGCTCATTAGCGTGGTCGAACTTTTTTGCTCGTCTTACCCACAGTCATCCTGGCCGTGTCATATGGTTGTTATTCAATGTACTGATTGCGACGGTTTTGATGTTGCTTGATGTCTTTCAGGCGTTAGAACAAATCCTGGGGCTTTACTCAAATATCGCCATTTCCTGGATTACTGCCGTAGTAGCTGACTTAGTCATAAACAAACCGCTTGGCCTCAGTCCCAAAGGAGTTGAATTTCGTCGCGCCTATTTATACGACATAAACCCCGTAGGGGTGGGCGCAATGACAATTGCATCTGTCATATCTGTTGCAGCATTCCTAGGCGCTTTTGGGCTTGAAGCACAGGCCTTTTCATCCTTTATTGCTATGGCTATAGCCCTCGTCACATCGCCACTGATTGCCTGGCTAACGAAAGGTAAATTTTATTTAGCCAGAGAACCCTTTAAATTCCATCCCGGTAAGAAAACTGAAACATGCAGTATCTGTGGCAAAGACTACGAAATTGACGATATTGCCCATTGTCCAGCCTATCAGGGGCCCATTTGTTCTTTGTGTTGTTGTCTGGATGCGCGCTGTAACGATGCGTGCAAACCTCACGCAAGTCTGAGCGCTCAATGGCAGGCGGCAATGGCAAAACTATTACCCGATTCACTATCTGGGAGTATTCATAGTGGTATCGGTCACTATCTTTTGCTGATGACCCTAATGGTGCTGTTATTAGCCTCTATATTTGGACTTCTCTATGTCCATATTTCTCTGACTGTGACCGAATACTCGGCGCAAATCATGCCTCAGATAGAGATTGGATTTACCAAGGCCTATTTTGCCCTGATATTAGTCAGCGCCATCATCGTCTGGTGGCTGGTACTCACCTCACAAAGCAGAAATGTCGCTCAGCAGGAATCCAATAATCAAAACAGTCTGCTTCAACGTGAAATTGAACTACATGAGCAAACAGATGCTGAACTTCAGCAAGCTCGTGTGGTTGCTGAACAGGCAAATGATGCTAAAAGTCGCTATATCACCGGTATTAGTCATGAGCTGAGAACACCGCTCAATAGTATTCTGGGTTATGCCCAACTATTGGATAACAATGCAGACATTAAAGGTACCAATAAGCATGCTACGAAAGTCATTTTGAGAAGTGGAGAGCATTTACTCTCACTTATCGAAGGCACGCTGGATATTGCTCGTATTGAAAGCGGTAAGTTGCAATTTGATATGCGTTCACTTCGCTTTCCTGAATACATTCAACAAATTATCAATATGTTCGAAATTCAGGCCAAGAACAAAGGCTTGAGTTATGAATATGAAATTGCTGACAGTTTACCACCGGTCGTTCGGGCTGATCATAAGCGCCTGAGCCAGATTCTTATTAATATTATTGGTAATGCGGTCAAATACACGCAACAAGGTGAAGTAAAACTCAGCTTTAAATATGCACGTGAATTTTTATCTATAGAAGTGAAAGATACCGGACAGGGAATCAAACCAGAGGAACTGGATAAAATTTTTGATCCATTTGTACGGGGCACCACAGCTCAAGGAGTGGGAGGTACCGGTCTTGGTTTAACTATTTGTAAGTTGTTAACAGAGCTGATGGGCGGCGTTTTAAAGGTCGAAAGCAAGACAGGAGAGGGGACCCGGTTCTTTGTTCGGCTTTACTTACCCTCAGTACGAGTCGAAGAGGAACTGCCAAGACTCTCTATGAATATGCCGAGTGGCTACAAGGGCCCTCGTCGTAAAATACTGGTTGTTGACAATGAGCCCATTGATCGTGAGTTATTGATTAATGTCTTGGCGCCTTTAGGGTTTGATGTAAAACAAGCTTGTTCGGGGCCGGAATGCTTACAAATCTATCCTGAATTTCAACCTGAAATCATTTTCATGGATTTAGCCATGCCCGAAATGGATGGATGGGAGACGTCTCATTTAATCCGTAATGTTCATGGCTCGGATGTGAAAATCTGCATCATTTCAGCTAATGCCTTTGATCGTAACCTGGATAACAGCTTAGGTATTACACCGAATGATTTCATTCTAAAACCAGTTAATTTACTTGAATTGATTGATTGGATTGGCGAAGAGCTTCATCTTGAGTGGATTCAGGAGACTCCTGAACCAATCACCAATGAAAAACGTGAAGAGAAGTTCACCTTACCCCCTAATGAAGTTCTCAAAGACTTTATTGAGATGATAGACATGGGCTACATAATCGGTGTCAAAGAGCTTCTTGAAGAAGTTAAATCGAAAGGAGTCGCCAGTGCAGGCTTTATCAATGACATGAATCGAATGGCCGAGTCATTCCAGTTAGAGGCCATGCGACAATTTATCCAAGAGAAACTAAAAAATGGCTGATTCAAATCATAATGCATTAGTTCTAGTAGTCGATGACACGCCGGACATGCTGGCTTTATTACATGACTCTCTGGTTGAGACAGGTTATACGGTGCTTGTAGCTAATAATGGTGCCAGTGCACTAAAAATTTGTAATGAAACCTATCCGGATGCCGTTCTTCTCGATGCAGTTATGCCAGAAATGGATGGTTTTGAAGTTTGTCGTAATCTTAAACAAGAACTTAACACCCGCCATATTCCTGTCATTTTCATGACTGGTCTGACGGAATCAGAGCATGTGGTAGCGGGGTTTGCTGCAGGGGGAATAGACTACGTCACCAAACCATTAAGTCCTGTTGAGGTCATCGCCCGTCTCGAAACACATTTAAAAAACTCCAGATTAATGAGTCATACACAAGGGGCGTTAGATGCATTTGGTCAGGCTGCCATTGCCTTACTCCCTCAATCTGACAAGATTATCTGGCAAACACCCTTGGCAAGAGAGTTAATGGAAAAATACTTTCCGGATACAAAAACAGCAAATGGCGAAGATAGTCGGAAAGTATTAAATACCTGGGTCAATCAACTTGCCGAGAGTGGCAAAAAACGTCTGAGACCTTTAATAATTAATCATGCGACAGGACGGTTGATATTCACGGCAGCCGATATTCGCAATGAAGAACAATGGCTGATACTTTTGCGTGAGGAGTCCGAGCAGGCACAAATTGATGCACTGCGTGCCGTATTTAATCTTACTAAACGAGAAGCTGAAGTCTTACACTGGGTTATTCTGGGGAAAACCAATAAAAGTATCGGCGAAATTTTGGGAACGAGCCCACGTACTGTCAACAAACATATGGAGCATGTGTTTGTGAAGCTGGGTGTCGAGACACGAACAGCCGCCGCGTCATTAGCGGTTGGCAAGTTACATAGTTTGACAGGAAGTGGATGAGACAAGGTAACGAATACCACTTAATGATATTTCTGTTCCCTATAAAGCCAGGAGGGTAATAACGCATTTGCAAGAGCGATTTTAGCATCGTCATCATTAACGTGAGGGGTAATATCTAAACTCTTGTTTTTTTTATTATATATTCCCGAAACAGGTGTCTTTCCAGGTCTAAGAACAGTGACTTTTTCACCTTGCATCAGGGCAAAGTAATCACTGAACTGCATCAATGCGCGTCCCTCTGATTGACGTTCATCAGGCAGAGTGAGGTCACGTCCGATCATGGGATGCTCACCTGATATGCCCATTAAAGATAAAACGGTCGGGGCCAGATCGATCTGACTGGCAATCGTCTGAATTTTTTCTGGTTTTATGTCGGCTCCCAGAATTAATCCCGGAATATGAAAGTCATTTATCGGTACTAAATTATCACCACCTGCGTGAGATGAATGATCGGCGACAACCAGAAAAAGCGTGTTCTCCCAATACGGACTTTGTTTGGCCTTTCGGATAAACTCTCCCAGAGCATAATCACTGTATAAAACAGCATTGTCACGGGTCTCTTTTTTGTTATCGATTTGCTTAATAAAGCCATCCGGATATTCATACGGCGAGTGATTACTGGATGAAAAGATAAAACTAAAAAAGGGTTTATCGGTTTGATTCAACTCAGTGATGCGTTCATGCGCTTTTGCAAATAAATCACCATCTGAAGCGCCCCAGCTACCCATGAACACAGGGTTCTCAAAGTCTCTTTCATCGATGACATTATCGAAACCATTGCCTACCAGAAAGCTGGCCATATTATCGAAGTGTGATTCACCGCCATAGACGAATTCGGTTTGATACCCCATGTTTCTGAGATAGTCTGCAATGGTAAAGAAATGGTTTTGTGCCAACGATAATTTGACAACACTCCTGGCCGGTGTTGGCGGAAAACCACTGATCACCGCTTCAATACCTCGTACAGAGCGGGTTCCCGTAGCGTAGAGATTTTCGAACCACCATCCTGTCTCCTTAAGAGCAGAAAGGTGGGGGGTTAACGCTTTGCCACCGAGCGATTCAACAAACTCAGCGCCCAGACTCTCTTCCAACACAATGACGAGATTAAGCGGTTTATCCCTTTTTACCGATGCTTGCTGATAATGTTGTGTTGGACGCGACATATCGTCTAATCCTAACCATGGAGACACTTTGGATAATGTCTCAACAATTTCCTGATCCGATAACTCACCATACATCGCACTGGATTTTTCTTCGTGCTTGAGATTGTAAATAGCAAAATAGACCGACCAAGCGGAGTTGATATAAAGGCTATTTACCAGTGCATCCGATGTTCTGGCAAACAAGGCCGGGTTAGCAGGTCTATGCGAAAAAGACGATCGAATCATTACAAAGAAAATTAGAACGATTAAAGGCCAGACAAGCACGGTTCTGACTGTTGACCAACTTGGCGTGTAATCCTTGAGCCATGTTTGCAGTATTTTTGCAGACAGTACCGTTAAGATGATCGTTAAACTGATACCAAGTAATAACGGCACTCGGAAACCATTCCAAAGCATTGCGCCCACTTCAGACGGGTATTTCAGATATTCGATAAAAAGCCGATTTGGTCTTAAATCATATTCCAGAATGAAAGTAGGAGTGGCCACTTCCATAAAAACCAGTAATGAGATGCATATAACACCCCATACCAGAATTATTTTTTTCCACACTGACCACGTGTATCTATTGGCAAATAAAGGGGTTAGTAATATCAACGGGCTAAACAACATCCCAGTGATAATCAAATCAGACCGTACGCCGTAAACAAACATGTCTGAGACTGTTGTGACATCACTCACACGATCCCATTGCCACACTGTAAAACCAAGACGAAAAGCACTGAGAATTATTAAACCAAGTGTGACCAGTTTGAAAATGACACTGTATGGGCCCAACGTTTCTTGAATCGATTTCGACAATTTAAACCTCATAAATATGGATGAAAAAGGGCTTTAACGCCATAGTCATTTCCATAATTTATGTGGTTTACCTTAAGGCACCATTAAGGCTAAAAATATTCTGCTCCATAGGTGTCAAATATAAATAGTCTCAAACAAACCTCATTATATTAGTTATTGCTAATTTAGATTAATTGAATATAATAGCATTATGCGTATTTTGGTTATCAAGAGAAAACAAACATGGCTTCTAATTTAGAACAAACAATGCAGGAACATGCTGAACAGGCGGCAATGCTGATGAAACAGCTTAGTTCGCCTTTCAGGCTAATGATTTTATGCGCTCTTGTTGATGCCGAGTCATCAGTGAATGAGCTCAACGATAAAGTGGATCTCAGTCAATCGGCATTGTCACAGCACCTCGCAAAATTAAGACAATCCGGCCTTGTAACAACCCGAAAAGAGAAACAGACCGTGTATTACCGCCTGGCCGGAGATGAAATTGTAAAAATCATTTCGGTACTTAAAGACATCTATTGCCCGGTTGAAAAACAAGATATCGCACATCAAGCCCTTATAGGAAAGACAGAATGAATACAAAAACAATCTCAGCTGAAGAACTCATCAGTAACCTTGAAAATGAAAAACTGTGCCTGGTTGATGTTCGGACACCAGCGGAAGTGCGTCAGGATGCTTTGGACTCAATCATAGCAATCCCAGTCGATCAATTGACGCCGGATATGGTTACAGAGAAAATCGAACAGAATCAGTCTGATACAAAACAAATATATCTAATTTGTCAGTCCGGTAAACGGGCGTACATCGCAGCCGAAAAACTCTCAGGCAAAGTGGGTCAGGAACTGATAGTGGTTGAAGGTGGAATGAATGCGATTCGTGCCTCTCAAGGTGACCCGATAAAAACACGTTCCGTAATGAGTCTCGAGCGTCAGGTGCGCTTAGCAGCCGGCAGCATTGTCTTAACAGGCGTCTTATTGGGGTATCTATTCAATACTAATTGGTTCTTATTAAGTGGTTTCGTTGGCGCAGGTCTGATATATGCTGCCATCACTGATAACTGTGCGATGGGCATTATTATGTCTAAAGCCCCATGGAATCGTTGAGACTAAAATGTTTTTATTTATAGGGCTCATTATAGGTGTCGTTCTGGGACTGACAGGATCCGGCGGCTCAGTCTTTGCTGTGCCTTTGCTGGTGATGTTGGGTGGCTTATCCATGCATCAGGCCGTTGGTTTGTCACTTGCCACGGTCGCAGCAAGTGCCGTTTTCGGCCTTCTCAGATTCAACTCAAGGCAGACTGTATTGTGGGTTCCGGCATTATTATTAATCGTCAGTGGTTTACTCAGTGTGCCACTGGGTCAGTGGCTGGGTGCACAGCTCCCATCAAGTATTTTGGTGGTGGCATTTGTTGCCCTGGCTGTAATCATAGCAATCAAAATGTGGCGACAAGCTAACCTTCACCCTGAGAGGGCTTCAATAACGCGCGCCAGCAACCCGGGCAACATGGAAACAGAAGCGCTTTTGTGCCGACTGAGCCCCACCGGTCAGTTCCAACTTAAGCCACGTTGTATGGGTGGTTTATTAACAGGTGGGCTCGTGATCGGTTTTTTATCCGGTTTGCTTGGGGTAGGGGGCGGTTTCATCATCGTGCCGCTACTGCTGCTGTTAAGCCAAATATCAATGCAACGGGCCGTCAGCACCTCACTGCTTGTTATTAGCTTTATTAGCACGGCGGGGTTTATCAGTTACCTCATGGTTAATCAGGCGACTGCTCATGAATCGTTGCATGCAACGATAGGCTGGTTAATTCCGGGTGGCATATTGGGCATGTTTATTGGCCAAAAATTAACAACAAAAATTGCTGATTCACGGCTGCAGAAAGGCTTTTCTCTTGCACTAATATTGATGGCTATAAGTATGTTTTTTTTCACTTTTATCGGAGGTAAATAATGATCTTCAGACAATTATTAGATAAGGAAAGTAGTACCTACACCTATCTGTTTGCAGACGAAAAAACACGTGAAGCTGTTCTTATAGATCCTGTTTTAGATCAAATTACGCTTTACCTGCAACTGCTTGAAGAATTAGGGCTGACACTCAAAGTGGCAATGGACACGCACACCCATGCAGACCATATCACGGCACTGGGTAAACTTCGTGAAAAGACAGCTTGCCGAACCCTAATGGGAGAGCAGGCCAAATCCGATTGTGCAAGCGGGTCATTTTCTGATATGCAGGAGATTAAAGTGGGCAGCTTAGTCTTTACGGCACTCTATACGCCAGGCCATACTGATGATAGCTATAGCTTTTCCCTCAAGCACGAAGATCAACGCTATCTCTTTACCGGCGATACATTACTGATTAGAGGAACAGGGCGTACAGATTTTCAAAATGGCGATGCTGAACTGCAATATCAGAGCTTGTCACGGTTATTGAGTCTGCCAGATTCAACATGGGTGTATCCGGCACATGACTACAAAGGTTGGACGGTGAGCACCATTGCAGAAGAAAAACGACACAATCCTCGACTTGATGTTGCCAATGCCAGTGAATACAAAAACATTATGGATAATCTGAATCTACCCGACCCCAAAATGATGGATGTTGCTGTGCCTGCTAATCGTTCATGTGGCGAATCAAGACCGGATTAATGAAACTAATGCTTGCTTAAAATATTGATTCTATATAGGACAAAAAAACAACCAAAGCCCTTACCTCAAAGGGAGGGGGCTTATTGAACACATAAAACGTGTATTGCTATGCAGTCTTTTAGCTTGGGTAACTCAACCTGACTTTATATGCTAAAGCCTCAGCGATAGTGACAATATTCATCGTATCAGCCAACGATATGATGATTTCGACTATTGCTGAGTCGTCAACATTGAGAGTATGTCATGAGTATAGAGTTCACCTATTTTTAAATTGCTAATCAGCTGGAATCTAATCAGACTCTATGCAACGATAAATCTCTAGGTAGTAATAAACTGATTCGCTTTTTCTAGCACTCCCGATGCAAGCCCCTCTGTTTCTCGAGAGCTCTGAAGTGACTTCTCAGTACTTTTTATTATTTCTGTATTTGTGACATAGAGTTGTTGCATAGTGTCACTGATTTCTGTCGCTACGTTTTTTTGTTCTTCCAGCATATGAGAGATTAATTTATTCAGATCATTTATTTTCTCTGCATTAAGAGACGCTTTCTCCATAGAAGTATTGGCGTTGTTTACACCCTCTATGGCGAAATTGCCTTTATTCTGACACTCACTAATGTTCGAAGTCATTGTATCAACTGAGGTGTTAATAAGAGCTGCCATATCTTTAATCGACTCTGTAGCGTCTTTACTTTTCATGGCTAAACTTCTCACTTCTTCTGCGACAACTGAGAATCCTCTTCCATGTTCACCGGCCCTTGCAGCCTCAATAGAGGCATTCAGTGAAAGTAGGTTGGTTTGTTCAGAGATTTCAGTAATAATCGCGATCGCGGAATTGATACCTTGGATATTTTTATTTAACGCTGAAAATGTAACCTCGATCTGCTGAAGATCATCAATGAGATGGACAACATTTGATACAGCATCACTACTAACGTCATGCGTGACCTTCATATTTTTTAATGCATCATCAGATAAGTCACTGGCTTTAGCAGTGGTCTGTGCGACGCTCTGTATACTTTGAGACATCTCTTCAGTCGCTGCAGCGACTGATTCAATTCTCTGGTTTTGCTTCGTTACAGATGTAAAATTATCTTCTAACGAGAGTCTTGAATCAGCTGCATAATCGCTCAAATCTTTACCAATCACTTTAAAACCAGCCAAAGAGTCATTGATAAGTTTGTAAAAATTTTGCAGTGTTGCGACAAAATCTGTGTCCAATTCGCTTTTTGTTTTAATCTGACTCATATCGACCGTTATATCGCTGTTTCTAGCAGAAAACTGCATCGCGGACATAACATTATTGGAAAGATCAAATTGTGCTTTCATTCGGTGGCAGAAACTCAATAAAACGCCTGTTTCAATAATCACAAAAGCGGCATGAATAAAAAAGGTTTCCCAGTCACAAGTGATGCCGTAGACAATGTAATCGATATGCCCAATTTGAATATTACTCAACTGAAGTGGGACTGAAAGCGCATGGTGAACAGCAATGAGGCCTGCAGCTAGCAGAAGCACCCTGAAATCGCGCCAGATAATGATGAATGCCAGTATGACGAATATATGAAAGTGCATCTCAATTCGACCAAATTGCTGCATGATAAGAATCATCGACATTAACATCAGGCTGACTGACATGACCGCTCTGGATGTCAGTGATCCAGGGACAGTTTTGTAAGCAAACAAGGAAGCAAAACACGCAAAAACTGCAGGAATGGCACCGTAAATATGCGTGCCATAACCCATTGGTACGATAAAGAATATAAAGGGGAGGTGAGCAAATAAAATTGAAAGAACGATTTTATCGCTTCTTCTCAGGTCATCATCTAACCTGCGATTAGCTTCGTGATTAAAAGAACTACTTAGGTTCATGAATTCTCTCTCTCTTTAATTTTCTTTATGTCTTGGTCAATCGATTCAGCGGAGGGTACTGTGTAGGTAAGCAATCTGTTTGATGATGCAAAGTAGAGATACAGATTGCCAGCATGTTCGGGTGCCCCCTCGGAACTGCGTTGAATGTGTTCTTTAAGGAGTTTGTTGTCTGGGATAAATTTAGCGTCGAATCCGGTAAATTCTGAAATTTTCCTAGCGTATTCCTGGCTCTGTTCACCTGTTATATCGATCACACCCAAATTAAGAGCATCACCTGTTTTCTGTTTAATCTCTTTAATCGTTTGCATATTGGCTGGACAGGTATAAGCGCATGCTTCAAATGCGGCAACGATCAGTAACGGCTTTCCGTGATCATAGTCAGTGTTAGCAATGTTCAGCTTTGCCTCTGAAGCAAATCCATATGTGAAAGTGTTACTTAGATTAGGAAGCACTGAAGGCATCAGAAAAAGACTTAAAAAAGCAGCTAAAACGAGGAGAAGCAGGATTAGGGCAGATTTTAATGAAAGATTAGATGATTTATTCAAGAGACGCATCTGGGTAAATTAAAATGCGGACGATATACTG
>NZ_CBFHHW010000002.1:58038-65283 GCF_965655755.1 Methylophaga sp. | reverse complement strand
ACCGGAGTGAATTTAGTGTGAGATTTTTTGCAATGAATTTACGTACTACTCAACATTTTTAATGAGGCTATCGGGCGTGCTCGCTATAGCTTCAAGAATGAAATCTTTGAATATAATGGGGATAGTTAAGGTGCTAACCAACTTTGGGAATGAATGGAGCCAACAAATGGAAACGTTATCAATATTCAATATTAATGACTGTTCGTAAAGTCATATGAGAAAATAGATGAATAAGCAGGGCGAAACTTATTTTCGCCAGAGATTTATTACTTTGTCACTTTCTCAGCGAGAAAACCCGAATTTTTTTAATGATTAGGAATCGTTATGGACAAGTTTTATTGTACTTGTGCCAATTCTTCAGCAAGTAAAATAGCCAGCTTATCCAAGTTTTCGCCCAACGCTCGAACCAGAGCCGGATAGCCGGGCTTGTTGAGCTTTGTGCCAAGTTCAAAGCGATTTAAAACCATTATTTCACCTTGCTTATTTTGCAGCTGCCATTGACCACTGGTCAAAGCCAGGCCGTCGTATCGACCATGAAAAGCATTGATTTCAAGTAATAAACGTAAATCAGCTGATGTTTCTGGCCCAACAATGATGAAATTGTGCTGTTTCTGGTTAAGCCTTTCACGAAGATTACGATTGATTTGGCGACCTAGTTCTTCAGCCCATAAATGGTTTTTAGCCTGATTTAACGTAATGTCGTCCAGTTGTAAAATCAGACCCGCTTCATCCAGGAAATCAGCCAGCTGTACCTCCGTGATTTGCAATAAACGACTTGAATCAACCTTATTCAATGGTGTTGCGACTCCGTCAGGCGCTGGCAAAAAATAACGCTGGCTCTCAACCGAGGTGGTAGCACAACCTGCTAATAGAATAATCAGAACAACGCTAAGGTAAGATTTAAATGTCATCAAAATACAACCTGCTCGAATTAGGGGTTGGCCGCCGGCGGCTGTGGATCATCTACCGGTGGAGAATTAAAGATCAACGCATTGGGCTGATCGCTTAATGTACGGGCAAAAGGTTGGATATCACGCACTAGTTTGTCCAGTCTTTGCAGGGTTTGGTTAAGCGCCTGATATCCCTCAGACTCGGGTGATAACCCTTTAATCGCATCACGTAATTCTGCCAGCGTCTTATTGATATTTGCCGGCACTTTTTGTGTTGCTGGATCTGTAATCAAATTGTTAATACTGCCGGTCAAATCACGAATTTCCTGCAACAATGCTTCGGATTGCTGCATACTTTTATCCATACCCTTCAGAACAGGTTCAACTTCCAGCGCATTCAGTTTATCGAGTAAACTCGACACTCTCTGTTCAATTTGAGCGAGACCTGCGGGTGTGGTTGGTATGACAGGGCGCTCTTCAAATGTTGAAGCAACATAAACGTCCGTATTCTCTCGCTGAAAATTCAAATCGACAAATAAATTGCCCGTCAGTAAATTGCCTGACTTCAAAGTGGCTCTGAGTCCATTACCAATCATATTCCCAATTCTGTCACGCCATTCATCACGGTCGAACTTTTCTTGTTCACCCAGGCGCTGTGGCTCTATACGAATCAACACAGGAATAGCAAAATTTTCACGAACGGGACGTTCTGGCGAACTAAAACGCCACGGTACTCTCCCCACCGTGCCGACTCGAAGTCCACGAAATTCTACAGGGGCCCCCTCAGCAAGGCCTCGTACGGTGTCTTCAACCAGCAGCACATATTCAATATAGTCACTGAATATCCCCTGACGGGCACTCTCTTCATCGGGGAATAATTGATAAACCCCATCTGCGTCCTGATCGGGTTTCTTAGCCGGGAGGTCTTCTAAAACACCGAAGGTCACACCACCGCTTATCAAGGCTTCCAGTGAAGCAACATTGACCTCGAAGCCTGAAGAGCTAAGTTCCAGATTGATGCCTTTTGCTGACCAAAAACGGGTATTACTGTTAATCAAAGAATCGTAAGGACTTTCGATAAACAACTTATGAAATACCTGTCGCGTATTTTCATCAAACTCAGCTGTTTCCACCCGACCGACGGTATAGCCCTGATAGGTGACCGGATCACCGCTACGAACGGAGTTACCAAGCTGGCTGATTAATTTAATACTAATGCCTTCACTACCATCGAGTGCCACCGGTGGTTGTTCTAAAACCTCAAACTCACTGCGACGCTGTTCTGATGTGCCTGGGTGAAGTTGAATATAAGCACCCGATAACACCGTACCGAAACCACTTATGCCCTCACGACTAATACGCGGTTTAACAACCCAGAAACGCGTATCTTCAACCAGAACTTCCTCAGCATCGTGATTAATCCGTGCCAAAATCACAGCATGGCTCAGATCGTCAGATAACTTAATTTCTTCAACTCGACCAATATCGACATTACGTGTTTTTATTTTGGTTTTACCCGCTTCAATGCCACCGGCATTCGTGATGGTCAATGTCACCAGCGGTCCTGTATTCCGGTAACTATCGACGATCAGCCAGACACCAATCAAGAGTGCGACCAAAGGAATAATCCAAATAGGAGAGAGTCGTGATGCTTTAATTGTCGAAGCCTGATGTAAATCAGTATCCTTTGATTGTTCGGCTGAACGGGTCTCACTCATTAACAGGATCCTTGAAAGCTGAAGGTGACCTTTGGCTGGGCTTATCCCAAATCAGTCGTGGGTCAAAGCTGATAGCTGCGAGCATGCTCAATATTACCACTGAAGCAAAGGCTAGCGCCGCCGGCCCTGGATTGATAGACAGTAAATTGCCACCGCGGATCAACGCAACCAATAGCGCGACCACGAATACATCAACCATTGACCAACGACCAATGAACTCAATGACGCGATACATCCGCACCCGACTTAAATGGGTGGTTTCACTATTTTTACCAACACGTAAACACAACCATCCGAGTGCTAATATCTTGCCAACAGGCACGATGATACTGGCAGTAAAAATGACCACAGCAATTGGCCAGGAACCTGTGTTGATCATATCAACCACACCACCAATAATTGTTTTGGGCTGAGTTTGCCCTAGACGGGTGCTATACATAATCGGGTAGAGATTGGCCGGAATATACAACACACTGGCAGTTATTAATAAAGCCCAAGTACGTTGCAAAGATTGAGGTAAACGAAGCTGTAATCGTTCTCCACAGCGCTCACAAAAAGTACTACCCATAGCAGGATAACGTTGCAAAATCCCACATGTAACACACGTAGTTAGGAGTTGGGAAGAGGCTGTCTGGCCCGTTTTGGTGCCCTCAGGAGCAAGTGGTTCACTGGCAATCGCAAACCACAGCCAATCATCATCGAGCGAGTGCATTGTCAGTAATAATAAAAGAGCAAAACTACAAAATGCCCAGAAGCCGGTATCAAGATGAATATCGGCACCACTGGAAATTTTAAACAGACTGACCAAAGCCCCGAGAATGAATACATCGGCCATCATCCATGGATGAAGATGTTTAAGTGAACGGGCGATATGTCGACTAAAGTGAAGCGGTCGACCTTTTAGTAATCCTATTTGAAGCCAAATGACACAGAAAAGATAAATCGTTGGCAAGATAACCACCGTCAATGCGACCAACATTGCTATCAGCGGTTGATCAAAGCTGAGTAATTGCGTTGTTGTCTGGCTGAGGTGAATATTCTGCCCTATACCCAACGCATTGAAACTGACAAAGGGAAAATAGAGTGATAAGGCCAGCGCTAATGAGGCACTCAGTGCCAAAGCCATACTGCGTTGAACCGGCCGAAAATGACGCTTGACCAATGTGTATTGACATCGTGGACAAACAGCCACTTCACCGGGTCTTAATGCGGGTAGAGCAACAACCCAATCGCATTCCTGACAGGCACGAAGTCGCCGTCGACGGCTTCGTGATTCTGGCGAGCCGGGCTCAATGTGGCGAAAAATAGGTGTTTTTTGCTTAAACAGCAAACCGAATACCCGTTATGACAATGAAATGATTATAGCGTGACAGCGTTGTCGGTTTTGCACCATGAACTCGTCAGAAAGAACAACTTATGCAAAAAATCATCTGTAAGTCCGACCGAAAGACAATATTTATGTTAAAAAGTAGCTTTAAATCATAAGCCTAGGAGTCAAACTTAATACTTTTTCCTGTGGTATTGCTCTTAATGTAAGGCATATCAGCCAGTCCTTTTAATCAGCTATTGGACTTGCTATTTGCGTTATGCCTGCCATCTAACATCTGGCTGCCATTCATCCAGCCAGGTAGAAATATCCTCCACAGGCATTGGCCTCGCAATGCCATAGCCTTGAGCTAATTCACACCCCAGTCCTAATAAAGCTACTCCGTGATCAATTGACTCCACACCCTCAGCAATCACATCACGCTTGAATGAACCAGCCAGGGCTATTACCCCCTTAATAATAGTAAGGTCATCATTATCGACCAGCATATCTCGCACGAAGCTTTGATCGATCTTAAGCAATGCTGCAGGCAGATGTTTGAGGTAAGTAAGCGATGAGTAGCCCGTGCCAAAATCATCAATCGAGAATTTTACACCCTGGGAAATACACGCATTCATAATTTCTGAAACGTGCTGTACATCGTCTAAGGCACTCGTTTCTAGTACCTCCAGCTCTAGATAGCAGGGGGCAACATCGGGATAATTTGCAAGCAAAATGGCGAGTCTATCCGGGAAGTTAGACTGCTCTATCTGAAGGGCGGCAATATTCACGCTAATGTTTGCTGAGTAGTTAGAGTGCGATTGTTGCCAAATACTGATTTGGGTTAGTGCCTTATCAATAACCCATTCCCCTAACTCGATACTTAGTGCGTTATTTTCAATCGCAGGCAAAAATTCATTTGGGGTTAAGAGGCCTCGTTGTGGATGCTGCCAACGTATTAACGCTTCAAAACCAATCACTTCGCCCGTCCGCATATTGACCTTGGGCTGATAATGCAACACAAATTGCTGCTTATCCAGAGCATCTCGTATTGATTCCAATTTTTCGCGATGCAGTCTATTGGCAGCAACATAAGCCGTGTCATATTCGTAATAACGGTTCTTCCCTTGCTCCTTGGCTGTATACATAGCCTGATCAGCATGACGTAAAAGCAGCTCTGCATCCACGTTATCCTGAGGGTAAAAAGTGACGCCGATACTGGCCGATACAGTTAATCGTAGATTGCCGATTGAAACGGGTTCCGAAGATACGAATAATAAGCGCTCTAATATGGCATCAGCATTCTCAATTTTTGCTAAATCAGCTAATACAGCGACAAACTCATCACCGCCAACCCGGGCTAATGTATCGCCTTCCCGTAACTCTTCTTTTATCCGTTTGGCAAGAGTAATTAATAACTCATCTCCCACATCATGACCATGCAAATCATTAATGTGTTTAAAGCCATCCAAATCGATAAATAAAACAGCAAGTGACTGATTATGGCGTCTGCTTTGCAACAAAGTCTGAGTTAGGCGGTCAGCGAGTAGGGCGCGGTTAGGCAGGTGGGTTAACATGTCATAATTAGCCACCATTGAAAGCTCAGTCTGATGTTCTTTTATTTGAGTAATGTCAGTCAGTAAAGCGACATAATGGCTGATTTCCTGATCCGCATTTTTTACTGTACTGAGAGTAAGCGTTTCCGCATACATTTGACCATTTTTACGTTTATTCCAGACCTCACCCGACCAGGAGCCTTTTGTATTAATTGAGTGCCACATCGCCGCATAGAATGCGGGTGACTGATGCCCCGACTGAAGAAAACGAGGGTTCTTACCAATCACTTCTTCCCGACTATAACCTGTAATAGCAGTAAAGGTGTCGTTAACATCAATTATATTTCTTTCCGCATCAGCGATAACAATCCCCTCACCAGCATGTGTGAAGACGGTGGCAGCTAAGTTTAGCTTTTCTTGCGATTGCTTTCTTTCTGTAATGTCAGTATGGGTGCCGACAACACGAATCGGCTTACCGGCACTATCGCGTTTAATTACCTGCCCACGGTCTAAGATCCATATATAACTGCCATTCTTGCAACGTATGCGATGTTCATTCGTATAATTTGTTTTGTAGCCATCAAGATGGGGTTGCAGGTCAGCCATAACGTCTGGCATATCTTGAGGATGTACGCGACTAGCCCATTCATCAAGTTCAGTGCCAATTTCGTCCTCGTTATAACCCAGCATAGTCTTGAAACCTTTAGAAAACCATACTGTGTTGGTGGGCACATCCCAGTCCCACACCCCATCACCTGTGGCTTCCATAGCAATGCGCCAGCGTTCTTCGCTCTGTTCTATGGTCTTCAACTGACGAAAAGACAACCAAAAAAGGAGACCACCAGTCGTTAATACGTAAAACCAGCCCTTAATCGTTTGTAAATAAGCCACATCCCCTTTATCAGCAAAAAGATATAAGAGAGCCACATCTGAGATAAGAATCCATATAGCGCCTAGGCTCACATAAATTAATGCTATTTTTATAGCCGGTTTCAATATGTTATTCATCAGTGGGGTCCATCTGCTATTTATAATTTGAGTGTCTATCGGCAGCTAAGTTTAGCTATTCAATCTAACGCTAAAGTCGAAGGTTTATAGTACTTGGATGCCACAATTCTGATTGTATGCTCTATCAATATGAATACAAAACTTATCGTTATAAGTGGTCATACTTTTCGTTATACATACACACCATCTCAAATGGCAGAGGACTTTTTATTCGACACTTTAAATGTCCGCAAAGGCGGCCACCAAAAATGTAACAGGGAAGAGCCCAGCTATTCGAGCAGTTAATAAAAATACCGGTGTTAGCATAACCCCAGTTCCTGGAGCTGTTGAAATGAGACAAGAGAGGCTGTTTGTTGATAATGCGTTTCATGATCTTGTGATGCTTGCATCCATTACTTCTTCTCGGCTTTCAGCAGAACTTTAAAATAAGGTAGAGAGTCATTTAAAACCACATACGGACACCGAGTACAACGCCAAACTCTGAATCATCTTTACCTTGGGCCTCTTCTATGTCGGCCGTTTCTGCAAAAGACTGGCGCCAATAGGCACCGATGTATGGTGCAAATTCTCGACTTAATTCGTATCGATAACGAAGCCCTAGTTTCACTTTATTGAGTCCTCGGGGGCGATCGTAATCAAGTGCATCCGTCAAAGCGGCCGTCACCTCCAATCTTGGCTGAAGATATGACACCTGGGTCAGGCGTAAATCATATTCAGTCTCTAAACTCGCTGCTATATCGCCATCTTCATTAACGGTTAATGAACTA
>NZ_CBFHHW010000002.1:54118-57939 GCF_965655755.1 Methylophaga sp. | reverse complement strand
TCAACTTCGAAACGATAGGGCGCTAAGCCAAACAAGCTAAACACAGCATAATGTTCACGGTTTACATCTGAATCCACGGAACCACGCAGACCAAGACCCGCTTGAACCTCCCAGAAAGGTGCTATCAATTGACTGGCAAGTATTTCAGCGCTTTCAAGCTCACTGGGCTCACCATCATTTAACTGGTTTTCTCCTTCTGTTTTGATGTAGAGCCGTTTCTCATCTCCGCCATACCATCCGATCGCGTCCAAGGTAACCACATTGTCGCCATTGTCTGTCTGGCTGATTTCGAACCGATCAACCATCAGTTGACCGGTCAGTGATGTTTTCATAGGTTCTGGCCAGTCACCCTCAGCATGTTGAGCAAAGGTTGCGGTGCCATAACTCAGTAGTGATAATGCGATGAGTGTTTTTACTATTTGCATTTAAACACCTGTTAAACGACGGATACGATTCGGAACATACCGGCTTTCATGTGATAAAGCAGGTGGCAATGAAATGCCCAGCTGCCGGGGGCATCAGCACTAATTTGTAAAGAAACAACCTCACTGGGCTTAAGGCTGATGGTATGTTTACGGGGCCGAGGATATTGACCATTTTCAAGCTCCATCCACATTCCATGTAAGTGAATAGGGTGATCCATCATTGTGTCGTTGACTAAAATCAGTCTGAGTCTTTCACCGTATTGAAACGCAACAGGTCCATCAACCTCACTGAACTTGACGCCATCAAATGACCACATATACCTTTCCATATTACCGGTCAGATGTAACGCTATTTGACGTTCTGGCTCTCTTTCATCAGGCCATGGGTGAGCACCAATCAAATCGCCATAGACCAATACACGATGATTGACATCTTCAAGCCCGACACCGGGTTCGTTTAAGCGACTGGTGGGGTTTTCTGCAATCATCGCGGCCCCCGGACCATGGCCTTCTTTTGTGTGCTCCACTTTTATTTCCGGCGCGGTGGGGCGTTTTGAAGACCCAGCATGTTCCTGATGAACCATATCCTGCATCGAATCAGATGGCATCTGATGGCCTTCATGACTCATAGCCATATCAGTCGATCCCATACCAGCCATATCATGGTCCATCCCCATGGCGTCCATGCCTCTTTCAGGCGTAGGTCTCAAAGCAGGCACTTCAGCTTGTTGCCCCATTTCTGTTGCAAGTGTGCCGCGTACATAACCACTTCGATCGATGCTTTCAGCAAAAAAGGTGTAAGGCTGACTGTCTTTAGGTTGAACGATGACATCATAGGTTTCTGCAACACCAATACGAAATTCATCCACAACAACAGGTTTCACTGGCTGTCCATCAGCTGCCACTACGACCATTTCAAGTCCGGGAATTCTAAAGTCGAAGAAGCTCATGGCTGAACCATTAATGATTCTCAGGCGTACTTTTTCTCCGGGACGGTAGAGCGCCGTCCAATTTGTTTCACTGTCTCGACCATTCATTAAATAGGTATAGACCGAACCGGTGACATCCAGAATATCCCGTGAACTCATACGCATAGTGTTCCACATCGAACGCTGCTTCCACGTTTCTGCTAAACCGTGTTTTTTAATATCCTCAAACGTGTCAGAAATGGTTCGCTGGTGATAATTGTAATAGCCTTCTGCCACTTTTAAATTACGGTATATTTCGTGTGGATCGTCGAATGTCCAGTCACTTAGTAAAATGACATGCTCGCGGTCGGCACCGATATCGCCGTCAGCTGGTTCAATAACAAGCGGACCAAGGTGACCAACTTGTTCTTGAAACCCTGAGTGGCTGTGATACCAGTATGTACCACTCTGCTTTACATCAAACGCATAATGGTAGGTTCCGCCGGGCTTAATGCCGGGGAAGCTGACTCCCGGCACACCGTCCATATTCTCAGGAAGGATGATTCCGTGCCAGTGAATGGATGTATCTGTTTTAAGCGCGTTCGAAACATTGAGTTGTGCACGTTGTCCTTCCCGAAGTCTGATTAACGGTCCGGGCATTGAGCCATTGATCGTAATAGGAAGGGTAGACTTGCCAGCCACAGTCATCGGTGACTGTTCAATCAGTAAGTCGATTGGTCCATCATTTTTTATAAGCGCGCCATAGCTACGACCTAACGGTGAGGCCCATGCAGGTGCTAACTTTGCCAGTACCAGCGCAGAACTCAGGCCTATGGCTGACTTTATAAATTTACGACGACTTGACGGTAAAGTCTTCGTCATGGTGTTTATCTCCAAAAATGATGATCAACAGAAATGATTAATCGGTTTAATATGCTGGGTGCCGGATTTATTATTTCGACCTTCTTCAACTTGATATTGTTTCCTCCCCTTAGCCCTATTGAAAAATTCATTTATAAATAAAGTGTCTCGCCTGAGCTAGACATGGGCATTGATGACAAAATTGTAATATCAATGCGCTAGCAAGTGGGTAGGCTGCTAAAAACGTTTAACTTATAAAATGACGACTGCAGGAGGCGTTAAGTCATGATTGAGAACGAGCACAAAAGCAAATGATGCAAAAAATGCATAGCTCAAGCTAATAAGTGATCCGAGACGAGACGGTGAAGGAGTCTTGGTAAAAGTATTTTTTTGCATTGATGTTTTTATCATTAAGATGCATGTCAAAAACATGCTCAACCGGGAGATTTTGAATCTTACGGGGTAAGCCCCCTGCCATTGGCATATAGAAAGGCTGTGACATCATATTACAAGGGTGTTTACTCAACCATGATCAGGGTCAAGTGAATGGCAGCTAATATCAATAATGCGTGATTAGATTTTTTATATTTACAGAGTATCATTACCGTCCTTGTTCAAAAGTCAGACTTTTGGAAGACTATTTCATTGGCTGGTAAGTCGCTTTAAGATGTTTTTCTGGCTATTTTCCTGCTGGCAATGCATTAAATCACGAAGATGAAGTGCCTGTATTGAACATATTGTTGTAAAAGTCATCCAAACCAAAGATATCCAAACATAAATTTAGGACGATTATATGAAAGTAGGTAATTCCATTTATATGGATTATCAGGCATCAACGCCGGTAGATCAGCATGTCAAAGCAGCCATGTTGAGCAGCAGTGAGCTATTTTTTGCTAACCCTCACTCAACTCAACACCATTTTGGGCAACAATCGGCCGAAACAGTGGATAAAGCCAGAGAACAAATTGAAACCGTTATCAAAGCTAAGAAGGAAGAAGTTATCTTCACTTCAGGCGCGACGGAATCGAATAATCATGCGATCGCCAGTGTATTGTTTACCAATGCTAATACGAAAAGAAAAACACTTTTAATTAGTGCTATAGAGCATAAGTGTATAAAAAATGCTGCCTATTTTTATGGGAATAAACTTGGCTATGAGGTAAAAGAAATTCCGGTCTTATCTGATGGCCTTATTGATATGAAAGCCTATCAGTCAATGCTTTCAGAAGAGGTCGTTCTCGTCTGTATTATGGCTGTAAACAATGAAATTGGTGTCATTCAAGATGTTAAAAGCTTAACTAAACTAGCCCATCAGTTCGGCGCTTTGTTTCACTGTGATGCAGCCCAAGCACCTGAAGCCATTGATATAGATGTTCAATACTGGCAAGTGGATATGCTCAGTCTTTCAGGTCATAAAATCTATGGGCCTAAAGGTGTTGGGGTTTTATACATCAAAAATGCGTTACAGGCTCAGCTACCACCCTTAATCCATGGAGGAGGGCAACAAGGGGGAGCCCGATCAGGCACACTACCTACAGAATTATGTGTCGGTATGGCTGAGGCCTTAATGTTAACGGCAAAAGAAGCATTCAAGAACAGGACACGATTAGCTGAATTGAAAAATGCA
>NZ_CBFHHW010000002.1:26814-54020 GCF_965655755.1 Methylophaga sp. | reverse complement strand
TTTTATTACAGCGTTATCAAACACAGGTATCAAATTCTCTCTTAATGGTAATCAGGAGCAATGTCACCCAGCTAACATCAATGTTCAATTCGAAGGGGTAAATGCATCTGAGTTACTAAAGGCATTACAGCCAACGGTCGCAGCATCATCAGGTTCAGCTTGCAACAGTGAGATGGTTCTACCGTCGCACGTACTTAAAGCGATCGGCTTAACTGACATGCAAGCACTCTCATCATTACGCTTTAGCCTCGGACGCTATACAGACGACACACAAATCTCCGAAACAGTTAAAGCGATCAAGAAAGAGCTATAAGTAATTTCTCAAAAAGACTGTGCGGTTGGCTGACCACATAGCTGAACCTCGCATAAGTCATGCTTTTGGCGTCAGCTTGTTCTTTCATCTGATGGGTGGTTGACGCCATCATTAGTGACAACCTCACCTAAATCAAACGGATTCACATCTTCAAGACATCCAATGTTGAAACCATACTCCATTGGATTCGAACGACGTTGATGATGAGTATAAATGCCACAGGTTGCACAGAAGTAATGCTTCGCTGTGTTCGTATTAAACTGATACAGCTTTAAACTTTCAACACCTTCAACAATGCGAATCCCATTCAAATCGACAGAGCCAACAATCGCTCCTTTTCTGCGACACATTGAACAGTCACATCGACTGGGATTTTCAATTCCATTTGGTAAGGTGATCTCTAAGACAACTTTGCCACAGTGACACGTCGCCCTGTGTCTCGGAAGAATTTCCGTATTACCCACTTTTTTGATCATAGCTGAATCCTTCATGCTTCAGAACAGTTGCGTAAATGGCTGTGCTTCTCAGTTGACACGTTTGTTATCTGAAGCGCTTGTGACGCGTAGCCTCTGATGCACAGCACTTCTTAACCAACCAATAAGCATTTCTTTCATTTACAAAAAAATTATTTTATTTTCATTACCCGATATTCTCTGGGTGAATATGAGTATCTTTGCTTGAAGATTCGGCTGAAATGTGAAAAATTTTTGAAACCACACTGATAGGCTATATCCGTTATTGTCATCTCGGAAAACAATGAGTTGGTCAGATAATGATGACTTAGCTCCAATCGCTTTTCAGTTAAGAACCGCATTAGAGAGGTATTTTGGTGTTCAAATAGTTCATTTATATATCTGGTTGAAAGTCTGACACCTTGTGCAATATCTTCAGCGCTAAGACAGTCATTTTCTAGATGAGTCTGTATGTATTGTTTGACTCGAAATAATGATAGCGCTTTTAACGATGATATATCGCTCTTTAAACCACCACTTTCAATAAGACTCTCTTTTATTATGTCTATTATCGGGAGGGTGAAACTCTCGAAAGTAGCTCTATCCATGTAATGCATGCTCTCACATAGCCGCTGGAGCGCTTGAACATTCTCTGTCTGATTTTTACTGAAGATTTTTGTGGCGGTCAGCTGATCTAAATTCCGCAGCTGACATTCAAGCTGAGATCTTGGAACTGAGATAATGAGTTTAGAAAAAGGCTCAGGCGTTATGATTTTGTGCGGTTCAGTTGCATCATAAATTGTCATATCTCCGGGCTGGAGAAAGGTCTCGCGACCACCTTGTTCAATTTTATAAGAGCCTGAGAGTAATAGTACTGCAAAATAACAATCTTGAAAGACAGAGGTAGGTTCTGAGGGTAAACGTTCCAGTTGAATCGGATTGGAACGGATTGGAGAGAAACGAAGGCCATTAAGCATCGGATAAATTTGCATGTCATTGAACAGCCTGGCTTGCATGGACGGCTTCACTTCAACATTGGCATATTCTCTACCAATAACTTCACGCAACCATTCTTGCCTGAATCTCTCAGGCTGAGTATCCGTATTGAATCGACAGCCATTAAGTCGGCTCAAACTAGCTTCAATAGGATTGTCCTGTTCCATCACTCACGCCTATCTTTACTACTCATAAGTTTTAAACATAACACCGACTGAGAAAAGTCTCATCATGTTTGACTCTGCATAATCCATAAAAACATAAATGGAGAGCGCTATGAAGAGTCACGAATTTAACGGTCACTTGGTTTTGTTAAGAGGTGCCTGCCTCTGGATACTGATGGCATTGATATTAGCCTGGAGTATGGTTGGTATCTACAACGATGTGTCGCTATTCAGAACAATCTTTGAAGGAGATTTTAAGCGTGTACTTCAAGCGCACCTGGATTTTCTGATAATGAGCGCACTCATCCTGGGGTTTTATGCAACAAAAGTTCAGTTACCTTGGCACGTAAGATGGGCGATGGTGGTTGGTGCATTTACTAACTCAAGTTTATTTATGTTGCAGGCGATTTTCCCAAGTACGGACCCTGCATCCGTAACATATGTCACTACTGGGTTCTGGGCTTCTTTATTTAATATCTATCTATATACCAGCCTCATTATGACGAGCTATGGATTTGGTAAAGGTTCAGTGCTGGTATTCAAATCAACATTTAATCAACCTGAAAAATAAAGTGCTCATTCTTTTAATTGCATAGCGCTACCGTCAAGTGAACTTGTTTTCATTGAGTCTTGAGTCACCATTACTTTTGCTGCTAGCACCATTAGCAATCCTGCCATGGCTAATCACTAATACCCAAAAAGTCATTGTATCGGATGCATTCATACCTCATGATCCGCTATCCAAAGGAATTGCTCGAACCCTCAATACACTGGGTTCAGCAGTTATTCTAAGTTTAGTTATTGTTGTATCTGGGCCTCATATTCCTGAGTACGCAAAAGATCACGTTGCAACAGGAGCGGAGTTCGTCATTTTATTGGATAGAAGCAGAAGCATGGATCAGCCCTTTGCTGTGGAAAATAGCGCTCAAAAAGTTAATCGTGATTTAAGTAAAAGTAAGAGACATACTGCAGTAAAACATCTGGAAGAATTTGTGAAACGTAGATCGGATGAGCGTTGGGGATTTGTGATGTTCAGCAATAAAGTCATGCCCTTAATACCCCTTACTGAAAATAAAGATGTCGTTCTTGCAACAATACAAGCCAGTGGTTTGGGTAAAGGTATGTCAGAAACAAATTTAGCTCAGTCATTACTCCAGGCTGGAGATTATTTTTATGGCGAAAAATACAAGGGGAGTAGGGTTGTACTGTTGGTTTCTGATGGTGGCGAAAAATTTTCTGAAGAAGAGGAGGCTAGAATTAGCCAAATTTTTCAAGAAAATAGTCTTACACTTTATTGGATTTATCTAAAGTCTATACATGACTTTTCTCTTGAGAAAAGTTCAGGTGAACCGATTGCATGGAATGAGCTTCCAGAAAGGAAACTACATAAGTTTTTCTTGAATATGCAAATCCCCTATAAGGTCTTTGAGGCTGATACTGACTCTGAATTTTCAAATGCTTTTCTAGAAATTAATGAGGACCAATCACATAGTATCATTGTGAGTGAGATTCAGCCTAAAGAGTCAAAAGCACGTATTTTCCTTACAATCGCTTTTATATCTTTGTTACCACTTGTTCTAGTAAAACTCTATGCGCTGTTGGGTATGAAGCCTAAAGTAAGTAGTTAGATAAAGGTTGAACTACCATACATTTTTCAGGCACAAACCAATCCACGGCTCTTTGAAAACCACGTTAACTTTGAAACGCAACAGTGCCAAAGTCTCAGTGTCTCTGTCACCAATCTCATTCTAATTGGCATTTAAAGGCCGCCTGCTCCTATGAACGAGGCACCATCACCCAGCTTTCCAAGCAGTCGCGCCCAAGAAGGGCACGACTACCTTGGAAGGCATGGTTTACTGGACTTGTGACTCTTCCAGATAGCGGAAGAAGTCGGAGTCGGCTTTGAGCATGAGCGTACTGTTCTCGCCTAGGGCCCGGTAGCTTTCCAGCGTGCGGAAGAAAGAATAGAACTCCGCATCAGCACCGAAGGCTTCACCATAGATACGCGTCGCTTCGGCGTCGGCCTCGCCTCGGATCTTCTCGGCATCACGTGCAGCTTCGGAGCGGATGCGTCGAAGATCACGTTCCATATTACCGAGGATTTCCTGACTGCGGCCCCGACCTTCTGAACGAAAACGTTCGGCGATAGACTGACGTTCAGCGATCATGCGGCTTTCCACCTGACGGCGTACAGACTCAATATAATTGACACGCTTGATACGCACATCGTCCAGCTCGATCCCCAGGGCAGGCATGGAATCGCGGGCTCGTTTAAGAATACCGGCTTCCAGCAGTTCACGGCCCAGTTTGGGCTGTTTCTCCAGATTAACGTCACTGCGTTCAGCTAGAGCAGGATCATCCAGATCCGCAACATTCACCTCCCAATCCTTCGAGCGAACGATCTCTTCCAGCTCGGTCGACGAAACCATGTCTCGCACCACTGAGTCTATGATGTCGTCTAGACGCGTACGAGCACCAGCTTCATCGCGGACACTGGTCAAAAACAGTAGCGGATCAGTAATTCGCCAGCGCGCTGTGGTGTCCACCAGAATGAACTCACGACCCAGTGTGGGAATTTGGGTCACATCGCCATCCCAGACCAGAAGACGCTTGTCGAAATAACGCACATTCTGCCAGGGTAGCTTGAACTTTAGGCCCGGCTCGTCAATAACATCGCCGATCGGTTCACCAAACTGGACCACGATGGCCTGTTCGGCTTCATCCACGGTGTAAAGCGTGAGGTTACCGATTATGACGGCAAGCACGGCCACGATGGTAAGCAGTGTGGTTTTCATTTATCACCTCCAGTAGCGTGCATCGCTTTACGATTGACATCGAGTAATGGGAGTGGCCCCACCTGGCCATCCTGTACAACCAGTATTTGTCCGATATTTGGCAAAATCTCGTTCAGGGTTTCCAAATACAGGCGTGAGCGAGTGACCGTCGGTGCCTGCTCATATTCGCGCAGAACAGCACTGAAACGTGTGCTCTCACCATCGGCCCGGTTCACCCGTTCCGTAGCGTAACCTTCCGCTTCCGCCACGGTACGCAGTGCAGCACCCTCGGCATTAGGAATCTCTTGGTTAACCCGTTTTTGCGCTTCGTTGATCATCCGTTCCCGCTCCTGACGCGCCTCATTGACTTCATTGAAGGCAGGTTGTACGGCAGGGGGCGGCACCACGTCCTGCATTTCAACGGTGCTGACACGAATACCAGCGTCGTATTGGTTGAGTATTTCCTGGATCTCGTCACCAGCTTTCTGCTGAATTTCCACACGACCGATGGTCAGCACCTCGGAGCCCAGCATATTACCGACGATACGGCGCATTACTGACTCAGAAATGTCGCGCAAGGTACGGGTAGGTTCGCGCATCTGGTACAGGAACTTGATAGGGTCATCAATGCGGTACTGAACTACCCACTCCACATCGATCATGTTGAGATCGCCGGTTAGCATCAATGACTCATCTTCAAATTGGGCAGAACTGTAGGTCGAGCGTTCTCCCTGACGTGTTCCCTGAGTACGAAAGCCAAATTCCTGCTTCAGTACACGCTCGGTGGCGACCAACTGAATCTGGTCAATGCCGAAGGGGATCTTAAAGTGCAGGCCCGGGTCAGTAATGCCTTTAACAGAACCGAATCGTTTAACAACGGCCCGTTGTTCCGGTTGCACCGTGTAAAAAGAGGTCAGTGCGCCCCAGGCCAGCAAAATCAGTAAAATGACGCCAATAAAACCGCCGCCTAACCGGCCGCGCGAAGAGCCGCCGCGAGTGAATTTTTCCATTAGCTCATACAGGTCAGGTGGGCCAGATGGCCCTTGACCGTTACCTTTTACGGATTGGATCATTCTCGTTCTCCTTTAATCGAAACGTCAGTCTACTCTTTAGGGCGCTGCTTTGTACGCAATTCGGTGGGAAAAACGCTATTGATTTGGTGGACAAGAAGTATTGATAACTTGATATATATGCTGTGTATCCTGTTTGGGCTGTTGTTGAGGGTAGGGATCGCAAACACTTTTATATATAGGATCTAAGCAAATAACTCTCACGTGATACTGTCACTACTTGCATGTGAGTCGATAACTAGATACTTTGAATTATTGATAAACAAGGATTAGTTATGGCATCTCACACCATCAAGGGTGGACAAGCCCGTCTTATTCCGACACTGCCTGACTCTTGTCGAGAACAAAAAACCACATCGGTGTTGCTTGCAGCAATGAGATCGGTACTTGAGCTAAGACAAGTATTATTGAAATCTATTGATGTTCGTGTAGGTAAAACATCAACTCTTGATGCAAGGACAGAAATCGAGTTTGTTGAGAACAATAAGGTAGTGAAAAAAACGCTTGAGGAAGATAGACCCGATGGATTACTAATCCTTAAGACCGGTAAGCGTGAGTGGAGAGCCTTAATAGAGGCTAAAGTAGGAAATAAAGCTGTCGAAGAGGAGCAGTTAGTTCGCTATTTGAGCTTAGCCAAAGAACATAACATTGATGCCGTCATCAGCATTACAAATCAGCTTTGTGCAATTCCTTCTCATCATCCAGTCAAAGTTCCAAAGCGGGCTACACAAAAAGTCGACTTATTTCATTGGTCGTGGTCATTTATAAAAACTCAATGTCATCTTTTGATCGAAAATAATGACATTGATGATGTTGACCAAGTTTTTATACTTAGTGAAGTAATGAGGTATTTTGAAAGTGATAAGTCTGGTATCACCAGTTTTGATCAAATGAATGAGGAGAGGTCTGAACTCGTTAATGCTATTAAAAGTGGCGCGTCTCTAAATAAAACATCTGATGCAGTCAACAATACTGTTGTTGCCTGGCAACAGGAACAAAAAGATTTATGCCTAATTCTCTCTAATCAGACAGGAGCAAATGTGGGGTAAGTGATGCTGTGATGAGAATAAAGGATGATGCTGATCAACTAATAAAATCACATCTTATGCAATCCAGTGTAATCATTAATGATGCAGCTTCTGATCTAAATATTGAGTGTGACTTGAAGTCAAGAACCATCTCTGTGTACATGCGTCTTCTGGCTCCAAAAGATAAAAAGAGTACAAAAGCCAGAATCAATTGGTTATTGAGACAAGTAAAAGATACAACATCCCAAGGTTTTTCGATCAGAGCGATTAGGCCTGGTTCAGCTCAGGACACAATAAAACCACTTGAACACTTAAGACTTGAACCTGAATTGATAGAGTCTGAGAATGGAAAAACTACGGCGACTAACTTTGACGTTCTTTACACAGTTGACCTTGCTGGTCGCTTTTCTGGAAGGAAAGTATTCATTGATGAACTTGAAAATGATTACAGATGAAAACAGCGGCTCGAACCGGTGAATCACGTTCATGCAGGCCAAAATGCAAATAGTCTTTTCCATCTGGCAACAGATGCCCTGAATTCATGATAGCGAAGGAAGCCGCATGAGAGACACTGTTAAAAAGATACTGCTTTTGATAGTGCTCATTGCCGTAGTCATTATCGCTGTCTGGTTTTGGTTCACGCAGGAAAAGTCACAGGCTGCTGATTATCTCGTTAATGGAAATGGACGGATTGAAGCCACAGAGATAGATATTGCCACCAAGTACGCGGGCCGGGTGATAGCGATTTATGCCAATGAAGGTGATTTCATTGAAGCTGGCGATATCGTTGCCAGTATGCAAATCGATGTGCTCAATGCACAACTCAACGAAGCCCGGGCCGAATTACAAAAAGCGATGAACGCCGTCGCCAGTGCCCAGGCCCAGGTTGCGGTACAGGAGAGTGAGGTCGCAGCAGCAAAAGCCTTAGTCGTGCAGCGTACCAGTGAGCTGGAAAATGCACAGCGTCGCTATAACCGGACCCAAAGCCTGACACAGAAAGGCTCAGCATCCAGGCAGCAACTCGATGACGATGAGGCAGCTGTCAGGAGTGCTCAAGCCACGCTGGTTGCTGCCAGAGCACAGGTCAAGGCCGCCGAAGCCGCCGTCATTTCAGCGCAATCACAGGTGAATGGTGCCCAATCTGCTGTCACAGCCGTGGAAGCAACGATTGAACGCATCGAAGTGGATATTGCGGATAGTCAGCTCAAAGCCCCCAGAGACGGACGAGTGCAGTACCGAGTTGCAGAACCCGGAGAAGTATTAGCCAGCGGCGGCAAAGTCATCAATATGGTCGATTTGACTGATGTATATATGACCTTCTTCCTTCCTGAAACCGTTGTCGGTCAGGTCGCGCTCGGTAGTGACGCACGTATTGTGTTGGATACCTTCCCTGATTATGTCATCCCTGCCAAAGTCAGTTATATATCCAGTGTGGCCCAATTCACGCCCAAAACCGTGGAGACGGCAGAAGAAAGGCAAAAACTGATGTTCCGTGTGAAAGTGCGTATTCCCCCTGATTTGCTGGCAAAACATATCCGGCAGGTAAAAACCGGATTACCGGGGGTGGCCTGGCTGAAACTTGCTCCAGAGGCAAGCTGGCCGGCCTCGCTTCAGATCAATGTGCCTGAATAATGGGGCAAGGCGATAAAGCAGCCGTCGTCGAACTGGTCGATGTCAGCCTGAACTATCGTTCCAAACAAGCACTACGGGCTATTAATCTGACCATACCTGCCGGCACTATCGTTGGCTTGATTGGCCCGGATGGGGTCGGCAAATCCAGTCTGCTATCACTTATCGCGGGTGCCCGAAAACTTCAGCTTGGTTCTCTCAATGTGCTGGGTGGTGATATGGCATCACGACGTCATCGTAAGCAGGTCTGTCCCAGCATTGCCTATATGCCTCAAGGGCTGGGCAAGAATTTAAGTCTTTCACTGTCAGTGGAGGACAACCTGCAGTTTGTCAGTCGTTTATTCGGTCATGACCGACATGCGCGTCGGCAGCGGATAGATCACCTGACCAGGGCGACGGGGCTTTATCCATTCCTTGACCGTCCTGCAGGCAAATTATCAGGTGGGATGAAGCAGAAACTGGCGCTGTGTTGCGCGCTGATTCATGATCCGGATTTACTGATACTGGATGAGCCGACCACCGGCGTCGATCCCTTGTCCAGAAACCAGTTTTGGCAACTGATAAATCAGATAAGAGCGCAGCGTCCTAGTATGAGTGTGCTGGTCGCGACAGCCTACATGGAAGAGGCGGAGCGGTTTGATTTTTTGGTCGCAATGGATGATGGCCAAATCCTGGCGACAGGCACGCCGGCAGCATTAAATCAGGCCACAAATACCAGCAGCATTGAAGAAGCCTTTATCGCCTTACTGCCTGAAACCAAGAAACAGGGGCATTCTGCCATATCGATTCCAGCGTTCACCAACCACGGTGAGCTGGCCATCGAGGCCAGAGAGCTGACCATGTGCTTTGGTGATTTTGTCGCCGTCGATCACGTGAACTTTGAAATCAGGCGCGGTGAGATTTTTGGTTTCATCGGTTCCAATGGCTGTGGCAAAACCACCACGATGAAAATGCTGACAGGGCTGTTAACACCCAGCGAAGGACAGGCAAGCCTGTTTGGTCATCAGGTCAAAACCAGCGACATTGAAACACGGCAGCGTGTTGGCTATATGACGCAGGCATTTTCTCTGTACAGCGAACTCAGTGTTAAGCAAAACCTGGTTTTGCATGCCCAACTCTTTAATGTACCGGCAGAACTTATCCCTGAACGCGTGAATGCCCTGATGTCACGTTTTGGACTCAATCATGTCGCAACCAGTCTGCCGGATAAGTTACCGCTGGGCATGCGACAGCGTCTCTCTCTGGCAGTTGCCGTGGTGCATAAACCTGAAATATTGATTCTGGACGAACCCACATCCGGTGTCGATCCCATTGCCAGAGATACTTTTTGGGCCCTGCTGATTGAGTTGTCCCGACATGACAAAGTGACCATCTTCATCTCAACGCATTTTATGAATGAGGCTGAGCGCTGTGATCGCATCTCACTGATGCATGCCGGTCGGGTACTTGATACAGATGCGCCGGATTGCCTCATTAATAAACAGGGCGCTTCGTCACTTGAAGCAGCCTTTATTGCCTATTTGAGACAACATGAACCGGCAGCTGATCCCAGCGCTTCAGTGCAGTCCTTAACATCTGAAACGATGATTCGGGACAGGCCTGCATCTGAATCCAGTCAGAATAAGATATTCAGCTGGCGACGTGCACTCAGCTACAGTATTCGGGAAATGCATGAGCTAAAGCAGGATTGGGTTCGACTGACGATGGGCCTGATTGGCAGCCTGTTGCTGCTGTTGATTATGGGCTATGGCATATCTATGGATGTGAATGATCTAAGCTATGCCGTGCTGGATCGTGACCAGACCATGCTGAGTCAGAATTACACCCTCAATATGTCGGGTTCACGCTATTTCATCGAGCATCCACCTATCAAGGATTATGCCGAACTCGATACAAGAATGCGCGCTGGTGAACTCGCATTGGCGCTGGAAATTCCCCCTCATTTCTCTCGTGATCTGGCACGGGGTAAAGCGGTCCAGATCAGTGCCTGGATAGACGGAGCCATGCCCCAGCGTGCAGAGACTGTGCTGGGTTATTTGCAAGGTATGCACCAGGGCTGGGTCTTATCGCAGCTTGGTATCACGCACCCGCCTGCGGCTAATATTGAAACCCGCTTCCGCTACAACCCGGATGTGAAAAGCTTGCCCGCGATGGTCCCTGCCGTGATGCCCATGTTGCTGTTATTAATTCCAGCCATACTCAGTGCACTGGCCGTGGTTCGGGAAAAAGAACTGGGCTCGATCATTAACCTTTACGTGACACCGGTGACGCGAACGGAATTTATGCTGGGTAAGCAACTACCGTATATTGCCCTCGCCATGATTAACTTTCTGTTTATGGCTGCCTTTGCCGTGTGGCTGTTTGGGGTGCCCGTCAAGGGAAGCTTTATTGCACTCTTCATTGCTTCACTGTTTTTTGTCACCTATGCGACCGCATTTGGTTTGTTGTCGTCAACGTTCACACGCAGTCAAATCGCCGCCATATTTTTTACTGCGATGGCCACAATGTTACCGACGATAGAGTTTTCAGGAATGATTAATCCGGTTTCCTCATTGGAGGGTGTGGGCAGGATTATCGGTGAGATCAATCCCACCACACATTTCATCACGATTAGCCGTGGCGTCTTCAACAAAGCGCTGACATTGCCAGAATTACTGCCGTCTATATTATCTATCGCACTGGGTGCACTGGTGATACTGGCAGTATCCATTTCTCTCTTGAATAAACAGGAGAAATAGCGATGATCCGGGCCAGTCATGTTTACCGCCTGGGTATCAAAGAACTCTGGAGCATTCTGCGTGATCCGATCATGCTGGTGCTCATTGGCTATGGCTTTTCCTTGTTGATTTATATCGCAGCAACAGCAATGCCTGACACCTTGAACAAGGTACCCATCGCGATTGTCGACGAAGATCGTTCACCTTTATCAAACCGAATCATTTCCGCTTTTCAGCCACCTGAGTTTAAGCCGCCTTATCTGGTTGACTTACAGGAAGTAGATGCCGGTCTCGATGCAGGCTATTTCACCTTCTCACTGGATATTCCACCGAATTTTCAGCGTGATGTGCTGGCAGGAAAGTCACCCACCATTCAACTCAATGTGGATGCAACCCGAATGTCACAGGCTTTCAGTGGCGCAGGATATGCACAACAGATCGTCGCGGATGAAATCAATGCGTTTGTGCAACGCTATCGACAGACACCGACTGAACAGGTTGAACTGGCTTACCGTATCCGCTTCAACCCCAATATGTCGCAGAAATGGTTTGGCTCGATTAATGAACTGGTGGAAATGGTCACGATGCTCTCTATTATTCTCGCTGGGGCTGCACTTATTCGCGAAAGGGAACATGGCACGATTGAGCATTTATTAGTGATGCCCATGACACCGGCCGAGATCATGCTGGCAAAAGTATGGGCCACCGGGCTTATCGTCCTGATTGCCTCCACGCTCTCTGTCATCTTTGTCATCAAGGGCTGGTTGGGCATACCCATTCAAGGCTCAGTCTGGTTTTTTGTCTTGTTGACGGGGTTATACCTGTTCTCTACCACATCAATGGGTATCTTTATGGCGACAATCGCACGAAGTATGCCGCAATTCGGACTACTTATGATGCTGGTAATGATGCCAATGCTGATGCTATCCGGCGGTGTCACACCTCGGGAGAGTATGCCGACCATGGCAAGAGTTCTGATGGAATTCATGCCTTCAACACACTATGTATCCGGAACGCAGGCGATTCTCTATCGCGGTGCGGGTCTGGATGTGATTCGATTCGAGATCCTGGCACTGTTACTGATAGGCCTGGTTTTTTTTATTGTTTCTCTTATTCGCTTCAGACAGAGCGTCAGTCAGACGGATTAGCGACTGCCAAATTAATATAAGTGATTCAAGATACTGTTTTTATTGCATGATTATTATATTAAGTTTGTCTTAAGATTTCTCTCATAGGGTATGGCTTTTAGTTGCAGCAAACCTCGACACAAGTGGAGACTTGGTGATGAAAAAATTATTGATTGGCATCTTAGTCAGCAGTGCGGTCATCTGGCCTCTACAGGGCATGACTGAACCCGGTAAAGGATCAGGCAAGGGCCAGCAAAAGAGTGAGCAGGCTGAGCAAATACGGGAGCAGGAAAGGAAGCAGGAACAAAAGCACAAGGAAGAACATCGTGGCCATCAGCAGGGGGACAGACAACAGGAGCAGATGAGAGAGCAGGATCGTGAAAGACTGCGTGAGCATCAGGATGAAAGCCAGGGCATGAATCAACAGCGTGAGATGAAAACCGGGCAGGAACAAAAGGAACTGGGCAAGGGCTCAGAGCAGGGACAACAATCACGTGAAAATCGCAGGAAATGGTGGCAATTCTGGGGCGATGAGCAAGAGTGAAATAGAGAATCTGATCGAGATCAATACTAACGCTGAAAAACGAGTTGTCTTAAAGTTAATCTGTTAACTTATTGAATAAGTTAAAGAGAAATGTTGCAGCTGTTGAAACGCGAGTCACTGGACGGGAAGGAAGTAGCTCAGGATGAAATTTGTCATAGTATTGCCTTTATTAGTTTTGTGTCAGCAAAGTATCGCGCTGGCAGATGATCCGGAACAGACGCCTACCAAAAGTGGATTTCAGGCAGGCAGTTTTGTCGTCACACCAGAGCTGGGTTTGACCGGTGTTTATGATGACAATATCTTCGCCACCCGCACTGACAAGCAAGCCGATCAAATTCTCATTTTTTCCCCGTCACTGAACATCAGTTCCGACTGGCAAAAACATGAACTCGAATTTTTTGCCAACGCGGATATAGGTCGATATCAGGATTACGACACTGAAGATTATGATGATCTCAGGTTCGGTACTTCAGGCCGTTATGACCTGTCTGAGAAAGACAATCTTTTTGCCGGCCTCAGCTACAGTGAAGACCATGAATCACGTGCCTCACCCGACAGTTTTTTCGGTCGCTATCCAACTGAATACAGATCGCTTGATGCCCATGCAGGCACTGTCAGGCAGTTTGGCCAGTTTGCCATGCGTTTGGGCGGCACCTGGCAGCAGCTTGATTTTGATAATGTGCCAACAGAGACCGGCATATTGAATAATGATGACCGGGACAGGGATATTTACGGCCTGGGCCTGCGATTGACGTATAACAAGAATCCCACCATGAGCCCGTTTGTGCAGGCCATTTATGATCGCAGGGAATATGAAAATAAACCCGACGATAATTTGTTTGAGCGTGACTCGGATGGCTATCGACTGGCTGCAGGCTTTACATCGACGATCAGCCAGACGCTAAAATCAGAGGTCTATCTTGGGCACCTTTGGCAACAATACGATGAGGCAGCCTTCAGCGATATCAGTAAACCGGACTTTGGTGCTTCGCTTCGCTGGCTCAGCGGTCCCAGCACGCTCATTTCGGCCAGTGTGGAACGCGACATTACTGAAACCACGCTGTTTGCCTCGCCCGGTGCTGTTGAAACCATCTACAGTACTAATCTGCAACACCGGCTTTTGCCTTATCTGGTCCTGAAGTCGCATATCAGCTGGAGTGAGTATGACTATCAGGAAATCAGCCGTGAGGATGATTATCTTGATGTGGGGTTCGGCCTGCAGTACGACCTGACCCAACATATCTATCTGTCCGGGGACTATCGTTATCTGCATCGTGATTCCAGTGTGGACTTTGACCGACTTGAAAACTCACTCGATTACGACAGCCATCAGATATTTTTGAGTATTAATGCGAGGTTGTATCCGGTTCGGAATGAATTGGATACCAGCATGTCGCGGGTATGGGGTTCAGGCAAGGCAGCAGAGTCGGGCCCCTATGGCTTCTATGTCGGTGGACAGCTGGGCCATAACACCCTGGCAACACATAGTTCAGAACAGAGAACTGACGGTGGTAACGATGATGCCCGCTATGGTGAAGCCGGATTTGCCGGTGGTCTGTTCGGAGGTTATGGCTGGAACCGCAATCACTGGTATCTTGGTCTGGAGCTGGAAACCGAAAACAGCGATGCTGACTGGTACCACCGTAAGAGCAAAGCAGACAGCCGGACATCCAGCCTGGAGAAAAAACAGTCCGTTGGTGCCAGTGTGCGGTTGGGCAGGGCACTGGTAAACAATAGTCTTCTCTATGCCCGCATTGGTGCAGTCAGGACAGAGTTTGATGCTTTCTACCAGCTTAACGATGAACCACAAAATGCCTACGATAATGATTTCAGCCTCAATGGTCTTCGCTTTGGCGTCGGTGTTGAATTTGATCTGACTGAGCAACTGTTTGCCCGTCTTGATTACACCGTGACCAACTATGAAGACAAAGATATTGTTTCAACCGGCTTTAATGAAGACTATGCCATCCACGAAGCACTGTTCAACCTAGGCATCGGCTGGCGCTTTGGTGCTGTGCCCAAACATCAGCTTAAAATTGATCCCGATTCATTAGCCGGTCCTTATGCCGGTGTGCAAATGGGTTATGGGATGACTGCAAGCGATTTGAGTGGTCTTCATCGTGATCAGGGACTTGGCCCTTATGATTTTAATGCCGAGTTTGCTAACCATGGTTTTACTCCCGGCGTTTTTGCCGGTTACGCTCTGAACTGGCAAAAACTCATAGTTGCCGCCGAACTGGAAGCCGAAGTGACCTCTCTTGACTGGGAACATGAACGCAACACCAATGGCGGCGGCGGACGTGATTTTGGCGTTGAAGTGGGTGAAACAGTCGGCGCTGCACTCAAACTAGGTTACATCCTTGACAGCGGCACGGTTTTATACCTGAGAGGAGGGGTTGTAAGAACGGAGTTCACCACCGAATGGCGTAAAGGTAACAACCCAAATCTGGATATTGAAAAGAAAGACACACTCGACGGTTTCAGGTTCGGTCTGGGGGCAGAAGTCCCCCTAACCAAACAGAGTTTTATTCGTCTCGATTATACCCATACCGATTATGAATCCTATGATTTTGTGACAGATCATGGTGGTGGGAGTAACCGTGATGAGATGAGTTTTGACACCTCTACTAATTTGTTCCGTCTGGGGCTGGGGGTCCGTTTCTAATGCATTCATACTGCTGTCTGGTCGTCGATTATTGCGTTTAATGAGATCAGAGTTGATTCAGATCAACGAGAGACAGAATAAATTTTTAATGTTGATCTATAGCGTTTAGGACGCTGTATATTAATAATTAATGAAACACTTATTAACCATCAAGTTTCTCTGGTCAAGTTCTGACGCAGAGATGTTTTATTAAACGCACATGAGGATGGATTATGAAAAAATGTAAAGAAACAACACAGGGTAAACAGTTAACCCTGGCAGCACTTATCACCGCCAGTCTGACATTTATGAGTATGACGTCGGGACCAGTTTTTGCTGGCGACCATGGTAGCGCCGATCACGGCAGCGGTGACCATGGACAACAAAAAGGCAGCGGAGCTAAAAAAGGAGAGGGTAAAGGTGCCGACGGCCGTGGTGGCGCCGATAGCGTTCGCGGCAAGATTTTATCGACGATGGATGATGACTCCGATGCTCCGGCCTGGGCTAAAGGCAACCGCGAATTGAACCCGCATAGTAAAGGTTCGCAGGGTAAACCTGAAGGTGGCGGCACTAAAAAAGGCGATGAGTATGGCGATCTCTGGGTCTTACTTCGTGACAATAATGGCGATCCTATTCTGGACGCCAATGGTCAGGTGCAACCAATCATCATCGTTGACGGTGAACCAGTTGTTGTCCAACTGACCGATCCTGATGGCGATGGTCATTATGAATTGCCTACTGAATATGCTGATGCCGTGCAGGAAGTTGAATTGGGCCGCAGTAATGTCACTCGCTCACCAAGTCAGGTCATTTTGCATTCACTGGAAGAAGCTTTATCCAAACTGGACGGTCTGAGCCTGACCAGCGATATGCTGACTGAATCCGGAATGCTGGTTGTTGATGGTGCCACTATTGATTCACCGCTGGAAAATCTGGCCTTATACCAGGCTTTATTGATCTCAAGCGATACGAATAATGATGGATTACTGGAAGTCAGTGTTGATTACAGTGGTGAAAGTGGCTCCGGCACTTATACCTTTCTGGTTCCGGAAAGCGTTCAGCTGGATTTAGCGGCTTCATTACTCGCTGCCGGTTCAGATAAAACCGCTTCGTTGACTGCCGATCGCGTTATCACAGTCAGTCAATTCCTGGAAGTTGATGATGAACTGAGCACCTTGCTGAACAACTATGTATACGATGGTTCTTCATCCACTTATGGTGCGACAACAAGCTGGATTAATGTACAGGTTGATGGCATGGATACACCTACCGACCTTAGTGATGATATTTATCAGACGGTGGAAGTTAACCTGATAACCGGGGCCACAGTGACTTATGACGGTCAAGAGATTTTTGTTCCCGGCGTCAGTTTCGAAACTGTGCCTAATACTGTCGATGAAAATAATGACGGGATCCTGGATACCAACGACACCAATGATCTGGATGGTATCGATGGCTTTACACAGGCCACGGATGATGCATTACAAGTCATTGAGTTTACGCATGATTACAGCGTAGCAGAGTAAACAGGCTGATGCTGGCCGACCTGTAGGTCGGTCAGCACTTGGTTTGCCGCTGAGTCCATATCAAACTCATTAATATTGATTTGAGTTTTTGCCCGTGAATGAGAGGTTCACATGATTGCATTTGGCCCCGTACCCTCAAGTCGGCTTGGTCGCAGTCTGGGTATCAGTAATATTCCTCCCAAACATTGTTCTTATTCTTGCCTTTACTGTCAGGTTGGAGTGACCAGCCGGACTGAAACAGTCAGACAAAGTTATTACAAACCACAGTTCATTTTTGACTGTGTCAAAAACAAGGTTCAGGAAGTTTATGATGCTGGCGAAAGCATCGATTATCTGACCTTTGTGCCGTCTGGTGAGCCTACGCTGGATGAATATCTCACTGAGACCATCTCGTTACTCAAAGATTTGAAGATTAAGATTGCCGTCATCAGCAATGCCTCGTTGATCTGGCGAAGTGATGTTCAAGAAGCCTTTAAGCTGGCTGACTGGGTATCGTTCAAAGTTGACACGGTCGATGAGTCAATATGGAAAAAGATCAACCGACCTTCTGCGATGCTGGATTTTGACAGAATTCTGTCTTCACTCATAAATTTTGCCGAGGATTTTGATGGCACTTTAACCACCGTGACAATGCTATTGGACAAAGTCAATACAGCAGACTTAGGCATAATAAGGTTGGCAGATTTTTTAGAACAGCTGCAACCAGATAAGGCCTATATTGCAGTTCCCACCAGAACGGTAACTAAACCTGATTACCGTGCTCCTGAGCCTGGAAAATTAAATGAAATCTTTCAGTATCTAAGCAAAAAAGTGCCTCAGACTGAGCTACTGACCGCAGAGGAAGAGGAGATCTTCTCAGCCAATGAGGATTGTGTTGAACGATATATTATCGATAACGGCAGTCCAACTGTTACGTAAAAATATCATCCAGCTAATGCTTAATAAAGCGCATACCAGTTGGGATACAACCAACAGACTCGTAGCGCAAAAAAAGCTCAGGATGAATCAATATCTGGGAAAAAATATTTCATAAGAAAGTATGAAGCAAGCAGTGCATTTGATCTGAGCACTACGAATTCAACTGAACTGAAATCTTAATGCTTTTCACTATAAATCATTTATTTAGATTGTTTTTGTAAAGTAAAATGAGAGACATGCCTGAAAGGCATTTCCTCAAATTCGGGTTAGCTAATTGACACATTAAAACTATCGCGGTAAACAGCATAAGGTGGCGGTGTTCTGGATTTTCAGATTCAAGGCAGCTATCCAGCCTGAACAGCTGAATAGGTAGAATGAGCGTTAGCACTGTACTGCTGGTATCGAAACTACTTCTGTTTAGTTGGTTTAACTTCGCCAATAGCACCATCAGCACGGGCTTTAAGGTAGGCGTAGAGATTATCCATACCGTTCATCACACCCTGATTTGACTCCCAGGCGGGCATACTCCCTATCTGTCCAGTCTTACCATGCGTGACTACTTCAACAAACTGCTCTTTACTGATGATATTGAGGCTTTCGGCGAGATTAGGCCCGACCATGCCTTGTCCGTATGTGCCATGACAACGCGCACACCAGTTCCGGTAAAGCTTAAAGCCCTCATAACTGAACTCATCCAGCTTATTACCATCAACAACCTGATATAACTCGGCAGATGCTTGCATTTCATCTGTCGAAGGGTTTGTTTCAGTATCCGTTATCGTTGAAGGAGCAGGGGACACGGCACTCTGTTCAGGTGTCGTCTCAGCCGCCGCTTTTTTTGATTCTTGACTGGGTTGATCGGCAACTGTCTCAACAGGCGAAGCAGTGTCCGCCTTATTACCGGTTTGAGATGAATCCTCCTGATTTGATTGATCACATCCAGTTTGAAACAAGGTGAGAACCAGCAAAACAGGCATGCATAACAATAAACTGAATTTAGATTGGTTCATGAGTCGTTCCCTGAATAATCTGGCAGTAACTTCAAAGTATCAGCATATGCTTACATTGTGAAGTTGTTTATTTACCGTGGCTCATAAACTACAGAACAAACAGAATTCAGAATTTGCGATTCCCCTGATAGCCATTTCAGCATCAGAATTCAAAATCTGAACTTATCTTTTTGAATCTCACTGTACAGTTTTGAAGCCCGAAATAATCGAGGACAAACCATCCAGTGACAAGTTGTAGGGTCATTGATATTTACGAAAGTAAAGCTTAGCCTCTGCTGGAAGTATGTATTAGCGACCAAGTTCTGGCAGATAGTCGGCCGTGGCACACGAGTATGCCCTGATTTATTTGGTATTGGTCAAAATAAAAGCATTTGTCATTATCTTAATCTTCCAGTGAAATTATCCAGATTGTAAATCTTAGGCTGGTGCTGAATAGTGTCATTCTCAATAAAAGCATGTCCCTTATCGTTCATATAAGTAATTGATTTATATGCCACAGACTTTTTAATGGTAGTAAAACCCAGTCCACTTTTTGGTAGTAAAAGTCGGGCTCGTGCAGAGAATACTAGTAAAAACGGGTCTCATGCCGCGCATGTCAGCCAGAAACCAGATACATGTATTAAAAAATATATGCTAGTTTTATGTGTATTGCATAGGGGGGGGGATATTGAAGATATGAGAATAAAAAACTATCTAAAAATCTCACCGAGACTCGCGAGCTCCGGTCAACCGACTACAGAGGAGTTCAAGCTTATAGCCGAAGAAGGCTATCAAGTAGTCATTAACCTATCAATGCCTGACTCAAAAAGTGCCATAACCGAAGAGGGCTATTTGGTTTCATCTTTGGGTATGAATTACGTTCATATCCCTGTTCCTTTTGATGCACCTGATTTGTTACATTTGAGTTTATTCTCCAAAGCTATGGATACTTTTTCTGAGCAGAAAGTGTGGGTGCACTGCGCCTTAAATTATCGCGTATCTGCCTTTTTGTACCTATACCAACGTCGGAATAAGAAAACAAAAGAAGAAGCAATGCACTATACTTTACCGGACTGGAAGCCGGATGAGAATTGGTTAGCTTTTCTTAGAATGTGTGAAGATAAACTATAAAAACACCAACTGCTCCGCGCAGGAAGTCCTTTTCCTGAACTAAGACTCATTAGTTAAAGGTTCAAATCACTTAAGCTGGGATGGTCGTCAGGTCTTCTACCCAATGGCCAGTGAAATAAACGATCAGATTCTTTGATCGGCAAGTCGTTAATGCAGGCAAAACGACGCTGCATAAGCCCGTTTTCATTGAACTCCCAGTTCTCATTGCCGTAAGAACGAAACCAATTACCACTATCGTCATGCCATTCATAAGCAAAGCGCACTGCTATACGATTTTGTTCAAAAGCCCACAGCTCTTTGATTAAGCGATAATCAAGCTCTCTGGTCCATTTACTCTGCAGGAAAGCTTTTACTTCTTCACGTCCTTTGGGGAATTCTGCCCGGTTCCGCCATAGCGTATCTGTTGTATAGACTTGCGCCACACGTTCCGGGTCACGGCTGTTCCAGGCATCTTCAGCAAGTCTGACTTTTTCAATTGCAGAAGCCTCATCAAATGGGGGAAGAGGGGGTTTAGTTTGATTTGTCATTGTTGTCTTCTAAATAGTGATTATTCAAAAATACCCGGCATAGCCAGATACTGAGGCAAAGCTTCAAACCTGGTCTTCCAGGCCTGAATATTTTCATAAGGCGTCATATCAATATGACCTTCGTGAGCTAAAGCAAGGTATGGGTATAACGCTATGTCAGCAATTGTAGGTTCACTACCAACCAGCCAAAGCTTATCTGAAAGGTGATTATTTATAAGTCCCAGCACCTTATTATTGGTATCGGTAGCGTATTTGAAATCAATCGGACGCCCGAATTTATAATACATACGAAGACGTGCAGGGCCGTTCTGAATCTCATTTGCCGTTGTGGATAACCACGTCATGATTTGAGCCAATAAATGCGAATCATCAGGCCACCACTTTTCTCCGCCGTATTTTCTAGCGAGATAAACCAATATTGCCTGACTGTCACGAATCGCAGTGCCGTTGTCGTTAATGACAGGAGCCTGACCAAATGGATTTATGGCAAGGTAGTCTTTACTGGATTGTTCTGATGCCCCTAAATCCAGATTGTATGTTTCATAATCAATACCTAAAAAATGTAACATGAGCCTGACTTTATGGCAGTTACCCGACAAAGCGATGTTGTAAAGAATCATGACGTCGAACCTCTATTGGATAATATTTCCTGTATTGCTTGATTACCTGCTTTGCAGATTTCAAGCATGGCTTCCACTTCATCTTGAGTATAGCGAGGCGTTATGTATTTCGGACAGTTCCAATCAAGCGCTACCACGCTAATCAGCATTCCACGTTCTACTGGCGCTCGAAAATCAGCCACTTCAAGTTGGGCAATCTCATCGGGGCTGTGTTTTTCATCGATAATTTCAACACGGCCCCAGACTTTTAGTCTTCGTCGTTGTTGATAGTCCATTAGAAACAGACAAACCCTGTCGTTACCCATAAGGTTCCCAACTGAGAGGTACTGACGATTACCACTGAAGTCAGCAAAGCCCATGGTGCTAGCACTAAGGATTTTTAAAAAGCCTTTGGCACCGCCACGATGCTGAACATATGGCCAGCCATCTTCATTGATGGTCGCCATGTAAAAACTGTCTCGCTGCTCAATAAACTGCTTTTCACGCTCACTGATTATTACTTCGTCCGTGTCACCCTGCTCAAAAAATTGATAATTCTCGCGACTACCCATTTGTGACTGTATTGATTTTACGTTGGGTGTAAAACCAATTTTTGCAAATGCTCTGGCCATAACAATATCCTCAGCGAAAACGCCCGACCAAACGGCCGGTCATTTCCATTAATTAAGCTACTTCGTTCAGATCAACTTTAAGATCACAAGCCTCATTAAATTAGAAGCCCGTTGAGTGAAATTCATACTCAACAGGCTTCTTCTTACTTTAAAGATACCGGTTGAACAAATAAAAATCCGATTGAGATGTTGCATCTGACATATCAATCAACTTACTGTTCAACTGAACAGGTCGCGGGGCTTTTTCGACATTCATAACCATATTCACGTGATATGAAAAAGAACTTTCAGATAGGATACTGTTACTCTCTGATTGCTTTTTCGTTTCAACCTGATTGGCTTGCTTTGTTTCAACAGCTAAGCCCGTATTCACATAGTCCTGTGGAAATGATTGAGCTGAAGCCGTTGCTGAAATACCTAACGACAGCATTACAGCCAAAAAACTGATTTTTTGATATTTATGCATAATAAATTCCTCTGTGTAAACGCCCGGCCAAAGGCCGGGCATTTCCATACATTAAGCGGCTTGGTTTAGATCAACTTTCGGGAAGTCAATATCAACGCGGCTGGCTTTACTAAGAATATTGGTCAACAGGTTGATGCCCGTGTGGGTAATGATTTCTACCACATCAGCATCTGTGAAACCGGCGTCACGTAACTCTTGTACCTCTGTCGTGGTGACATCACCCATATGCTCAACCAGCGAGCGTGAAAACTTAACTGCCACTGCCGCTTTAGCATCCTGACTGTCGCCATTACGGTTACTATTGATTTCGGCTGTGTTCAAACCTGTCTTACGACCGATGGCTGTATGTGCAGATAAACAGTATCCACATTCATTTTTCTGGGCCAGGCTCAATGCAATTCGTTCACGTGTTGCTGAATCTAGTGACCCATTACCGGCGATATGGTGAAAGCCAAGAAAAGCCTTCAATGCATCCGGTGAGTTTGCGAATACGCGAAGAAAATTCGGCACAATGCCTAAGTTTGCTTTGATAGCAGAAAAAAGCTCAGCCTGTTCATTTGTAGCATTCTCATCAGTTACGGTTGTGATTCTGCTCATGTCTTGTTCTCCTGTGATTAAGTAAAACTGGCGTTTAAGTATCCAGTGAGAACATTATTAGGTATTATCCAGAATAAAATAATAAGCGAAATGGCTAAATAACTATTGCAGAAAATGGAATAATTGATGGATCGATTACATTTGATGACCGTGTTTGTCGCCGTGATTGAAAATGAAGGTTTTGCTAGCGCAGCTCGCAAATTAAGGCTGAGTCCTCCAGCCGTGAGTCGTGCCGTGTCTGAACTCGAAACTCGGTTGGGTGTAAAGCTCTTACAACGCACAACCAGACATCTCCAAATTACCGAAGCTGGACAACGTTACTATAAAGATGCCAAACAGATCGTGACTTTATCTGAAGAAGCAGAGGATGCTGTAAGAGGGAAAAATGCTGTACCTCGCGGACTGGTCAGAATTACTGCCTCCGTATTATTTGGTCGTCTCTATGTGATGGACGGAATCATTGATTACCTCAAAAACTATCCAGAAATGCAGGTCGATGCACTCTTTGTTGACAGGGTGGTTAACATGCTGGAAGAGGGGATTGATGTCGCTGTGAGAATCGGGGAGCTACAAGATTCTACTTATAAGGCAATAAAAGTCGGGGCCGTCAGGCGCGTATTTTGTGCTTCAACGACTTACCTTAAACAGCATGGTTATCCTAAAAAACCAGACGATCTTTCTGAGCACAGAATCATCCTAGCCAGAGGTTTAAGCCCGACGAATGAGCTAAAATTTGCTGATAGTGGCAAAACGACGAGCGTTAGGGTGAACCCATTTTTGACAGTGAGTGATAATTATTCTGCTGAAAAGGCCGTCTTAGCTGATATGGGGATCACACGGTTACTGTCGTATCAGGTTGCAGACAGTCTAAAAACAGGCTCTTTGAAAATTCTACTGAGTGAGTATGAACAAAAACCAGTGCCAGTTCATATTGTCCACAGAGAAGGTCGATACTCTTCAGCTAGAACCAAAAGCTTAATTGATTGGATGGTTGAACATCTAAGGGCACAGCCGTCATTAAATTAGAAGCCCGTTGAGATGATTCACAACTCAACAGGCTTCTCAATTTCATTACAGATACTGGTTAAACAAATGAAAATTTGATTGAGATTTTGCATCTGACATCTCAACCAAGTTAGCGTTAAACTCAACTGGTCGTGGCGCCTTTGCAGTATTTGCGACCCTATGCAAGTGATACGAAAATGAAGGGTTAGCGTAGATCTTATTACCTTCTGGTACTTTTTGGGTTTCATCTAAAACAACGTATTTTGTTTCAGCAGCTACGCTTTTATTTAGATAATCCTGTGGAAACGATTGGGCCGAAGCTGTTGCTGAAATACCCACGGTCAGTGCCACAGCTAAAAAACTGATTTTTTGATATTTGTGCATAATAAATTCCTCTGTATAGTTGCACTGCTTAATGCAGTGGTGAAATGATAAGAGGAAACGCACAGGAGCCGATGTCTCATCGTAGCCACGATTTATCCAATCGTCTTGAATAGACTTTTTGTCACATATTTTTGTTTAATATCTATTTGATATTCAGTTGAACGAAGTCATTGAGCTCAGCAATAGAGTGAATGATGGATAACGATCTGGTATTTGATAGTTTCTTTAGTCTCAGCATGAAGTTATCGTTCCAGAAGCTAGGGCATAATCTCAACTTTTTATAGCTTTGTAATGTCCCCTTGAATACAGAGCTTCCATCAGGCCAGCCCTCTGGCTTCGATACTAAGCCCTTGATTAAAGCTTTGTGACAAACCAATAACTTGTCACATAAGGGAGATCGATATAGATCAGGGTGTCTGCTGCCTCTAAGCGCTTATTGAAAGTGGCCATAGGCCCAAACCATCAAGGATCCAGCATTCGGAAGACAAGATAGTTTCATGTGCCTTATCAAACGTCACAGTATCTATCTGTTCCCCCGTGCTTTTGAAGAGAATTGAATCTAGTTGATACAAGTTTATACCTGTAACAGACGCTATCGTCTTACTTAATGTGGATTTTCCACTGCCTGGTTTACCAAAAACGGCTATTTTTTTCATGACACCTCTTCAGAAGAGTTTTCTCCCCATGAGGCAGAAACAAAAAACCCACCTTTCAAGGGTGGGTTCGATAAAATTAAGCGCTTCAATAATCCACCATTCCTATGGAATGATGATAATTCGTAATGTCAGCAACTCAAGATTCGTTTTCATGCCATTATATTTATTCATGACAGCTTGGCTGTCAAACTCAATCTAAGAAATCACACATAAATAAGATTAACTTTAAATCCTATATGTCTGATAATTATTATTTATAGTGATTTTTAAATCAGTTATTGACAGCCTTTCTGGCTAATTGTCGCGCAGTCTATTCAGTCAGTTTTGTTGGCTTTAGATACCACGCTGTCAACAGATATTTTGCCCGGCCCCCAAACAATCAAACTGAAAATAAGGCCGCCCCAAATAACATGGAGTAAAAATGCAGCTGGCGCCATTTCAGCTAGGCTTATCACAGCAACAAGATTGAATAAGAATAAACCCATTGCAGCCAATGGTGTCAACAGTCCAAGCAACAAAAGAGCAGGTAAAATAATCTCTGTTGCTGTTCCGAGGTAAGCGGCAATATCGTGTCTCAAAAAGGGAACCATATACTCATATTCGAAGAGGAATAATGTTGAATCCCAGCTCTTCAACTTGTTGAATCCTGCGAAAAAAAATACTGTAAAAAGGTAAACCCTGACACTCAGCAGCGTCAATGTCTCAACGAGTGAGCGAACCAAAGAAAGATGGTCAGAGTAAGGTATACGTATATTAAAATAAGTCATTTCATTGTCTCCTAGTAAAATCCAGTGACAAGACCGTCACTGATTGATTGATGTAGCCAGATTTCAAAATTAAAAGTTGGACTCGCCCTATCCAGAGCTGCTGACATGGTGCTGCCTTCAAAGGTCTTTGTTACCCAAGTCGATTCGTCCTTATTTACCTCTCGCACAAGTGCCTGCCAATGCGGTCGCCAGATTAGGGCGTTTTGACCGATACCTTGAGATAGCTTTTGCTTAGCGTCAGTCAACAAGTATTGACGTTTCGGTGCATTGTCCGTCTGATGGGCATGATATATATCGACTATTGGGTACTTTGATTTGAGCAAATTCGCCCCTACACAATAGTGAATGCTCAGAAGACTCAGATCACTATCGTTGTTAATTTCAGTCTCAGTCTTTCTCTGTTCACCTGGCGCTCGTTCTGCCAGGTGACAAAGCCAGTCAAGCTTGGCGCAGTCACTAATGAAGGGATACTCCAGCAAACTTTCGTTATTTGCTAACCAGTCTGGAAAGGTCTTTCCCCACATTCCCCAATCACCTTCTGATAGCTTTTCGAAGTGAATAAACTCCCTAACTAGTAGTGAAAAAAATTCTTCACTGACCAGTTGAACTACGGTTGGGTATGAGATGGATAACGATCTTTCTGCATTCATGACCAGGTTCTGCCTGTAAATGGTCAGGCCACGTTCGTTAAACGCTTCATCACTGCCATCCCATATCGCTTTAAGCAGTTGAGCCTGATAGTTATTCACTTTCAAGCACCTTCTGGGCATACGAAGCCGCTGTCATTGCTTCAGCGACTAAGTTCGGCCATTCTGGCAATTTCGTGTCCCATTCAATCAGAGTTGGTGTACTACCGAAGCGTTTGATTGCTGAGGCATACGCAACCCAGGTATCGGTGCTCACCGGACCACTGTGATCATCAATCCATATTTCTTGAGTAGTGTCATCAATACCAGCCAAATGAAGTTCTTGGACGTTTCCTATTTCGAGTTCAGAAATAAACTGTAAAACGTCATTTAAAGGCTGTTCTGAGTGTCGGTTAACCGCATTAACCTGAATGTTATGAACATCCAGTAACATGCCACACCCAGTCGCATCACACAGCAAGTTAAAAAATTCGGTTTCAGGAATCTTCGAGTCTTGAGGTGTCAAATACGAGGAAATATTTTCTATCAAAATCTGCTGACCGAAAAAGTCCTGAACGCGGCCAACATTATTGGTCATTGCTTCAAGAGTCAGGTCATTGAAACTGATTGGTAGCAAATCACCGGCATGAACAGAGGAACCAGACTCTGCGCTCCAACTAAAACAGGCGTGATCTGAAATTAAAAAAGGGGAACAATTCTCGACCAATCGCTTCATTTTATGTAAGTGAGATAATGGAGGAGGCTGAAGTGAGCCAAGCCCCAATGAAGTCCCATGCAGACTGATTTTATATCGCTCACCAATAGCCTTTAAGATGTCTTGAGTTACGCCACCATCGGCGAAGAAGTTTTCTGCATGTACCTCAACGAAGTCTATAGAAGCAGGAGTCATCGCTGCCTCGTAGTG
>NZ_CBFHHW010000002.1:1129-26715 GCF_965655755.1 Methylophaga sp. | reverse complement strand
CGTCGATCGTAAGCCTACGCCAACTTGAATCATCGCTGCCTCCATAGCTTCGTTAATTAACATCAGTACTTTTCCATTTAAAAGCTCAAAGAGCTTCTGGCGTGTTGCTCAAAAGCGCTTCGGCATCAGCTTTAGAATAACCACCCAAGTCAGTACAGGTACCAGCAGGCACAAGTTTCCACTCACCGGGATCATTATCGACTTTTGATTGTGCTGCACATGAGTGGGTACCAGCCAGGTTGGCACAATCGTTTTGTCCAGCTTTGGCTACGCCATAACATTTCTCCTTACTAGCAGCATGAGCATTCATAGGAGCAATAAAACTAAGTGAAACTGTCGCCGCAATAGCAGCAGCAATAATGGCATTGTTGTTCATTTTTAAATTCCTCTTATATAAGTTGTTTAAGCTTGAATAGCGTGGTCAATCCACGCGTTAACGTTATCGCGGGGGGCTGAACCAACCAGCGAATCGATTTGTGAACCATTTTTCAGCATGATCAATGTTGGCACTGAACGCACCTTGAATACTTCCCGTACGTTTGGAAGTGTATCCACATCGATCTCAGCAACAGACACGTCATTACGTGCTTCTGATACCGACTCGATCACCGGCGCAAAACGGCGGCAAGGCTCACACCAGGATGCTGATATTTTCAACAGCAAAAATTCATGCTGTTGTTTTTCAGTCTCAAAATCATCTAGTGTTTTTATTTGCTTCATTGTTGGACTCCGAAAATATGCCCCATCAAACCAATGTCGTCTGGGGCTTTGTGTTTAAAAGGTTTCAAGCGCCGAATCGGTGAATGATTTAATGGTTGGCCATGTTTGATTGGCATCAGTGATGTAACCAGGTACATCTTCGAGCCAAACTTTTTGGACATCTTTATTCAGGTTCAGGTATAGCTTGCCGTCGACGACACGCCATGCTGTGGGATCCGTATCAAACTTTCTTCCTTTGGTAACACCAAAGGCACAAAAACCACCAAACTGAGGTGCATACTTGGCCGGGCTAGCTTGAAATAAGTCACGATTTTGTTCACTACTGAACTGGTAAATCGCATTTTTATAGGTTGCAGTGTAGTCACTGGAGCCTTTGGTTGGTGCTTCCTGAGTGAAATAAGCAACAGGGTCATAGCCCTGAATCGCCAAATCATTACCATTTGCGTTCATATCAATATCTGCTGCAAATGATGCTGCAGATAGACTCAAAGCAACGGCAGCTGCGGTAGTGGTGAAAATTTTCTTTAACATGATTCATATCTCCTAAATGTGTATTTATCATTGCTGAACGAGTTACTGTGTTTTTACGGATGCTGACGTTTTACCAATCAGCGACTTAATTATTTCTTGTTTGGTTACAGAAAATAATAGGTCGACTGATCAATAAACTATTACGTAAATTGAAATAATCACGTTCACAATGACACTAGTGCCGCATCGTTAAATGTCTTAATGGCTGGCCAACTATCATTAGTGAGTTTGCCAGTCAGTCATTAATTGTTTCGAGCGCACGGTTGATACTTTAATAGCGAGGGGAGGCTATCTGAGCTATGATCGTCCGGGTTATTTATCCAATCATCCAAGAATTAATATGGACAAGCTGTCACTTATATTGAATCGGTTATCCGTCACTGCAGGGGTGTTTTTTAGTGGTGAAATGTGTGGCCTTGCACACTTTGATGGTACAGAACAGAGAGAAGGGCATATTCACCTTCTATCATCCGGGCGGATCGATGTAATAGCTGAAAACGGTGAAGTGGTGACATTGGATAAACCGTCATTGATATTCTTCCCCAAGCCTAACGTTCACCGGCTCAGAGCTAAAGAAAGTGATAACGCAACTATAGTTTGTGCATCGATAAAATATGGTGCCGATACAAGCAACCCACTAACTAATGCTTTACCCAATATGGTCACGCTGTCATTTGAAGATGATCAATACGTAGAAGCATCAGTTAATGGGCTATTTGATGAAGCATTTCATCATCGGGATGGCAAACAACTGCTGATGGATCGGTTAATAGAGATTGTTATTGTTCACTTGCTCCGCAATATCATGAGTCAAGACTCTGGCTATCAAGGCTTATTGGCAGGACTCGCGAACAAGCAATTAGCCAAGGTAATTATTGAGCTTCATAAATCACCCGGGGAAGCATGGACACTGGACTCGATGAGTCAACTTGCATTTATGTCTAGATCAAAATTTGCTGATGAGTTCAGAAGGGTAGTCGGACAAACACCCGGTGATTACCTGATTGACTGGCGTATATCTGTTGCTCAAAGTGAATTAAAAAAAGGCAAACCTGTTTCAGTTGTTGCTAATGAAGTTGGTTATGAGAACAGTTCTGCATTATCAAAAGCCTTCAAGAGGAAAACGGGTCTATCACCCAGCGCCTGGTTGAAAAGTTACTTACAGCCCTAGGAATGTATAGAGTTACAAGAAATACACGGAAGCCGAGGCTCCCGTGCTGAAGTGGTTTAGACAAATTCCTTGAAACGTTTATCAATGGGGGTGTCGGCAATATGGTTGGTGTAATTACTCATTACTTTCTGCGCCACGCCGACTATGATTTCCAGCAAGTTTTGCTTTGTATAGCCTTCGCCAAAAAAGTTTTCTAACGTTGATGATGTAATGTGCCCACGGTTACGAACGATCTCCAGAGTGATTTTCCGCAGCACTTCCAGACGACGATTAGGCAAGGGAGCCTGTTCAATCAGAGCTTGATTCAAAGCGCTTGGCACGTTCATGACATGGGCGATCAGACTGTGAGCCGGAATGCAGTAATGACACTCATGCGCGACATTGATAGCTTGCCAGATAACAGTTTTTTCCTCATCTGTCAGGGAGGTGTTCAAAAACAGGTTATGCAATTCCTGATAAGCGGCGAGAGCAGAAGGTGCTTCTGCCATAACCGCATGCAGGTTAGGTATGCTGCCAAATGCCGCCTTGGATTTCTCTAGTAATGGCTTGCTTTGCTCAGGTGCGCTGTCATAGCTGTGTAAATGGAACTCGGTCATTGTAGATCTCCTGATATGAAATATATGTCCCCAAAGGGATGACCAAGATTAAAGTTCTCAGCAATCTACAGGACGAAGAACGTCTAGACTTGTTGTCCGATCGTCTTCAGCGTGTTTTCTATGAGAGTATTAGGGTTGTTCCCATCAGCTAGCTCTCTAGCCAGAAAGTGAATTTTTCTCAGTGCATTAGCATAGGAATTCTGATGTCGGATATCATTAAACTCCTGGTACTCACTACTAATCTCATAGAATGTTTGGACGCCAAGATACTTCGACAACACCTTTATGTGAGGGCCCAAGTGATTCATCTCATGACGGATGCCTCCTTGAAAGAAACCGAATTCTCCTGCTGAAGTGATCAAAACTAATGTTTTTCCTAACAATGTAGGTTCCAGTGGAAAGTCACCCCGGGCAAGATCAAAAGTGAATGTTTTATTGACTCTGACGACTTGATCAAACCAGGCCTTGAGTGCCGCCGGCATCCCGTAGTTGTACATCGGTGTGGAGATAACTACAAGATCAGCCCGTGCCAGCTCGTCGATAAGCGTGTCAGATAGACTGAGTAACTGTTTTTGTTGTTCAGTTCGCTTGTTTTCAGGGGTGAAGACCGCACCAATCCACTCATGACTGATGAACGCCGGGGGAGACTCACCCACATCACGGTAAATGATTTCTTCTTCAGGTGAATAGTCATTCAATTTTTTGATGAATTCACGTGCCAAAGTTCGGGATAGGGAAGAATGTGAAGTTTCCTTAACATCAAGGGGTCTGGCACTTGCTTCAATGAGTAATACGGTCATGTTCGTCTCCTAGTTCATTTATGATGAATTTCAGAAACTATATTTATTCTTATCTTATTGTTTTACAAATGATATTATCTTTCATATGGATGAATATTACTCATGTGTAGATTAAACGATGACCAGAATCCCCAACCTGAACATGCTCTATACCTTTACCAGAGCAGCCCACCTGAAAAGCTTTAAAGCTACGGCAACTGAGCTTCATATCACGCCCACAGCGGTTTCGCATCAAATGAGAAAGCTCGAAGACGTATTAGGGCAAGCGTTGTTCATACGCCTGACCAGAGAGATTAAACTGACAGAAAAGGGGCAACAGCTGGCTGACGTCAGTCAACGGTTATTTGCTGAGCTGTCACAGACTGTGGATGACATCTGCAGTGAAGATAAACAAATCAATTTAACCACAACAGTCGCTTTTGCCTCCATGTGGCTGGTACCCAAGCTGGCTGAGTTCCATGAACTGAACGCTGATATCAAGGTTTCGATTATCACTTCCGACGATATTGTCGACATGAATTCCAGCCAGAATATTGATTTAGCCATTCGCTATGCTAAAGACATTGATAACACTGAAAATACCACAGTTTTAGTTACCGAGAGTATGGGCTTATATGCTTCTAAAGCATATATAGCAGGTTTAAGCGGTAATACTATTCCAGTCATTACAACAAGATGGAAAAATAAAGCGCTGCCGAATATCGACTTCACCGGTTGTATGGTAGAAAACAGCTATCTGGCACAGAGAACAGAAAGTTATGATCAAGAAAACCATGTTATTCAGGCGGCTATATCAGGACGGGGTGTGGCATTTGTGAGCGACATTCTTGTTGATGACTATGTCCAGAATGAATGGCTGGTAAGATTACCCGACACACATTCAGTCGAAGGCCTTAAATATTATCTGGTAAGCGCAAATTCGCGAACACCTAGCATGCAATCCAATATTGAGTTTTTTGTAACATGGCTGAAGCAACAATTATCTGAAGCATTGGCTTATAACTAATAATCGCTGACAGATTATACAAAACGAGACTGACGCTTAAGGTTCAGAATTTGAAACCTGTGATAGCAGACGACTTTACTAACAGTTTTTCGGCATGGACGTACTTATTAATCCGAAAAGGAGTTAGTTTACTGGGAATGAAAGTAACATCAAGTCGTGACGAGTGTGTAGTCATTGAACTTGAAATTTGTCATTCAGCTATCTGAAACAAGAGCAACATGCACAGATTTTAAATTCTGAACTACATCTCAGCTAATAATTATCTATTTGTCATAACAGTTATTATCAGAACAGTTGAAGAGCACAGAGTGAGCTTAATTTCAGCCCTTTTTTATCGTTTATATAAGTTCGTATAATATATATTATGTTAAATTAACTATTAACTAACAATACTAAAATGGTATGTGAGCATTTACATAAAGATTTAAGAAAAACAGAACTACCCCGCTCAGATTTTAAAATCTGAGCGAAGTTCATGTATCAGAGCAGCTAGAAGTTAAATTTGGAAATTAACGGTGAGAGACTTTTACCGTATTGTGTTGCCAGACGTTTTTTAGTTGGTCTTTGATATTTTGCACATCATCGGATTGTTCATCTTGATGGTGAATCTTAATCATGATTTCAATACCGGATACCAAATAATCGGCTGCCGATAACATTAATGTAGAAAGACGATCCTGATGTTCTGCTTTTGTGTTGATACCAACAATGGAATCATCACGGTCATCTATTTCGAGATCAGCATGCAATGAATGCCATGAGCTGTGCACACTTTCACTTAACAACTGATATGTCGTTCGGTATTCATTTATCAGTCCTGCGAGTTCAGCTTTCATGAAAACATGGAAATCGCCACGATCAATTTTATCGGCACTGTCAATGATGCCTCTCAGATAGGCTAATTCGGGTTCTGTAAGTGAATGTTCATCATTTTGCTGATTCAGTAATTTGATCAGGACTTCCCTTCTCTTATCATCATCACCAACGGTCATGGCTTCGAGAAGATCAGCATTTAGGTGATATGCTGCCAGATTAAATAATAACTCCAGCATGCAGCGAGACATAACCTCAACCTGGTGCGTCATCCCACGCTCAGACATGATTATGATTGATTGAAAATGTGACAGCATCCGCTGAAAATGCAATGTCAGATACACTTCTTTTTCATCATCTGGATGAATCAGGCAGCGGTTCAGGACAGTTTGACCCAGCTTGTTCAGGTCTTTACAGGCGATGTAATGGCTACTTTGTTTAATCTCCGTCGCAAAATCACCGTTACAACATTGTTCAGATAGAAAACCAACATCTTTAAAGCTGGCTATATCATTCATATCTACTCCTTTCTTTTTTCAACTGTCTTTTTAATATATTACTCTTTCAGCTCACTGATACAACTAGACCCCATCTCATTTACAACGCTTTGACACTGATATTTAAATATGTCTAACTGGGCGTACACTGACTAATTAAAAGGAGAGTAAGTATGAGCTGGCGAGAAGATGGTAAGGAAAAAACCTATACCGATACTGAAGTTGAAACACGGTTAAAAGAGACACTCCCCCACTGGTATCTGGAGAATGGTTGGATTCGCCGTAAATACAAAACCAGTAGCTGGAAAAGTACATTAATGGTGGTTAACACCGTAGGTCACCTCGCTGAAGCAGCTTTCCACCATCCCGATCTGACCGTCTCTTATGCCTTTGTTATCGTAAAGCTAACAAACCACGCGGCCAAAGGCATTACCGATAAAGACTTCGAATTAGCTCAAAAAATAGAAGAAGTTGTCTCATGGCAACCAGGTCTCGAAGAGGGTGCCTTAACAGGTACACCCGATGACCCACGCTTTAAATACATAAAATACGATAAGTCATAACGAGCAAAACAAGTTCAATATAGTATTGCTTAATTCCTTAACCAAATTGGTATAAATGCAGAGCGCAAAGTGAACACACCAGCAGGTGCAGTCAACAAATGAACTTAAACAAAGGGACTGGTTTACTCAAAAGGTTCCTGGTTATCAATATGAAAAAGTGAACGTTAAGCTAGATATAAACTAGCTATGGAGGTATCTCATGACGAACAAAACTTTTGATATAGACAAGGCAATTTCCCTGCTGAATCAAATCTTGGAAACGGAACTGGCCGGTGTTGTACGTTATACGCATTATTCGCTAATGGTCTATGGTTATGGCCGTATTCCCATTGTTTCCTGGATGCGAAGTCAAGCGGATGAATCACTTCAACATGCGACTGAAGCAGGTGAACTCATCACCCATCTCGGCTATCATCCTTCATTGGGCATCGGACCTTTGCTGGAAACCCATAACCATGACATCGGTGCCATACTCCACGAATCGCTGGCCCACGAACAGTTAGCTATCGACAAATACTATGACTTGTTAGGCTTGGTAGAAGGTAAAAATGTCATGCTTGAGGAATATGCACGCCAAAAAATTGCTCAGGAAGAAATGCATGTCGGAGAAGTTCGAAAAATGTTACGTAAGCCAGGTGAATAATGGATATTGATGAATCATTAAACGTTTTTGGTGAAAAGCTGGAAACATGTAGCGAAGAGCCCCTGACTGGTTTCTATCGCGATGGTTGTTGCAATACAAGTGATGGCGATTACGGTCAACATACGGTTTGTGTTCAGGTAAACCAGGCGTTTCTGGAATATTCACGTTTCCGAGGCAATGATTTGTCATCACCCATTGAAGATTTTGGCTTCCCGGGCCTGAAAGAAGGTGATCGCTGGTGTTTATGTGCACAACGTTGGCTTGAAGCTTACGAACACGATATGGCACCGAGAGTCTATCTGGCAGGAACACACCAGCGTGCTACCGAAATTATTCCTCTTGAACTACTCAAGGAATATGCCGCGGATCTTAACTAGACCGCGGCTTTCAGAGCAAAAAAAGCCGCAACATCATCCAGTTCCTGAGTGATCGGCATCGGTGGCAGACTACGCATAAAGACTTTGCCATAAGGTTTGCTTAAAAATCGCGGGTCGCACAAGACTAGCACGCCAGAATCACGGGTATCACGAATTAAGCGCCCAATCCCTTGCTTTAACTGAATCACCGCGGTCGGTATCTGTATTGAACGGAAAGGATTACCACCCCGCTCTCTTAGGTGATTAATTCTGGCTTCCAGCACCGGGTCCCCCGGCGAAGCGAACGGAATTTTATCAATTAACACGCACGATAAAGCTTCACCACGCACATCCACACCTTCCCAGAAGCTGTTTGTGCCAAGCAACACGGCGTTTCCATGCTCTCTGAACTCGGCTAGAAGCTGACTTTTTGCTCCTGTACCTTGCACAAGAATGGGATAATCCATGTCTTGCAGCGCATCAGCAACTTCGTGTAAAGCCCTGTAACTGGTAAATAATAGGAATATCCGCCCCTGACTATGTTCAATCACGGATTTCGCAATCACTGCAATATGACTGTTGTAAGCCGTGTTGGAGGGTTCAACAGGCACCGGTGGCATGTACAATAAACTCTGTCTGGCGTAGTCAAAAGGACTCTGCCAACTCACTGTTACTGGATCGTCAATACCCAGTTGTTGAATGAAGTTATTGAATTTTCCTGCCACCGTTAACGTTGCTGAGGTGAACACCCAGCCACTGGGCTTATCAGCAATCCATTGCTGAAAGTGCTGACTTATTTCCTGTGGCGTGGCATGTAAAATAAAACTGGAACCACGCACATCCAACCATAAAATCAGGTTTTCATCTGCCTCATTATCACTGAATACACTCAGTTTCTTAATCAATTCCTGACAGCGCTGATGACACTGCTCAAGTCCCCTGCCCCGTTCTGCCGCAGGTTCCAGGCTTTGCTCCAATACTTCTATCGCGCTAATCAGACTATCCAGCTTATCTTGGGTAGATGTCTGCTGCTGCAACACCTGATACCAGGGTATACGTTGCTCTTTATCCCCCAGCGTCAGCTTAAATTGGTGCAGGCGGTTTTCTACTTTTTCAGCTGCCTGCCGAATATCATTCATGTCTGTCGCATCTTGTTCCATTTCACGGATACTGTCACGACTGAGTTCCTGAATTTGATGACTGCTGACACGATGCCCCAGAAATTGGGTCGCAATAGCAGGTAACTGGTGTGCTTCGTCTATAATGAAGGCATCTGCATCAGGCAATACCTCGCCCTGCCCAGATGCTTTTAATGCCATATCCGACATCAGCAAATGATGATTGATAATAACGATATCGGCTTCTTGTGCTTTTCGCCTGGCTTCAACAATAAAGCATTCATCGTATTCAGGGCATTGCTGGCCCAGACAGTTATCAATCGTTGATGTTACTTTCGGCCACAGCGGCGACTGCTCTTCAAGCAAATCTGTTTCGCTGAGATCACCTGAGGGTGTTTTACCGATCCATTCACGCAGTGTCTGTAGTGTGTGTTGTTGATGAATGGCACCGGGCTCTGATTCAGCCAATCCCAGTCGGTGATGGCATAAATAATTACTGCGACCTTTCAATAAAGCGGTCTTGAGCGGTACAGACAATACTTCACGTAATTTCGGCAAGTCTTTCTTAAATAATTGATCTTGTAAGTTTTTAGTACCAGTTGATATGAACACCTTTTGTCCGGAGAGCATCGCCGGTGCCAGATAAGCGAATGTTTTCCCGGTCCCCGTACCCGCCTCAGCTATAAGCACTTCATTATGAGCGAGCGCGTCACTGACTTTTTCTGCCATTTCGATTTGCTGAGTACGGGCACTATAATTTTCTACATGCTGAGAAAGGAGCCCACCATCGGCAAAAATGTTTTCGATATCAGTTTGCATTATGCTACCAAGCGTTGATTCATAGCCCAGACCAGAAACGTTCCCAAAGTCAGAAAGCCTAACATGGCAGCTAATGCGCGATAATGATAACGTGCGATTAACTTATCTTCCGAAACGGTAGAAATGATATAAGGCTGAGTCTTGTGAGGGCTTTGACGCAATATGCTCAATTGTTTCATTTTGGCACGTTGTCCTATCGCTCTTTTCACCACATTCGACGCATCAACACGTGCCTGTTGCCATTCATTAACGCTTATTTCACCATCTTGATCTGCATCATAGCGATCCAGCATCAAGTTTGGGTCGTTTTTCCACTCTCGAAGCTTGAGGCTAACTTGTTGACGAATAGTCTGATCTTCAACGCTTGCCACACTTTTAAATAACCCCATCGCATAAAGTGGCTCACCCTCGAGAATTGTCCGCTCTGTATAGCGTCTGGGCGGTATGATGTCACGCTTATGCCAGACCCGTGTATCTCGGGTAATGACCCGGGCATCATCCGGATCGATTGCACACTCACCAGTTTCATCTTCAAGCAAAAAAACTTCATCACTGGTGTGTTCTTTAACTAAGCGCCAGCGCGAACGAGCCCGCCCTTTCCTATCGTAGTCACGTACCTTTTCTTCGATTTTGTAGTAATACCAGGTACAGCGTGTACCGGATAATGGTGAAACGATCGCTGGCCCTTCCATCATTTTGGCTGTGCCGATTAATTCAATGTACCCTTGCGGGGCCGAACGTATCCTTGCGGTGGGAATATTCTGAATCAGTCTCGCATGCTGATACCAACTAACCATTTGCCAAAAAGCGTAGACAGAAATTAAAGCAAACACCGTAAATCCTATCCCAAACTCTGTGCTGCTGAGCTGTCTAAGTTCTTGGCCTAAGCCTGCCAACATTTCCTGCATTGATTATTCAAACAAGCTTCGCAGATTAACGTCAGCCGTTTCCTGATCTGAAAATTCCAGCAATGTGAAGGCTTTGAATTTGAAAAAACGTGCAATGATGACATCCGGGAACTGTTCGATCCGAACATTATTAATGTTAACGCTTTCGTTATAAAATTCACGTCGATCGGCGATCGCATTTTCCAGTCCGGTAATTCTCGCCTGAAGATGTTGAAACGTCTCATCCGCTTTCAAGTCAGGATAATCCTCTGCTACAGCAAACAAACTGCCGAGCCCCAGGCGCAAAGCGCCTTCTGCCTGCCCCAATTGGGCGACATCACCTTGTTGCTGTGCACTGGCGACAGATGAGCGGGCTAACATCACTTTCTCTAAGGTTTCCTGCTCGTATTGCATGTACTGACGACAGGTTTCAACTAACTTAGGTAATTCGTCATGGCGCTGTTTGAGTAATACATCAATATTGGACCAAGCTTTGCTAACGTTGTGTTTCAGACTGACCAGATTATTGTAAATAACAACAATATAGACCAGTAAAACAGCAACAAGCCCCCAGAAAATAAATCCACCTACACTCATAGCCACTCCTTATGCTCAGTTGTTTTGGTTATCCCATACTTCCTGCTCTGGGCCGTTTTCCCGACTCCAGACGCGTTGTCCAATGATTTTAAACTGAGCAATCGACATGGCACCACGTTTTTTTCGATTACTGTCACGTTTGTTGTCTAAAGCATCGGTAATTTCTTCACGGCTGGCTTCGAAGATCTCATCAACGTCATAATTTTCATCAAACAAGACCAGAACCACTATATCCCACTCTTGTTCAGGATTGATTTGACCGATACGAGGGCTGGCACGCGTACTCTCAAAAATTGCTCGTCCTTTGATGATGACTCGTTTTTGTTCACGTTCACCGCTACGGCCGATTGCATCAATATGACTATTCGGATCGTCAATCAAGTCTAAATCCAGAGCACGTGCGGCATCGAAACGCGCAATTTCACTGGTGACAGGTAAAGTACTCCCGGTTGTCTGACGATAACGGGCGGCCAGCTGTCTGGTCTCGTGCATCAGTTTTTCTAGGGAATAAATATCCATATCTGGCTGGGCGGAATCTGTCATGGCTTCATTATACATGGCAAAAAAAACGGTCTACCCACGAATAGTGAATAGACCGTTAAATTTTGAGGCTGTGAATCAATCCTCTTACTAATTGACCACAGTTAACTCATTGAGTTGCATGTTTTTTATGCTTTTGCATCTAATTCTTTCTGGTAGTACTTGTGAACCAGTTTTTCTTGGTTTTCCAGCAAGTAATCAATGCTTGGTTCATTGTTCATCGCTTTTTCGATAGCACGGGTAGTCGCTTCACGGTGAATATTGAACAAGGCTTCATGATCTAAATCTTCAACTGTTGTGATACTTGGGTTCAACCATACAGAAACGATGATACCCAGATCGTTCGCTTTTTCTTTAGGGATAGTACCGTTGCGAACGGCATCCAGAACACCATTTGCAATAGCGCCTTGAACTGTACCCATCAGAATGTTGGTATAGGCTGTTTTCTTAACAGTCACTTTCGATACCATCAAAGTGGCTGGACGAACTTGCATATCCGTGTTCATCAACGCAAGAACACGAGAGTGGCCTTGTACTTGATCACCCATCAGGTTGGCAAAGGCCGTACCAAATGGACCGTCTAATTCACCGATTACAACTTCAGGCTCTGCTGCAGTAAAAGCTGGGCCACCACCGACCAGTGCTTCACCGGTACGCATAATAATTTTATCGCTCATAGGATTTAATCCTCCAGGATTGCTAAAAAGACCGCACAATTATCCGTGTCTGAGTCCCGAGTCGCAACCTTGATTCACTTTCATGGTCACAACAAGCACGTTAAACTAGAGTTTTAATCCAAGATAATACGATGGCAGATATAGCAACACCCTACGAGCGAATTGGTGGTGAGGAAGGCGTCAGAACCTTGTGCAACACCTTTTATAAAATTATGTGTGAGACACCGCAGACGCAATTAATCCGCGGCCTGCATCCAGAAGACATCAGCCTCAGTGAGGAAAAACTGTATCTGTTTCTGACAGGCTGGTTAGGCGGGCCACCACTGTATACCGATCTCTACGGCCATCCGCGTTTACGTGCCAGACATCTGCCTTTCCCTATTGGCATCGAAGAACGCGATCAATGGCTTTATTGCATGGCACAAGCGCTAAAAACCATGAATCTCGATACCCTATTTGCAGAGCAGCTGATGTCCTCGTTTGTTCAAACAGCTGATTTTATGCGCAATCGTCAGGAACAAACCGCATAATGAAAATCGGGGCACTCATTATCGGCGATGAAATCCTGAGTGGCAAACGCCAGGATAGACACTTCAAACAATTGCAATCGGTTCTCTCTGATCGCGGTCTGGAATTAAGCTGGACGATGATCGTCGGCGACGATCCGGAACAACTTGAACGTGTTATGCGTTTCTCTATGAGCTCTGATGACCTGGTATTCAGTTTTGGTGGCATCGGGGCAACGCCAGATGATCGCACACGACAGACTGTGGCCCTGGTGAAAAATGTGGCGCTGATACCGCACCCTGATGCGGTCAGAGAAATAGAGTCACAATTTGGTGAGAGTGCCTATCCAAACCGCATTCTGATGGGGCATCTACCGGAGGGAAGTCGTATCATCCCCAATGCTATTAATCGTGTGCCCGGTTTTAGCTTCGATGACCATCATTTCATGCCGGGCTTCCCTGAAATGGCGTGGCCAATGATTGAATGGGTGCTGGATAATCACTATCACACGCTGCGTGATCTGAAACCACGGTCTGAAAGGATTATCACCATCACTAAAGGTCGAGAATCCGATTTACTCGACACCATGAATAATATTGTGGATTCTTTTCCCGGCCTGTTGCTGTCCAGCTTGCCTCATCTTGGTGATGTACCTTATATAGAACTGAGTCTGCGTGGCGATGAGGCCGACATTGAACAAGCAATGGCATTGATGATTAAAGCCATCGAACAACTGGGGTTTGAATGGACCGATCACACTGAGGGTAATAACTGAAACCACACGCTTAACGAGAAAACACTCAACAGCGTGGTTAAAAAGACTGCCGCGGCATAAATACCACTATCCAGTTGATACCGTTCACAAATCACGATGCCAAAAATCATTGTGGGCATTGCAGACAGCAATACCACAGCGGTAGTGATGTGTTCCGGTACGGCAAGCCCCTGACTAACGAAAAATGAAATAACCGGTGCAATAATCAGTGAAATCACACTGACCGGTAATAGATAAGGTAAAAATCGAAATCGCATTGTATCCCAACGGATACTCATTCCCAGCGCAATCAACATTAAAGGCACAACAGCGCCAGACAATGTGGCTAAGGTGTTATGCACAATCTCAGGCCGAGGCACATCAAGCGTATTCAACAGCATCGCCATCGCCACCGCCCACAGAGGTGGTACGCGTGTCAGTTCACGCAGTGGGTTGACAGAACGCTCATTCGCGCCGAAATGATGCGCCATCAAAATCCCTATCGTCATCAGTACCGGGGTACAGGCAAATAAATCAAACTGAAGTACTACTGAGTTACTCCAACTGCCTAAAACCTGATTGGTGACAGGTAAGCCCAGATAAGTGGCATTAGGAAAAACAGCCGCCAACATCAACGCCCCTTTTTGCGGCTGGGTGGTTGAATAAAAGCGCAAAACTAACCACATTAAAATGGCTGACGAGGCCAGACCTGACAATGCGATCAGTGATATTTTCATGGAAGTTATATCTATCGGCGCTTCCCAAATCACATCGAGAACCAGCGCGGGTAATAGAATATAGAAAACTAAGTCTGTTAGCGCCCGACGATGCGCTAATGCCGGAATATGCTTAGGAGCAAGTAATTGCCAGACAGCGCCAAAAGCGATTAAAAGCCCCATCTGCATCATGGTAATCAACATGTAATGCTTCCTAAGGAGATAAAAAACGATCCTAGCAATCGCATCACTAAAACAAAAGCATTACCTATCTGTTTACAGCGCTTCTTGCCTGCTCTTGCGGCTGAGGGTATTGTGAATGCATTTACTAATAAGTTACCTGAAAACAATCGCCTTAGAAGATTATCATCAGGTAACCTATCAATGTCAGGCATGGGTCTGTTTCGAGGGAAATCATTATGTCTTTGTCCAAGCAACTGTTGTTTCTTATCAGTTTAATTTTCCTGATTGTTTTTTCAGTCAGTTTTTTCCTGAGCACGAACAATATCCGCAACTATCTGGAAGTTGAGTCTGAAATCCACGTACAGAATACAGCCACGTCTCTTGGCCTATCATTAAGCCCGTATATGGCAGATGAACACGATCCTATTCTGCAGACAATGATGAATGCCATCTTCGACATGGGGTATTACAACGAAATGCGGCTGGAGAATGTTGATGGTGAAAACCTGGTCAAGTTAACCAACCCGGTTCAGATGGAAGGTGTGCCCGACTGGATTATCAAATTACTGCCAATGAAACCGGCTACCGCGGTATCTGAAATCAGTTCAGGCTGGAATATTGCCGGAACAATCTATGTTAGCAGTAACCCGGCCTACGCCTATCTGAAACTTTATGAACAGGTCAAAGAGACCTTGCTTTATTCGCTCATTATATTTCTGGCAGCTTTCACGTTGTTAATGCTGGTACTACGATTGACCCTACAGCCACTAAAAGACATACAGAAGCAGGCAAATGAAATTTCTGGGGGGCATTTTACCACTATCAGTAAGCTGCCCTGGACACGTGAAGTCAGACAGGTAGCGACATCGATGAATAGCATGTCGAAGAAAATTGGCGACACAATCGCCCGCCTGAATGGCCGCTTAGACTCACTCAATGACAGTCTCAAACGTGATGTGCTAACAAAATTATTCAACCTGGACACCTTCAACGAGGATGTTAAACAGGAGTTGTCCATTGGAAGTACCGGCTATGTAATTTATATCAAAATTGATGATCTGGCCGAAATCAGTAAAGACAAAGGTAATCAGATAGTCGATGAACTACTGCGTGCCCTGGCTGAGACACTGAGCCAATCTTCTCCAGAAGCAGGGGCCACCTATCGCTTATATGGTTCTGAGTTCGCCTTGTTGTGCCCACATACCGATGTGAAGTCAGTCACAGTTTTAGCTGAGAAACTCAAGCACGATATTACAGAGCTGGGTCAACAATATGAGATCAACGATATGGTCCATACAGGGATAGTCTATTTTGATAGGGCCAGTGAGTTTGATCGCTTAATGCCAGCCCTGGTAGAGGCTTACGAACAAGCAAGGGCGATTGGGCATAATGCTTACTTCATTAAACAAGACTCGATCAGCTCAATGGCCGAGCAGGATTGGAAAGTGGCTATCACCGAAGCTATCGATAACAACACACCGGAAATCACTTTCACAGCGGAAGCCTTTAATTACAGTGGTGCTGAACCTGTAAAAGTTATGCAGGAAGCGTTTGCTGTTGTCAAAGACAATGGTGGCAGAACACTCCCAATTGGTACCTTTTTCTCCATGGCACAAGAGTTTAATCTGGCTGAAATGCTGGATAGATGTATCGTGAATAAAATTATTCACAAAATGGAACAGGAAGATCAAACTGTTCCTGTGACAATCAATTTATCTCTGGCTTCAGTGGCTTCAATCGAATTTCAACGCTGGCTGGAAGCACGCATGGAACAATCTCCACTGCCTAATAACCTTCTGGCATTTTCTGTCACAGCTTATGCGGCCGCTAAAGATCTTGCTGCTTTTGCCAGCTTCAGTAGTTTCGTTGAAAACTTGGGTGCAACCACTCTGCTCAAACGCTACTCATCTGATGTCATCGCGACGGATCTGTTGCGTGAGATGCATATCAACTACATTCGACTCGCTCGAGATGTGACTGAAAATATTAAAGACAATGTCAATAAGCCTGATTTTGTGGAAATTATTCAGGAAGTAGCGAGCTTATTGGAAATAAAAGTTCTGGCTGAAGCGGTAAAAGCTGAAGATGACTTTGCGTTTGTAAAAGATGCGGGATTGTACGGTATCAGCCGATAACCGAGCAGAAATATGCCCTTTTCTCGCCATTTGATGCTTTTTTTCCTTAGCTTATGCCTATTGTTGTCTCTGCCGATCATGGCAGAGTTCAACATCACAGAGCGGTTACTGAAAAATGTTGAAACGCAATACAATAAGTTTGCCCGAAAACGTGTTGAAGGCTGGCAAGAATTACTGGAAAACCCTGCCAATCACGCCTTAAGTGAAAAAGAAAAACTGGAACTGGTCAATACGTTTTTCAACTCAAATGTGTTGTTTATCGATGATATTGCCTTATGGAAGAAAAATGACTATTGGGCTACACCATTGGAAATGTTATCGGTTGGTGCCGGTGACTGCGAAGACTATTCCATAGCAAAATATTTCACCTTAAAAGAGCTCGGTGTTGACGAAGATAAGTTGCGGATAACCTACGTTAAAGCCATTGAAATTGATCAGGCACACATGGTTCTGACCTATTTCGAAACAAAACGCTCAGTACCGCTTGTATTGGACAACCTCATTATTGACATTAAACCAGCCAGTCAACGCAATGATTTGGTTCCTGTTTACAGTTTTAATGGTGAAGGCTTGTGGTTAGCAAAATCGCGTGGTGAAGGCCAAAGGGTAGGTAAAGCCAGCAAACTCTCACATTGGAACGATTTAGAAAAAAGAATGCGCGAACAGGCTTTGGATTAAGATTTATTAAATTTAAAACATCAAAAAAAGCTCACCAAAGCCCAAAGCCTGATTTTAACCAACTAATCGACTATGGCTCTCAGTCAGGTGAATAATCCGCCAGACTGCCATAGCTTGTGAGGGGAAGTAGCCAGTAATGAATCGGCGCATTCACAAATTCCTGTTTTAATTCCTGCAACATCGCATCAACATCATCTGAGCTCACTTCAACCCAAAACAGACGTTGTGTTTGACCGCCCTTCACCTGTTCGCTTACAGAAAGCACATGATGGCTGCCATAACCTTCTGCTTTCTGTAATGTAACGCCGCTGACTTTGGGGTGCATTAACAACCAGTCCCCCATCGCCTCTTCAAGGTTAGGACGAACAATTAACCCCAGTAACTGTTTCATGCCGTCTCCTTTTTAACACCAAACCGCTCAAATAACAGGGGTAATAACAACAATGTAAGTAATGTGGCACTCACAAGACCGCCGATTACAACAATGGCTAAAGGTCGCTGAATTTCCGAGCCCGGACCGGTTGCAAAAAGGAGCGGAACTAAGCCAAACGCCGCTATCGTGGCTGTCATCATCACCGGTCTGAGCCTTCTTAAAGCGCCATTACGAACCACATCATAAAGCGGCATACCTCTGGCCAGTAAGTCATTAAAGAAGGTCACCATTACAACGCCATTCAACACAGCGATACCCAATAAAGCAATGAATCCGACCGAGGCCGGAACGGACATATATTCACCTGTCAGCCACAAAGCTGTTACACCACCCACCAGGGCGAATGGCACATTACTCATTACCAACAATGCCTGCCGGAATGAAGAAAAGGTTGAAAAGAGCAGTAAAAATATTAATGCTAATGCAACCGGTATAACCAGCATTAAACGCTTCGCAGCACGCTGTTGATTTTCAAACTGACCGCCCCAGGACAAGCTATAGCCACTAGGCAAATCAATCTCTTGAGCAATTTTTTGTTTTGCTTCTTCAACAAAACTGACCAAATCACGGTCACCTACGTTGACAACGACAACGGACATTCTCTTACCCAATTCACGTTTAATCGATACAGGACCTTGTACACGTGTCAATTGAGCTATATCCGAAACACTCACAATACGATTGTCATCAATCACTAAGCGTGCATTTGCAATAGATGAGCTTGTTTTTTGCAGACTTTCATCACCTTTGATAATCAATGGATAACGTCTCGCAGACTGGTAAATAATACCGGCCTGCTTACCCTCGATCAGCATTCTTAATTGTGGGAGTACCTGCTCTACATCCAGACCGAGCCGACCCAACGCTAATGGATCAAGCTTTATCTGATAATACTGTGCCCCCTGCGTTTGACTGGTAATCACATCTTCAGCACCCGATATGGTTGAGACAACCTGAACAATATCTTTTGCCATTTTGTTCAATTTTTCACCATCATCACCAAACAGTTTGATAGCAAGATCGCCTCTTACCCCCGTCAACATCTCTGACACGCGCATTTCGATAGGTTGAGTGAAGCCGAAATTAAGCCCCGGGAACTGTTCCAACACCTCTCTTATGGACTGTTTTAAGGCTTCTTTATCCGGACTAACCCATTTTTGTCGAGGCTTGAGTACCATGAACATGTCGGTTTCATTGAGCCCCATGGGATCCAGCCCCAATTCATCGGAACCTACTCTGGCAACAATGCCATCAATATCCGCTACGTTTTTAATTAACGCCTCTTGCACTCTCAAATCCATATCAACGGATTCTTCCAGGGTAATAGAGGGCAACTTTTCAAGTTGAACAATCAAATCGCCTTCGTCCATGACCGGCATAAATGTCTTACCAATTTGGCCGAACAAGACAAAAGTGATAACAAGTAAAGCTAGCGCAATCGAAACCACAATCTTGCCATGTGCCAAAGACCACTCCAGTACAGGTTGATAAGCCAACTTAAGTTTTCTGGGTAACCATGGTTCTTCATGAGAAACTTTTTTCAGTAAAAATGAGGCCAGAACTGGAATTACAGTTAATGAAAGTAACAGAGAGCCAGCCAGAGCAAACACGATCGTCAAGGCAACGGGAATAAATAACTTACCTTCCAATCCTTGCAATGTAAGAAGCGGCAGGAACACGATAATAATGATCGCAATCCCCGAACTTACGGGCACTGCAACACCCTTAACAGCACGATAAATAATATGAAGTCTGGGCATCACAGCTGTGCGTTGCTTATCTGCCAGTTGAGAAACAATATTTTCAACCACTACCACGGCGGCATCCACCAACATACCAATGGCGATAGTTAAACCGCCCAGACTCATTAGATTGGCAGATAAATCAAATTGTCGCATCAGTATGAATGTGACCATCGCTGACAAAGGCAAGACAAGGGCTACAGTAATAGCTGCCCGTAGATTACCGAGGAAAAGTATTAAGAAGATAACGACGAGAACGACCGCCTCAAACAACGCCTTTTGCACACTTCCAATAGCATCGGATACAAGATCACCCCGATTATAAAATACGTCGATTGTTACATCAGCGGGTAAAGAACTTTGTAATGATTCGAGACGGTTTTCAATACCCTTAACAACGGTTTTAGCATTAGCTCCCCGAAGCCCCAACACCAGACCCTGTACCGCCTCACCTTCTCCATCAGCCGTTACAGCGCCATTTCGGGTTAAAGCCCCTAGTTTAATATTTGCGACTTCTGTCAATCTGACAGGCTCAACCAAATCCGGTTTGACGATTATTTGCTCTATATCCTCCAAACTGGTTAAGCTGCCTTCAGCACGAACTAACAACACTTCCTCACCGTCATTAACACGTCCTGAACCATCATTACGGTTGTTATTGGCCAAAGCCGTTTCAATGTCGAGGAGTGAGATATTGGCCGCTGTCATTCGTTCAAGGTCGGGAATAACCTCAAACGTTTTTACGACACCACCTAAAGCATTCACGTCTGCAACACCCTCAACACTTCTCAATGCAGGACGAATCACCCAATCCAGCAATTCCCGCTTTTCCATCAGGTTCAATTGATTACTGTTTATCGTAAACATAAACATTTCACCCAGTGGTGTTGTCATCGGTGCCAGGCCGCCCTGTAGTCCGTCAGGCAAGCTATCTCTAATCGCGGCTAATCGTTCAGAAACCTGCTGTCTTGCCCAATAGATATCAGTGCCTTCTTCAAAGTCGACCGTAATATCCGTTAAGCCATATTTCACCACTGAACGAAGCATTTGTTGTTTGGGGATACCCAGCATTTCTACCTCAACTAAGGCAGTGATTCTTGTTTCAACCTCTTCAGGCGTCATACCTGGGGCTTTTAGAATGATTTTGACTTGTGATGTCGATACGTCAGGGAACGCATCAATCGGAGTCATATTAAACGCTCTCCAGCCAAAGCCACTTAATACAATCACAAAAAGAACAATCAATAATCTTTGACTGAGAGAAAAACGAATTAACCAATCCATTGTTTATTCACCATTTTCCGCTAACCATGCGGCCTTCAGAGATGAAACACCCTCGGTCACCACTTGGCCTAAAGTTTGTTTATTTACTTTTACAATCACGGTTTCATCATCAGTACTGATTATCTCAACAGCGAGCAAATCCACGCCCTTGTCAGTGCTGACGAAGATATAGGGTTGCTGATTATTGAGCCTCAGTAATGCCGAATACGGTAATTTATAAAGTTGAGCCGAGGTGGCCTCAATAAAGCACACAGAAATAACCTCACCGGGGGTGAGTTTGTCCGTATTCGCATTCGCTTGAGCTCTGACCAAGACACCCTGGTCAATATCATGAACTTGTCGCCCTACAACAAGCACATTTGCCTCAACATCGCGATCGCACACTTTTACAGTTTGCCCAGGGCTAATACTACTGGCTATGTTTAGAGGCACATGGATCTCTAGCCAAAGACGGGATAGATCGGCAATTTCATACAACGTGTCGCTGGCATTTATTCGTTTACCTGCAACAGCGGATTGCCGCATGACCACACCATTCTGTGGAGCCAACACATTCACAGAGCTAGTCAACTGACGTTCACGTTTTAAGTTGTTAATTGCATGAGGTGTCATACCAATGATAGAAAGATGCTTAGCGACTGCATCAAGCTTATTTCTGGCCTGTTGTGCCTGAATATGGGTGTCGTGGTAACGTCGTTCAGCGATGATTCCCTCATCGAACAACAATTTATCTCGCTGTAACTCCGACTCAGCTTGCTGCAAACTGGTTAAATTCTGTAAATAATCACTCTGCAGTTGGATCAGCTGTGGACTGTTAATGTCAGCCATCAACTCGCCTTTTTCAACGGGATCGCCTTCAGCTTTGAGCATCGTCTTGACCACTCCACCCAGCGCACTGTGCACAATGACTCGTGAGGTATTTGGAATTGATACTTGTGCAGGATAAGGTTGAGTGGCAAGCGTTGAGACCTGCTCTGCCTCAAAAAATGTAACACCCAGATTCTGCTGTTGTGCTTGAGAGAGCGTAAGCGGTGCTGATTGAGCAAAGCCCACATATAATAAAAATAGGGTGAGTAATTTCATCCTGACACCTTTTCCAAAACATAAAAACGCCACATTGATAGCCCCGGCAGAAAATCAATATGGTCCTTTATCTGAAAACCAGCTTGACTAAATTCGGCTTCAATCGTGTCGGCAGAAATGACAAATCGATTTTGATAATCACGCCTTGTTCGTTTTGCCTCAAGACGGCCTCTCTTCCATGCTTTGTAATTACCTCCGATCCATAAAGAGACAATCACACTATCAGAGGCAACGCGGTGAAATTCTTTCAGAATGCTGATGCGGTCCTGACTATCACCGATGTGGTGAAGTAAACGAACACAAAACAGATTTTCTACAAAGTTATCCTCAACAGGGATAGAAAACGCAGAGCCCTGGAATGCCTGAATGCGTTGCACCCATTCTTCTGGTCGGTAGTTGAGTCCCGTCTGCAACATCTCTTCACTGTAATCACAGGCGTGTATTTCTCGATTGGATTGCTCTGACAGTGTTCCCCAGAACCGTCCTGTACCACAGGGTAAATCGAGTACGGACGAAGGCTTCCCCGCTATTTTCAGCGCTTTTCGTGCAACAGCTTGCTCGCGCCAATTGGAGAGACGACGCCAAAATCCGTCAGCGTGCTTTTTGAAATAAGCCAGTGCGTGCTGATGGTCGTATTTGTGGGAAAATTCCAGCGTTTTTTCTGTTTGCGAAGTTTGCATGTCTGACCTGTTCTGATGAGAGTAGGTCAGACTATAATTTTATTTACTTAAGTTAAGCTTAAATAACGTCCAAACTTAGAATTCATACTCGGTCAATACGCGAAATGTAATATCCGGTGTTTTGGCATCAAGGCCTAATAACATACCCGTTTCCCAGTGTAGTTTTTTTCCTGCACCAAACCGTATATCGCCCAATGCTACAGGACCAATTGCTCTGGTATTCTCTCCAGCATAAAATTCAATAGCCGGTTCAAACTCGGGTGACAATCGATAACGACTTTGCACAGCCAATGCTGTCTCAAACTCAGTCTCGACATCGTCCCCCCATTCATATTCAATCCAGAAGTTAGCTGCGCCTATCCATCGGCCCCACTGTTTTTCCATAAGTAAACCGGTTGCCAGTTCCCATTCATCAGCATGATGCGCTTTTTCAATTTCAGTCACTACACCCCAATCTATGGCATATTCGCCCTGTTCGGTGAGTTGCAGTTTCGCTTCTAACTCATAAGCTTGAAGATGAAAGTTATCATCTTCTTCCTCAGCGATTAGATAACCTTCGACAAACAGCCTATCGTTCACAGAACGCCCCAAACCAAGTTTATGCAAGAAATCGCCATCAGCACTGCGCATACGCCATTCAAGCTCACGCTCCATAGGCTGAACATAGGGGTGATAAACTTTATCGATTGCTAGACCATCAGCCTGCACAGCAGTCAGCGAAAGCAGCATGGGAATGAAAGCGAATGTCATGCGTTTCAAGATGATTTACCTCTGAACAGAAAACTTACACAGGCTGCTGAGAGTAACAGCGTGATACTTGAGAAGTAAGCTATTGCCTGTTGTGGTGATGGCGTGGCTTCATAACCAATCAAGGCATACATAAGTTGGCCTAAAACCGAGCGTTCACTGATTAGTGCCGAGCTATTCCAAAGCGGTGCTGAGGCTGATATGTAATCAGCCTGAATCATAAACTCAACAGCCTGACTGACCATACTCCCACCGATTAGGAGCAGAATAAGGTAACCCAACCAGACACCATAGCTAGCGCGCATATTGACCAATGAGTAATAGAAAAACACGCCCACACTGAGTCCGATGCCCGCTCCTACAGTGCCTCCTATCAAAACAGGGTTTAATAAGTCAGGTATGCCAATAAAGCCTTTAATGTACAAAATAATCTCAGAGCCTTCACGGATGATTGCAATCACGACTGCAAGCACAATGGTGACAAGGTTAGCCATTCGCCATCGTATGAATTGCTGATGCGGTACGGTGATCATAAAAACCAGCAGACTGAGAAAAATCATAAAGTGCAAAGACGCATTCAGAATTTCCTGTCCGGTTCCTGAAAAGGCCATAGAAATTTCTTTGAGGTTAACCGCGTATATGTACGCGCCACAGAATCCTAAAACCAACGCTAATAATATCCACCAATGATGACGTTTGAATAGCTGACTCAGTGCCAGGAAAACACTGATTATCAAAGATGCTTCCAGCACTTCTCGAAGAATCATAATGACGGCGTTTAGCAACATAGTCTCACTCCACAATGACTCTGCCTTGAGCCGTTTTCGGGAAAAACTCACCAAAAAACGGGTATTCACCTGCCGGTAATGGACCGATAAAGATGATAGCTTCACTCTCACCGGCGATAACCTTTTCTCGGTTTAACTCATAGCTCTCAAATTCTTCAGCCGTGGTATCGAGATTTTTCACCAGTAACTTGACCTTTGTATCAGCAGGAATACGAACCTCGTCGGGATAAAACAAATGATCCCGTATTTCGATCTCAACAATAGGCGGGGCAGCCAGAACGACCGGCATTGCAGCCATCAGCAACAAAGAAATAATACTGACAATCTGTTTCAAACGACTAAATCTCCTGGAAATTTCACATTAACACTCAGTCCCTGACCCTCTATACCGCTGGACAGACTTATAGTGGCATGATGTAAATCAGCAATATGCTTAACAATGGTCAGCCCCAGACCACAACCGAGTTCACCACTGTCATTTTGATCACCCTGCAAACGATAAAAGCGTTCAAAAACGCGTTCGTATTGTGAAGGAGGTATACCAGGACCTGAATCTTCTACTATCAAATCAACGCCGTTAGCTAATCGTTTGACCACAACTTGAATACTGCCGCCTTCAGGTGTGTATTTATTGGCGTTGCTAATAAGATTATGCAGCAAGGTCTCCAAAGCGAACTGATTCCCTCGAATCTTGGCACTTTCACCATTGAGCTCAATTTGTTGCTGCTTTTGCTCAATCTGTGGGAAATCATTGGCAATAACAGTCTGTGCCAGTTTATATAAATCCACTTGGACAAATTTAACGGAAGCCTGATCTGGTGATGAACGATAGAGGGCCAGGATTTGTTCGACAAGATGTCCCATTCTCTCAATACCCGCTTTGAGCAAAGTAATATCACCATCCTGGTCTCCTAAACGGTCTCGCAAGTTATGTAAATGTACTTTAAGTACGCTGATTGGTGTTCTGAGCTCGTGAGCCGCATCGGATGCAAAGCGTTGTTCACGCTGAAAAGCATCATCAAGTCTTCCCAGCAACGCATTGGTATTACTCACCAAAGTGGTTAATTCGCGCGGCACGCGATCAAGTTCTATCGGGCTGAGATCATCAACCCGTTTATGCCTGACCTCTATGGCAAATTGGCGCAGAGGCCTTAATCCAATGCCCACTGCAAACCAGATAATAAGTGCAGCTACCGGTATCGCAATCACAATTGGTAATAGCGATTCCAGCACAACTTCTTCGGCCAGCACATAGCGAATATCAATCCTTTCAGCTACCACAATCCACCGATTCAGATGCTGATCACGGAAGACAAAGTTACGCCACCTATAACGGCCATAGTTGACTTCGTGAAAGCCCTCACCGAGCTCTCCGATTACTGACTCAGGCGCATTTTGCGATCGCGTTAATAGCTGTTTACCCCCATTGTCCCAAATCTGAAAATAGGTATAGGGTGTTTGCTGTGCCGCATTAGTCTGTTGCACAGTTTGCTCTGAATTGGAAGCAGCAATCAGTCTGGCA
>NZ_CBFHHW010000002.1:0-980 GCF_965655755.1 Methylophaga sp. | reverse complement strand
GTGTAACCAACGCCACGAACTGTTTTTATAAAGTTTTCTGGCAGTTTCTTACGTAGATGATGAATATGAACTTCGATAGCATTACTGGCGATTTCATCTCCCCAGCTGTAGAGCTTGCTCTCTAGACTATCGCGTGTCTGAACCCTACCCGCATTCTCCATCAGCACTTTCAATAACATAAATTCTCGTCGCGATAATTCAAGTTGTTCACCGGATACGGTGACCGACTGCGACTTACTCTCCATGACGACATTACCAATACTGATACCGGAATGTTTGAAGCTACTCAAACGTCGTTCAAATACGCGTAATCGCGCTAGAAGCTCATCAGTTTCAAAGGGCTTAGCAAGATAATCATCAGCGCCATTATCAAGTCCTGTAACTTTATCTTCTAACGAAGCTCTGGCCGTCAGAATCAATACTGGTAGATCGCTGTTTTTCTTACGGATAGCCTTCAGGACATCCTGACCATCCATGTCAGGCAACCCCAAATCCAATACGACGATATCGGGGGGCGATGTTGCAACGGAACTGACCGCCTGCTTACCACGGGTCAGATGATTCACAATGAACCCTTCTCTGCTTAATGAACGCTTGAGTCCTTCTGCCAGAGAAGGATCATCTTCAACTAGCAAAACCTGCATTTTTAGGTATTCTCATTTTGTTGTGAACCTCTTGTAAAGCTGACTCAATTTCTTTGTGACGACCTTTGTCAGCCAAGGGTCTCTCAATTCTCGCTGGTGCTTGCTTAGCTTTAAGTAAATATTGCTCGGCTTGTTGATACTGATTTTGATCCAACAAGAAACTGCCGTAGAAATAGTTACTATCAATCCCGTCTGGGTTAATGGTCAAGGCTTTTTTAAGCAACTTTTCCGCTTCGTCATCATCACCAAAGCCTAAGGGCCAGCCAGGGACTTTAAAATACAATGTACCGAGGCTTGTATAAGCAGAGCCCTTCAATGCCTTATCGTTAATTTTGA
>NZ_CBFHHW010000001.1:154915-171997 GCF_965655755.1 Methylophaga sp. | reverse complement strand
ACTGGGTGCGGCATGTTCAAAAGAAAATAATCCGAACAAAGTATCCTCCGGCTATGAGACAAAAAATCATACTATTCAAATTAAATACAAAGGTGATCCCGCATTAAAGCAATCGCCTGTTCTTAATGCACAACTGCAAAATAATATGCCAAACCAAATCGATGCAGGTGATCAGCCCTTCAAACTGCATAATGGTGAATTTATGGCCAATATCCCGCACGCTTATGGTCAGTGCATACCAGAGCAAAATCCCGTTATTCGCGTGAACTATCAAATGAGTGGAAACGCGTCAGGTATCATGGATTTTCGTATCAAAGCATACAGCAACCAATATGCTGATTATGGTGTTTACCATGAAGAGCTTGGCATACAAAAAAATCCAGAGTTGGCTGGTATGAATAGTTTCTTCGATTTTGAATTTCCATTGAAAGAACTATTATCTCAGGATAAATATTCGTGGATGGCAATTCATAACAACAAAACACATAACCACAATATGGTACTTCAAGCACGTTACAAATCACCATTAGGTCAAATGGGCCAATGGAAAGATCTTGATACTGCTACCATCAAACACCGTTGTGTTCCGCAGATGAATACTGTCATTCCACAGAACGGGAACGGCGTAGGTGGTTATCAAAATGGTGATAACAACGATGCCCGAGGCGTTAAACCGCTCAGAGCGACTCCAACACCCAAAACATTGGATAAAGTAGCGCCAATTCCTGCACCTAAACCGTTAACTATAAAACCTATCGAACAAGAACCTGAAGCACCACTGAGATTGAAAGCAACGCAATAGCTTAGTACGCCAAATAAGTTAATATTTGTATTCATCTCAGCCAGTAATCCACGTTAAGCCTCAACACAATTAATTGTGTTGAGGCTTTTTTTCATACAATTGCCCAGCCCATTCATTTAATTGTCTGAGTCCAGTAATAGCTTGAGATGGGGTAAAATATTTTTCAGTATCATTGGTTGACCGGCTTTGTTTGGGTGTAAGCCATCGCCCTGCATCAGACTCTCATTGAGTGCGACGCCCTCCAGCATGAAGGGCACATAATGAAGTGTGTATTGGTTTGCTAACGTTTCATAAAGCCCGAAAAACATGTCCGCATAACGTTTACCGTAATTTTGGGGCAGTTGATTTCCAATCAACAGCACCTTTGCATCGGATTGATGAGCCTGTTCAATCATCATCTCAAGGTTTTTAGTGGTTTGATCAAGTGGATAGCCTCGCAAGGCATCATTCGCGCCAAGCTCGATAATCACCCAGCGTGGTTTAAACTCTGTGAGCAGTTGTTTAAAACGTGACAGACCACCTTGCGTTGTTTCACCGCTGACACTGGCATTGACTACCTGAATATCAGGATGAGATTGTGAAAGTTGCTCGTCGAGTAAACTAACCCAGCCTGCTTCTGGTCGTAAGTTATAGGCAGCGCTGAGGCTGTCTCCCATAACCAGTAATGTAGATGATGAGGCTGACACTACGTTGGTCAGGAACAGACTTACGGCCAAAAAAAGCCAAATGTGTCTTTTTAAAAACATATAAACCTTATTTAGAGTGAATCAATATGGCAGTAAAGACTGCGATTAAAGTAACTAATTTAACCCATACCGTTACTGCCAACACCGGTGATTTAACCATATTGCAAAACATCAATATGGACATCAAGGAAGGTGAATCGGTTGCAATTGTCGGCGCTTCCGGCTCAGGAAAATCGACCCTACTCGGCTTGCTCGCAGGATTGGATCTGAATACCTCAGGTGAGATCACCCTGTACGATCACGTTTTCTCTGATATGGATGAGGAAGACCGCGCCCTGATGCGAGGTCAATATGTTGGTTTTATTTTTCAGTCATTTCATCTTTTACCCAGCCTGCAAGCTGTTGAAAATGTCATGCTGCCTTCAGAATTAAAAGGCGACAAAAATGCCCGCAAAACAGCAGAAACATTATTAGATAAAGTCGGCTTATCTCACCGTTTAACGCATTATCCCAATCAACTTTCTGGTGGCGAACAACAACGGGTAGCAATCGCCAGGGCGTTTGCTTCCAGTCCCAAAATTCTCTTTGCCGATGAGCCAACAGGCAATCTCGATGAGGGAAACGGAAAAATTATTATTGACCAGTTATTTGAGTTAAATCAGTCTCAGGGAACAACATTGGTGATGGTGACGCATGATAATGAGCTGGCAAAAAAGTGTGATCGCCAGTTAACCATGTCTGCCGGCCAACTGGTGGAACAATAACCATGAATTTTGCTTTGCGGTTATTGTTGAGAGATATTCGGAGCGGCGATATTCTCACGCTTGTCATCGCGCTGATTATTTCGGTCAGTACCGTCACCTCTATTGGCTTATTTATCGACAGATTGCAGCTTTCTTTCGAACAGGAGTCTGCCAACCTGTTAGCGGCTGATCGCCTGATTCGCTCTGATGATGAGATTCCTAAAACCTGGCAAGACAAAGCGCGGGAACTGTCTCTGACTCAGGCTGAGCGCACCTCATTCCGTACTATGATCTTTGCCGGTAAAACACTCCGACTCAGTCAGGTGAGTGCTGTAACAGACAGTTACCCTCTAAGGGGCGCATACCTGATAGACGATGCATTATTTGGCATGGGTCGGTCATCCACAAAATCGCCACAACAAGGCCAAATCTGGTTGTCATCCAGACTCGCAAGCCTGTTAGAAGTAAGCATTGGTGATGCGGTCGAAGTCGGCGAGTCAACATTAACCGTTGCCCAATATCTGGTGCGCGATCCAGGCTCAAGCAGTTCAGCGTTTGCTATTGCACCACGAGCGATAATGAATATGACGGACCTTGCTGCAACCAATGTCATCATCCCCGGAAGCCGGGTTCGTCACAGCTTTTTGTTAGCAGGTAATAGCGATCGGCTTGATGAATATGAAGCCTGGGTGACACCGCAACTCGATGAGGGCCAACGCTGGCGCACACCGATACAAAAAGGCGAACGCATTGGCGACACCATTGGCAAAGCCAAGTCCTTTCTATTATTAGCGGGTACGCTTGCCGTCATCTTGTCTGGTATCGCAATGGCGCTTGCCTCAACACGGTTTGTAAAACGTCACTTGATGCAGGTCGCAGTATTAAAAACCTTAGGCGCTACGCCGAATGTGCTGACCAGGGTGTTCTTCATTCAATTTACAGCACTGTTTGTGGTGTCCGTTGGCATCGGTCTCGCAGTCGGTTGGGGAATTCAGGCACTTATTTCGTCAGTATTATCCGAGCTCATGTCGACGGCATTACCAGAACCTTCTGTCAGTCGCTTGTGGCTCGGCGTCGCAACAGGCTTTATATCAATGGTGGCCTTTTGTTTGCCATTGATACAACGTCTTATCAAAATCTCGCCGATGGCGGTGTTACAGCCGAACCTAAAGCCGGAGCAAAATACCTTATTCATTTATAGCATCGGCTTTGTTGGCATGTATGGGCTTATGTGCCTATATACACAAGGTTTTTTACTGCCCAGCATTATGACGCTGGCGATAGGAGTGATAGGGCTTTTGGTCGCTGTAATCGGCATTATCATTTTCAGGCTTGGGCGTTCGTTAACGTCAGGGGCGACCAGTGGCTGGCAGATTGGTTTTGCGTCGCTGTATCGAAGGCTGGTACCCAACCTGTTTCAATTACTGGTATTTACACTCATCATCATGCTGGGATTAATTCTAGTTGGCGTGAAGTCCAGCCTGATTGATGATTGGCAGCAGGAATTGCCAGCCGATGCACCGAATCATTATTTATTCAATGTGCAGTCAGATCAGATTGCTCCTATTAACACCGCAATTGAAAATCTCGGAGTAAAACGATCGGAGTGGTACCCAATGGTAAGAGGTCGCGTCATATCTGCTAATGACACCCCTGTCCGGACATTGTACCCGGAAGAGAGAGGTGAACCGGAATTATATGAACGTGAACTCAACCTCACTTGGTCCGACACCGTCGGTAAAGGGAGCAAGCTAATACGCGGTGACTTCACTGCCGGTGGACTTTCTGTCGAACAAGAAGCCGCACGTGAGGCGAACCTCAGCATAGGCGACACGTTAACCATCAACATTGGCGGTAATAAGATAACGTTACCGATTACCTCAATCCGCACCGTTGATTGGGGATCGATGCAGCCTAACTTTTATCTGATTCTGCCGAAACAAGCACTTGAGGACTATCCGGCCAACTTTGTGAGTAGCGTATTTGTGAGCAATACCAACGCTCAGCCATTTTATCAAGCGATGTCAGCATTCCCAACCGTGTCCATACTCAATATCGGTGATCTATTAACACAGGTTCAAACCATCATAGAGCAGTTATCTCAGGCTATTCAGCTGGTACTGCTCTGTATCTTGAGTGCCGGCGCTCTGGTTTTACTTGCCAGTGTGCGTTCAACATTAGAAGAACGTTTGGAAGAAGGCGCTTTATTACGTGTTCTAGGTGCGAGAAAAGCGTTGGTTCAACAAGCGCTTTTTGTTGAATTTGGAGCGCTAGGCCTGTTTTCAGGCGTACTTGCAGCAGCTGGTGCTGAAGCTTGTCTCTATGGTTTACAGGTTTTTGTATTTCAATCTCAGGCCAGTTGGCATCCACTGTTATGGGGATTGGGCCCCATCATTGGTGTCAGCATAATTTCTGCCATTGGCTTATTTGCCAGCAAGTCCGTGCTAAACGTGCCGCCCATGCATTTACTGCGAGAATTTTAACCTACAGCCATGTGGCTTATAAAATGATAATCTCGGTTACGTCAGCTCATCAGAATAGTGATGATTGACATCACGATGATGGGCCTCATCCTCACGAACAGCGAGGATGACATCGCGAAGGCGGGCTTCTGCGGGGAGGTTCCAGTAATCAATTGCGATCTGGGGTGCCGGGACATTCTCTGTAGCGCCACTGTCGACTTCAGCCAAGTACTCAGTATAGCTGTAAACAGCTTCCTCTTCGAAGTAGCCCACTAAGCGATGCGCCGTCTTCGGAGATAAGAGGTATAACAAAAAAAATAAATTATAGAAGGTGCCCTGGGCGATCAGAATCAACAGACGCTCAAGCCATGAGGGCTTGGAAATTTGAATGAAGGTCAATAAATGCATGCGTTCATTTTCAGCCTCTTCAAGGAGCGTTCTTATCCAGCCATTATCACTTTCCATACGACGCAAAGACCGAAGATGTTGCAACGCACCAGCGACCATCCCCGGCACGGCAGCAACCGTTTCCAACACTACGGCCCGGTGACCATAGCGTTTGGCAAAGAACGTATCAGCAAAGAATCTTAATAGCTTGGTCAGCGCATAAGCAACCCGGTCCGACATGTTTTTTGGGTCATGATGTTTTTGGTTTGTTGATGCATCTGACATTATTCAGACTCCTGCTAAAGTAGCTTGCATAGGAACAAAAACCGCCCCCTTTTCTCATCTGACTATCATTCAGGTGAGAGTTCGCTGGAACTCAACCGCTCTCTCGATTAAAACTGAACCGGTTTTAGATGATTTACAATAATATCTACACTTTCATTTGAAATTTTTGTGAATTAGTGAATCACGCACAAACAATCAAATTTACAAAACAACAACGCTTTTCGCTCCAAGCTGTTCCCCAGACTCATGGATTTATCAGACTTTTTCCCAACCCTCCGACTGATAAAGTTCTATGGTCTTGTTATCACTCCAGCTAAACAGGAACAGCCAGTTATTGTGCAGCAAATCTCGGACTGTCTTATGATTTTCAATGACCCTTTCTATGGCTTCTTTGGGCGCTGCGATGTAGACGCTCAGCCTTAAAGGTTCGTGACGCCAATTCTCGCCATCATGGACTGATTGGTATGGCAAGCCAATCCGCAAGTCACCGCCATTCCCCTCGAAAACACCGATGTGCTGCCCTACCGCATTGTGAAGCAGCTTGTTACCACTGCCAAAAAATTTGTTATCGGCCGTCGACAGGTTGTACTGCATGTTGATCCAATGAGTCACAATCATTGGCGCTGTCATAATTTGCTCCAGCAAGACAAATTCCGTATCGACTCGCCAGTCATAGTCATGCAGGAAAGCCCTACCATTAAGATCAACGGTTCTTGTCCACTGCCGAGGCGCCACAATAAAGGCAGCATTATTAGCAAGCCCCCACTCCGGACGAACTTCTGACCAGTCTTTAGCCCTGATTGATAAAGCGCGTTCCAGCGACTTATCATCAAGTGATGCCAGTGCTGAATCGATCCCCAATGCCCGTTCATGGCGGGTCTGATTTGAGGCCTGTTTTAACGCCGCTTCAAGCGTATCATCACCTAATGGTTCAAAGCAGGTAACTTGATCGGTCGTTGTATTATGCAAGCCGCCGATAAATCGGGTTTGCTCCGGGATGATGATGCCCGACTCGGCAAGTGTTTGTCTCAGTGTCGGATCATTGAGTAGTGATGCCAGCACACGCACATTGACCTCACCGGTCTGACCGCCACAGGCACCACAGTCCAACCCCGATGCATGCAGGTTGTTGCGTGTCTCACTACCGTGCCCCAGTAACAGCACGACAGGGGCAAAGTTGTCAGTCAGGCCGATTCCTTTCAGCACACCTGAAGCGAGCGTGGCTTTTTCATCAAGACTGAGTGGTACCCCATCACGTTCAAGGTGCCAGTCGTGATGATGACTGAATGTATCAATGACATTTTCTTTTTTCTTCTTTAAGAAATTATCCTTGAGCAATTTGAAGGCATAAGCCCAACCCACCGTTTCCACCATCGTAAACGCCGACACCGATGAATTAGACCAGTTCTTCCAGTGACTCACATTCTGAATTTTTTTCAACTGACTCTTGTTTGAACCGGATTCACGCACAGTGATAGTGGGGGCCACCAATCCAGGCAACTGAGGCCTATTAACCCCGGTGTTGGCGGGTTGATAACTAATCGGCAGTCCATAAAAGCCGGCAAAGCCTATCGTCTGAATATCCGGACTTTGGGCCTCCAAAGCACGTCTGTAACGCTCTGAACGCACATCAATACAAAACGCTGCCTGCATTTTGGGTAGTGAGTTTAATGCAGCGGGTGGCGCTTTTAATTTCTCATGTAACTGGTTCTGAAAGTCCAGTTCTGCGGCGTGCATCCAAATCCAGAAATAACGATGCTGCTGGATATGATCATCAATCAGATCATTGATAGCCAACTTTTGCTGATCCCAGTGCGTTTTAAGTGCTTGGAACTCTTCCTGACTGTCTTTACGCTTAAGTTGACGCCAGATAACCAGATCCCAGGCCATCCTGATAGCTAACAGGGACTCCATCCATTGCGTATCTTGATTCTCCAGGCGGCTTTCCCAGCGTTGCCAGGCAAAATAGCTGGCCCAGCCGATGATACTCAATAGTAAAGTATGGGCATAAATTTCTAATTCATAGGGATCCAGATCCAATACTTCGACCGCCTCCAAAAAGACAGCCTCGGGATTATCAGGCAGTTGCCAGAAGGCGTGTCTGAGATTTTTCTCTCCCATCAACAGTGACATGCCGTAGTCATGTTCTGTAAAGTCGAGCCATGAAGAGTAAAGCGTCTTATCATGAGCTGAATCCTGATTGACAAATTCACCACAGAACTGGCTTATCTGATGGACGATCTCATCTTCCCAACGCATTTTATGATGATCACGGTTGAGATCCGCTGATTCAGCAATACTGAGCCAGACACCGGGACTGGGTTGCTTTAAGGCCGTTATCAATTCATCTATCTCAGTGTTTGATTTGTAGGCCTGCGCTGCTTTGATTAATGATGCCTCACTTATTTTTCCTTGCTGATACGCGTTCAGGAAATAGCTTGCTGACATGGTAGTGCTGGCCCCGCCCAGTGCTGCCATTTGGGCTGACACCAACTGAATCGGCTTTTGGCGATGTTCCCATAGCGCATTCACTGCAATGAAACGATCAAGTGGCCAATTCGGTGCAATCAGCGAACAGGCTTGTTGGATCGCCGCAGTCTGAGCCGAACTCAACGTAGTATGTGTGTCTGGATTAGCATTAGTCATAACAGTGACTCCTTGACGGATCTTGCCTGGAGCATAGTGTCATCATCCTTGGCCCTGAGCTGGATTGGCCAAACTCTGAGAGTCACGCGCGTCATGATTTCATCCAGATACAAGCCGGAAAATAACCAGCGATACAAAGTTTGTGTTTGCTTGGCATGGGGAGAAACACGGATTTGCACAGTCAAAGCAAACAAAGCTACAAACAGCACGCCGAGCCATATATCCATAGGATCAAATTTCCCCGTCATCGGCAACGCTGGCAGCACTTGCGAAAACAGCGCTTTACCTGCCAAATAGAAGCCAACCAGCAAAGCAACGGTAAAGCATGACGACAGCCAGTCCCCGAGAGTCCCTCCCCTGACCGCGGATACCAAATAGAGTGCCAGTGCAGTTGTGACCAGCAGCCAGAGACTGATAGGGCCCTGATAATTGCTAAACAGGGCAATCATCGCTGTGGCGCTGAATGACACAGAAAGACATGCGATGGCTATCACTAGGTTCACTTTTTCCTGAGGTGCCAGTTGTTTCAGACTGTAATCCTGCACCATCTCCCCCGCACTGAGAAACATATAGGCTTTGTAGAGTGAGTGCGTAAATAAATGCAGTAAGGCTACTTCATAGAGACCCAACGCACATTCGATCAGCATCAAGCCCATCTGCGCACAGGTAGACCAGGCCAAACGCACCTTAACAGTGATCCGTGTCATCATCACTAAAGCACTAATGCATGTGCTGAGACCGGCGACAATGAGGATGGTCCACTGGGCGACGGGGGCATAAGAAATCAATGGTGCAAAGGCAATTAACAGAAAGCCACCTAAATTGATGATGCCAGCATGTAAAAGAGCACTAATGGGAGTCGGCGCTTCAACCACCTGTATCAACCAACCATGAAGGGGCAATTGTGCACACTTGATGAGAGCAGTCTGAGCAATAAAGAAAGCCGCAAATTTTTCAGCAAGGCTGAGTTCACTACCCCCTGTCAGGTTCAGAAAATACTCATTGAGTACGCTTAAATGAAACGTCCCATGCTGCCAGTAAAGCAAGAGTATGGCCGTCAAGAGACACAGCTCTGCAATCCGGCCAAGAATAAATTTTTTATGTGCCGCCAGCACAGCACGCGGCCTGTCAGGATAAAACAACAAAAGACGATGGAAACACATACTGATTGCCACCCAGCCAAGCCAGAACAACAACAGATGATTACTCAAAATGACGACTGACACGGAGGTCAGACTGAATAACAACCAACGCCAGTATTGATTTGCATTCGCTTCGGCGCTGAGATATCGCTCAGAAAATCGGATAAGGATAATACCCATGAAACTGACCAGGAGCAGTACGATCAACGTTATACCATTGATAACCACTAATCCTTGTTTGGCTGGCTCACTGGAAAAAGCCACACTGACTGCCATCAGAACGGCCGATATCAGAATGGTGAATGAGACCGTTCTTAGGACCAGCAGACGTTTATACTCGCTGAGACGAGCATTTCCAGCCACCAAACCACCGAGAAAAAAAATGATAGGGATTAGAATGGGTAAAACCGCTGTTATTAGTTGATTCAATGCGTATCTCCTTTGCTGGCGAGATTATGTCAATTCAGGTAGCATTATTAAAATAGATATTTATTAACTAATTGATAAGTTTTACTTAATAATGGCAAAAATAAATTACCATCATCTTTTCTATTTCTGGCGGGTGGGTCTATCTGGCAGCATTACCAGAACGGCAGAGGAATGCCATGTTTCACAGTCTGCGCTGTCACAGCAAATCAAACAACTTGAGCATAACCTGAACGTCACGTTGTTTGAGCGAACAGGCAGGCAACTGGTACTGACTGATATAGGTAAAAAAATACTGAATTATGCCGAAGAAATATTTTCCACTGGTGAAGAATTAGAAGCATTTATTAAGAAAGGTGAAACAAAGTCTCAAAGGCACGTTTCAATTGGCGTTTTAACAACACTCTCAAGAAATTTCACTGAGAGTTTTATCACACCACTTCTGTCACAACCCGGTGTCACATTCACACTTTCAACGCAGGGCATGACAAACCTGTTGAATGGTCTAAGCAATCATGATTTTGACCTGGTGCTAACCAACCGTTCGATCAGTGAACAGAATGACGATGCTATCTGGCAGACCCAACTCGTGTCACGGCAATCAGTATCGATTATCGGCCCGGCTGAACGAAAACCGACAGAAGCATTCCCAAAGGGATATCAACTATTTGACTGGGTCTTGCCCAGCAAGCGAACTGAAATACGATCCGCATTTGATGCTTATTGTGCAAGGCTTAACTACAAACCTCGAATTATCGCAGAAGCAGATGATATGGCGATGCTGCGCCTACTTGTCAGGGATACAGGGGCTGTCACGGCACTCCCCCCGGTCGTTGTGAAAGACGAGATAAACAATGGCTTGTTAAGCGAGTTTCAACAACTTCCTAACATCTATGAAAATTTCTACGCCATCACTATCAAGCGAAATTTTATGCCTGAGATTGTTAACCATTTACTCAAGAAAAATATGGACGAAACTCACTAGAAGACATTCATTTACGGTGTTTTTTTTCAGCCTTGTTTAAACCCAAACGTAATTGTCATCAGTGATTGCGGTTATTTTTTAGCCCCGATTGTTATTTTGCTTCGTCAATCATTTTAATGGCTCTTCCTTCAACTTCAGCCGCAACTTCTGTCAGCACTCCATCTTGGGACAGAGCCGATAACATTTGGGCCGGTTTAATCGCACCTATCATCGTGGCACCGTTCTCAGTAAACACGGATATTCGGCAAGGCAAAGCCATATTCAGACGCATATCGACTGATAAAACTTTTGCAGCCTGGCTGGGATTACATACTTCGAAAATACGGCACTGTTCCACAAAGTCTATTCCTTTGCTTCGAAGTGTTTCTCCCAGATCGTGAACGTGTAAAACCCCAAATCCATTCCGTTTTACAGCGGCATCAAGATCCTGTGATGCTTGCTCGAAAGACTTTTCAGATTCCACGATGTAGTACATTGTTTACCTCGCACGATATTGAATGAGCAATATCACATTTTACTTGAGCTCAAATAATAATCACTGAACAGGGGGTGGCCTCTTAATCCATAGCTTCAACTCTTACGGCACACACCTTGTACTCAGGGATCTTAGCTATGGGATCCAATGCAGCTATAGTTAAATTGTTGACGTTCGCCTCATCCGGAAAATGGAAGTTGCCAAAGATCAAACCAGGAGGTACGCGTTCACTTATTTCTGCCTCCGCAATCATTTCCCCTCTTCTGGATACAATGCGAATAGTTTGCTGCTGATGAATGCCCAATCTGCCAGCATCCTCTATGGAAATTTCCACCAGCGTTGAAGGATACAGAGCCTTAAGGGGCTCTGAACGCCGCGTCATTTCTGCACCATGCCAATGGTACAAAACCCTTCCCGTAGTCAGACAGAGAGGATACTCCTCATCCGGTAACTCTTTTGCTGGCAAATGTTCAGCAGGATGAAAGATACCTTTGCCACGGGTAAATTTGTCCACATGAAGAATGGGGGTGCCAGGATGCTGTTTGTCTATGACAGGCCAGTGCAACTGTTCACCCTTATGCAGCCGCTCATGTGACACCCCGGCGTAGGAAGGCGTTAATTGAGCAATCTCATCCATCACTTCAGAAACTGATGCATAATCCCAACCGGCAAGCTCTCCTGCGGGCGCTTGTTGACGATAATCCAGGATACGTTTGGCGAGCTGCGCTGTTATCTGCCAGTCTTCCCTGGCCTCCCCCGGCGACTCCACAGCATCATGGATAAGTTGAATACGACGTTCTGTATTTGTAAACGTACCGGCTTTTTCCGCAAAGGTTACCCCCGGCAACAATACGTCAGCATACTCTGCTGTTTCAGAGGGAAAGATCTCCTGCAACACTGTAAATTCACTATTCGCCATGGCCTCACGAACGTGATTAACATCCGGATCAGTCATCACAGTATTTTCTGCCAGGATATAGAATCCTCGAATATCCCCTGTTAATCCGCCGTCGATCATCTCTGTAATGGTCAGTCCAGGACTCTCCGAAAATAACTGAGAGCGATTGGTCAAAGCCCAGGCATCCGAAAACTTAGTCAACGACGTGTCGCTTGAAACAGCTTGATAACCGGGGAAGACATTGGGTAAACAGCCCAGATCGCAGGCGCCCTGGACATTATTCTGTCCTCTCAGCGGATTTACGCCCCCACCAGGCAGCCCCATATTGCCTGTTAACATTTGCAGGTTGGCGAGACTAAAGACATTCTGGACACCAACAATGTGCTGAGTAATGCCCATCGCCCAGATCACCGCCATAGGCTTAGCTTTACCTAAAATTGTTGCCGCCTCAATCAGATCATCAGGACTCACGCCAGTGATCGCACTGACATATTCAGTCGTATATTTTGTTAGAGATTCACGTAATGTCTCAAAGTCTTCTGTGCGGTTATTGATGAAGTCATCATCCTGCCAGCCGTTTTCAATAATCAACTGCATGAGACCATTAATCAACGCAATATCAGTGCCCGGCCGGTGGCGTAGATGAAGTGTGGCGAATTCAGTGAGGTCAATTTTACGCGGATCCGCCACAATCAATTTCGCATCCCGCTGATGGACAGCCTGACGCAACATCGAACCAAACACAGGGTGTTGTTCCGTCGTGTTAGAACCAATCACAAACAATGCTTCAGCTTGCCCAGCGATATCTGCCATCGTGTTGGACATCGCCCCCGAACCGAATGATGCAGCCAGACCAGCGACTGTTGATGAGTGACACAAACGGGCACAATGATCCACGTTATGCGTGCCTATAACCTGACGAGCGAATTTTTGCATCAGATAATTTTCTTCATTGGTGCACTTGGCAGAAGAAAAAATGGCTAATGCATCCGGGCCCGACTCATCAATTATCTTGCTGAATTTTTTTGCCACAATATCCAACGCCTGATCCCATTCAACCGGCACCCATTTACCCCGATTATCGCCAGCTGACCGGACAGTATCGTTCAATAGCCACTCCCTCACCAAGGGCTGTGTCAATCTATCGGGATGATGCACATAATCATTCCCGTAACGACCTTTAACGCAAAGATGCATCCCATTAACAGGGGCATGAGGATTAGACGTCACATATTGCAAACGGCCGTTGCTGATATTTAAATCCAGATTACAACCAACACCACAGTAGGCACAGGTGGTCATCACTTTTTCGTCAATCACACCATCAGACGACTTGTCACGATCGGATAAAGCGCCGGTTGGACAGTAAGCGACGCAGGCACCACAAGACTCGCACCCGGCTTCCAGCATCGTTTGATCCAAACCCGCTGTGATTTGTGTTTTATCAGAGCGCTCCGCCAGCCCCCAGACGAAACGACCCTGAACTTCATTACAGGCACGGATGCACCGAGTACAAAGTATGCACTTGTTGAGATCGACACGAATAGCTGGGTGGGGATCACTATCAACCTTAAACAAAGGTTTTTGGCTCTGGGCTGTATGGGGAACTAAATCATAACGCCTTAACCAGTAATCAAATTCTGTGTGGTCAATGGCATTGGCATCAAAGTCACTATCCACATAATTCTCAAGCAGCATCGACAAAATTGCTCGGTGGTCCCGTTCCAGGGTGGCTGACTGCACTGTAACCTGCATGTTTTGCGCCACAGTGATTTCACAGGCAGGTAAAGAAACAGCACTGTCATTCAATTGAACCAGACAGGCCCGACAGGACCCAGTACAGCTAAGGCCGGGACTGTAACATAATGATGGTATTTTGATCCCTTGCCGGTAAAGCACCTCAATTAACAACTCGCCTTCTGTGGCGTTGACCGTTTTCTTATCAACAGTCAGCAGAACCTTTTGCGTCGATTTTTCACTCGTGGCCATATGATTCACCGTGTTTTTGACAATTATGTCTGCTTGTTAAGTGTGGAAAAGAGTCTTCGCCTAACCATCAACACCATAGGGAAATCTTTCAGGGCCGAGGTGCCTGCTTATGCGATGATCTTGTTATTTATGTTGATGATTGATACACCTTAAAATCTATTACACACATTCATCTTAGGGTCTTTTTATAATAAGCGAAACCCCTCTGACAGTACTTAATAGATATCAGTGAGATTTATGGTGTTTTCAGATGAATAGGAGAACGATTCACTATCGAATAACGACTTACCGTGCTGATAATGGGATCAAACTAAAAACGCTTTACATGGACACAAAGCCCAGACAAGACCCTACGACATTACTACCTCAGCTAAAAAAAGTTATTAAACCTTTTGTAAGTATGTAGCCCCCCACAGCCACCCAGAAGACACCGATGGTCTTTTTAGCCACTGTTTCAAAGCTATGTCCTTGAACCAGGACTAGGATTTTCCGCGCCATCAAAACATAAATGATTTTGACTCCGCCAACACTGATAATTGTTATCCACATGACGAGGAATACATCCGTTATCTGAAGTGATGCCAAATCAATAAATAGGGGAAATAGACTCAGATAAAAGAAAATGGCCTTTACGTCGCCCAATGTCAGCACTAAACCGCCCAAGAAGCTGCTTATGAGGCTACTTTTTCCATTTGTAGCATTAACCATTACGCTTATTTGAGGCTTAGTTACTAAAAAGCTGAATCCAAGCCAGACCAGGTAGCTTGCCCCCATGTACTTTATGACAAGGAAAAAGTTACCCATGGTTTCTGCCACCAGGGATAAGCCAAACATCACCAAAAGAATAAAAAACAAATCAGCGAGACAAATACCGACGGCTGCAGCAACACCATCGCCAATACCCAATGTGACTGATCGCGTTATAACTAGAGCAACGCTGGTGCTGGGAAGCGCGGCAAGAGATGCCATGATTCCGAAAAGAGTCATTATCTCAATGATGCTCATTTCCATTGAACCTTCACACCCATCCCCGTATTTTGGCGGACATATAGGGAGCTAAAGCGGTGGCGAGTAAAACAAGAGACCATATGTTGCCGTCCCGAAAAAGATATGCTTCAACTAACTGCGACCAGGACAGCCCCTGACCCAATCCCAAAGAGAACTCAAACACTAAGGTCATAAAAAGCCAGCCAAGGCCCATTGAGACATAACTCGCCACTGATTTTCGCCCAATCCAGGGCAACGTAAAGTACGCTACAAGCAAAATACATATGATCAGCAAAAAGCCACTTAGAAGATAAGCTGAAAAAACGCCAATGACAGGAATAAAGAAAGCTTCGCGTAGCGCACCATTTACCATCGCCATAAACAGAATGACAAGCCATACCAAGAATACTTTTAGCGTCATGCCAAACGTCACGATTTTTTCTCTTGTCTTAAATCTCAGTGCATCATTCGTTAAATATCAAATACGACACGGTTTCGGCCTGCAGCCTTTGCTACGTATAGGGCTTCATCTGCAATCTTTATAGATTCTTCAACCGTTTGCGATGCCCGCAAAACTGTCACGCCAAAGGAGGCTGTTACCTGTGATTCGGTAAATTCAAAATGCTGTTCAGCAATAGCCTCGCGTATTCTCTCCATTACCTCTCGGGCTTCGTCTATGGTTGTGCTGGGCATACAAATCATAAACTCCTCACCGCCATATCTATAAATTCGATCGTATGACCTGAGCTGAGATTTCACACATCGCACAGTTGCAACAAGCACGTCATCACCGGCTACATGGCCAAACTCGTCATTGATACGTTTGAAATGGTCGAGATCGAGCATTGCCAAAATACAAACCTGCTTACCCCGCTCTACTAGAGCACGTTGTTCACGGAGGTCAGAAAGTAAATTAGATCGGGTTTGCGCTTCTGTTAGTGGGTCACGATTTTGTTCTATGTCAGCGTACTCATCTCTTAATGCCTGAATTTTTAATCGCATTCTGTCTAGAGTATTGTCGAAATGGTCCCAGTCACTCACCGAAATAGGTAAGCCATCCAAAACCCGTTGAATTAAGTATCGTGCACTGGTGTGCATCTTTTCATGTAGTTCACCGAGCGAGACAAACAGCGGGTTTTCTTGCATGAAGTCCACCTGCGTGCTGCCATACCATTCCCCGAACCGACAAAGTCGATGTGCATCGGGCTTCAAATCGGATTCTTCCGGCGGTGCATGAGTAATCAAGACTCGCTGAAGATTTTTGTACCATTGATCATGACTTGAAATAGCCTGATCAAGCTGTGCAATAACATCCTGCAATTGCTTATTCGTAATGGAACCCATCTTTATAAACTCATTTGAAGTTTAACGCTACAAGTCAGCCAGTTGCCACTACTGGGGCGCCGATATGAAGACATTGATTTGCTTCTATTAATTTTATTCATTGCTTTAACATGTCATAACAACATAGCTTATAGCGAGTTTGAATGCATTTGTAATAGATTGAACATTCCATATGTTGGAATGAGAAGCAGTCAAGACTTACTGTTACTGGATTCAAATCACATAGACCATTAGCATAAACTATATCTTTATATAACCTAAGAGGCGCATGAAATGGAGCAGCTTGACCCTTCCAAACAGAGCAGCCATTTCACAGCATCCAGTAACCGTGCTTTAAGTAGCTATTTACTGTCCCTAGTTAAAGGACGGTTATGGCTGAAAGTCCTGATCGGACTTTTTCTGGGCCTGATCGTAGGCACCTTATTAGGCCCCTCGGTGGGACTGGTTTCCCAAAGCACCGGGGCAACCATCGGTAACTGGTTAGCCTTTCCCGGTCGCCTCTTTATCGCGACAATCCAGATGATCGTTATCCCGCTTGTTATTGCCTCCATCGTGAGAGGGTTGGCAGCAACAGAGGACATGGAACAATTAAGAAAAGTGGGGGTACGTGTAGTTTTGTTTTTTATCGCCACCACCGCTTTAGCTGCAACCATTGGGCTATGGATTGGTAATTTATTGAAACCCGGTAATCTACTCCATGGCGTTACCTTACCGGAACAGTCCGAACAACCAGTCAACGCCGAAATGAGTTTACCTACAGTAAATAGCTTGCCCGATACGTTATTGGTCCTGTTACCTGGCAACCCCTTGGATGCTATGGTTCAG
>NZ_CBFHHW010000001.1:150191-154816 GCF_965655755.1 Methylophaga sp. | reverse complement strand
GGGCAAATGCTGCAAGTCGTGATTTTCTCCATTATCGTCGGTATTGCTCTGGTCAGCATGACAGCAGAACAATCTAGGCCCATGCTTGATTTGCTGCATTCATTACAGCAAATCTGCATGACCGTGGTGCGTTGGGCAATGCGACTTGCGCCCTATGCCGTATTCGGATTGATGGCTCAACTGACTACCAGTATCGGGTTTAGTGCTATGTTGGGGATGGCCTCCTATGTCGCCACTGTACTATTGGGGTTAGTGATAATGTTTGGCGTTTATATGCTGATATTAAAGTTCATCGCCGGACAGCACCCTGTAACGTTTCTTAAACATACCCGGGATGTACTTTTACTGGCTTTTTCCACATCCAGCTCGGCGGCGGTAATGCCTCTATCAATCAAAACAGCTCAAGAAAAACTTGCTGTCCGTCCCTCCATTGCCCAATTTGTTATACCGCTGGGCGCTACCATCAACATGAATGGCACAGCGTTATATCAAAGTGTGGCAACGGTTTTTCTGGCTCAGGTCTATGGCGTTGATTTGAGTATGGCAAGCATGGCGCTGGTGGTAGCAATGGCAGTCGGGGCATCAATTGGCTCACCGGCTACCCCGGGCGTCGGCATTGTCATTCTATCAATGGTACTCACCACCGTCGGCATCCCACCAAGTGGTATTGCCTTAATCATGGGTGTGGACCGAATATTAGATATGGCAAGAACCTCTATCAATGTCACCGGTGATTTGGTCACTTCCCGTCTGCTCGAATCCTGGGCACGAAAACAAGCGGAGTAACATTGTCCGACTTGAAGATGCGGCATAAAAGTCATCATTTTGTCTTGAATGCACATCAAACTATTTTCACGCACTTGAAATGAATAGCTATCTGATCAACGCTTGAATAAAGAATTATTCGCCTTGCTCACTCTGAGTAAAACAGAAATGCTGAAAAATCAGCTGGAAGGATCTCGTATGAATCAAGTTGAAGACATTCAGATTGATAAAAAGACTCTGGAACAGATGCACGCCTATTGGCGCGCCTGTAATTATCTCGCCGCAGGGATGATTTATCTGCAGGACAACCCGTTACTAAAATCGCAGCTAGAACCAAGTCATGTTAAAAACAGACTGCTGGGCCACTGGGGCTCCAGCCCGGGTTTGAGTTTTATCTACATTCATATGAACAGGCTCATTAATAAGTACGATCTCAACGCTATTTTCATGGCGGGTCCTGGGCATGGTGCTCCGGGGGTGTTAGCGCCGGTCTACCTTGAAAGCACTTATTCAGAAGTGTATCCCAACAAAAGTGAAGATATAGACGGTCTTCGCCAGTTTTTCAAAGACTTTTCATTCCCGGGTGGTATCGGTAGTCACTGTACACCTGAGACACCGGGCTCGATTCATGAAGGCGGCGAACTGGGTTACAGCCTGTCACATGCCTTCGGTGCCGCCTTTGATAACCCCGATCTTATTACCACTGTCGTGGTAGGTGATGGTGAAGCAGAAACTGGACCGCTTGCTACGTCATGGCACTCAAATAAATTTCTTAACCCGGCGCGTGATGGCGCGGTGTTACCGATTCTGCATCTGAATGGTTATAAAATTAACAATCCCACGCTGCTGTCCCGAATTTCTCACGAAGAATTGGAGAACCTATTGAAAGGTTATGGGTGGACGCCTTATTTTGTTGAAGGTGATGATCCCATGACTATGCATGCTCAAATGGCTGCCACCATGGAGCACTGCATAAATGAAATCAAAACGATTCAAGACAAAGCTCGACAATCGGAGAAAGTAGAACGTCCCCGCTGGCCAATGATCATTCTTCGCAGTCCAAAAGGCTGGACGGGCCCGGATTATGTTGATGATCATAAAGTCGAGGGTTATTGGCGTGCGCATCAAGTACCTATTGCTGACGTCAAAGACAATCCTAAACACCTCAAGCAATTGGAGAACTGGCTTCTTAGTTATAAACCTCATGAGCTGTTTGACGTTGAAGGTCGCTTGATTCCCGAGCTCAAAGCGCTTGCGCCAACAGGGCTTAAACGAATGAGTGCAAACCCCAGCGCAAACGGTGGTCTGCTGCGAAAAGCACTTAAGATGCCTGACTTTAAAGACTATGCAGTCGAACTCAAAAGCCGTGGCACTGAATCCGTTCAAAATACCCGTCCGCTGGGTCGATTCTTGCGCGACATCATGAAAAAGAATATGCAGAATTTCAGGGTGTTTGGTCCGGATGAAAATTCTTCCAACAAACTGGACGATATATATGACGCCAGCAAGAAGCTATGGATGGCCGACTTGTTACCGGAAGATGAGGATGGCGGTCAGTTGTCACCCGATGGCCGAGTGCTGGAAATGCTTTCTGAACACACACTGGAAGGTTGGCTGGAAGGGTATCTGCTGACTGGCCGGCACGGCTTTTTTTCCACTTACGAAGCATTTGTGCATGTGATTGATTCCATGTTTAACCAACACGCTAAATGGCTTGATATATGTAATCAGGTCGATTGGCGTGCATCAATATCCTCACTCAACCTACTCATCACCAGCACCGTATGGCGTCAGGATCACAATGGCTTCAGTCATCAGGATCCAGGCTTTTTGGATCTTGTCGTTAATAAAAGCCCGACGGTTTGCCGTATTTATTTACCGCCGGATGCGAATTGTTTGTTATCGGTTGGCGATCACTGCCTGCGTTCAGAAAACTACGTCAATGTGATTGTGGCTGATAAACAAAATCATCCACAGTTTCTGGATATGAACGAGGCTGTTCAACATTGCACCAAAGGCCTGGGAATCTGGGACTGGGCAAGCTCTGATGAAGGTAGTGTTCCCGATGTTGTGATCGCAGGTTGTGGTGACATCCCAACACAGGAAGCTTTAGCCGCTACAGCATTGCTGCATGAATTTTTTCCCGATCTGAAAGTTCGCTTTATCAATGTCGTGGATCTATTTAAATTATTACCTGACACAGAGCACCCTCATGGTCTGTCTGATAAAGACTTTGATAGCCTGTTCACACGAGATATACCGGTCATTTTCAACTTTCATGGCTATCCCTGGTTAATCCATAAGCTGACTTACCGCCGTACTAATCATACAAATATCCATGTGCGGGGTTACAAAGAGAAAGGCAATATCAATACCCCTCTTGAACTGGCGATTCGTAATGAAATTGATCGATTCAGTATTGCCATTGACGTTATCGATCGCGTTGAAGGGCTTCACGATATCGGTGCCCACGCCAAGCAAAAACTCCGCGATGCCCAGTTAGCGTGTCGCCTTTATGCGTATGAATATGGTATCGACAAGCCTGAGTACGCTGAATGGACCTGGTCTGCTGAATAAAATACTGGAATGAAACAAATCCTTGTTATTAACAGTGGCAGTTCGTCGATTAAGTTCAAAATTTTCGATTTAACTGCAGCAGCCACCCTTATCACTGGGTATGTCACTGGAATAGGTGATGCAAAAAGTGAGTATCAACTCAACCTGACTATTGATGAAGATAGTGAGAAAAACACGATAACCGAGTCATTCCGTGATCATATTGAGGCATTTAACCGTATTTTTGATGATCTGGCGTCTTTACCAAAAAAACACCCCGAGATAGAAATTGATGCCATTGGTCATCGCGTTGTTCACGGAGGAACCCGCTTTACGCATCCCGTTCGTCTCACCCCCGACATGATTGATGAAATAGGCGAGAATGCCTATTTAGCCCCACAGCATATGCCCGGTAATCTGATAGGAATGCGACGATGCATGGCGACATTTGCTGATACCCCGCAAGTGGCAGTGTTTGATACTAGCTTTCATCAGAGCATGCCTGAATATGCTTTTCGCTATCCCGTTCCGGAAAAGTGGTTCAGCGATTATGGCATTCGACGTTTTGGTTTTCATGGTACATCGCATCAGTATGTCTCGGGAAAAGCCGCTGAAATGTTAAATAAACCGGCTGAGACCCTCAATATTATCAGTCTGCATCTTGGTAATGGTGACAGTGCCTGTGCGATTCACCATGGGCATAGTATTGATACATCAATGGGATTTACACCGCTTGAGGGACTCATGATGGGTAGCCGAAGCGGTGATCTGGACGCATCAATTCCACTCTACCTACAACAACGACATGGCTTATCAGCCGATGAGGTAACACATCAACTTAATTTTGATTCCGGCTTACAAGCGATATGTCACTCTCATGATATGCATGAAATCATTGAGCGTGCAGAGCAAGGCGATAGAAGCGCACAGTTAGCCTTGGATATGTTTGTCCATCACATACGTAAATATATCGGTGCTTATTTGATTACATTGAAAGATGTCGATGCACTTATTTTTTCAGGCGGGATAGGTGAAAACGCAGCAACCATTCGGGCCCGGTGCTGTGAGGGATTGGAAAATTTCGGCATTGTGCTTGACCAGAATCTGAACTTGAGAACCAGGCAGATTCCCACTGTCATTTCTGCCCCCTCCAGCAAGATAACGATTTTTATGATTCCTACTCAGGAAGAGCTGCAGATAGCGTATGAAGTGAGTCATTTATTAAATCCTGATAGGTAAGCACCTTTGCATTCACGCTGCTCGACTCAAAGGCTGACATCTAAAACATCACTGGTTTAGGACCT
>NZ_CBFHHW010000001.1:127920-150091 GCF_965655755.1 Methylophaga sp. | reverse complement strand
AAGATAAGGAGCTTTTTTCACACACGAAGAACTTTTCTAGCCTCCACAAAAAAGTGTGACACACCTCACATATTAGGATAGTCTCATACTTAATATGAAAGGAGCAGGGAATGTCCGATCTACATAAAACTGTTTTCCAAGAAATTTTTGATGCAGAACTACTTAGTCAGTGGGATTCCATAGGGGAAATCATTGCCGAGACAATGAATGTTCCTATGGTATGCATCACCTATGTTCAGAATGACGAACTGCATTTTCTAATCAGCAAAGAACGCCGTAAATTACCTTCCCTGAAAAACACCTCACTGAAACTGCCTGATCCCACCAGCTTTTGTGCAGAAGTCATTAAGTATAAAAATGAGCTATTAATTAAAAACGCTGCAAACGACAAGACATGGAAAACCAATAAACTCGTCGCGAAAGCAGGGCTTAACAGTTATCTAGGCTATCCGCTTTTCTGGCCCAATGGCGATATTTTTGGCACGTTATGTATTTTTGATACCAAAGAAATCAGTGGTTTCCAGACTCATCATGGACTCATGCTACATCTCAAAAATCTCATCGAGCAAAACTTGAAGTTTTTGGCAAAGTCAGTAGCCATGTCGGGTGAATTTTCACGTCTAATGACATTAGCGTCTGTTGATGAGTTAACTGGAGCATTAAACAGAAGAGAATTCTTAGCAAGGGTGAATAAAGAAATAAAAGACCATATAAAACATAAAAAACCCTGCTCACTAATGATGATTGATATTGACGATTTCAAAAAAATTAATGATTCACATGGTCACTTGAATGGCGATAGAGCGCTCTCAATGATTGGTACGTTTTTAGCAAAACATAAGCGCAGTAATGATATTTTAGGGCGTTTAGGTGGAGAAGAATTTGCTATCTTTATGCCTTTAACGTTAGGCAAAGACGCGTATCAACTTGCAACCAGAATACAACAGAGTCTCAGAGTTAACACATTAAAAATCGACGATCTCAGCACAAAATTAACAGCCAGTTTCGGTGTGACAGAAGTTGCTCTTGAACAGGGTCTGACCGAAGCTCTTACCAGGGCTGACCAGGCAATGTATGAGGCAAAAAAGCGCGGTAAAAATGCGGTTGTAGCAGCTTCAGAGCTTGACTGATTTTTCCCCCAACTCTATCTCGAAAACAAGCAGCTACCGCCAATATAATTGCTTCATCCTTGTGGGCGTAACGCGTCTACTCCCAACTCCCATCCGAAGCATCTCTTGCCTACATCGTTTTGATTTCTACCCCATATTTCCACCAAAAAAGATTATTTATCTTCGACTTGTCATTAGTCTTTTGAGTTTTAGCATGACGAAAATTTCATCGCACAAGGTATTAACTAAACTCAAAATAAAACCCATCAGGGATAATCATGAAAGGCACAATGTTATCGGCTGAGGCTGAGTCAACACCTCTAAACTGGCGGACGCTCAAGTCACTATGGCCATTTTTAAGTGAGTATCGTCGTCGCATAATCATTGCCATGCTGTGTCTTATCCTGGCCAAGCTCGCGACAATGGCTGTTCCTTTTATCCTCAAACATATCGTCGACGGGATAGACACAAAGTCTTTGCCTGACATGGCCATAGCCATGCCACTGGGGCTACTGGTCGCTTATGGTATTGCCCGTTTCTCCACCACACTATTCAGCGAACTTCGGGATACGGTATTTGGCCGTGTTACTGAACGGGCAATGCGAAGAATCGGCTTGCAAGTGTTTGAGCATTTACATGCATTAGAACTTAACTTTCACCTCAACCGCCGGACGGGTGGCTTATCACGCGATGTCGAACGGGGCGTCACCGGTGTTGGCTTTTTACTCCGTATCATGGTGTTTAATATAGTGCCCACACTGCTAGAGTTGGCTATGGTGATTGGCGTGTTGTTCTTTAACTACAATTCAGCATTTGCCTTCATCACATTAATAGCCATATTTCTATATCTCATTTTTTCCGTCGTCGTCACGAACTGGCGATTATCCTTCATTCGCGAAGCCAATCAGGCGGACTCGACAAGTAATACCCGGGCGATAGAAAGCTTAATGAATTATGAAACAGTCAAATACTTTGGTAATGAAGCGTTTGAGGCTAATCGTTACGATGGTGACTTAGCCCACTGGGAACAAGCACGTCGTAAAAATCGTTTATCTTTATTTTTACTCAATGGCGGCCAGGCACTCATCATTGCTATGGCCATGACATCCATGACAATTTTAGCTGCAAGCCAGGTAATCAACGGGGCAATTACCATCGGTGACTTTGTTCTGATCAATGCGTTTACGATGCAACTTTTTATTCCTCTTGGATTTTTGGGCTATGTGTACCGGGAACTTAAAGGTGCAATCACCAGCATTGAACGCATGTTTGACTTACTCAATAAAGAACCCGAAATCGCTGACTCAACGGATGCCAAACCATTAATTGTCAGTGATGGTGCCATTGAGTTTGATCAAGTTAACTTCAACTACAAAGATAGACATCCCATACTTAAGTCATTCAATTTTAAGCTATTGCCAAAGCAAAAGGTTGCTGTAGTCGGTAGTAGCGGTGCCGGTAAATCTACGCTCGTGAAACTGTTATTTCGTTTTTACGATGTCACGTCTGGCAGCATAAAAATTGATGGTCAGGATATTCGGCAAGTAAGCCAGCAAAGCTTACGTAATGCGATAGGAATCGTGCCACAGGATACCGTTTTGTTTAATGATTCTATATTGGAAAACGTGCGTTACGGACGAGTTGAGGCTACGGATGAAGAAGTGATGGCAGCAATCGAGATGGCGCATTTAGCAGATTTTGTAAAAAGTCTCCCGCAAGGCGTTGAGACCGTTGTGGGCGAGAGAGGCTTAAAGCTAAGTGGGGGTGAAAAACAGCGTGTTGCAATCGCGAGAACGATTCTCAAGCGGCCTCCGATTCTGGTATTTGACGAAGCAACCTCGTCTTTGGATAGCGAGTCAGAGCAAATTATTTTAGATGCCATAAGAGAAATTTCTTACGGACAGACCAACCTGGTGATTGCCCACAGACTCTCGACGATAATAGATGCCGATGTCATCGTTGTCATGAGTGATGGAAAGATAATAGAGCAAGGCAGTCATCAACAACTGCTAGACCATAACGGTGCCTACCGTAAACTGTGGGATATTCAAAAACAAGATGACAAATAATCACAGTAAATCACCCTACAAAGTAACCTGTTTTCATGACGGCGATTGTCCGGTTTGTCGTATCGAAACCAATTTAATGAAAAAACTCGACAAAAGTGGTCATGTTGAGTGGATAGATATCAATAAAAACAGACATGCTCTAGAGCAATACGGTATCAGCTACGATGAATGCATGAGCAGCATGCATGTATTCGATAAGCAGCAGAAAAGAATGCGTACTGGCGTGGATGGTTTTTTATCTCTCTGGCAACACTTACCTTTTTACAATCGCCTAGCCAACATGGTAAGCAAACATAATGTGGTTAGAAAATGGCTTGAAAAGCTGTACAAAGTTTTCGCTCATTATCGCCTGAAACTAAAACGCAATTAAAAGATTCAACTCAAATACCCCAAGCCAGACTGATCTGCCTGACTGTAGCATTTGTTCAGATCATGAAATGCTATACTTTTAAGTATGAACTTATCGACATCAGAAAAAGCCGTGCTGGGATTCACTGCCTTTTACACAACTGCCTTTGCGGTGTTTTTTATCCGTAATCTGAATATTGAATTTATCGCCTATGTCGGCGTGATCGTCTTTATTTTTAGCCTGCTTTACGGAACGCTCCACAAGACCAGGATCCCAACTTATATCTTGGCTGGTATTTCACTGTGGGGTCTCCTGCACATGATGGGAGGCAGCATTCAGACTACTGATGGCGTGCTCTACACATGGAGGATGATCGCCTTGTTTGATGGAGGTGGTGAGTTTTATATCCTTAAGTTTGACCAGGTCGTCCATGCCTACCTGTATGCCGTTGTAGCTTTGTTATTTCTCCATTTGCTTCGAAACTACTTTGGTAACACTCATAGTCAGTTACTTATCGGCTTTATCGCGGTTACTGCCTCTCTCGGTGTCGGTGCAATCAATGAAATTCTCGAATTTATTGCTGTGTTAACCGTGCCAGATAATGGCGTGGGCGGTTACTACAATACAGTGCTCGATATTGTGTTCAATTTTGGTGGTGCTTTATTCGCCGTACTCGGGTTTTACCTTTTTTATGGAAAAATCCAACATTAGCCATCTATCGTAACCGCGATAAAAACGGCTGCTGGTGCTCGCTCAACGTCGGAATTAATAGTCTTTATGTCAGTCACAGTTACACAACGCGCTTGAGAAAAATAATCGTCAGAGCTGTCGAGCAATGTTGCTATCAGCCACTTCTGATGAAGTCTTAACGCTTAAACCACACTCTTTTATCAATGGTGCTCTATGGAAAACAAACATCTATCGACAGGTGCTAAAGCGCTTGAAGTAAACCTCGATCCCGTTCGCTATGGTTCATTTGCTGAGATTGGCGCGGGTCAGGAAGTTGTGCGTTGGTTCTTCCGGGTTGGTGCCGCAGCAGGCACGATCGCCAAGAGTATCTCGGCCTATGATATGAAAGTAAGCGATGACATATACGGTAAAGCGGCACGCTATGTATGCCGTGGACGTCTTGAGGACATGCTTGACCTTGAGTACGACCTGAATATAGAGCGTTTAAGTGAGCAACGCGGCGACAGCTCAGCGTTTTTTGCCTTTGCTGATACCGTCTCTGCACGAAATTATCATGGCACCAATGAATGCCACGGTTGGCTGGGCATTCGTTTTCAGGTCGAACCTCATGCCGCACCCAGTGAGATCATTATTCACGTAAGAATGCTGGATAATGAAAACTCACTGCAGCAGGAAGCGCTGGGCATTATCGGCGTCAACTTAATTTACGGTGCTCTCTTTTGCCACCACAACCCCGATATGCTGGTGAAATCGCTGTTGGATAATTTAACTACAGATCGTATTGAAGTCGACATGGTGGACTTTCATGGCGATGCGTTCATGCATGTCGATAACCGCATTATCAGTTTAAGACTGGTACAACTCGGCCTGAGCGATGCCGCCATGTTTTCTGCTGATGGTAGAGTGCTCCAGCCTTCCGAACATTTACGTAAAAAGAATGTATTAGTTGAACGTGGCCGTTTCCGCCCAGTGACGCATGTCAATATCGATATGCTGAATGCCGCCCGAAAGCAGTTCGAAGCAGAGGATGACTCATCACCTGAAGAGACGATTTCTATCATGGAAATCACCATGCATAATTTACACACTGGCGGCGATAGTATCGATTTAGAGGATTTTCTCAGCCGGGCAGATGTGCTGGAAGCAGCCGGTCACACAGTCATGATTTCTGATTATCCGGAATACTACCGTCTGGCGACCTACCTATCCCGCTATACACAGCGTCGAATTGGTTTGACGATGGGCGCTCACAGCTTGATTGATCTGTTTAACGAAGAATACTATTCGTCATTACAGGGCGGCATTCTTGAAGGGTTTGGCCGACTCTTCAAAAATAATGTCAAACTGTATATCTATCCCTATAAAGATGCAGAAACGAATAGCTTGTTCAAGGTTGCCGATCTTAAGGTGCACAACTCACAGAAGTATATCTATGAATACCTAAAACAGGGCAACTTTATCGAGCAGATTGAAGAATACAATGAACAGTATCTGCATATTTTTTCACCCGATGTGCTGAAAATGATTCTAAACAATGAGTCTGGGTGGGAAGCGCTGGTACCCGATGTGGTTGCCGAGAAGATTAAAGAGCAACGTTTATTCGGATACAAAAGTTGACGCTGTTTTAGCTTAAAAATTCACACCACCGCCGTAACGGACAAGCCCGGTTCAACGCACCTATTTGGTTCGGCTTGCTAATAAGCCGTGCAAAATGTCACTTGAAATTAAAAACTTGGAAAGACTCTTTCCTTTGAATGATTGGTAGCGCTCAGTTTTGGGCTTGTTTTATCAAGGGCATGACTTCTGCATAACTATATGATGTGAACGCATTAAAGGTTAGCCGATGAGCATTCCCGAATGGTTACCAAACCTGTCTACCTGGTCAATAATTGTGCTTTTAGTATTCAGTGTTTTCATCTCGCTTGAACTGATAAAGCGCATTATCCTTCGACATATGATTAAGGTCACACAGAAGAAAGACTTCTTTCTGACAAGCGTGATACTGAAGGCGGTTAAATTCCCTTTAACGCTGTTTTTCTTGGCTTTCAGTGTAAAGCTGTTTGAACAGCTGATTTTGCATTATGGCGTCGAGATCAATTCCACTATTTTCAATACGATCGCCCAACTTGTCCTGATAGTAGCCATAGTGATGCTCATAGACAGGCTAATTTCCAGCTTCGTGGGCCGCTACGCTGATAAAAATATCAGCTTCAAAAGTAGCAAAGGCATCATGCAGGGCCTAACGCATATTATGGTGCTTGGAATTGGGCTCTTAATCATACTCAGCACTATCGGAATCTCGATTACACCAGTCATCGCTTCTTTAGGCATCACTTCATTGGCGTTGGCACTAGCACTGCAGCCCACATTGGAAAATTTCTTTTCCGGTATTCAGCTGGTGATTGATAAGCCCATCAGAGTAGGTGACTTCATTGAACTCGATTCAGCAGAGCAGGGCTTTGTTGTCAAAATAGGCTGGCGGACGACGTGGATACGGATGTTACCGAATAACGTGGTGATCATCCCCAATAGCGTGTTATCAAAATCAAAATTGATCAATTATTACTATCCGGAAAAAGAGCTTTCCGTTCCGGTGGATGTCGGAGTTCATTACAACTCCGACCTTGAGCATGTGGAACGTGTCACACTGGAAGTAGCTCGCGAGATCCTGAAATCACACAAGTGGGGAGTATCGGATTATCAAACCTTTGTTGTTTTTCACACCTTTGATAATTCCAGCATTAACTTCACCGTCATGCTGCGCGCGCAGGAATATTTTAATCGCTTCTTTATCAAGTCTGCATTTATTAAAGCACTTCACAAACGCTACGCAGAGGAAGGCATTACCATTCCTTATCCCATCAGGGCGATCAACTATGATCAGGAATCAGCCCACAAAGCATCATCCATCACGTCCGTTGATGATTGATGAAACGCCTACGGCTTCACCTTATGCGGTCACTTAATCACAAAGCGTCCAAATCAAACTTCATGGTTAGCCAGCCTTCTTTCGCCTGTTCGGAGATAACATCCTGCGTTTGAATCTGGTTTGCTTTCAATCCACCCTTTTCCTGAATGAACTCAACCACACTTTTCTGACGAGCAAGTGCAAGTGCCTTAAGATCCGATTCAGTGACCGTCTCCGCTTCAATCAGCGCTTTCTTGAGCTTGGCGTTGTAGGCTAAATCATCCAGCTCACCCTCTGGTGCTTGTTCTGTCTTACTCGCCTCAATCATGTCTTGTTTCAATATCTCAGTTTCAGGACTGAGTGATGCTGCTGCGTAAAGACGTTCTAAAACACCCTGTTTTCTCAGCACCAGTTGTTGGTCTGATTCTGTTTGTGTGAGAAGGTAGTCAATGCGATCTTCTACATTATTTTGTCTCAGCGACTCGACATCTGCTGAAGGGGCGAAAGGTGCTGGTATTTGCAGGGCCAGCTGTGGCCGTTGCTGCAATGCCTCAATTAACTTCAGCAGCTTTTCTTGTTCCGGTGGCGACAGATCACTTCGACCGGGCCGGAAACGAATATTGTCTATTACATCATCACTGCCACCGATGAGGTTAGCCAAAAGGCGAAATGGAGCGGTCACTATATTGCCTAACACATTAGCAATTGCCCCCCGGATAACAGAACTCATATCGAATTGCGGGTCATTCACATTACCAGAGACGGGGATACTCAAGTCGATAACGCCATCGCTATTTTTCAACAGCGCAATCGCGAGATCCAGAGGCAAATCCATTGCATCAGGTGATTCAATTCGCTCACCCAAGCGTATATCACTGATAACAACGCTATTTGTGGCATCCAATTCACCTTCAACGATCTCATAAGTTAACTCAATATCACCCCGCCCTTCTGCAATTTCCCGACCGGCAAATTTGATGGTGTACGGGCTCATATCCGGCAAGTCGAGATTACTAAAAGCTAAATTGACTTTGGTTTGTTGGCTCACATTGAGCGGATTGAGCGACCCATTGATTTCTACCAGACCAAACTCATCGACCTGTCCTTCCAGATCAAGATCTACCGGTTGTTTTGATGCGGTAGAGAAGCCGCTGACTTCGCCATTAAGCTTGTGCATATTGGCATTGAACACAATGGGCAGGTTCTGATCAGTAAATTGTGAACTGGCATCATTAAATGCAACACGTCCCACCGAAATGGCAAAACCTGGTGATGCTGAAGATTGTTCTGTCTCGGGTTCTGGTTCATTGTTTTCTGGCAGCGGCTTCATCAGTAAGCTGACGTTGGTCTCGCCTCCCTTTGTTACCAGAACACGACTGTATAGTTGCTCGACAATCACTTCTGAAATAGCGAGCGAGCGTTTTGCCAGCGAGAAATCAATGGTATTCAACGTCAGCTTATCAACACTGAGTAACTTCTCATCCAGTTTCTGATTATCCAGTTGTGTTGTGTTGAGCGCCAAATCCCCATTAAAGGCGAAGGGGTCTTGCTGATCAACCTTTATCGTGGCGTTTGAATCAACGTTACCCTTGATCAGTTCTATAAACGCATACTGATTCAGATAAGGCTGCACTGGTAATAATGAGAGTTGCTCAATACCCCATTCAGATTGCAATGCAAACTCGGGAAATAATTGCATATTCCCCTGCACATCAATGTCTCCGCCTGATGCCAGACTGATGCTGGAACTGAAAGGCATGCGATTATCAGCTTCCAGACTAAAATTCTGCATATTCGCTGACACTTCCAATGACAGATTAACCGGTTTTTCGGGTAGCTGGTCGTTTAAATTAACACGTGTATTTGCAATAGTGATATCGGCTATATCAATCAAGAATGGTGTTGCGTCATCATTTTGTGATGGGGCTTCAGACTCAGAATTCTGATCGGCAAACATCTGAACCCAGTTCAGTTCACCCTGCTTGTTTTGTATTGCCGAAACGTCGAAACCATCCAGCAAGACCTTATCCAGTTTCAACTGGTTTTCCGGATAGGCGAACTGACCGTTAGTGATCTTCACTTGATTTCCGTCAAGCAGATCAGCATCCTCGCCGGGCTTTTGAATACTTAAATCCGCTAATTGAAGACTGATCTCACTCAGATCAATATCGGCATCACCTTGTTTAACGTCGACGTTATAAGCCAGGTTTAAATCCAGGCGGCCGTTATTGAGCTCAAACGGTAACGCTGCACTCAGATAACGATACGGCGTCTGCAAACTAAAGTTTTTCAGACGCATCCGCCCATCCAGATGCAAAGGTGACAAGATCACATTCCCATCGAGCGTCAGCTCAGCATCTTTTTCCAAATTAATCACTAGCTCATTGGTCGCTGATTGGCCGGGCTGGGTCGAAAAGTCTGTCAAATGAATATTGATTGGACTCAGTACCGTCTTAAAATTCTCTGCAGGCACATCATCACGATAGTGCAGTTCCCCTGAAGTGTAATCAAAATCATTGATTCTGACCGTCAGAAAAGGCGTGTTATCACCCTCATCTTCTTGCACTTTAGTCGTTTCAGAGGCCTCTTTTTCAGCGGTTTGATTCCAGTTATTGGCTAATCGGGTTAGCGTGTTTTCTGACTCGCTATAACGGCGGAAATGCCATTTCGGCGATTGAATGCTGATTTTTTCAAAGGTGAGATCGCGTTTAACAAGCTGGGCAGGTTGAAGATTGATATACAACGTATCCCAACTCCCCAATGGCTCTTGATTGCCATCAGCTAACTCAAGTGAATTGACGTTCAACTGAAAAGTGAATGGATTAAATGTTATTTCTTCTACTGAGGCTTGAACATCAAGACGCTCTTTCAACGTTGTCACAAGCTGCTTCTCAGCTATCCAGGGTACGAAAAAAAAGCCCAACAGCGTATAAAGAATGACAATGCTGATTAGCCCAATGAGGAGTCGTTTGTATTTCAGTAACGTCGTTTTGAAAGAATTCATTCTCAACGGTAATCCAAGAAGTCGATAGATTCAGTTTATCTTACTCACGCACTGGAGTGTAACAACGCGTCTTGAGTAGGCAATAAAATCATCACTTCTGTCGCGTGTTGAGCTCACATTATGAGTTTCTATAACGTCAATGAGATAGTTTATGTGGCGACTGGCTTTATCTACCGTCTCCCGAATAGGTTCATTGTTGCATATTTAAGTTTGGCTTTTTGCTATAGTCCAACTGTCACCAATAATATGAAATTTACATGGCCGAATCAGTCAGCATCAAAATCAGATTTCACAATAACGACATAGTGGCTATCGGCCCTGGTAAGGCCGATCTGCTCGACGCAATCATCACCCATGGTTCTATCACCGCCGCTGGGCGCTCAATGGGTATGTCTTATAAGCGTTCATGGGATCTTGTGAATGCAATGAATACCAACTTTAAAAAACCTCTGGTCACTACATCCAGAGGTGGGACCCATGGCGGTGGCGCAAGAGTAACAGCGTTCGGTCAATCTATTTTAGAACACTATCGACATATAGAATCAAAAGCGAAAGCATCAATTGAAAAGGACGTTGCCGCAATCACCGACTTAATAAACTCATAACATAGAGATCGTTATCTGTTATTTACAGTTATCGATATATATGATGGAATACTTCGGGTATTTCTATATATAAAGTTTTCGATGTCTACGCGACTTTTTATTGGTATTGACGACACGGATAATCTCGACAGCAGAGGTACGGGCTATCACGCCCGCGCATTGTGTAACAGTATCAATGAACGAGAGCTTGGATCATGTCGTTATGTCACCCGCCACCAGCTCCTCATGAGTCCGCTTGTTCCCTTCACCTCACATAACAGTGCTGCCTGCCTCGTCATAGAAAATGCAGGTGATCTGGATACTGTTGAATCCCTTTGTATCGATTATCTATTAGAAAACAGTGCTGAAGCTTCAGATGCAGGTCTTTGTTTATTACCCGAACAAGATTTCTCGATGTCATTAATGCAGTTTGGCATTCTCTGCAAACATCGTGTAGTTACTCAGGCGATGGCAAAAAACCTGGCTGTTGAGCATGGACTCCGACTACATGGCTTGATTGGTACAAAAGACGGTTTAATTGGCGCACTGGCTGGGGCCTCTTTATGCGCTTCCGGCATTGATGGACGTCTACTGTGGCTGGCGGGCATGCGTGACCATGTTGAACAGACTCTGACACTGAAACAACTGTTTGAATCGACAGATATAGCCTTAGTGCAAAGTCATGATGGAGAGACTTTGCTTGATGAAACATCACAAATAGACATGGGTACGTGGCCCCGAGCAGTATGGCTTGGAGGAGAACCCTGTTTGATTGTCGAACCACATGAAGGAAAAGCAGATGCATGGCAAGTTGCTGCAAAGAGTTATCTCAGACAGTTCTGAACTGTTCAGCTCTAACATCACAAAACATGGCCTGATCTTTTTATCGGGTGTCATCGCCATGTTAATGCACGAAAGTTTTCGTTATGGTCTGGACTTACCGGGTCGACAGGGTCTGACTTTAATGGCGATTCTGGTATTTGTTCGCTGTGCGGCACCCTTCAGTTATAGCGGAACCTTAGCCGGTGCAGGTGGATTACTGGCTGCATTAATCTGGCGTGATAACCCAACTGTGGCAATGATAGTGTTAAGTCAGGGCATACTTATCGATCTTCTGTATAAACCTTTATCACGGTCCGCCCTTACTCTTTGGTTATTGCCACTCATGGTCGGCATGGTTCATATGCTCAAACCATTATTAAAAATCGGCCTCATCGCCTTCGCTGGTATTGAGACTGACTCGTTCCGGCACGGTTTAGCTTATCCCTTTTTAACCCATTTCATCTTCGGCAGCGTGGGCGGTTTGATTGGCTTTATGGCCTGGCGCAGTCTGAAAAAAATTCAACATTAATCCCTGAGGTTTCTCGTGGAAGATAAAATCAAAACATTTAAGCATCGATATATTTGTAAAAATATATCGAACTGTTTTTTAGCACTATCGGTTAGCTCTCTCGCTCCTGTAATGGCAGCAGACGATCCCGTCTACGAATTATCAAATATCGTCATTAACTCGGCTCCTGAAGCGGGAACACATTATCAAGTTAAACAGAAAGATATAGAGACCATGGGCGCAAGAAGCCTTGAGGATGCCTTACGTTTAGTGCCCAGTCTCAACGTTCGTTATGGTGGTGATGGAACACCCCGTATGGATATTCGAGGATTACGAACCAGACAAATCAAGTTGCTTGTAAATGGTGTGCCGTTTAACTCTACTTTTGACGGACAGTTTGACCCCAGTCTTATTCCTGCCTTTGGCATAGGACGAGTGGATCTCAATGTGGGTAGCTCATCCGTACTTTATGGCGATGGTGGGATGGCTGGCGTGATCGACATCAAAACCCGGGCCACCGGTATCGGTCTGAAGGCGGCCTCTAAAGTTGAATTTGGCAGTGATAACTTCTGGCTCGCAAATGGTCAGGTTGGCTACGGTGATGCGGATCAGGATTTTTTCTTTGGCTATGGTGTACGTGATCGTGACGCGTTTTCTCTTTCTAACGCCTTTTCTAGCCCACTCTCTACTGATGCCGATAACTTTCAGGACAATGATGAGCGTAACAATAGTGACAATCGCCGCGAAAATCTTGTCTTAAGTTACTACCGTAACCTCACAGATAAATTAACCGTTGGCATGTTCGCTACCTATCTGGAAGGAGCGTATGGAAAACCGCCCACCACGCTTGATAATAAAGTAGATGACTTTGCCAAACGCGCTAGATTTGAGCGTGTTGAGTCACAACATGGTTACGCCATTCAAGTTGGTGCAAACTATGACTTTACTGATAACTGGACAGGTAAGTTATGGTTTTTTGACAATCAGTTACAAGAACGCTCTGCCAGTTATGATGATCTCGCTTTAAACACGATCAGTAGCAATAAGACTTTTCGTCGAAATGAAGAAACACAAGTCCGAGGTTTTCATAGCCAGCTCGCTGGACTGCTACCGGAAACTGCCACCCAAATCGCCTTTAGCATCGATCACCGTAAGGAGAACTATGATGAAAATGGTCTCGAATGCAACATCTCCGGCGGCGGTGGTGGCGGTGGCGGCGGTGGTGGCGGTGGTGGCGGTGGCGGTGGCGGTGGCGGCGCATCAACATGCCCATCTTCACCCTATGATTTGACCGTGACTGATGAAGATCTGAACGTAGAATCCTACGCATTTGAGGTGACGCAACCATTACCCTATGACGTGACGGCAATAATCGGCGTAGGTCACCATAAACTGGGAATCAGTGATGGTAATGATGAAACAGCAACCAGCGCTCAGCTGTCATTGAGTAAGTCATTAACCCATATAACCGACCTATATGGCACCGTTGCTCGCAAAGTTGATGCCCCAACAATAAGACAACTTTATGAACAAGGCTCAGGTAACCCAAGCTTAGGCTTTCAAAGGGCCACACATTATGAAATTGGCCTCAGAAACCGATGGGGAAAAGGAAGTTTGGATATTGCCTTTTGGCAGTCAGACATCAAGGACTTTATTGAACGTGATGAAACGACAGATATATATGAAAACCGTGATGAATTAAGATTCAAAGGTGTGGATATTTCTGGAAGCTATAATGTGACGTCGGACTTTTTGTTGCGGGCAGGATTAAGCTTTTTGGATGCTGAGGATAAGTCCGCTGATGCTCTGACAGACCGGCTACAGTATCGTCCGACCCACAAAGCAACACTTCAAGCGATTTATCAAATAACACCGAGCTGGCAGGTGAACGGTGACGTGACGAAAGTGGGCTCTCAAAATTATTTTAATGGTGCTGCGCGTAAAAAATTAGAAAGTTTTGAGTTGGTAAATATGCGTCTCAAGTACACTCTTCCCAGTAATGCTGCAGACGTCTATGTTGGTGTTGAAAACCTATTCGACGAAGAATATGAAACCAGCTATGGTTTTCCACAAGCAGGTAGATTCATCTATTCTGGATTAAATATTCGCTGGAATTAAATGACTTTAAGCAGAGAGCCACGTCAATGACAGCCAGTCTGAATAATCGTTGGTCAAATAATGTTAAATGCTTTTGCATAGTAGCAGCGATAATGTGGCTTAGTGGCTGCAAACATCAACCCTCCTTGACTGAGAATGCCGTGCGTCTTGCTGTCGTCAACACTCCCTTTGACAGCGGCTTGCTCGAGCATTTATTAACGGATTTTGGCAGACAAACTGGAATACAGGTAACAATTCACAGTGATGATGATCCGTTTGCCCGAGCCCTTTCAGTTGAAGCTGACTTGATTATTGCTCACTACGGCAAGGCCGGCATGGCTGAGTTTGTATCTGAAGGATATGGCTCATGGCCCAAAATGGTGTTTTCAAATCAGGCCGTGTTGATTGGACCCAAAAACGATCCTGCGCATGTAGCTGACAGCGCGAGTTTGAGTCTTGCCTTTCGGGCGATTGCTGAAAGTAAGCAAACGCTCATTGCTAACAATAATCAAGGTATTTCCGAACTTGTTGCATTAACCAGCACAGTAGCGGATCAACAGCTTGATGGAAAGTGGTATCGCAACTTAGGTGTTAGTAAAAGCAAAGCCATTAAGGCTGCTGAAAAACAACACGCCTACGTGATTTGGGGGGCGGTACCCTTTCTTAAGTTCCAACAAACACATGAGACAGACATGAAAATATTGTTCAGTGCTGATCCTTCATTGCAAAGGGTGATGGCTATTACCCGAGTCAGTGCTGAGCATTTTCCTCAGGTGAATGGCTCAGGTGCAAAAAAATTGGAAAGCTATCTGTTAAGCAATGCCGTTCAAGCTCAAGTAGTGGATTTTCGCATGCCAGATTCTGAACACCAACTCTGGTGGCCGGCGGCAAGACATAATTGAATAAAGAATTGGGAAAGCCTCTAAAAGCTCCGATATCAGGAGAGATATCGAAGCTTTTGAGATAGCGATTTTAATGCTATTTAGATGTTTTATCCTTAACACCTTGATTGCCTGGTAGCGTATTAGAGTCTCTCGGCTCTGACAGGTTAGGATCATTTTTCTTTTCTTCGTGTTTGATTAGCTTTTTAAAGACAAAGCCAATCACAACTAGAACTAGAACGGCAACAATGGTTATTGTCGTTTTATCCATCAGTATGTTTCCTTCAACGATTTATAAGAAAGCCACTAAAGATCTGTTAGCGCTTGCTGATAATTTATCAGAAAGGAGCCTGAATGGTTTTAGATTCTTACTCACATACATATTCGGGATACTGTAATAATCCCCATCCATACACATGATCATGGCCTTCTGAGCCCAAATCTTTGCTCAACTGTCGCAAACTCTCATAAAGCAGATCGGCAGACATGGCTGGATTAATCTGCAATAACACACTCGCCACTGCCAGCGCATGCGGCGCAGCATAAGAGGTACCTGAACGATATTGACCCTTTTTCCCACTAGAAGCGGTCCAAAGATCGACGCCAGGTGCAGCAAAATCAATGTAGTTGCCTTGGTTAGCAAGGTTATAAAGACGATATGCAGCATCAACAGCCGTGATGGCAAACACTTCCTCGAAGGCTGCCGGATAAGCTGGCTGCTGTCTATATCCCTCATTACCGGCCGCGGCAAAAACCAACATACCGTGATGACGGGCGTAACGCAGTGCCATTTGCAGCACAATATTAGGCCGATCACCTGATAACGATAGGTTGACCAGCCGAGTTTCCTGTTCTTGAAGCCAGTTCAACGCCTGCACAATGGCAGAAACACTTGCCGCATCGCCATCTGTCGATGGCTCAACAACTTCTGCCGAAAAAAGATGTGCCTCAGGTATCAGCCCCTTCAAATATTTATTCTCTGACTCGCCGACCAAGATGACCGCAATGGCTGTGGCATGCTCGGTTTCTGAAGCAGCCTTATCAACAAAGCGTTTGCTGATGACAGCATGGTCAGCAATGGTCGGATGCTGATGATCGAGTACACCATCTATGATGCCGACCTTAATCGCTCCAGAATGTGTCTTCAGACACGCTTTCTCTGGCCAATTCAACGCATCACGTGCATAGAGTCGGGCGCGTTCAGCCTGAAAGTAAAAGTCATTATAATCAACAATCAATCCCGGAAAATGACGTTTGAGACTATCTATCTGCTGCGATAAATTATGTTCGTCCTTGTCGACACGAATAGTCAACAAATGTTTTTTCCCCATAAAGGGGGAGTCCTCTATGACCGTCAGCCTTTGTTTCTGCAATTGCTGAAGAACAGCCTGTCTTTCAGAGTGCGATATAAGGATGAGCAGCTCACCCTTGCGGCGAGGTGTTGAAGCCGCCCCTGTCTCAGGACAGAAAAACACCTCAAGACCTGAATAAGCTTGTGACATTGAATTGAAATATAGTGGATAGCGCTGCATTGGTTGAAGCGTGACCGTATCAGGGACGGTTAAGGTAAGCTGTTCCGAACTCTCAATGCTTTTTTTAAGCAGCACCATCGCATCCGGAACTTTCAAATACCACTCCTGGCTTTTCGAAGCAGATCCAGACTGGGAAACCACTGAAAAGTGTCTGCCTGCAATACAGCCTGAAGACGTTAACTGAAAAGGTGATGCCCCTGTTGCCTGAATAGGCCTCTCCGGTATCAAGGTATCTGATTTTTCCTCACCCGGCTGTACTCTTTCTTGAGAGAGAGTAGCGGGTAATGGTTCAGAGGATCGTGGCGGCAACGGCCTGCCTGCCGGGTCAGCAGTGCCACCCCAGGCAGAAAATGGCAACAGTGTTATGGTAAGCAGCAAACAGGCTGTTAATGGCTTCATTGATTCAGTTGAACGGTTTCAATAACATCGCTCTGTTGCAGACGGTCCAGGATTGCATCTGGTCTTGTTGTCGCAGAGAGTTTATAAATGCCAATCGCCGATGGGCCTTCAACAATGCTCAGTCGATATTGCAAAAGCAACTGACGTATTTCCACTTCCGTTGTTTCCGGCTCGAAAGTGACCAGTAACAATTGGGACGTTTGCCCTCCACCCGCTTGCTGATAACCATCCGGCCCTGGTGATAACATCATTACACTCGTCTGCACGACCAGCAGGAAGGAGGCCGCTACAGCCGTCAACCGCCAGCCCTGCGTGGCACGACTATTTTTTTTGCGTGGTTCTATACGCTGCTGTAAACGTTTCAGTCCCATTTCACCCGGGCTATTGGCAGCGGGTATGGTCTTCACTTCTTGCTGGAGCTTTCTCAGAAATACTATTTCTTCTCTTAATGATGGATTGTTTTCCAGCGCCTGTTCGACCTGCTCTTTTTCGTCACTTTCCAGCGAGCCATTCACATAAAAAGGCAGCAAGAACTCAATATCTTCTCGACTTAGTGGATCATTCATGATGTAGTCCTCCGCCCAATAGTCTTTGTAAACATTTTTTAATCGCTTGTTTGGCATGAAACATCCGGGTTTTGACCGTATTTTCCGGGCAGTTAACGATCGTCGCGATATCGCGATATGACATTTCTTCAAAAAACGTCAGCTCCATCACAGCCCGGTGATCCGGTTTCAGTGTGCTGACACAATGTCGAACCTGCTCTGCCTGTTCTGCCTGTATAAGGCAGGTCAAAGAGGCCGGCGAGTCATCTTCCAGTTTATCCAGTGCTTCTTCAGATAACGCTTCAGGCCGTGTTTTTCTAAGCCGGTCAACGGTTTTGAAATAGGCGATACTGAACAGCCAAGTCGATACCTTTGACCGCTGCTGAAAGTCAGCCGCTTTGTGCCAAACCTCAAGGAATACCTCATTGACAAGATCAGCGGCTTCAAATTGATCCGGCATTTTGCTACAGATAAAACGAAACAGGCGAGATTCATAGAGCCGGTAAAACTCCGCCAGCGCCTGTTGGTTTCCAGCAGCAATCTGCTTCAGAATCGCCAAATCATCTCTCATACCAGCACCTTAAGGCATGTTGATTGGCTGTTTCGCTGAAATGGCAAGCAGTTGCCCCTGATTGCCGAGCGCTCTCACCTGCCATTGGTACTGCGTATTGTCCTCTAACCAGTCCAGTGACATCGCAGACAGGCTGAGCTGTTGTTCAGAGGCGGGGACGAGTTTTCCAGTCAAAGGCTGCGCTTCTCCGGTGGCAAAAATCTCCAACTGGTACGCAGTGGCCGATTCTACCGGCTGCCAGGCAAATACAGTCTGTTCACTGAGTGAGGCATCCGCTGCCGGTGTCAACGTTCTCATTGGGAACGGTTCCACAATCGTTTTACCGCTTTTCTCAATCACAAAGTAACGCAAAACCGGAATCTCGATCTGCGCGCCATCCTGCTCCACAGCAAAGGCCAGCAGATGCAGACCACTGCGGTCGGTGGGAAGTTTAGGGCTGGTAATACGGGTTCTGCCCTGCCCGGCACTTAACAGACTCTGACGAACTACTTGTAATACTCTGCCGGACTGGCTGCCCAGACTAGTGCTGGGGTCTACCAGCCGCCATTCGCCTCGCAAAACACCACTACTTGAAAAGGCAATATCGGCGACGGCAAAGAGGCTTTCATCCTGTTTGACGACCTCAGAACGGGCCGCATTCTGGAAAGCCAGATCAATCCGTCTGACCGTAAGCTCCCCCACACCGGCACTGCCGGCATAGACGCTAACCGAGCCTGTTCCCGACGTTTGGGTGTCACTGAATGTCCGTTCGATACGGGCGCTACCAGCCGCACTATCAGCGAGTAAACGTAACTGTCCAGGACTCAGAATGATAGATTCCGTCAACGTCACCGTACTGGTTCCGCCTGATGGCAATACAGATGTAGTGGAGAGACTGCCGGCGATATTCGCTACCGTGGCACCGTTGATAATCAGCGATGCACTGGGCGAACTAACCAACCGGGTGAAGGGGCCACCAACCGAAACTGTTTCTGTACGGTTCACCCGCCAGGAAATAGTCACCGGACGCGTTTGTCCCAGCGGCACAGTGACCGAAGCCGGACTGGCGGTGACACTGTTGACATCGGCGTTCGCCGGATTGCTGTGAAGCAGCCCGGCCAAGAGAATCAGACTAGCGACGACCAGAAAATGGCGCTGTGATCCGTACAATTGCAAAAGCCTGATAGTTATCTTCGTATAAAGTAGTTTGTTCATGTCCATGATATTGCTCCAATGCACCGCGAAGGACAAAAGCCACTCCCGGATTATTCTTAGATGCTGTCAAATAAGTCCACCCGAGTTCAGCATTCAACAGGTGTCTATCAGGTGAGTCGTTGTCGCCGCCAGCCAGGTTCAAATTATAATTCAGGGCAAAATCCAGTTTGTTTGGAATCAGCAGGCTCCGAACCCCGAAATTCACATTGGTGGTGTAGGCCTTATCCCTTGTCAGGCGGGTTTCAAAGGTGCCGTACTGAACATCCGTATTAAAAGACAGTCTGTCGCTGGGCCGCCAGCCGCCACCCAGGCTGATGAAGTGACTGACGGTGTCGGAGCTGACTTCGGCATGATCTTCAAACTCTGACCAAGTATAGGCCGCATTGACATAGCTTCTTTGATAATTGCTGCCTACGCTAACGGTGGCAGAGTTGGAGGCATTATCGGTTTCAACACCCTGATAGTTGTCTGGTGTCTCTTCTCGATCCAGACGAGCGACAAAACCACTGAACTGCAAATACGGTGAACCCAGCCAGGCCAGCCCGTCCTGTTGTTGCTCAAACGCATAAGTGCTACTCCAACTGGCATTTCTGAGCCGGTCGGTAGGTAGTCCTGTCAGGTCATCGACATTGTTGGTTTCATGGCTCAGATGCAGATTGGCCGAAAAGCGGTTCCAATAAAGATGACTGTAGGCAGAGGTCACATCCCGGTCAGCAGCTAGTCCGGGATTGGCAAGACTGGCAAAAAAGGTATCAATGCGCTCATAACGCAGCCCAAACATCCAGTCCACCGGCTGCTCATGCCATCTCAAATCCTCAAACGGATACGATTCCATCAAAAAGGTGTAGGCCTCGCTATTCTCACGTTCAGCAGCTCCTGCATCGCCATCGCTGTCATAACTGGCATGGGCATATTCGCCGAACAAAGACAGTTTGCCTTCGAAAAGATTTTTATCCAGAGCCAGCGACCATCCACGCCCTTCCGCTAAAGACTCTCCATTACTGATACCGGCACCAGTCGCTGAGCCTTCGCCGTCGTAATAAACTGTCGTCACCGTTAATGCTTCTGCATCTGCTGAAAACGGTTTCACACTGGCGGTGAAACCTTCGATACGACTCTCCGGCTCGGATAAGCCAGTAAAATGATCCGCCCCTACCAGCGCATCCGGCCGCAGGGCAAAAATCTGAGTGGAAATCCGTTCATTGGCGTCAGTGAGTTGCAGTGACGCACCACGACGCTGGTAAGGGGATAACAAAGCAGAGTTCAATCCCAGGCTTTGATCTCCAAGCCGAAGGCGTGTCTCACCCCAATCATCCTGACGTTTGGCGGAGAGCTGATACTCACCGATATCCAGCGAATTACCCGTCAGGCTCAAATCCTGCTCTGATTGAAGAAAATAATTGGCCCGAGCACTGACTTCCCAGTTATCTCCCTGCACAGCACCTGAAGTCAAACCTGCGCCCGACATCACAAAGTGTCGGGTATCAGAGGGGGTGTTGTGATCAGCATAGCGCTGGCTTAGTTCAACACTGTTATCGGAGTTGAAATGACCAGAGCGTAACCAGCTCTCAGCCGCATCAAGCTGACGGTTACTGATTTCCTGCCCTGCTTCAGCCGAGCCAGCTTGCCTTTGAGTGGTTTCAAAATGCCATTGCTGAATAACTTGCTGACCTTCTTCTGCCAATAGAACCAGCTTTAGCAGATGCGGGCCAGACGCTAACGGTTCAAGTGGTGTGTAGGTAAAGTCACCGTCTTCAAATCCCATTGCTGCTGTGATATCAATGCCGTCAAGTTCTACTGCCAGCCGCGCCAGCGTGTTGATATCGATATCTTCCGGTAAATCAACCACCAGCAGATGACCGCGACTACCATCTTTAATCAGATCGGCCTGCCATTGTGCATTGACATACGTTGTAAACAGGAGCATCAATAGTGCCGGACAGTATAAGAATAGCTTGGTCTTCATGATTCTCACTCACATAAAAAACCAGCGCACCCGATAAAGAGTGCACTGATTGAAGTCAAACAAGGCAAGTTCAAATAGCTTCTTGCCATTACTGTTGCGGAATTGCTTTTAATTGCAATCTGAGCGTGCTGTCTTTTTCTGCCGCCTGCAGTCTGTCAGGTTTAAATGTTGGTACAGGTTTGACCTGGGTCGGGCTAATCCATGATGGATCTTGTTTGGCTTCACCAGAACCATTTTGCTGATAGTGACCTTGCTGAATCTGAGCCAGCTGGACACTGCACTTATCGAAATTACCCGCTTCAGTAATTCTGGATTGTCCTTTGCCACTAATTGCGTTAGGTGTGTATGACGAAGAGTAGAGGTCGACTTCGCCCGGACCCAAGCCAGCACGCGCTTCTTCAAACGCAATATCCTTGTGTGCTTCACAGCCAACATGGCCATTTAAACCGATTGCCAGGTTAGATTGTGGCTTGCACTTGAATGGCGTCAATGTGTTTATTGACCGAGCCATTTTTAATGTACCACCAAATTAGTGTTGATTCCCTGATCAGTCGCAAGCGTGACTGAGTGAACATAATGGGGGGGCAGAACTGCTGATACCACAGCAGACAGAAATAACCCTGAAAGGCCGAAGGCAATACTGGCGCGAATTGATTGAGATTTTACTAATTTCATTTTCGTTTCTTCACGATAAATAACCGAATATACTGTTGTGTAACAGGTGAGTCGTAAGTAGTCTCTCTCTGGTTCAAATATTTTTATATTTGCCTCGATAAAATGTAAGCGACTGAAAATAATCGGTATTTTTATCATCATAAAAATCCATAATATAATCAAGGTTTTTTTATAAGTACGCTTTGGAGAGATTACCGGAGGGGTTAGAAATCAAGTAAGAGTGGGGCGTGAGCTCAAATAGATAAAGTCTTTATTCAGACTGTCAGAC
>NZ_CBFHHW010000001.1:92556-127824 GCF_965655755.1 Methylophaga sp. | reverse complement strand
GACAAAAAAAAGCCCCGACTGGCGGGGCTTTTTTCGTTTGGCTGCACTATATTATCTATTGCAGATATACATAGTTACTTCGAAGCCAAAGCGCATGTCTGAATATTCTGGTTTAGTCCACATGATAATTACCTCGTTAAGTTTTAAGTCATGTTGCAATTCATATGTTACTCATCCGCGGCGTCCTGCAATACGGTGAATTGCTTGTTAGAGGTCAGGATTATCCTGAATCATGCTTTTTTTATTTACCCCGTCCGAATATTCAGTGATCATCTACTTAATTCGTTCTGAAAGGGATCAGTTTATGAAACCACAAGTGACTATTGAACAAAAACGCTCAAATGACAGAGCCCGTTTCATCATCAAGAAAGAGGTGGATAATCAAGTGAGTGAAGTTGATCAGGCATTCGACAGTTATCAACAAGCGCTCGACTTTGTGTTGAATCAAGGCTGGCAATTAAAACGTGAACCTATTGACACACTGCATGTTGAAACACGGTTTCTGAAGCCTTGATAGTCGGTTCTGAGGCTGTTGAGAATAGTTGACCGCTTGTTAACAACACAGGATGAACCTAAACCTTACCAATAATAGCCATTTCGATAGTGCCAATGGGTTCGCCAATGCGGATAGCTGAGCCCATATCCGAAATGGTTGTAATAATAAGGGTATGCCCGCCAATAAGGATCTCGCTGAAAGCTTGACTCTACCCAGCGATGCATACTGATGATCTTCACTATAGGTACGGTCATGGTTTTTTGATCTACCTTGATTGTTCCAGTGTCTGCAATAAGTCCTGCCACCGTAATGCGTGTGCCGCTTTCGTAGATATGGGGATCCACAAAATCTTTTGTCTGGGCCAGAAACCGACCCCGGCTGTCTCGTTCGCTTATCGGACGCCCGAAACTGTTTAAAGGCAATTCGGCGATGTGCAAAGTTGAGCCTGAATCATTATTTTCCACTTTGACAATCTGGCCTCCCCAGCGCACTTTCTCTCCCTGATGATTAGTAGCATTACCCTCCTTAAACTGAGCGAGCTGTAAGTCAGGATTCGGCGCCTCTTTAATTGCTACAGGAAGATTGCTGCAGGCACTGAGCAAAAGTAGCATTAGGGGTATCAAAATTCTCATTATTTCTCCATTACGCCTTTCATTACAGATCATTGTTCAATTTTTGACTGCATAGCTGTCCGATCAGTTTCCTGGTTATGCATGGGAAATTCAGGAATAGTTTCCTTAAGGCAGTCTCAGAAAACTGACACGCCATGGGTCAAAGTTCAGTTAGTTAGATCAGTAAAGAATCATGGTTACAACATATGAGACATTACTAGCGGCCGCGGGTACTTCATCATTGGATTCACGTCACCATGATGATGCTGATAGCGCCAGAAGAGCCTGGTTCATCAGCGACATTTTAGGCATTAGCAACAGTCGAATAGGTTTGATCAGCTTATTTATTGTTATTGACAGTAAACGCATAACCCAAGCTTAATACAGCCTGGGCAAGGCGTAACAGGTTGATGATGCCTTAACAAAAGCCTAGCCCAGTTCGCCAAAATCGCCGTAATATTCATCAAGCAGATCTGCCATCATCTCTTGATAATCATGATCACTCATTTTTAAGTGTGTAAGCACTAACTCTTCTGTAATAGGCCACTCTGAATCAACCTTACCGTATTTATATTGCGTTGCAGCATTCGAAGCTATTTTGATTAGACAATACAAGTCTTTCTGACTTTCGCTAACAGTCGTTTGCTGTAAAAAATCAGGCTCATGATGTCTGAGCACTAACTCATACAATGTTTTAGGGATATTCCACGAAGAAGCCACAAAATAACCGACAATCGCATGGTTCGTTCCGTAGTGCTCCTCTTCAACTTCTGTGAAGACGTGATGTGGCGAATGGTTGGCTTCAAATAGCACATCCTTATAGTTCGAATATTTCATCGCCATAAGCGGGATACCACAATCCCTGAATAAGCCCAAGGCATAAAGATCGTCTGGCGGGGCAGAGACTCTATCAGCAAAGAGCCTATGGACAAACCGAGACATTGTCGCCACTTCCATTGTGTTGTCCCAGAATTTTTCCAATGAAATGGATGCTTTACCACTCAGACTTTGCCGTAACGTAAAATAAGTTATTAGGTGGTTGAGCTTATCTGCCCCTATCATCACCACAGCCTGACGAATATTTGATAATTTGCGATTTAGGCCGAAGGCGGGTGAGTTGACGGTTTTCAACACCACTGCAGACAAAGCCACATCCTGTTCAATGACATTGGCAAAGTCGACTGGGTCAGGATCAGTTTTATCCAGCTCTTGTTGTAAGGCTATCAACACCGTCGGTTTGGGAGGAATACGGAATTGACTGGTAATCGATTCTGCTTTGGTTTCTGAAATGTCTTGCATTGGATTAGTCTCGTTTTGGAAATCTGTCTGTTATTCACGACCCGGTTGTATTTTACGATGAGCCAGAGTGGTGTCAGCTTGCATGGCACTGGTAATCAGTTCTTGTACCCGGTCAAACAATCTAGTCAGTTGGTTTAATTGTTCTCCAGCCTGTTGTTTTTTACCACTTAAATAAAACTCATACAATTCGTCAGCCAGAACATGCCAGTCATGGTGAGCAGATTGCAGTTTCTCTAACCAGGTTCCATCAAATAAACCCTGTCCTTCGACGCGCTTCAACCAACTACCGCAATGACATTTGTGATGATCCATTATCGGCCAGTAGTTAACGTTGTCAGGATCTTGCCTAATATTATCGATAAAAGTCTTATTCCAATGCTGTGATGTCAGTTCAAATACCTTCAGCGTCTGCTGTTGTGCTGACAATGGCCGAGCTGCAAACTCAAGCCATTCAACTTTAGGTTTATAGGCATTAAGCCAGCCAGGCACCTCTTCAGCAGGCATCGGTTTTGCAATGCCATACCCCTGCGCCCGCTCACAGCCACTTATTAATAGCAACAAACCATGTTCTACGGTCTCTACTCCTTCGGCAATAACTTGACGATTAAATGCTTCTGCGAGACCACTGACACCATCGACAATGGTGTAATCCTGCGGGTCATCCAACATATCGCGAACAAAGGTTTGATCAATCTTGATAGTACTGGCTGTCAAATGCCTGAGATGGGTCAATGAAGAGTAACCGGTTCCAAAGTCATCCAACGCAATAGTCACACCCAATAAGTCGCGACATAGTTTAATGACTTTACTGATAGCGCTAATATCGCCCAGCGCACTGGATTCGACAATTTCAAGTTGAAGGCATCTTGAATCAACGCTTGGATGAGCCGCTAAAGCCGCTTCTACATCATCAATAAAGTGGGTCGACTGAAGGTGGGAAGAAGCAACGTTAACACTTACTTCCAAGGTATAGCCCTTATCATGCCATATTTGCAGTTGCTTCATTGCTGTTTGCAGCACCCAGTTGCCTACGACAATTTCCAGTTCGTTATCCTCAATGATAGGCAAAAACTGGATTGGATTGAGCAGGCCTCTGTCAGGGTGCATCCAACGAATTAAGGCTTCGAAGCCAAATACATCACCGGTCCGCAAATTCACTTTAGGCTGATAATACAAGCAGAATTGATCCTGCTCCAGTCCCTCACGTATCTGCTGTAACCACTTCTGTTTTTCCAAATTCTGACGATTATGAGCCGGATTGAATAACTTATAGGTATTCCGCCCGGCTAGTTTTGCCTGATACATCGTTTGATCGGCATGTCTGAGTAAGGTATCCAGGTCAGCCCTTTCCTGTGGGTAAAACGTCACTCCACTGGAGGCGCTGATTTCAATGCGTAAATCATTCACACTGTAGGGCTGCGCCAGCGATTTATGTATCCGCTCTAACATGAGTTCGCATTCCGATTGTGACTCAATATCCCGGAATAAAATCGCAAACTCATCACCACCAAACCGGGATATGGTGTCTTCATCCCGGACATTTTTTCGAAGCCGCATCGAGACCTCAATTAAAAGTTGATCGCCTACTTCGTGACCATAGGTATCATTAACCGGCTTGAAGTTATCCAAATCCAGAAAACAGATCGCCAACATCGTTTCAGTTCGCTTACTATGCGCTATTGCCTGTGAAAAACGATCCGAAAACAATACCCGATTCGGCAGTTTGGTCAATACATCATAATGCGCCATCAACTCCAGGGTTTCCTGTTGTTCCTTGGCATGGGTAATATCAGAAAATAAACCCACATAATGACGGCTCTGACCATCGTCATCGGTCAGGGCTGAGACAGTCAGTAATTCCGCGTACAACTCACCGTTTTTACGACGATTCCATATTTCTCCCTGCCAATATCCATGCTCAATAATGGATTCCCACATCTTGCTAAAAAACTCAGGTGAGTGTTTACCGGAGTTTAAAATCTCAGGTCCTTTACCCAGCACTTCCTCTCGACTGTATCCCGTTATTTCACAAAATGCGGGATTCACATCAGTGATATGACCACTGGTTTCGGTGATCATGATACCTTCCTGAGCCTGATTAAATACCCTGGAAGAGAAGCGTAATTGCTCTTCAGCCTCTTTACGCACCGTGATGTCATACACGACTAACAACAATTCATTATCAAACGTGTCCTGTAAAACAGACGTACTCAACAAAGCCACTTTCCGTTGCCCACTAAGGGTTTTGAGTTCAATTTCCATTGATGAGGTAGTGCGCTCTTCATGTCCCCCATACATACGTGCCAAATAAGCCTTAAACTTTTCACTGTATCGTTTTTCATCAAGAGTCACCTGCCACCAAGTAGCTAACTCCTGCAAATGGTCAAGACGATATCCATAACTATCAGTAAATGCCCTGTTAATAAAACTCGCTTCTCTCTTGCCATTCAGTAAGAGGTAAGGTACCGGCGAACTTTCGATAAGATGACGAAATTTCTGATTGGCCATTGAGGCAGCAAAAATAAAGCGGATAAATAACGTCATCAGTAAAAACAACGTCATCGCCACACCGTAGATAAGAATTCGCTGTTGCCACAGATTCTCCGGCATGTGCGCCCACCCATCGATTGGTTCTGCTGCTAATAACCACTCTCCTTCAGGTAGCTTTAAGGTCTGAACCAATTTCGCTGAGTCAAATAAAGTCGGATCGCCATAAAATACCTCACCCTGCCTGCCCAGACTGTCTGCTCCCTTTATCGCCAATCTAATGGGCATGCTTTCATCATGAAGGCCACTTTTTTTAAAAAACCGTTCGATATCAATCACCGCCGAAATCAACCCCCAGAAGTAAACTTCATTAGAGCGCTCTTTTTGCAAAAATACTGGAATGCGTGTGATAAGCCCTTGTCCGCCCTGCTTTAGCTCCAAAGGACCCGCCAAGACTAATTCCTGAGTGCGCCTTGCTCTGTCAGCAGCTTCAAACTGGCTTGGTGTTTTACGGTAATCGAGTCCTAGAGCCGCTTGATTTCCCTCCATTGGATACATATAACGAATAACCATGTCGGGTGCAGCCGCAATATTACGAATTTCTGACTCAGTGTTAACAAGGTGACGCACAGCTCGGGCAAATTGTTCTTGCGAGAGCTCTGGATCAATCGCAAAAAGCCCCGGCAAACCCCGAACAATTTGAATATGATTTTGTAGGTTTGTGAAAAGACGATTGTGATAAAGGCTGAGTTGTTTTTGGGTATCATTAAAAAGCTGGTTTTGGTGGCGATCAACCAGGCTGTGATTCACGTAAACAGCGGCTATTAAAAGTAACAAAGCTAATACCGTCAGGATGCTATAAAACGCTAACTTTGTAGAGATAGTGGGTTGCATTGCCTTTGTATCAGTTCTCGTTGTTGTATGGGAAGTCTTAATTAACAGCAGACATAAAACGTCAGGCGCTAGGGAAAAATATTATACGCAGGACTGAACCCGTCATGTCGAGTCAATCTCAATGTATATAAAACAACTCGTTTTGACTACATAAAGACCTGATTTCTGCCTTGGACTTTGGCCTGGTACATTGCTTTATCAACCAAGGTGACAGGGTCCTGCATATGATGGACATTTTTTGCATCAATAATCATAGCGCCGATGCTGATGGTGCAGTGAATCGTTTTCCCCTCAGCAATTACTGGCGTTTCCGCAACGACACGACGAATACGTTCACTGACTTCTCTTAGCTGCTCAATGTTGGTATCAGGCATAATGATCAAAAATTCTTCGCCACCGTATCGGCCAATATACGTATCTTTTCGCAAAGCCCCCTCAATCACCATCAAAACGTCCGTCAGGACCTGATCACCGACCCGATGGCCGTAACTATCATTAATCCGTTTGAAGTGATCCAAATCCACCATCATCAGGGCAAGTGGGTGCCCCCCACGTGACACCTTGGCAAGGGATTTATCGAGCAGACTAAGAATCACTCGCCGGGTAAGCACACCAGTAAGTGAATCATAGGATGCTAGTCGCTCCAGATCCTGTCTAAGCCTGTCCTGCGTTATTATAATCAGCGCAAAAGCAATGAAGACTGTCGCCAAAAGGTTCACGGTGAGATAGTGAGCTTGTGCACCTTGATACGCCATAATAGTTAACACTTCACTGCTCAGTGTTTGATTAAGAGCCAAAATTAATGCCGTAATAACGGAAGTCAGCAACGACAGCGACAACATCCATTCGCCCAATCGCCACTGCTTAACTGTCTCTTGAAACAGCATCCTTAACACCGCCCCAAATAAACACACAATGCAAACGATTGTTACTAATACGCGACCCGTTAGGCTGGGGACCAAGAAAGTAAAACAGGTAAACAGGATTAGGCAGGTACTCAGGTACCAACGATAGAAACGTACATACAGAGGGTAGCCTTTTATCCGGCTTACACCATCAACAATTAACAATAAACTTAAACTTAAGGCTGTGTCAGCCAGAACAATGCTGAACAAGGGATGGACTTGGCTGCGCAATAACATCAGTAAGGCGAAAAGCGTAAATAAGCCATAGGCCCAGGCGAATGACAAAACGCCATCGAGAACGGTATAGACACCGCGGTAAATTGAAAAGAACACAACCGTAATCAAGCCTGAGAACAACGTTATCAAAACGAAAATTGTTTTAGCATCAAGGAACTCGATCATGTGCCCTCCTTTTCAGGATTAAGCATAGCATAGGCAGACAAAATACCGTTCTGATTTCAGAACAGGTGATATAGAAAATACAACATCAAACTAGCTTTATTTTGACATTTAGCTGAAACGCGCTAGCCTGATGTATATTCATACATTGAACAAGATTCATTGAAGCCGGATCACACAGTTGAATTCACGCCCTAAAAAGCCCGTCACCATCATTCCTCGTTATATAGCGACGTTTGCTGATTTGATGACTCTGCTGCTGTGTTTCTTTGTCTTGATGGTAGCAATGGCTGAGATGGATGCCCTTAAGTTCAAAATGGTCGTGCGCTCAATGGAAGATGCATTCGGTGTTCAGCGTCCCGAGCCGGACACCGAAATCATCAAAGGCACAAGCATTATTAAACAAAGCTTTTCAACGGCCAGCCCCAAACCGACGCCGTTGTCCAAAATACGTCAGGCAAGCGATTCAGATAAAAAAGCGTTAAAAATTGATGATGCTGAAATGTATCAAGCTGCTCAGATGCAAACCTTGATGGATGATCTTGAAAGCAAATTTTCCGCAGCAATCAACGAAGACTTGCTGAGCTTGGAGCAAATGCCCGATAGGATTTTAATCCGTATCAACGAAAAAACCTCATTCACGTCTGGCGGTGCCGAGCTGAAAGCAGGCTTCTTGCCTGTATTAAACCTGATCGCGAATACGCTCGCGGACCTAAAAGCTGAATTTATTGTCTCAGGTCATACTGATGACGTGCCGTTATCGCCCGGTTATTATCGATCTAACTGGGAACTTTCAGGCGCCAGGGCAACGTCTGTTGTACATGCTTTATTGCGACACCCAGAACTGACACCAATACAGTTTCGAATCGAAGCCTATGCGGATACGCAACCTTTGGAATCCAATAAAACGTCTCAAGGAAGAGCCATGAATAGGCGTGTCGAAATCGGCATTGTAAACAGACAGTAGCGAGCTGAATTATCGCTATATAATCAATCTCAACGTCAACGATGAGACTTCGTAACAACTGATTAAGGACGCACCATGAAAACATCTGACCTGCTCGTCAAAGCATTGGAAAACGAAGGGGTCGAGTATATTTTCGGGATACCGGGTGAGGAAAACCTGGATTTCCTTGATTCACTACAACACTCATCCATCCAACTGATTGTCACTCGACATGAACAGGGAGCCGGCTTTATGGCTGCCAATTATGGTCGACTAACGGGCAAACCCGGTGTCTGTCTCTCCACACTTGGGCCGGGGGCAACCAATCTGGTGACTCCTGCTGCTTATGCCCAACTGGGTGGTATGCCGATGCTGATCATAACCGGTCAGAAACCCATCAAAGCCAGCAAGCAGGCTTTGTTTCAGATTGTAGACGTGGTCAATATGATGCGGCCGATTACCAAATTCACCAAACAAGTTGTGCATGGCAATACGATTGCCGCTTTCGTGCGTGAAGCTTTCCGCATTGCAGTGGAAGAAAGGCCGGGCGCTGTGCATATTGAGTTGCCTGAAGATATCGCTGCAGAAGAAGCACAAGAACGAATTTATACAGTGGAAACTATTCGCCGGCCTGATGCCGATAACCGTACCATCCAGCATGCCTTGAAAATGATTGAAGAAGCTGAGATGCCTTTATTATTGATTGGTGCTGGCGCTAACCGGAAACGAGCCAGCATGGCATTGACCAAATTCGTTGAACATACCGGTATTCCATTCTTTAATACGCAACTCGGCAAGGGCGTGATCGATGAACGCCATGATAGTTACCTTGGCACGGCGGCTTTGTCTGAATCCGATTTTCTTCATTGTGCGATTGATCGTGCCGATCTGATTATCAATGTGGGTCATGATGAGGTCGAAAAACCGCCTTTCTTCATGAAAGACGGCGGGGCGCAGGTTATCCACATTAACTTTCATGCCGCAGAAATCGATCCCGTATACTTCCCGCAGCTGGATGTGGTCGGTGATATCGCGACTTCAATTAATCGCCTTTCTGCAGCGCTCACCGTCCAGCCGCACTGGGATTTCTCCTATTTTTATAAAGTGAAAAAAGAGGTCAATCTTCGTCTGTCCAAATACAGCGACGACGAGCGATTCCCGGTATTACCGCAGGCGGCGGTACGAATTATTCGTAACGCAATGGGTGATGACGATATTCTGGCTTTGGATAATGGTGTCTATAAGGTCTGGTTTGCCCGCAATTACCCAAGCTACCATTATAATTCCATCCTGCTGGATAACGCATTGGCAACGATGGGCGCAGGTCTATCCACCGCCATGATGGCAAAACTACTCCACCCTGAACAAAAAGTGATGGCTGTATGCGGTGATGGCGGCTTTATGATGAATTCTCAGGAGATGGAAACTGCCGTCCGATTAGGGCTTGATCTGGTGGTCTTGATCCTCAATGACAACGCTTACGGCATGATTCGTTGGAAACAGGAAGGGATGGGCTTCAAAGATTACGGACTAACGTTCAACAACCCAGACTTTGTCAAATATGCTGAGAGCTATGGTGCCATAGGCCATCGTCCTGCCAGCCATACGGAATTTGTCAAAATCCTCGATACGGCATTGAATTCGAAAGGTGTGCACTTGATCGATTTGGCGGTTGATTATTCGCTCAATCATTCCATACTGAACGAAGGACTCAAACAAAAAATCTGCATTCTGTAAGGAGCCACAAGATGAACGCTATTCCCCATTTTCCTCTCATGATCGCTGGACTTAGCAAAACAGGGGCCAGCCATGCCGAGGTTTACTCACCTTATAGCGACAAACTGATTGGCACCGTCGACAAAGCGAATCAAGATGATGTTAATCAGGCGCTGGCGACGGCCGAAAGGTTGTATCGTGATCGATCTAAGTGGCTGAGTGTCTCAGAGCGAATTGCCATCCTCGAAAAATCGGTTGCAATGATGAAAGATCAGGCCGATATGCTTGCCGCAGGTGCTGCTGAAGAAGGCGGTAAACCGCTGGCTGATTCCAATGTCGAAATGGCTCGCTGTATTGACAGCCTTCGTGCCTGCATCGATGGGCTCAGAAACGATGCACCGCATACTATTCCGATGGGTATTAACCCAGCCTCGCAGCACCGCCTGACAACCATGCGTAAAGAACCGATAGGTGTGGTTGTTGCTATCAGTGCATTCAATCACCCTCTGAACCTGATTGCACATCAGGTTGGTCCGGCGATAGCTACCGGCTGTCCTGTTATCGTGAAACCGGCCGAAAACACGCCATTGTCCTGTTTCCGTCTAGTGGAAATCTTTCATAAAGCGGGCTTACCTGCTGAATGGTGTCAGGCGTTGTTAACCGAAAATCATGATGTCGCCGAGCAACTAGCCACTGATAGTCGTGTCGCTTTCCTGAGCTTTATTGGCAGTGCTAAAGTAGGCTGGTATCTGCGGTCTAAACTGGCACCTGGTGCACGCTGTGCTTTGGAGCATGGTGGTGTAGCACCGGTCGTAGTGACCAAAGAGGCAGATATTGATGCGGCCATTCCCGGTCTCGCCAAAGGCAGTTTCTATCATGCCGGACAAGTCTGTGTCTCGGTTCAGCGAGTTTACGCACACGCATCAATTGCACGGGAATTAGCCGAAAAACTCTCACAGGCGGCTCAAAAAATGGTTGTGGGTGACCCGCTGTCAGATAAAACCGAAGTCGGCCCCATCATTCGTAAAGGTGAACTGACACGAATTGCCTCATGGGTACAGGAAGCCGTTGATATGGGCACTGAATTACTCTGTGGTGGACAGGCACTGGCATATAATTGCTATGCCCCGACGGTTTTATTCAACCCGCCAGAACAAGCCAAGGTTTCTACATCTGAAGTGTTTGGTCCTGTGGTATGCATCTATCCTTTTGACGATCTGGATCAAGCCATTAATCAAGCCAACTCTTTGGAATTTGCTTTCCAATCCTCGGTTTATAGTCAAAATATTGATTCAGCCTTTTACGTAGCTGACAGACTTGATGCCTCGGCAGTGATGATTAATGAACATACAGCTTTCCGAGTTGATTGGATGCCATTTGCCGGTCTGAAACATTCCGGATTGGGAACGGGCGGCATTCCGTATTCTATGGAAGATATGCAGGTTGAAAAAATGATTGTGATTACATCCAAAGGGATTAGCTAATACGGATCGCCTTCAGATAAGTCTCAGGCCATATACAATATGAGCCAGCATTGAAGATAATCTATGCTGGCTTTTGCCAGGTTAAATAACTACGGAGCCATAGGCACATGATGATAATCACTACAGGGATTCAATGGCTATGCAGTTACGGATTCATCTGCCATTCCTGATTATTTTTTTCTTAACAGCGCTGCTTAACACAGCGCTTACTCAGCCACGTGCTGATACCGATGTCCGTTCAGTAACAAAGCGTCTTCAGACAGATACCTTAAAATGGCTTTCCGGTGATAAGCTTTCTTTGTTTGATGCCACTGATAGGGGGTGTGTTTTACCCGGTGAGGTGCTGCCGTTAAAAGGGCAGAATCTCATGGCTTTAACCGACTATCATCTCGTGTTTCGAGCTAAGCGAAAGTTTGTTCCGTTAAAGCAGCTGAGCATCAGCAAACACCAGGTTTTAATCCAAATCCCCCGCGATACCAGCCTTAAGCGAGGAGAACGCTATTCAGTCATGTTGCTCACCAATAACGGTGCCAATGTCAGCAAAAAAACCGGCATTCATTTGCAATTATGTCCCGATGTTTATGAGCGACGTCTGCTACCAGTGCGTGAAGCACATGAAAACGGTGAGATTTTAATTCTGGCCAACTCCGGAATTACAGATCAGGTCATCAAAGAAGGTGCGAAACTTGGCTATATTCTGCTACGTCGTCATCAACTCGATAGCATTAACCAAACCTTGATGGTGTTGGGTGGCTCGGATCAAAACCTGCCTAAGACGATTAAAAAACTTAACGCCACTTTTGCCGACGCAAAGGTTGATCTCAACCAGCACTATTACATCAATGAACAAAATCCGCTGTTACATGCTGACCGTCAAATACAATGGCAGCCAGAAACATCGTGCTACCCCATTAAGGCCAATCATGTGGTTGTGGGTTTACTGGATGGTGATATTGATCAATCACATCCCGCATTGTCATCAAAAAACATAAAAACCCACAATTTTTTACCGCCCAATCAGATAGCAGCTCAAGAGCATGCAACGGCCATTGCTGTGTTGCTGATTGGCAATGATCCCCGACAAAACGCTCAGGGACTGGTACCTTTTATTGATTTGAAAGCAGCTGGGGTCGTTCGTAAACAAGCTCAGGAAAACGCTGTCGCCACAGCAGAATCGATAGCGCGCGCCATGGATTGGTTCATAAATGAAAATGTTCAGTTAATTAATGTCTCCCTGACCAGTAGTCATGCAAATAAAGTGAGCGACTTCATATTTGCTGAAAGCATTAATAAAGGCCTTATTATCTTCGCTGCTGCCGGTAATGATAGTCAAAAGCTCAGTTTGACCTACCCTGCCGCATTGCCCGGCGTTATTGCAATTACAGCCCTTGATACAGAAGGCAAAACGCTGTCAACGGCAAATCAGGGGGAATATATTGATTTTGCTGCACCGGGTGGAGGGAGCTGGACCGCGCAGGGAAAACATCAAGGTAGATACTATTCTGGTGCCTCCTTCGCTGTGCCTCATGCCATCAGCATTGCAGCGCTCTATCTGGGGCAACAAAATGACCTTACACAGGATCGTTTGTTTGAAAGCATGCAGTTTAATGCTGTTGATCTTGGCAGTCCTGGCTATGATACACATTATGGTTGGGGCCAGTTACTGCTCAATCAGCAAATGTGCCATCATTAAAGTCAGAGTAGCCTACCAACAACAACTACTATCTCAGAATATTTTAAAACGGCTCTGATTTTTCCAAGATAAATACTTTTCAATCAAATTTCGTAATAAAAGAGCTTGTCTGTCTTCTATCGTTAACGACATTTTTCTGAACAGACAAAATTAAGGCTAGGTTTAGTATTGGCGGGTAAAACTGACGATTTCATTAAGCAATCGGCCGTCCCCACGCAAGGGCTTAGCCAGCTTTGCAACCATCGCCACATGGCCGTAACCATCAAGCTCTACCAATTTAACGTTACCCCCCTTTTCTCTAATTTTGGCAGCAAGATTAAGACTGTTTTTCGGCCATACCGTTAAGTCATCTGTCCCTACCAATATCAGCATAGGGGGATTATCACCTTTGACAAAGTTAATCGGCTGACTGCGCCAGCGCTCCTGTTCAGGACCAAATATTGTTTTTAAGGTTTTGCTTTTTAAGGGCAAAAAATCGTAGGGGCCTGCAAGACCAATCATGCCACGCAAGTCTTGTGGGGAAAGAGCATAAGAAGCAAGATACTGTTCATCCAGCACTAATAAAGACGCAAGGTGTGCGCCAGCGGAATGGCCAGCAACAAAAATCTGGCTGGCATTACCACCGTAAGCGTGGATATTGTTTTTTACCCAATTAACGGATTTCGCTGCATCCTGGACAAAATCTGGGAATTTCACATCCGGATAGACTCTATAATCCGGTATCACAACGATAAACCCCGCTGAGGTAAGGGCTTCTGCAACAAATTTATAATCTTCTTTATGACCTGACTCCCAACTGCCGCCGTAAAAAAAGATAATTGTTTTTACAGATTCTTGCTCAGGTAATTGACTGGGAAGAAATACATCCAGTTGCTGCCTCGTGTGATTGCCATAGGCAATGTCTGAAACTTGCTTAAAACCATTTTCGGGAATAACAGCATTCAACACTGTTACCGGCGAACAAGCACTCGTCAGCCAGACAAAAAAAGCAGAGCAAATAGCTCGTTTAGCGCAACGCACTCGGGACACTGTTTTTCCTAGTCTATTGATAACTGAGAGTATTCATCTGTTCACGTGAAATTCACGTAAAACGCAACACACTCAAATCAAACCAAATGGAGGGATAGCAATCATGTCATTCCAGCAATCTATATCCCATAAAGTCACCACATTACTGACTTTATCCTTGCTTTCCTTGACCGCTAAGGCTGACCAGGGTGATATGCTCATACCTTATCAGTACGATGCAGCCAACAGTTTCGATCACGGCATCGCTACCGTAGTAGAAGTCAAACAAGGCATACCTCAAGTCGGTCTGATAAGACCGAATGGCGAACATGTTCTCTCTCCACAGAAGAATACTGAAATTTATGACTTTCGCGAGGGCCTTGCTCCCATAAAACGCGATACCCGCTGGGGATTCATTAACCCCAAAGGTGAAATAACCATCCCTGCTGAGCACTCAAAAGTTATGCATTTCAACAATGGCTATGCTGCGGTTCTCATTCAAGGTCAGTGGGGATATATAGACAAGCAGGGAGACTGGCTAATCGAGCCTCAGTTTGAACGTGCGTATCGTTTTAATGATGAGGGCATTGCGAGCGTTAAACAAAATGGTTTATGGGGATTTATTCAACAAAATGGTGATTGGCTGATCAAGCCTCAATATCAGGATGTATTAATCTTCGATGAAGGCCTAGCCCCTGTGAAAACAGAAACAGGCTGGGGGTATATTAACAAAGATGCTGAATTTGTTATCCCGGCTCAATACGACCAAGCTCTCGATTTTGAAACAGGAGTTGCTATTGTAAACCAAGGTGACGACTGGTGGTTTATCAACCCTGACGGCTCTTCATTAACGGAAAAACGGTATGACAAGCTTCTTCCCTTCCGTGAAGAAATGGCTGTTATTGTCGACAACGGCCTCTATGGCTACATCAATCGTGAGGGAGAAGTCGTCGTCACACCTCACTATGATGATGCCTGGTCATTTAGTGAAGGTATGGGGAGAGTTGAAAAAGATGCCAAGGTTGGCTATGTCGACGCAACAGGTAATGTCATTATCAAACCACAGTTCAAATGGGGACACTCATTCACCGAGGGGCTGGCCGCTGTCACCCTCGATTATTGGGAATACGGCTACATCAATAAGCAAGGGGAACTGATTATTCAACCCCGGTTCGATGATGCGCAACCATTTCATGATGGTATGGCGGCGGTAAAAAAACAAGGGAAATGGGGTTATATCTCTCGTTAATAAAACAAAGCAAAAACGTTAATAAAAACACGACCACATCTAGAAATAAATTTAATAAATCAATAAGTTACTGCGCAAACCGACTTTGTTAGACATGAGAACATCTCTTTCTATGTAAAGCACTACATGAATGAACTACTCTTCTCCCCCCCCCCTGAATAGGCATATAAAAGACTTTAATTTGCATAGCTACGTTATTTTGTTAGGTTACATGTGATTCTGATTGATTTATATACAGGTCGTCTGGATATAATCAAGTTACGTTTATTATGTTTCGGTAGCGCATATGAATGACAAAAAACAGGAAAGTAGTGAAATCGGCTGTAATCTTTGCACGGACATCCCGGAGCTAGATTTTGATTTCTCAATGGCTTTCCAACCTATAGTTGATGTTAAGGCTGAGAAAGTTTTTGGTTACGAAGCTCTGGTAAGAGGTATTAACCAAGAGTCTGCTTATGAAATTCTCAGTTTGCTAGACGATAGCAATCGCTATCAATTTGACCAGAGAATCAGGGTCAAAGCTATTCAATTAGCCTCTGAATTGAATCTGGAGGGTATGCTCAGCATAAATTTCTTGCCCAATGCGGTATATAACCCCCAGAGTTGCATCAGGGCAACGCTTCATGCAGCCGAAGAGCTAAACTTCCCTACCGATAAGATTATGTTTGAAGTGACTGAGGGCGAAAAAGTTACTTCCAATGACCATCTGAAGAATATTTTTACAGAGTATAAAAAACATAACTTCACTGTCGCCATTGATGACTTTGGTGCAGGCTATGCAGGACTTAACTTACTGGCTGATCTACAGCCTCACATCATCAAATTAGATATGGCCTTGGTCAGGAATATAGACACCGATCATGTCCGTAAAATACTGGTCAATGCAATGATAACCGCTTGCTTTGGCCTTAATATCAAAGTCATCGCAGAGGGCGTCGAAACTGAAGCAGAGTTAAACACACTCGTCAGTATGGGCATCGAACTTTTCCAGGGCTATTTACTCGCCAGACCTCAATTTGAAACCTTGCCTGAGATTACAGATGACGTTTGGAAATTAGTTGCCAATGCCAAAGCCTAATGAAATAAAGCTTCGGATCAATGCAAGACGAATTTGACTTCAATTTTCGAGAAATTGTAGAGCTGACCAATGATGCCATCATTGTTACCGATGCAAATATCGAAGTCCCAGGCCCCCAAATAGTCTACGTTAACCCCGCCTTCACAAAATTAACCGGCTATTCATTTAAAGAAGCTATGGGAAAAACCCCCAGAATGCTTCAAGGTGAGGGCACATCTGAATCATCCAAGAAAAAAATCAAAAAGGCGTTGCTTAAACAGCACGATATAAGAATTACACTTCGTAACTACACTAAGTCTGGCAAAGAGTACTGGATAGACGTGAGCATTGTCCCACTTAGAGATGATACTGGATCGGTGACGCACTATGCAGCCATACAGCGTGAGGTAACTGAACAGAAGCGTAAAGAGTCTCACCTTGAACATCTATCAACCACCGATGCTTTAACCGGCGCCGGGAACCGAAGAGCTCTTGATGAAAAGCTTGACGCATTATTTTCTGAGCGTCGAAAACAGGCAGAATTCTGCCTACTCGTCATTGATATTGATAATTTCAAACCCATCAATGATAAGTTCGGACATCCTGCCGGAGATCGTTACCTGATAGAACTGGTGAAGACATTGAAATCATTACTGAGAGAAAATGATTTCATTGCTCGCACCGGTGGTGAAGAGTTTTGTATCATCTTACCCAACACAGATATCGACTCAGCCTCGATTTCAGCCGAAAGGCTTCGTAAAGCGATTGAGCAACTTGAAGTCACAGAGTCTGTGGAAAATTATCAAATTCAGGCGACTATTAGCTTAGGTGTGTCACAAAGAACCATTCATGATGAGTCTGTCGAGTCTATATTTGAGCGGGCTGATAAGGCTTTATACGAAGCTAAAGAATCCGGTAAAAATCAATACAAAATTTCTAGACTCAAACGAAAACAACTTGCCGAATAAAACGCTTTTTCTCATTGTCCTGCCCACATTGAATCAAGCATGCCATTTACTATTCGTGCTGCATTTTCACTGCGGGAACCACGAAAGGTTGAAACTAACATTTTTGCCTCATTAAAGGCCTTATCAATGTCTTCCCGAAACAGCTGTTTAAAGCGGTTGACGCCAAGAATATAAATCCCTCCAGGCCGTTCAATTCGATTTAAAATTTCTTGCTCGGCATCACTCTGTCGCTGCGTAATGAGCTCCCCTAAAAGACAGCTATAAAGTGGAATACCCATAACAAAGGTCAATAGTTTGCTAACCTCTCTTGGGTTGCGGTCTTTCCAGTATTGGGCATACGCAGAGATACGTCTGAAGCGAGGCCAATCAAGGTGATCCAGTTTTGTTATTGGACCTGATGGCTGCCCCCCTTCAAAGATGGTTTCAATATCTCTACAAAAAGCATAAAAGTCTGGTAAAACAGCATCAGTTAAATGGCTTGAGACAAGCGCAATATCGGCTTCCAGCTCTTCCAGGGCCTCTAATGGGGAGTCATAGAGCTCAACCCGTGACTCTAACTTACAGTCATCTTCATTACGCCAGAAACGTAGCGCTTTCGCCTGAGGATGAAATTCAGCCATCACCGCCACAGATCTAAATAATGCTGCATGCTCAGACATGACATCGGATCCTTAAAAGCCACTGATTAAACCAAGCCGGTAACCAAGCTTATCTGATTCTATTTAATCTCATCTTAACAGGCATAAAAAAGCCCCGGAAGCTTTTGCTTGTCGGGGCTTATTAAAAAGAGCGAAATTAAGCCAGTGCAGCCAAGGCCTTATCGTAATCTGGTTCATCAGCAATTTCAGCAACCTGCTCAGTATAAAGCACATTGCCATCATCACTAATCACGACGACGGCACGTGAACATAGCTCAGCCAGTGGGCCTTCTTTCACTGTGAGGCCATAATCTTCTGGAAAACTGGAACGAAATGCCGATGCTGCAACCACATTTTCAATACCTTCTGCACCACAAAAGCGGGCCATTGCAAAGGGTAGATCTTTAGAGACACATACTACAGAGGTGTTATCCAGAGACGCAGCTTTTTTATTAAACTGACGCACTGAATTTGCACATGTAGGTGTATCAATTGAAGGAAAAATATTCAGCACAATGCGGCCAGACAAATCTGACAAATTGAGATCAGATAAATCATCTTTTGTCAGCGTAAAATCTGGCGCTTTGCTACCCACAGCCGGTAATTCGCCCGCTGTCTTGAATGGTGTACCTTTTAAAGTCACTGTTGCCATAGAGTAAACCTCCTTAAAACATTTAAATAATGGAAGATGAGCCTTACATTGACCGTGTTTTATGTCAACCTGAGCAGCCCATTCCGGTGAATGAGTTCATCAATGGTGTGATGTTATAAAATCACAGAGATGTTGATGCACTTTATGAGCATCTTCTAGATTACGTTTCGCTATACGGACGCGTTTATCTTCTATCATCGCAATCATTGCCACCACACCCACTATACTGGAAATGGTGCCCGCAATACCGCCTGATATCCAGGCAATGTAGATTGCGACACTGATTAGCATAAAGACCTGTATCACCATCCACTGCGATGCCAGTTTTTCTTTTCGGCAGGTAGCGCATTTGTGAGACCAAAGCTGCTCAAGTTCCATCAGTTCTTCTCGACTGAGCACAGCAAGCTTGTTGAAGTACTCAATACCAATAAGTTCGTCATTCTCATTACGTGAGACTAAATGGATGTCCTCAGCCATCTCCTTCAAAGCAGCAAACGTATTTTCATCACGTTCAATCATCCTGACTCCTAGGCTGTATCTTTTTTTCACTATGACGCAAGAGCCTGGAGGACTCCAGTGAAGATTTTCCCGTTATTTAACTCTCTTTGAAAAAGCGCTCTGGATAAAGTTGTTATAAAAAGTAAACGGCACACGACCATGATAGTTGTAAGCAAGGTAAAAAAACGTGAATATCAAGCTACAGAATTTAACGCCAACGTTAGCCTAAGACAGAAAAAACAGTTATAAAAAAGCCCTGATACCATCACAGGTATCAGGGCTCAATCAATCGCTATTTCATTTATTCCGTTGCTTCTTCGCTGGCAACCGTAATCGCTTGTTCAGGCGCCTCTAACTCCAAACGTTCCAGAAGTTTACCCATGGTTTCGGACAGCCAGTAGCATGAATAAAGATGGTTATAGTAAGTGTTGGTATATTCCGTACCGGCAGTCAACACTTCATTTTCTGTGTCCAGGAGATCCAGCAGCGTTCGCTGACCAATATTAAATTGTTGCTGGTAAGATTCACGTGTTTGTTTTGCTGAAGCTAATCGCTGCTCAAGAATAGGCAGCTGACGGGAGAAATTATCCACTGCATTCCAGGCAAGACGAACATCACGTTCAATATCACGAATGGCAATATTTGCTTCTTCTCTTGCCTGCTCACTTAAAAAGCTTGTTTGCTCAAGACGCGCTTTATCGGCACCACCATTCAACAGGTTGTAACGTAAACGAATCATAGCCAGAATTTCTTTCTCGTGCCCTTTGTCACCATCCAGATCATTGTCAGCACGCGTGCTTAATTCAAGATCGACACGAGGATGGAATGGCGCTTCTGCCCCTTGTTCTTCAGCTAAAGCGGCTTCATGCTGAGCCATAGCCGAACGCAAAGCAGGATGTTGGTGATAGGCAATTGCCAGTGCATCTTCGAGTGTTGCAGGTGCTTGATTACAACAATCCAGTCCAGGATCTACAGGTGCTTCAGGCATATTACCTACGACACGATTGTAGCTGCTCATTGCATCTTCAAGGTTGCCTTCGTTAGAGGTTTGGTTTGCTTGTGACAATGCCAAACGACCTCTGGTCTGCTCAAGATCGGCACTATTTCCAACACCGCTTTCACTACGCTGCTCAATCTGAGAGAAAATTTTCTCGTGACTCTCAAGGTTATCTTCTGTCAATTTCAACAAATCTTGCCGACGCAACACATCAAGATAGACTTCTACGGCCCGTAATGAGGTTGTTTCCGCCGTATCTGCCACGACATATCCAGCAGACTCGGCTAGAGACTGTGTTTGGTCGACAGAGCTTTTTGTTGCAAAGCCATCATAAAGCATCTGTGAGGCAGTCAAACCAGCCTCACCACGTGTCAGGGTAGAATGTCCAGGCGCCGTGGCGTTATTTTCCGTCCGCTCTCTGCCGATACCTAAATTCAAATCAACCTTCGGGTAATAACCAGCCCTTGCTTGATCGACCGTTTTATCAACACTCTGACGACGATTAGACTCGGCTAGAATGTTTGGGTTACTTTTGATCGTTTTATCGACTGCTTCAGTCAATGTCTCGGCCGACGCTGTTTGAGAAAGCATCAACGTTGCACTCAAAACTGAAGCCGTTAATGTCATTAATTTAAGTTTATGTATCATTGAAGACTCCACAATTAGCGTGCGTTAATTTCGACACGACGATTTCTGACTTCGACCGTTTCGTCTGGTGTCGACACTAATAGTCGATATTCACCCTCAGCAGATATTCTCACCGTATCTGCAGGAACACCATAGTCAACCAGTTCTTGAAGAACTTTTTGGGCTCGGCGTAAAGAAAGGGCTTCGTTATAGGCATTGGAAGCCGATGTATCGGTGTGACCACTGATAGTAACTTGACTAAAACCTCTGTCCAAGATTTCTTGGTAGATCTCTTCAGATTCAGCACGTGATTCGTCGGTGTAAACCGTTTGATCCAAAAGGAAATAGAGTTTGGCACTGAAAGGTTCCGGCAAAGTTTCCAGTTTCGGCGTTTCAGGAATAGCCATTGGTGGCACCTTACAGAAAGGCGCTTCACCTTCAGAAACGACAACAGGTGCTTCAACTGAATCGCGAAGATCCGATTGTGCTTTGTCAGGGCCGATATCGCCATGAATGGCGCTACACCCTGTTACAGAAACTGCAATCAGTAATAGTAGAAAACGGCATGAATTAATCATCACAGATGCCCCTTTTGAGAAACCGTGTAAATGCGAGATTGAAGATCACGTCGTGAGTCGTCAAAAAAAGAGGCACTGCTGACCATGTTAAAATCGGCTTGAAAGCTCAGCCTGTGAGCCACTTGAGACATAAATTCCTTCATTAAGCATCTTCTCCCTGAAAACCGACTCACAAAAGTGTGATTGAAAGTTATAACTGAAGTATCAGATTTTATTGAAGGCAAGTCAACCTAATCATCATGTTTAACAGGTGTTTACAGCACCTACATGTTAAATAAAATCAATTCAATGTCGCTTTCTGTACGTGAACAAATCCGAACCGTACTAAACCTCTATTAAACCTTATTGCGGTAAAAATGTGAACCGCATCACATTAATTATCTTTAATGTATAGATTTTATAAGGCAGTGAAACAGGGTTAACCCTTATATTACATGGTTTATAGCCTACTCTAAAATGGACTCAATGGCTTCGCTCATTTGAGTTGAGTCCGGTTCTACTCGACTGGAGAAGTGTTCTACAACATTACCTTGGCTGTTAATAAGATACTTATTAAAATTCCAGTCAGGCTGCTCACTTTGATTGTTAATTTCTTGAAATACCGGATTGGCTCTGTGGCCCTTTACATAACTCGGCGCAATCATTGTGAAACTAACACCAAAGTTTTCACGGCAGACTTTTGCAGCTTCCTCCTCCGTTTTAGCTTCTTGATTGAAGTCATTACTGGCAAACCCAACCACTACTAAATCTCGCTCCTTGTATTTTTGATGAAGCGATTCAAGTCCTTCGAACTGATGGGTGTATCCACAATGACTTGCTGTATTGATGATCAACACCGGTTTTCCTGTCGCCACATCACACAAGTTCACCGTATCCTTTGAATGCAGTCTGGGCATGTCGTAGTTCAAAAAATCTGGACATTGCTCTGTAGCATAGCTGTAGCTTGGGATAAATAACGACAAAAAGAGAATAGATAAACGCATGATAGCTTGAACCCTGTAAAACCCAATTGATGACTATAGAGACTGCTGCATGTGAAATGAAATTAATGTGATAAAAGCAGTTATGCGCGATAAAATTATTCTAACCTAAGACAAAATGCACGCCCAAACTTATACAAAGTAGGATGCTTCATTGTCTGATGGTTTTATTGTAAGCAGGTGACTTTGGCAATTTCGTATCTTGTGGTAATTTTATGCGGTCTTTTTAGGAAGCCTAATCATGAAACGTATTGCTCTATTACTTTCTTTTTGTCTAACCCTAGTGCTCGCAGGCTGCAATACCATTGAAGGACTGGGTAAAGATGTCGAGGCGGCTGGCGATGCGATTGAAAATAGCGCCAGCGAAAATAAGAATTATTAAAAAAGCCCCAATCAACGATTGAGGCTTTTTAGTCATAAAGTCTGACGGCTCTGATCAGTCAGATTTTTTTTCGCTACACTGCTGGCTAAACGCTTTGAGCATTTCACGTGCCTCAGCACTGTAACCAACCACAACCCCGGCAGCCACAGTAGCAATCATCGTTTTTGCCGGATGCTGTTTAATCAACTGAGCCAAAGCGGGATTCGTCAACGACTCTAAAAACGCATCCACTTCCTGTTGTGATGAGTCGGGTATTTTTTTCGACTGCTTATTTTTTTGTTCGCGATTGATACTATTCGTAACAATCAACAGAAGCAGCGCCAGAATGACATAACTCAAAGCAGTTATTACTGCCGCAACAGACGTTTCAAATACGGCTGCTAGGGCTATGAATTCCGCTACACCTGCAAATCCGAGGGCAAAAAAACTCAGTAACAGCGTCATTATGATGCTAACCGTACTGAGCTGTAATCGTGAACGCCAACTCATAAAGACTCCCTTTTGATGGCCGACTGGATTATTTATCTAGAATTTTACCGATTACGAGACCAACACCGAATGCCACAGCCATACTTGTGTACGGATGGGTTTCTACCTCGCCCTGAGCCTTATAGAAAGAATCTCTTGCCTGCTCCTGAGCGTAGTCAGCTTTTTCTTTAAGCTTATCTTGGCCTTGTTTGGCATAATCCGACGTCATTGTTTTCATTGTTTGCGTCAGTTCACTGAAATCTTTACGAAGTGTATCAAGTTGATCTTGTAATTCTTGATTGCTTGCTTGTGTAGCCATGTTTTAGTCTCCTTGATCGCATGTTACAAAATATGTGATATCCACCCGAAAAACCCGGGTGAATGAGCTAGAATCGTTTAATCCATAGCGTCTTCAGCTTCGTCTGCAGCATCCTCCATTGTGTCGCCAGCCTCTTCAATTGTTTCATCAATCTGCTCGCCGGCTTCTTCAGCTGGTCCGTCGTTATCGCATGCTGCAAGTAAGCCAAAGCTTGAAATCGCAAACATCAGCATCAAAGCACGACACAGCATTTTAAAAGAGGTTGAATTTTGTTCGTTATTCATTACACATCTCCTGTTAAAAATTCAGTCCTTTATTATCACGAGGATCATGTCCTCTACTTATCCTGACAATGACCTCAGACTATCGTTCACTATTTCAGCCTGTTCTCAGGCTCAGATAAACACAAGATCAATGTTTCTTCTGTTAAGCATTTCTCGTCTCAACCACCTTAAACTTGCTAAAAACGCGTTATTTTACCTAGCCATAAGTTGAGTGAACTTTTCGAGCACATTCATGTTCGCACTAGTAGATGGTCAAAACAACACCGGTCACTTGGTTGAGTAAGTCAGAAAAATTAACTTCAGAGTGTGTAATTTGAATGAAAAAAGGAGACTGAAATGAAAAAAATAACGTGTCTTTTATTAGGACTGACATTTGCATTATCCTTAACCGCATGTAACACCATGGAAGGCGTAGGCGAAGACATGGAAGCTGCAGGGGGAGCCATTGAGGGCGAAGCTTCTGAAGAAAAAGATTACTAAAAATAGCCTAAAAAGCCCCGCTCTAATCAAGTGGGGCTTTTTTTGCCCAAAAAAAAGCCAGGTTGGTTACCTGGCTTAAACAATAGAAGGAGCATGCAGTGAGAAAAAGTTTCTTCCCACAAAAAGCTTATCGACAAATCAACGGCAAAATTAAATAATTATTGGCCGGACGTATCTTCCTGCATTTTTTCTTTTCCAAACATCAACTCAACAGCGTTACATACCACCTTACTAAAGCGAAGACTGAAGCATAAGCAATTAAATTCTACTGGCACCCCAACTTTTATAAATTTTTTCTGATACCTCATCCAGAGAGGTTTGTGGAACCGCTTCCGGGGTTCCCGGTTCAAGTGGGTCATAATGAAAAATATATAAACGTGAAACGAATTGCTCAAATGGCAAAGACGCTTCGCCAAAACGCTCAGAATGTCCAGATGTGCTTACCAGAATACCATCGCCCCAATCCTGACCACTATCATTATTTGGGTTATAAAAATATACACGCATGACATTTTCCTGATCCAACGCAACACGTAAAATCGTAATGGCATGCCAGCCGATGAATCGCATGGCACTGTCAGTAACTGCCACACCTGCGGGCTGAGGGTGAATCAGTGGCTGGTTACCATTGTAATAAGGGTGATAACTGGCATAAAACCGTCTCAGAAATTCATCCAGATTGATCAACTTCCCGTTCGTCACATCAACATTAATGCTAAATCCACGGCCACACCACCAGCCATGAAATTCAGGGTTAACCCAACGGTGCGGATCACCTTCTCTGTCAAGACAAAGTCTGCCCATTTCCGCATAAATACGATCTAGGTGCGGCACCAGGATAAGGGAGACAGGATCCAGATCCATGGGCAACTCTTTTGCCAAACCGGCAACGATTTCATGAGATGAGATAGTCTGCCCTTCAAAGTGCATGACGACCTCGTCATCACGCGCAGCTCTGACAACAAGTTGTAATAAGTTATCTGGATCGTTATAGGCCCACATCGAAATCGCTCTCGCAGACTGACAAGTGGGGTTATTTCCTTGACCGACGCCTAGAGGCTGGCCGAGCACACACAATACACCTTCAAGCAATCGTGCTTCCGCAGAAGGCGTCTCACCGTACAGTATCGTCAGTCTTTGTTTCGAAAACTCAGACAATGACAACGACAATTGCCGCCATAAGGCTGGAGCCACCGGTGGTTGATACAAAATGCATCGTTCGAGCATCAATGCTAAGCCATAAATGGCTTGTGCTGATTCAGGATGCACTGCTTTATCTATGATTGCTTTGACTAAGTCGCTAAAACTTAATAAACAATCTCGTCCCGTTGAAGACAGGCCCAATGCTTCACTGACTAGTTGGTCACTATTTTCAGAAACAAAGCGCAGCAATACTGCATGATAGGGTGACACAAGCCCGGTATCATGCATGGCACGTGCAAACCCCGTCGCTTCATACTGCAGAGCAGCAGCATCCATCGCCTCTAGCCGTGCAAGATACACCTCGACCCCAGGATCTTCCCTGGAAGCCTGTGTCGCACCATAGAGACTGCTAATCAGGCGATCAGCACCATGTCCGCCTTGCCCCAGATCAATCTCCGGGTCTAACTGACAGATAGAAATCTGCGTTACCATTTGTTTGATGTGATCAACCTGAATAGGTCGTTGTTGCAGGATTCGCCAGATCTCGTCGATTAACTGCTCAATAACGTGCTCATACCCAATACGCTGAGCAAGATATTGCAAGAGGTTACGACTGATCTGTCCTAACCGCCCCTGAGTTTCGCGCTCAGCTTCTGAAGGCACAGAAAATAGCATCTGCAGGTTAACCGCTAATACCTGAGTCAGATGATGATGGGCCTGCTCTGATGAAATGGCGGAATGAGTATATTGGTTATCTGCCACCGCCAGCAAACGTAAGTCACTTAAAGCTTCAATAATGACGGTATCAGCATCTGCACTTTTCAAGGCGTAAGCACTCAAAGAAGCCACAAGAATCTGCGGTGAAGCATAGTCGGTGTTATTGAACACACCTGCCCGCTCTATACGCTCTATATATCGCTCCAGCAGCGCGCAACCTTCTTCAGATTGAAGGATTCGATTCACACTGTCATAAAGACGCCGTACATTTGTTGCCTTCGAAAAGTCCGGTGCTTCGTCTAATGCAGTAATGGCGTCTTCAAGCTCTTCCACTAACTGAGGCTGCGTCACCTCAATGCTCACATTCACATCACTCACTGATTCTACCAAGCTTATTCCTTATCGCATCTCTGAATACATTAAACCTATAAATCCAGAGACTCCTGATGTTTCAACAAATCCCGCATTTGTCAGGATCATATTCAAAAAAGTATACCAAACCCCAGCGTGCACCGAACCCTCTCCGCCCCGACTCGCTGTTTAGAGAAGCAGGGAAGATAGCCTTTATGCAGTATGCATGGAAGTAAACAGAAAATGGTTTTTTAAATTGAATGGCAATGCAACAAATTGCTCGCTGCATTGAGTGATTAAACATAAATGAGTCCTGCCCTGTTCTTCGGGCAGGACTCTGATGTCATATTATTTTTTAAACTTTTGTAATAATGCTTCAACTTCTCGGCCGGCAATATCCTTGCTGCCCAGTCCAATAGCTAATGCTGTACCAATTGCAACAGCACCTAACATCAAACCAAAGGCAATATTAATTATATCCTGAGCCAAGCCAAGTTGACGCAAGGCCATGGCAATGGTCAAGAACATAATAGCCACACTAGCCAGTGATGCTGCTGAATTAGGCATGCCCGCCTCAACAACAATACCTTTGACTTTTTTAGCCACAAAAATACCGATGGCTAAGATAACGGCTGCCAGAATCACTTGAACCGCAAACTCAATCATGACTGTAACAATCATGCTCAAAGGTTGGAAGTTAAGCAGTTCCGTCGCACCCAGAATAGCAAACAGAATCACACCGAGAAGCACCAAGCTGCCGGCATACTGACTAGGCGTTCGTTCCAGCCCCATTTCAAAGCCAAGATTTGACACCATCTTATTAAAGCCGGCAGCAGTCAATAAGTCAGTTACTAACTGAGCAACAAGCTTACCGATGTAATATGAAATCCCGATGACTAATGTTGCTGCAAGAATGCCTGGAATAGCCGCAAATATCATCTGAATCATATTTTGTGCAGGCTGCGAGATAGCAGCAATTCTCAGCGCATCAAGCGACTGAACAATTACCAACAGCAGGATAAAGGTGTAAGTGACCGTACCGATCAGATCCGAAAACTTGGTTTCGATACCAGTCCTTTCACTGAATTTATCCGCACCTGAAGCAGCTAATAAACTCGTCACAACCTGTTTCACTAGTCGTGCTACAAAGTAACCTACAGCGAAGATCAGTAAAGCGGAGATGATATTAGGTAGATAACTGAACAGTTTGGCAAACATATCCTGTAACGGTGTGACCAGACTTTCCATCTGCAAGACGCCTAGTACCATAGGCAAAAACAGTAAAAAGACTAACCAATAACCTGCTCTGGAAAAAGATTTACTCACAGACAAGTTATCTTCTTCGTCTTTGTCTAGATTATTCAATCGCTCATCAAGCTTGGCAACTGTCGATGCCTTTTCAATACCCTTCTCCAAAAGTGATGCCAGAATCCAGGCAATGATAAGTAATCCGGCAGCGGCACCCAATTTAGGAAGATAAGAAAAGATCTCTGTTAACAATGCATTGAGTGGCTGCGTAACCGTTTGTAAGTCCAACTTGTCAAAGAAGGTCAACAGACCGAATGCCATGATAATCCAAAAAGTGGTAACTGATATGACTTTTTCAATCGGAAAACTTTCTTTCAGACCAACCGTTTTGGTGAATTGATTATCGATCTGAGTTTTTAATAACAAACGATGAGAAACGCTTTTAACGATTCGCGCTGCGACGTAAAAGCCAATCAGATACAAAACAGCGACCACAAACAGCAGTACTGAGCTTTCGTATTGATTCCAAAATGCGGCTATTTGATCCATGAGAACCCCTTTTATTTAGTAGCACACAATTTAACCCTATAGGTTTAAACGTTAAATGTCCAAAATGACATTTAAAAACAAATGGTTAAATATCAACCAATCCTTCTGGATGGTACTTCTGGTTTAGCTTTGAGTGAGGTTGATCAAATAATTTTGATCAAAAAAAAGCCCCGGAGAATTAATCAGTTCCGAGGCTTTTAAGATCATGGTGGTTACATCGGGACGCGAGCTGGAGAATTATGAATTCTGAAATTGCAGGTATAACTTTTCACAACTTAATCCGACCAAATCCGTCAGAAAGAACCTTCCAAACAACAAGTAGTTAATCTCTACAGGCGGTTTTTAATCGATCCGATAATGGAAACCGATTTCAGACTCAGTCTTCCCCAGTATCCGGCAAGTAAGCACCATCTTCATCGTGCACTTCACGGCCGGTAACAGGCGGGTTAAATGAACATATAAGACGCATATCTTCGGTGCCGCCCCTCAGAGTGTGCTGATCATGCTTGTCCAGCGCATATAAAGTGCCATCCGTTATTTGATGCGTTTCACCTGTCGCTTTATCTAGAATGCTGCCGTTGCCGCCAACACAATACACAGCTTCGAGATGATGTTTGTACCAGAGATTGAGTTCTGCACCAGCCGGGATAATGGTTTCATGGAAAGAAAAGCCCATGCCATCTTTTTTAAGTAGCATACGGCGGCTGGTCCAGCCCGGGCCTGATACTTCGCGTTCGGTACCGATGATGTCCTGAACTCTTACGATTTTCATACTAATTCCTCATTCATTGGGTTATTAAATACAAACACTGCTTTCAGGATGCTTTTAACAAAACAGCTCTTAAACCATCATTGTGGCTTAGCTGTTTTCCCTGAAATCCTGACAGGTTTTTTAGCGTCAATGGTCGATTTTTCCGGCAGTGATCGAATCGCTGATAGTCGATCCGGTCACTTCAGTGGTCAGTAAACTCGAACCTCATGTTCATCCAAAGATACAGGCCCCTTTAATTGGAGACCACCGTGATTTCTTTGGTTAATGTAGCAATAGTTATTGGCTAATCGTTCTGTTTTATACCATATAGCTGAATGGCGTTTCCTGCAAAGGTTGAAGGCTGAAAATTCTCTTTATTAGACCCAAAATCCTATAGAAAACAGCATCATTGGACTTTTTGATTTTAAGGGTAAATTTGACATGTTTCGGCGTTAGCCGGAAGATAGAGGTGTATGCCCAATTATTCATACAAATCCGCGCCACACGCTGATGGCGCGACAGGGCAGCTTCTAAAGCCACTCGATGCTGCCATCAACCACCTTGCCGAAATCAATGCTCTTGAAGGCGTCTCACCCGTATTTGATGTGATCGACGCCGCGAAAGTTTTGATGTTCAACGCAGAAGGTTTGCAGGCACTCTATGAGCGTATTTCGTCAATTGAGGCAGCAGGATTCTTTGCTGGCAGCGATTGGGATTACCCGCAGACTTTAGTCCCCTCGTTGGCTGTTCGTACCATGCGTCATGGAGAGCAGGCTGCAACTGTGGTCGAATGTCTGAGCCAGATTCGCCTTCTCGCGGTAGTTAAGGGCGACTACATCCACCCATCGATCTCGGCGGAACACGCTCATCACTTTTTAACGCAAGTGTTGGCTATGAATCTCGACCTGGTAGTGAGTGATCTTCAGGAAAGTGACAGGCTTCGACCGGATAAAATCGGTTACGCTGTTAAGGAAACCTATCAGTTCCTGCTTGGGCACCTGGGCTACAATAACCTTCTGGAACATTTGGTGGCTGAAGTCTGGCGAATTCTGGAACAGCGCCCGGTCCAAGTGAATAGCGTTAAACAGATGGTGACCCAGATTGCTGTCTGCTTACAAAAACCGGATGCGATCGGCGGTGAAGTCGGTGACGAAGCGTTGCAGCTTATCCATGCTGTGTTCAGCCCTACAGAGGGTTGTCGTGAAGATCCCGGCTTCGACATTTATGCCGAGCGAATCAGGGAAATGGACGATGCTATGTTGTTGCAGGAGGCCATCGCCTTTGCTAAGGCCATGCACAGCACGGGATTAGTCTCACCCTACATGCCATGCTTTATACGCTACCTGCGCACCCGCTGGAATGACCTGATTCCTACAGCTTTAGGGCTGAGCTATACAGGAGCCGACGCTTTTCACTGCTATCCGGCATTGATTCATACCCTGATTGATGAAGCCCTGTTTCCAGAGACCAGTCAGTGTGCCTATGGCCTAGCTATGATGCTTGAGCGCGGCATTCTCTACGCTCCTTCCGTAGCACCGTCTCTGTGGCGACAAATACGATTATCGCTGTGCGATGTGGCGACACAGAAAATAGTGGCAGTCTTTGGTCAAAGCCGCTCACCAGAGTGTTTTCTGCTTGCCGACGTGCTGAATGTGCTCGGACGACCGTTAGGTGTGGGACAAGGAAACTATCCGACTTGTCAGTCTACGCGTGCTATCTCCATGTGGGCTTACAACATGCCTATGGAATTGCTTCGGATCCTTGCATGGGCGGCACGCGATGACGAAGTGGTCATGCGTTTTGAAGGTGACAGTATTTCTTCTCGGGATCTCGGTACTGGACTTGCCAGCGAGCCCCCGGTGGACGTTGATGCCGTATCACTGCTCACTGTTCCACACCTGGACCGCATCTATTTTGAAATGGGTCGTCGTAGTGCTGGGCGAGGAGAAGATCCCCATAAATGGGTCAACGCCGAATTCCACGGTGATCATGTCGGTCACGGATTTCGCATAGCCGTTGACGTATTTACGGGTGGTCTGAAAGATTTTGAAGGGTTTATTCGTGACTTTTATGCCGCTTATCACCCTTTTTACAATGGCAACATTCCGGTCATCAATCCGCAACCGGCCGGTATTGCTGTGACCGACAGTGCCAAGCGATTTCTTGGCTGGCACGCCATCACAATTCAAAGGCTTGCGCTGGACCCGGACGAGGTTATGCGCGTCTATTTTTTCAACCCGAATAATGACAGCGGTCAAAATTGGGGGCAAAACATTGTTACCTCGACCCAAGGCCATGGTGAGCTTTATGGTGAAGCTTCTTTGCCAGTAGCCGAGTTCGCCTCAAGGCTGTATGTGTTTCATTACGACCCACTCGAAAAAGGTGAGCCGAACGATATACCTATCGATGATGTCCAACACGCCATCAGCTTGGCTCAAGACAGTTGGGCTGTTGGACGCTAGTTAGCCAGCCCCACAATCACAGAACGACCATCACTGACGCTGCGAACCTAAGCGTCATTTTCCACAACTTATTGAGGAGAGCATAATATGTCGACAAAATCCGAAAGTCCGAAAACCACCGAGGTTTCAAGCTGGGCCGATCCCACGCTGGACTCTGTGAAAGGAACGGAAACCCCCAAGGATCCGAACAAGGGGTACATCGCATTACTGGGCTGGAGCCTCAACGCCATTAAAGCTGCTCAGAAGTTTGATCGTCGATATGTGGTGGTCGCACCCGACTGGGCCGCTGATTTTTGCGCGGCAAATAATATTCCATACATTCAATGGGACTTTGTACGCCTGAATGATCGATCCATGGAAATTGCCGAGCGACTAAAAGCCGAAGGCGTTGATGTTGCCATCCCCCTGTTTGAAGAAACCGTAGAGTGGTCAGGCGCTATCAACTCGGTCCTGATGGATAACCCACGTATGTACGGTCAGTCCATCCTGTTTCGGGATAAAGCATTGATGAAGCGCCGTGCCCAGCTGGGTGGTATACGGGTAGGGATTTTCGAAGAAGCTCACGAAAAAGACGACATCATCCGCTTTATGAAGCGCGTCAACCAGACACTGCTGAAACTCGACGGCGATCCCGATGATCCGATTCACGTTAAAGCATTCGACAAGGCCGGCTGCCTTGGACATCGGATGATCCGCACAATTGAAGAAATTGATAACATTCCGGATGAAGAGTATCCATTACTTATGGAAAGCCACCTTGATGGCTGGGAATTCGCAGTAGAAGCCTGGATTCACGATGGTGAGATCAAATTTCTGAACATCTCCGAGTACGTGACTTTGGGTTATTCGGTCTTTGTGCCTGCTACCCATGAACTGGAAAGCTGGCGTAATGCGATCACCAAACAGATCGAGAAACTGATTAAGACCTTCGATATCAAATTTGGGCTGATTCATCCCGAGTACTTTGTGACCGCCGATGGTGAAATGTACTTTGGCGAGATCGCTTATCGACCACCCGGATTTAAGGCGTTCGAATTGATTGAGCGTGCCTACGGGTTCAGTGCTTATCAAGCATCCATGTTAGTTTTCGACCCTAAGAGCACCAAAGAAGAGGTGGCGAACTTCTTTCCAAAAGAAGTGGAAGGCGCAAAAGGCTATGCCGGGTGCTTTGGTGTCTATCCCCGCCGTCGCGTAGTCAGCAAGCTGGAAATGCCAAAAGAGACTACCGAAAATCCATATTTTGATTTTCACGAGTTGGTTGCGCCCACCGAAGAAACGGTACCCGAACGCTCGGCCTTCGGTACACACTGGGGCCTGGTCTTCTTCTATGGCGACGATCCCATCAAAATGCGGGATTTGCTTAAAGCTCAGGAAGACTTGGACTTCTATGTCTAGCGCATTTTGCGGTTCTATTCCGAGTCTAGCATCGCTCTAAAAACTAAAGCCCTAATACATGCACTGTATTAGGGCTTTTTTATTTGTTCAGTTTAAGGGAGCCCGAAGCTCAAGATATGTATGGATGGTGTTATCGGATAATCGCCACACCGATCAGTACCGGATGCAGCCAGAACACGAAAGCCAGGTAGAGTGCTAAACCTCCGACGATCGCAACCGGGTCATTGGCCTTCCCAGAAGGAAAACGGGGATTATCCCGGACAGATCGACGCTTTATTGAAATGCGGTCAACCACGGCCCAGGCTAAAAAACTACCGAAAAGCAGCACATCGGCCAATGCCCCATTGGCCAACAAGTGACTAGCCGCCCAGAGCTTAACGGCCACCAGCATTGGGTGTTTCAGCGTATGTGAAATCCTGCCCGGGAGATAGGCGGCCAGAAAAAAAACGAACACTGGCAGCATCAGAAGCATCACCAGATGACGTGTCCACTCTGGGGAAGAATAAAGGACGATCGGATCGAGTCGAGCATCGCCATACCCCCGAATCAGCAGAATCAGCCCGACAAGAGCTATCACCGAGTAAAGTCCCTTCCAGCCATACTCGCCCAATCGAACGGCCGCTTTGTCCCTTGCAACAGGCGCAACGATTGACGCGGAGTGGATCCCCAGAAAAAGAATAAGCCCTACGATCAGTTCGGTCATCTCGAAAATCCTCGGTTAGCGGTTGTATGGCTCAAGAAGTATAAGCACTTTTTTATTGGAATTTAGAATACTACAGGCCATGTAACGTCTGTTCTGAGTTCTGCTCTATTACCTGTTACGTATCTCATAATTTTAACCATTAATTGTTTTGCCATGATTCTCCATCCGTTGAATGCTGAAATAATAACTTCTTCAAGAGGCCTTCTTGGCATTCCATAGCATATACTTTTTGTAAAATTGCATTGACCTCGCCACTTTTTTCAAAAAATTCAGGCAATAGCTTTTCAATAAGCATCTGGTCTCCGGCAATTTTTGCATCTAGCATAATATTAGCCAATTCATAACTTTTGTTGTATTTCGTAGTAAGCTCATTATAAATTTCAATATCCATGCTATTTGTAATCTCAAGGAAAAATTTTCCCGCCGGTGCCTTTTCTGCTTCAAAAGGCACAATCCTTAAATTACTGCTTGACATATATAAGGAAGAATGAACTTTCCTAACCCACTCGACATAGTCAACCATTGCCTTATAAATGTAGCCATGGATAAAGGTAGACCAAACATAATTTTCATTTATTAAATCTATAAAAGACGAAAGCTCTAATGGCTTACTAATGTAATAGCCTTGAACATGCTCGCACCCAATACCCATCAAATATCCAATTATGTCAGGGTTTTCCACCCCCTCTGCAATAGAGTCCATATTGAGTTGATGCGCGAGTTTAATACTATGCTCCAAAAGTGTGAGGCCATCAGGCGTGGCCATCGCTTTACTCGTAATACTGTAGTCTATTTTTAAAGCTGTAAATGGCAAATCCCTTAATTGCGCAAACGTAGCATACCCAGTACCAAAATCATCAATCGCAAGCCCAATATGGTGCTCTCTAAGCTCGGCTATTTGTTGTAAGCCTTTCTCACTAAGAGACAAAACAGAGCTTTCCGTTAATTCAATTTTTATTTTAGAATTATCACCAACAGAATTGTTAATTAAGTTGAAGAATATGGGAATAAATTCATCGTTATATAAGTCTTTGGCAGATATGTTTAACGATGAAATAATCGTATTGTCTGTCTTGAATATCTTTTCCTGATCCCTTAAAAAACGGGGAATCATGGCTTTTGTTATTTCGGTTATAAAGCCTGTTTTTTCGGCATAAGGAATGAAGTCCCCGGCTGGTATCAAATCACCATTGTCTTTCTTCCATCGGAGAAGAGCCTCGGCTCCATCAATCTTGCCTGTCGTTAATGAAAGTATGGGCTGATAATGAAATAGAAACTCATCATTTTCTAGCGCATCTGATAGACATTTAACCGTTAATTTCTGATCAGTCATTTGATCATCCTTAATACTCCATTTACTCAATAGTCTCTTTTATGAGACTACTAGCGAATAATAATTAAATTAGGTAAACATCTAACTATAGAGATTATTTGAGACCGTATGCTTATGTAACTGAAAATACAACCTTTATAAACTTCTAAGGATCGCGGTTATACGGCTAAAGTTAATTTATTTGACTATATTGAGCGATTCCATAATCCTCGCATGAGAAGACGAGTGGCAAGGTGCGATATGAAGTTTTCAAGCGTTTTTAAACCGACCGTGAAAACGGGGTAGACCCCAGAGAACACTTAAAACCACAATGTCGGTATTGCCAGAAATATCTCTATCCATATCATAACGTTTCTATCCTTTAGTAAAGACTTAAGTAAATTAAGGTTAGCGTGCAACAAAGCTGAACCCTATAACTTATCAATTGAGTTTTCTTAATCTGTGTCTACATGAGACAGAAACAAAAAAGCCTCAGCGCTAAAAATAACGCTAAGGCTTTGC
>NZ_CBFHHW010000001.1:59736-92458 GCF_965655755.1 Methylophaga sp. | reverse complement strand
ATTTATATGGTGGGCCCACCAGGACTCGAACCTGGGACCAAGGGATTATGAGTCCCCTGCTCTAACCAACTGAGCTATAGGCCCGACAGCTTTTTGTCTTACGAACCTTCTGAGTCGAGGAAACTTCTCAGTTGATCGGAGCGTGAAGGGTGACGAAGCTTACGCAATGCTTTCGCTTCTATCTGACGAATACGTTCACGCGTGACATCAAATTGTTTGCCGACCTCTTCCAACGTGTGGTCAGTATTCATATCAATACCGAAACGCATACGCAGTACTTTCGCTTCACGTTCAGTCAGACCGTTCAACACACCTTGGGTGGCTTCACGCAGACCTTCAATGATGGCAGAATCTGATGGTGAAATGACGTTGACGTCTTCCACAAAGTCACCCAGATGTGAGTCTTCATCATCACCGATTGGGGTTTCCATTGAAATCGGTTCTTTAGAGATTTTAAGCACTTTACGTACTTTATCTTCTGGCATTTCAACACGTTCTGCCAGCTCATCAGGTGTCGGTTCACGGCCCATTTCCTGAAGCATCTGACGGGCAACCCGGTTCAGTTTGTTAATCGTTTCGATCATATGAACCGGAATACGGATGGTACGCGCCTGATCCGCAATAGAACGGGTAATCGCCTGGCGAATCCACCATGTTGCGTAGGTCGAGAATTTATAACCGCGTTGGTATTCAAACTTATCAACCGCTTTCATCAGACCGATGTTGCCTTCCTGAATGAGATCCAGGAATTGCAGACCGCGGTTGGTATATTTTTTAGCGATGGAGATAACCAAACGCAGGTTGGCTTCGACCATTTCTTTTTTAGCACGTCGTGCTTTAGCTTCAGAAATCGACATTTGACGGGCAATTTCTTTGATTTCTGAAATCGACATGCCACGATCATTTGAGATCTCGGCTAATTTGCTCTGCGCTGCAACGATCTCGTCATGGTGCTTTTTGATCGTGGAGGAGTAGAGCTTTTTGGCACGAATATGTTTATCCGCCCAGTTGACGTTGCTTTCATTGCCTTGAAATGACTCAATAAAGTCACGACGGTTCATTCGCGCTTGACCAACAACGATATTCATAATCGTTCTTTCTTGCTTGCGAATTTCGTCGATTGTATCTGCCATCAGATCATTGAGATAAATTAACGTTTTCGGTGTTAATTTGAATTCCATGAACAGATTCGTGGTCTGTTCTTGTGCTTCTTCTGGGGCATCTGGTTTGTTGGATTCTTTAAAGCTTTCACGCAACGCGTCAAAGCGTGCTTTAGCTTCTTCCGGATCTATTTCACCCGCTGAGTCGTCTTCTTCCTCATCATCAACGTCATTATCATCGTCTGAATCTGAGTCACTGTCGTCATTTGAAGCAGCATCGACTGCGTCATCTTCTTCGACTTCTTCTTCAACAACTACAAACCCTTTGATCAGCTCATTGAGACGCATTTCGCCCGCTTCAACAGCATCATATAATTCAAGGAAGGAGGCAACGCAGTCAGGGTATGTTGACAGCATCAAGAGACTTTCGCGTAGACCGGCTTCAATACGCTTGGCGATAACAATTTCGCCTTCTCGCGTAAGCAGTTCAACTGAGCCCATTTCACGCATATACATGCGGACAGGATCGGTTGTGCGACCAAACTCACCATCGGAGCTTGCTAATACTGCGGCAGCCTCTTCATCAGAGACTTCATCGTTGGAAGAAATGGCTTCAGCAAGACGCTCCATCTCATCAGTATCCAGACCATCTTCATGGACCATGATACCGAGATCGCTAAACATGCTGACGATATCTTCTACCTGATCAGCATCGACTAGATCTTCTGGAAGATGATCATTAATCTCACCATAGGTGAGATAACCACGTTCTTTCCCTAAGGCGATAAGTTCCTTAACGCGTGATTGTTGATCTTTCATGCGGCCCCTTTAAAACCCTTGACGCTAATATACGTGAACCCTTCATTATACTGAAAATGGTCTCTTGTTGCATCAAAATTAACTAAAAACATTCACTTATACGACCTCCACTCGGCCTTTTCTGCTTCAGTAAGCTCGCTGAGTGGTTTGCTCTCAAGGTAAATCAGTCTCTGCTGCCTGGCTTCCTTCTGCAGTTGAGACACTATCCCTGTGAGTTCATGCTTGAGAGCATCCGCTGATAAACTTAACGGCTGCAAAGCAAGTTTCTGAAGATGCGCCCCGTTTTCTTTATCCCGCCAGCGCTCAAGAAGGGCCGCAGTTGTTAAATGGGGATGCTGGTGCAGAGTTTCAAGCAATTGCTGCAAAATATTTGCGCCCGGCTGATTCACATCACGAATTGCTGTGACATCGTCAATCTCGCAAGCCAGAATAGGATATTGCAGAACAATGGTTATCGCCATGCGTATTGGCGTCATCGTCGCCAGAGCTTTATTTTTGACTGTTCTTTTTTGTACGGCTGGTTTTTCCAGATGCTTATTCAAGGTAGCCATGTTGGTTTTAGAGAGCTCTGCCAGACGCTGCTCAAGCATGTCTCGGTATACACCGGCAGGTACATGCTTTAGGTAGGGCTTCGCCATCTCGACCAGTCTGGCTCTGCCATCCATGGAGGCAATATCGACTTGGCTGCTCAGCGTTTCAAAAAAGAACTCTGAATAATTCTGCGCATTTAAAACCCGTTCATTAAAGGCTTCTGACCCTTGCTCGCTGACCAGGCTATCTGGATCTTCTCCATCCGGCAGGAACATAAACTTGAGTTGTTGATTACCACCCAGCATGGGTAAGGCATTTTCAGCCGCCCGCCATGCCGCATCACGGCCAGCTCTGTCACCATCGAAACAAAACACGACTTCCGGCGCTGCACGCAATAATAAACGTAGATGATCGGCGGTGGTGGATGTGCCTAAGGTGGCAACCGCATTGCTGATGCCGTGCTCAGCCAGAGCAATGACATCCATATAGCCTTCAACAATGACGATACGTTCCAGCTTCCGGTTTGCCTTACGTGCCTGATACAAGCCGTAGAGTTCTGTACCTTTATGAAAAATCGGTGTTTCAGGCGAATTGAGATACTTAGGTGTGCCGTCATCCAGAACACGACCACCAAAACCAATAACCCGCCCTCTTCTATCCCGAATGGGAAACATAATGCGGTTACGGAAGCGATCGTACGTTCGGCCTTTATCATTTTTGATCAGTAAGCCGCCCTCAAGCAGTTGTTTGGTCTGTTCGGGGTTACTACCAAAAGTCCGTAATACATTATCCCAGCCATCAGGAGCCATGCCGATACCAAAGTGCTCCACTGTCTTCTGAGACAAACCGCGCTGCTTGAGATAGTCGACAAAGCCCTGTCTTTGGGGGTGTGTTTGTAGCTGGTGAATATAATACTGACCTACCTTGTCCATCAGGTCATACAGGCTTTGTTTAACGGGAGAGAGATTGGACTGCTGAGTGGTGGGCACTGTCATGCCCACATGATCAGCGAGCTCTTGAATTGTCTCAGGAAAACTCAGCTGATCGTATTCCATCAGAAAGCCAATGGCGGTTCCATGGGCTCCGCAGCCAAAACAATGATAGAACTGCTTTTCTTGGCTGACAGTAAAGGAAGGTGTTTTTTCGTTATGGAAAGGACAGCAGGCATGAAGATTTTTACCTGCTTTTTTGAGCGCAACACGGGTGTCAATGATATCAACGATATCAACCCGTGCCAGTAGCTCATCAATGAATTGTGTGGGGATTTGTCCAGCCATAATCGCTATTATGGCTCAAATTCGCAGTAAATATTAACCACGTCTTAATAGACTTGGCTGCATAAGCTTTTAGTTACTCAATGCAGCCTTAACTTGACCACTCACCGCGCCCATATCAGCACGACCCTGGATCTTTGGACGCAGGACATTCATCACTGCACCCATGTCTTTAATGCTGGAAGCACCAGACTCATCAATCGCAGATTGAATTGCTTGCGCAATTTCGGCCTCACTCAGCGCTTCAGGTAAAAACTCCTGAATGATAACGAGTTCTGCTTTTTCAATGTCAGCCAAATCATCACGGCCCGCTTTTTCATACTGGTCTAACGCTTCACGACGTTGTTTGGTCATCTTAGTCAGAATCACAATGATCTCGTCATCTGACAGATCGGTACGATTATCGACCTCAACCTGTTTAATAGATGCGGTGATTTGTCGCAGCACATTCAAACGATCTTTGTCTTTGGCGCGCATAGCGACTTTGACTTGATCCTGAATGGTGACCTTTAACGGGCTGGCTTCAGCTGGCATATTTTTATCGACTATCTTGTGAGATTAGTACAAACGAACGCGACTTGCGTTTTCACGAGACAGTTTCTTTTGATGACGCTTAACGGCCGCTGCTGCTGCACGTTTGCGAACAGTTGTTGGCTTTTCATATGCTTCGCGTGCGCGGGCTTCAGCAACTGTACCGGCCTTTTCACAAGCACGTTTGAAGCGACGCAAAGCTACGTCAAATGGTTCGTTCTCTTTAACTCTAACTGCAGGCATTCAATGCTCCCTAAACAATTCTTGTACGGAAAACCCCCAATTGTACGAAATATCTACCAGAAAGCAAACAGTTAAATCACTTTATTTCAAAAAAGGCATAATGTGCATTGTTATTAAATTGATGCTTGGAAAAGAAATGCGCGTTTTAGGAATTGAATCCTCCTGTGATGAAACGGGTGTCGCCCTGTACGACACTGAGAAGGGTCTACTGGCTCATACTCTGTTCAGTCAAATCGAGCTACATGCTGAGTATGGCGGCGTCGTACCGGAGCTTGCCTCACGTGACCATATCCGTAAAACGCTGCCCTTGATTGATGAGGTACTGGCGTCTGCTGGATTGGAAACCAGCGATATTGATGCTGTTGCCTTCACAGCAGGGCCGGGGCTGGCAGGCGCTTTATTGGTCGGCGCAGCAATTGGCCGAAGTATCGCCTGGGCACTGGATAAACCTGCTTTAGCCGTCAATCATATGGAAGGGCACTTATTATCGCCATTGCTGGAAGATCGTTCACCTGAGTTTCCGTTTGTGTCTTTATTGGTCTCAGGAGGACACACATTGCTGGTCGACGTTAAAGCTGTGGGTGAATATGAAGTCTTAGGGGAATCGATAGACGATGCTGTCGGTGAGGCTTTTGATAAAACAGCAAAATTGTTGGGCATGCCTTATCCCGGTGGACCGTATTTAGCTGCCAAAGCAGAAGAGGGCGTTGCCAATCGGTTCGAATTTCCCAGACCCATGACCAACCGGCCCGGATTGGATTTCAGCTTTAGTGGTCTGAAAACCTTCGCAATGAATACCTGGCTTGATAGCGATAAAACGGATCAGGACATCGCTGATATTGCCTTAGCCTTTCAGACAGCGGTAGTCGATACCTTAGCGATTAAATGTCGTCGGGCGCTGAAACAAACAGGGCATAAACGTCTGGTGGTTGCCGGTGGGGTGAGTGCCAACAAAGCGCTGCGCAACAAACTTGATGCTATGCCCGGGGTCGAGGTATTTTATCCACGCCAGCAGTTTTGCAGCGATAACGGCGCCATGATTGCCTTTGCAGGGGCCGTTAGGCAAAAAGCGATGGTGAAACAGGATCCGGCAAGCTTTACCGTGCGACCACGCTGGCCATTAAATGAACTGACACCGCCTTAAGACTTGCCTTCATGGCCTGTTATCAGACGACGAATATTGCTGTGATGACGAGCAATCAGCATCAACGCGATAATCAAAATCAACCAGCGAGCGCCGACACTCTCTATTAACCACAGGCTGTAAAAGGGTGTTATCGCAGCGGCCGTCAACGCAGACAAGGAAGAAATACGACTGACAGCAAACACCAGCCCCCATGTTGCCAGCCCAGCTAAAGCCAGAACCGGTGCCAAAGCCAAAAAACCGCCCAATGCTGTTGCGACACCTTTGCCTCCCTGAAACTGGAAGAAAATAGGAAACAGATGCCCTAAAAATGCAGCAAATGCCGTGGCCGCCACCCACACCATATCCAAACCTAGAATATGCGCAGCAACCACCGGTAAAACACCTTTCAGCACGTCAATCAGTAATACTGTAGCTGCCAATTTTTTCCCGCCAAAACGCAGCACATTAGTAGCACCGGGATTACCCGATCCCTGCGTGCGGGGATCCGGCAGACCGCCTAATTTACACAGTACAATGGCACTGTTTAATGAGCCGATAAGATAAGCTGCAACTAACAGCGCAATGGGTAAAGCAAGTGTTTCAAGCATGATATGATGCTTCCTGTTGGTTTTTGCGACATTATAGGGCGCAAAAACATGATTGCCACCCTCAAAGCAGCTTGCAGATGGATAAAATATTTCTCAACGATCTTAAAATTGACGCAATTATCGGCATTTACGACTGGGAACGCCAAACTCAGCAAACATTGAGTTTTGATCTGGAAATGGACTGGGATATACAACCAGCGGCCGCTACTGAGGATATTAGCAAAACGCTGGATTATGGCGCCATAGCACACAGCATAGTCGCTTTCGTCAAAGCCAGTCAGTACCAGCTCATTGAAACCCTGGCTGAAGATTTGTCGAAGATGTTGCTGGAAAACTACCCCATTCCCAAACTCAAATTAACGCTGAGTAAACCCGTCGCCCTACATGGACAAAACACTGCGCGTGTCGTGATTGAACGGCCTCGCGGATGAGCCCCATCAGAGCTGGCTACCTGCTTGGGTTGGGCAGTAATATCGATCCGTTTGATAATTTTGCTCACATCGCGACATCACTGCTTCACCGGTTTGATCATATCCATCTCAGTCGGGTTCTCCACATTCCGCCAGTAGGGATGAACAGTCAGCATTATTTTCTCAATGCCGTGGCCTTTATTGAAACAGACATGGAAGAAGCCGATCTCAAGCACATCTGTAATGAGATTGAAATCGCATTAGGCAGAGACCGGGACGATCCGGACAGTAAACACAAAGACCGCCCAGCTGACTTGGATATTCTGGCTTACATGTCTTTCCCGCGAGATTCAGCACGAGAAACCAGCAACATTACCGATGAGTATTTTTTATATCCCATCATTGATGAAATCAAAGCTTATTTAAGCGGCAAGGCGGTTTCCGAAGCGCTTCAGCAGGGCACAGAAGTGCAAGCGGATACGTTATCGTTTGGAAAGACGGCGACCACCATCTACCGGGATGGAAACACCGGTTAGGAACGGGTTAGTCAGCAAACTTTTAATTGCCAGATAAACCGGCTCGGCCCCGCCTTCTTTGGCCAGTGGTGTTTCTGCCATCATGTTTTGTCTAACGTCTTCCGAGTGCGATTCTGTAAACAAAACGGGTCCGGGCGCAACCGCATTAACCTTGATAGCGGGTGCATACTCCTTGGCTAATACCAACATCATATTGTGCAACCCCGCCTTGGTCGTACCATAAATATCAAAGCGCGGCGTAGGGTTTTCTACATTGATATCAGTGATATGAATAATGTCAGCGGGATCATCATTATCGCCTTGCAAACGATCATGAAGACCTTGATTGATTAGAAACGGCGCCATCATGTGCACATAGAAAAAAGCCTCATATTGTTCTGCTGCGCGAGCAAGATCGTCATCTGTCGGAAAAAAGCTGGACGCATTATGAATAATCCCGCGAAAACTACGATATTGATCCCGTAACCGTGACACAAACGCAAGAATACTGTCGCGACTGTTAAAATCTGCCTGTATGGTATCAATTCCAAGGGATTTCAATTCTTGGACACCGTCAGTATCACTGCGGTAATGTGCTAGTACCGAATAGCCATCCTGATGTAAACGTTTAGCAATATGTAACCCCACCCGACGGCTAGTGCCGGTAACAAGAACTTTTTTTTGCAACGGTTTAATCCTCGTAAATGAATCATAAGACAACGATAGTCGCTGACGATGCTCTGGCGCAACAACATAGTGACCAACTCAAACGCCTGATTGCGGCAGAAATTGAAAAGCAAGGTGGCTTCATCAGCTTTGCAGACTTTATGCAGTATTGTCTGTATCAGCCAGGGCTCGGTTACTACAGTGCTGGCAGCCATAAATTAGGGGAGGGCGGTGACTTCACCACAGCTCCTGAAATCAGTTCGCTGTTTGGATATGCTTTTGCCAACCACATACAGGATGCGCTGTCACAATGCCAAAGCAAGAATATTCTTGAGTTTGGGGCAGGTTCAGGACAACTTGCGGTCGCCATTCTATCTCAGCTGCAATTAAACCATGCTTTGCCCGAGCGTTATTTCATATTGGAAATCAGCGCAGACCTGCGGTCACGCCAGCAGCAACTGATTGCTGAAAAACTGCCTGAACTATTTGAATGTGTCGCTTGGATTGACTGCTTGCCTGAAAACTTTACAGGTGTGATGTTAGCAAATGAGGTCTGTGATGCGATGCCGGTGCATTTACTTCGGTTTATCAATAACGATGTTTTTGAACGGTGCGTGACAACTGATAACGGGAGCTTTACATGGCAGGAAACACCGTTGTCTAATGCCGAATTACTGGTTCGCGCAGAACATATAAAGCGTTACGCCGGAGAAAGCGAGTATTTCACTGAGGTCGGTCTGGCGGTAGTTGATTGGCTGAAGACTCTTGCTTCAGTGCTTCAACAGGGGGCAATTTTCCTGATTGACTACGGTTATTCATTCTCAGAGTTATACTCACCACATAGGACTCAGGGCACCTTACGCAGCTATTACCAGCATCAGGCTGTTGATGACCCTCTTCAGCTTGTTGGACTGCAGGATATCAGTGCTCATGTTGATTTCAGCACTCTCGCTGATACAGCACTAGCGGCTGGCCTCCATGTTGCCGGGTTTCATGAACAGGGTGACTTCCTTCTGGCAGGCAGCATCACTGAGATCGCGGCACAAATTGAAGCTGAAAGCGATTCACTAAGCTGGTTAAAACACAGTGCCGGATTAAAACAATTATTATTGCCCGATGTGATGGGGCACCAATTTAAGGTTCTTAGTCTGGCCCGTGAGCTTGAATTATTGCCGCGCTTGCAGTCACACGATCGACGTTATCAGTTATAAAAAAAGGAGTCCGAAGACTCCTTTTTTTGATTAATGATGAGATGAATGCTTATTCGGCTTTCAATTCATCAATTTGGTTTTGCAGTTTGTCGAGCTTGTCGCTCATTTCAAACAAGACTTCTTTGATATTCGCCATATCGTCACGCAAGTTATTCGTTTCTTGTGTGTTGCGTGCAATAGCTTCTTTTTGTTCTGGACTCAGGAATCCCTCACCCACTTCAGCTTCACGTTCAGCCATAGTAGCGAGTACCGTTGGGATATCCATTACAATCCAATCCGTGCGCTCTTCGCCCGTTTTAGGATCAACGTAAAAGGAGATGCCCGTATCAAGCACAATGGATCTTTCCGGCTCTGAGTCGGATGCGCGTGTGCCGGGTGAAAGCGGGTTCGTTCTGCGATCAATCGGTTGGTTAGTAATAGGATCTTTTTCTCTATAGACTTCTCGAACCTTACCCATAATGATATTTAAGCGACCACCACTGAAGAATACACGGCCGGTGTTGGTTTCTCGCTCTGCTGCCAGTGTACTTTTATGCGTACCAATCGTCACAAAAGTCACATCTTCACTGGATTCTGCCCGAGCAAGCCCAGAGGGAAGGGCGGAACTCAAAACTTGTAGCTCATAGTCTGAGAACAACGGTGATTGGCGCTCTTTAAATAACACCGTATCGGTAATGTAAAGAGACTCCAACAGTGTGCGCATGTTTTCGGAAGAGATCGAAACAGGGTGGTCATTAGAAGCACCTGCGGATTGACGATCTTCTATCTGAACATATTGCAGACCGGTTTCAAATACCTTTTTACCCTCTGATGCAATCACGGGTCCTTCTTGCTTGGGCGAATTACCGCAGGCTGTCAGTCCCAGACTGAGCACCATGATAACGGCAATCGTTGCACTATTCTTCAATATGCCTCGCATATATTGTTCCTCTTTTAATTAACCTGAGTATTTGCAGGGTGCAATAATTCTGCTTTTTGTTCCCTGCATAATAATGCCTGTACTGACTCGGACGGATCGTACCCCTCAAACAGGATTTTGCATACCTGTTCGACAATAGGCATTTCCACACTGGCCTGTTGTGCACGCAGAAGTACTTCCCGCGCAGCATGCATGCCTTCTACTGTTTTACCAACCACTTTCACCGCCTCGTCTACCGAAAGGCCTTTACCTATCGCAAGACCCAGCTGACGATTGCGGCTTTGGTCATCGGTGCAGGTCAAAATCAAATCACCAATACCTGACAACCCAAACAAGGTGTCGCTTTCTGCTCCCAATATCGCAGCAAAACGTCTGATTTCTGCCATGCCCCGCGTGATTAAAGCTGCACGCGCATTGGCACCATATCCTAACCCATCAGAGATACCTGCGCTGATGGCCAGAACATTTTTTACCGTACCGCCAATCTGCGCACCCAGGACATCATGTGTCGTATAAACACGAAATGTAGCTGAATGCATCAGGTTCGCCAAATCAACAGAAAACGGTTGATCCGGTGAAGCAACTGTCACGGCCGTCGGTAATTTAGCAGCAACTTCAGCAGCAAAGGAGGGCCCGGAAAGCACAGCCAATGGATGTGATTCACCGAGGATATCTTTCGCTGCATCAAACAAAAACTGCCCCGTTTCAGGGATAAGCCCTTTAGTAGCCCAACTGACCGGGGTCGCCTTAGCAAGTAGCGGCTGAAGGCTTTTCAGGGTATCTGTAAACGCAGTACTAGGCACTGAAATCAACACATGCTGGCAATTTTTTACTGCCTGTTCGAAATCGTCGACTAGTTTTAAGGAATCGGGAAACCGAATACCAGGCAGATATCGTTCGTTCGTGCGCGACTGCTTCATCGCTGCCAGCTGGGCCTGATCACGTCCCCATAACCAAACCTCATCACCACCTCTGGCAATCGCCATCGCCAGCGCTGTACCCCATGCTCCGGCACCTATAACCAGAGTAGGGGAAAGCTTTGACTGAACTGCCACAATTCCAACCGCGATTAATGTGTCGCTTGAGACTTGGCAGCTTCAGCCTGTTGTTTGGCTTGTTCTTTTTGATGCATGTACATGGCATCAAAGTTCACTGGCGATAGAACCAACTGCGGGAAGCCGCCCTTAGTAACCAAATCTGAAACGACTTCACGTACAAATGGGAACAGCGTATTAGGGCAGTAACTGCCAAGCAGAGGACCCATTTCTTCGTTGCTATATCCGGTTAAAGTAAAGATACCAGACTGCTTGACTTCAACCAGAAAAGCCGTTTTGTCACCAACTGTAGCTGTCACTGTAACCGACAAAATTACTTCGTGATTGTCTTCATCGATGCGGTTGTAGTCATTACCCAGTTGCAAATCCAGCTTCGGACGCCATTCGTCACGGAAAATTTCGGGTGCATTCGGTGACTCGAAAGAAACATCTTTCGTATAGATTTTCTGGATGATGAAACGTGGTTTTTGTTCTTCGCCTGCTGCTGTATTCTCTTCAGCCATGATTATTCCTTCTCTATAACGTTATGATTGTGCCAACAGACTATCCAACTGTTTGGCACGATCAATTTCAACCAAATCAGTGTAACCGCCTACGGCTTTATTATTAATAAAAATCTGCGGCACAGTACGTTGCTGACTTTTCTTCATCATCTCTTCGCGTTTAGATGGATCCAGGTCCACACGAATTTCCTGATAATCCACGCCTTTACGTTCAAGCAACTGCTTGGCCATCACGCAATAAGGACAATGAGCGGAAGAATAAACAATTACTTTAGCCACAATAAAACCCTGCCATTTTCTAAAAAATTAACTAAACAGAGGCAGCTTCGCCTCTTTCCAAGCATGTAAACCGCCTGTTAAAACGTAAACCTGTTCAAAGCCCTGGCCCCGGAGTTGCTTGGCAGCACTACGGGCACGCTGTCCACTGGCACAGACGATAACCAATGGTTGTGATTTATCTTTCAATTTATTTGAATCATCTGCCAACTGAGACATTGGTAGATTCACAGAATCTGCGATATGTTCTTTCTCATAATCGGCGCTATCACGCACATCTACAAACTTGCCTTTACTCTGGTTTATTAGTCTGACAGCCTGCGTTGCGCCAAGCGGTTGCAAACCACTGAGCCGACGGTTTATTGAATCTGAAAAGACCAACCACGCCAGAATCACAAAGGCTGTGACCAAAATCCAATGATTAACAATAAACTCACCCAAGTGTTCCATAGCACCCCTTCATGCTGATTAATTGATTTCTGTTTGTGAAAGTCATTAAGCTACGTGACAAGTCAAAGCCATCGCTGACGGTATTCAGTTCTTTGCAGCGACAGTCAAAGTTGTCAGTAATACCACCGTGCTCAATGCCTGTGCCGAGGCTGTCACTGTAGACAACACCTGACTTTTCAGCTGAATAAAAACTTCAGACTACAAAAACCTGTGACTGTATTTCATCACAAAAGCTCATATAATACACGGCATCAACTTCGAATAACATATAACACACAGGTCAGTCACAAGAGAACCCGACCACTTCTAGTTTTAAGGATTATTTAATGACTCACCCACACCGACCACTGGCGCTGATTATTCTTGATGGCTGGGGTTACAGCGAAAGCCCGGAAAACAATGCCATTCTTGCTGCCAATACCCCTGTATGGGACAAACTCTGGCAACAATATCCACACACATTAATTCATGCTTCCGGAGCGGGTGTTGGTCTGCCTGGCGATCAAATGGGTAACTCTGAAGTCGGCCACCTTAATTTAGGGGCTGGCAGAGTCGTGTATCAGGAATTCACTCGAATCAGTAAAGCCATTGAAGAAGGTGCTTTCTTCGATAACCCGGTTTTAGCTGATGCCGTCGACAAGGCAGCGATAAACAATAAAGCCGTACATATCTTCGGCTTGTTATCAAATGGTGGCGTACATAGTCATGAAGAACATATCCATGCTATGGCTGAAATGGCGGTCAAACGGGGTGCCGATAAAGTTTATGTGCATGCTTTTCTTGATGGTCGTGATACCGCTCCAAAAAGTGCCCAATCAGCCATTGAGGCCATGGAAAAAACCTTTGAAAAACTGGGCAAGGGACGACTGGCAACGATAGTCGGTCGGTTTTATGCTATGGATAGAGATCATCGCTGGAATCGGGTTGAAGAGGCTTACCAGCTTATCGCCGAAGGGAAAGGAGCTTATCAGGCTCAAACCGCAAGCGAGGCGCTGGAAAATGCCTATGCACGTGAAGAAACCGATGAATTCGTCAAACCCACTACAATTGGCGACGCAGTGCCGGTGGAAAATGGCGACAGCATCGTCTTTATGAACTTCCGTTCCGATCGTGCCCGTGAGTTGACTGAATGCTTTATTAAATCTGATTTTGACGGGTTTACCTTACCCCGCTCAATCGAGCTTGCCAGCTTTGTTACTTTGACCGAATACAAAAAGGATTTTGATACGCCGGTTGCTTTCCCGTCAGAAAAAATGAATAACATTCTGGGGGCATACCTTTCTTCGCTTGGACTCAAACAGTTACGCATTGCTGAAACGGAAAAGTATGCGCATGTCACTTTCTTCTTTAATGGCGGACTGGATCAGCCCTATGACGGTGAAGATCGTATCTTAATCCCTTCTCCCAAAGTCGATACCTATGATCAACAGCCGGCGATGAATGCACCAGAGGTCGCCGATAATCTTGTTGAGGCGATTCAAAGCAGCAAATATGACGTAATCATCTGTAACTTTGCCAATGCGGATATGGTCGGACACACCGGTAATTTTGATGCCGCTGTTGAGGCTGTAGAAGCCTTGGATACATGCCTTGGCAAGATATGGGATGCATTGGAGCAGGCCGGTGGTGAAATGATTGTCACCGCCGATCATGGCAATGCAGAACGCATGGTGAACCATGAAACTGGACAACCACACACCGCACATACCAATAACGTGGTGCCGCTCCTTTATGCGGGTCGAGATGCTGTCTGCCACGAGAAAGGAACTTTATCGGATATCGCACCTACAATGCTGACACTGATGGGCCTGCCGATTCCGGCAGAAATGAGTAAGCACCTGCTTATTGAAGTTAAGCCTTAAAGCCCTCGTGTTGAAGTCATTTTCTCAGTTTTTTGTGCTTCTGCTTGTCTCTGTCGGCGTGCATGCCGAACCAGACTCTGCGCAGCAACTTGATTCCGTTCGTGAAGATATCAAAGAGCTCAATGCTGACTTATCAGTGGAAAAAGCCAGTCGAGAAGAGCTCTATGCCCAACTCAAAAATCAGAGTCGAAAGGTATCTGAGCTTAATCGACAGTTACGAGCATTAGAGCAACAGATCCAAAGCAAAGACGCGGAGCTCAACACCTTACGAAAACAGATGGGTTTAAAAGAAGAAGAGCAAACACAGCAACTCGACGCACTTTATGCTCAAATACGAGCAGCGTTTGTCAATGCCGAACCCAGCTATCTGGAAATGCTGCTTAACCAGCAGGATATCGCGACCATCAGCCGTGGCAGCACCTATTTCCGTTATTTTCACCAGGCTCGTGAAGCCCAGATTGAGGAAATTAATACCTTACTTAGCCAGCTAAATGAAGAACAAAAGGCGGTTTTATTAGCCCAGCAATCATTAGAGACGCTACTCGCAGAGCAGCAGCAGCAACAGGCCATTCTCCAACAGGAAACCGACAAACGACAGGCCACATTGGCGGCGCTGGATAAAACGATTTCCGGTAAAAATGCACAACTTGCTGCACTGCAACAGGAAGAAAAAAGCTTACAGAAACTGCTTGATTCACTGGCCAGAGAAGAAGCCAAACGGCGAGAACAAGCAAAAAAGGCGCAAGAAAAGGCGCCAACTGAAAAAACTGTCACTGCAGTGAAACCAAACACACCTTTCTCGCGTCTGAATGGTACTCTCAGCTGGCCTGTGAGCGGAAAAGTACTGGCACGCTATGGTAGCCCAAGAAATCTTGGTAAACTCACCTGGCAGGGCATCGTTATCGCTTCACCCACGGGCAATGAAGTTCACGCAACAGCATCCGGTCGTGTCGTTTTTGCTGACTGGTTAAGAGGATTCGGCTTGTTGATCATCATTGACCATGGTGAACAGTACATGACCCTTTATGGCAACAATGAAAGCCTGCTCAAAGATGCAGGTGAATTTGTTCAGGCCGGCGACACGATTGCCCAATCGGGCGAACAGGGAATTCGCGGGCTGGCTGGATTGTATTTCGAAATCCGCCATCGTGGCAGCCCCACAAACCCGTTAAAGTGGTTAGGTAAACAGGGCTAAAAGATAAATTAATAAGGAAAGAATATGAGCTTGTTTAAACGTGATTTCGGACTGATAACCAGTGGCGTTATTCTTGGTGCCACACTGGTCTTCGGCCAAATGGTTTTTGCTGACAAAGAAGCAACAAAACCCGATTTACCGCTTGAAGATCTCCGTACCTTCTCCGAAATCTTTGGCCGCATCAAAAGTAGTTATGTTGAGCCGATTGAAGATAAACAGCTCCTCGAAGATGCCATTCGTGGCATGTTATCAGGGCTCGACCCTCACTCTTCCTACCTGGACCTGGATGATTTCCAGGCGCTGCGGGAAGGCACTTCAGGTGAATTCGGCGGTCTCGGTATTGAAGTCAGCATGGAAGATGGCTTTGTAAAAGTCGTTACCCCGATTGATGATACCCCTGCAGCCAAAGCTGGCATTCAACCGGGTGATCTGATTATCCGTCTTGATGACACACCCGTTAAAGGTATGACCTTAACCGATGCCGTTGACATTATGCGTGGCAAGCCCGGAAGTAAGCTGTTACTAACCATTATCCGCGAAGGCGCTGACAAACCACTAAAAGTCGAGCTGACCCGCGCCATTATTAAAGTTGAGAGTGTCAAAAGCAAAATGCTGGAGCCTGGTTACGGTTATGTCCGTATTTCCACCTTCCAGTCCAGAACCGGTGCTAGTCTGCGCGAAGCTATAAGCGAACTGAAAAAAGAAAGTGATGGCAAACTCAACGGTATGGTGCTCGATTTACGCAACAACCCCGGTGGTGTGCTGGATGCTGCTGTGGACGTTTCCGACGCCTTCATCACAAAAGGGATGATTGTCTACACCGAGGGTCGTATCGCAGATTCTGAACAGAAATTCCACGCTACCCCGGATGATCTGCTTAAAGGTGCGCCACTGATTGTGTTGGTCAACGGCGGCTCAGCCTCGGCATCTGAAATCGTAGCGGGTGCTTTACAGGATCAAAAACGCGCTATTATTCTTGGCAGCAAGACCTTTGGTAAAGGGTCAGTACAGACAGTCATGCCGCTTACCAACGAAACGGCTGTCAAGATGACAACAGCCCGTTATTACACCCCTTCTGGTCGCTCTATCCAGGCTGAAGGCATCGTGCCGGATATTGAAATCAGCGGCATTCGTATCGCGTCGGTAGAAGAAAATGAGTTCACTCCGTTACGTGAACGTGATCTGGCTCATCATCTTGATAATGGTGACAGTGACGATGGCGAAGACAAACCTGAAGCAGCAACGACAGATTCAGAAGAATCATCAGAAACCTTAACGGATGAACAAGCCGAAAAAGAGCCGCTAGAAGTAAGTGATTATGTTCTCTCTCAAGCATTAAACTTATTGAAAGGAATGACGATCCTGAACCGATAAGGAGGAGACTAAAATGACAAGCGTTTTGATTCCTCTGGCTGAGGGCTGTGAAGAGCTTGAAGCGGTAACATTGATTGACCTTCTGAGAAGGGCGGGCATAACAGTTACAACAGCCAGCCTCTCCGATCAACATCAAGTCTTAGCCAGTCGTCAGGTTGGTTTGGTGGCAGATAGACTGTTGGATGATGTGCTCGACGATGATTTTGATATGGCTTTACTGCCCGGCGGTCAGCCGGGCACCACACACCTGGAAAACGACGCACGCATTCTTGCCTTACTTAAACGCTTACATCATGCAGGTAAATATCTTGCTGCAATCTGCGCTGCCCCAAGGGTGCTTGCAAAAGCGGCTCTGTTACAAGGCTGTCGTGCAACGAGTTACCCCGGCGCCCTGAATCCTGCGCAGTGGCCAGGTATCGATATCTCTGACGAAGCCATTGTCATTGACGGCACGATACTCACATCAAAAGGTCCTGGCACGGCTATGGACTTTGCTCTTACCATCATCGAACTGCTGACAGACAAGACCACACGTGATGAGGTTGAGACAAGTCTGGTTCGTTATTAACTAAGATACTTCTATGTCATCACTCAACGCGTCAGATTTATCGATCTTACTGGTCGAACCATCCTCTATGCAGCTCAAGCTTATCATGCGGCATTTACAGGAAGAGGGCATTGAAAAAATTGATGGTGTGGCTTCCGGAGAAGACGCACTTCAGCATATCAGCCAATATCCACCGGATTTGGTAATCAGTGCGATGTACCTGCCGGACATGACAGCAAATCAGCTCATCAGCAAAATAAACGCCGATAGTGAGCAACTTATTCCCTTCATGCTGATTTCAAGTGAAACCGCCGCTCAGGCATTAGAGCCCGTTCGTCAGGCTGGTGTCATGGCGATATTGCCGAAACCCTTCACACATGAAGACCTGCAACGTGCTATTCGTGCGACTTTAGATGTCATTGATCCAGAAGAAATTCAATTACAGAATTATGATGTCAGTGAACTCAATATCCTGCTGGTTGATGATAGCCTTACCTCACGTAACCACATTGCCCGGGTATTAAACAGTATGGGTATTGAGCATATTGATCAGGCCGAAAATGGTCGTGATGCGATTGAACTTCTGGCCCGACATCAATACGACCTTATCGTGACAGATCTTAATATGCCTGAAATGGACGGTGAACAACTGGTGCATTATATTCGCGATGAAATCGGCGATGTAGTAGTACCGATTCTGATGGCCACGACGGAGAATAATCAGACCACTTTGGGCAATGTCCGTCAGGCCGGGGTGTCGGCCATTCTCGACAAACCCTTCGAACCACAAGTCATACGTGAGATGCTATACCGCATACTGGATGAGTAACTACTCACTTACATCCATGGATTTTTGCTGACCTAACTCAACAAAGCATCGCATATAAGGGACTTTCTGTTCAGCTTCTCGCATCGCAGCAAACAAGGTTTTCATCACCCCTTTTTTACCGAGCCGGATGATTTTAACGGCCATGGTTTTTGTATAAAATGTGGCCAGCCAATTGGGTAGCACTGTCACACCACGTTGTAACCCAACCATTTGAATCATAATATCAATTGATTCCATCGCTTTATGTTTTGGATTAACACCGGCTGGCATTAAGAATTGACTGTAAACATCCAGGCGCTCATGTGGCACCGGAAAAGTTAACAGCAACTCATTTTCCAGTGCGTCAGCTTCAATCATGTCTTGAGTTGCTAAAGGGTGATCATTTGCCACAAGCAAAACCAGCTCATAATCAAATAAAGGCGCATACACCAAACCTTCCTGTTTGACTTTATCCGGCGTAACCAATAAATCGATATGAAAATTAAGCAGCCCTTCCAGGCCTGAGAACTGAAATTTATGGACGATATCCACGTCCATTTTGGGCATCGCAAGCAGGTAATCAGCCAAGATACCCTTTAACCACTCATAGCAGGGGTGACACTCCACTCCAAGACGTAAAATGCCTTCTTGCCCCTCGCCGTATGCCTGCAGAGTTTGCTCTGTCTGCTCCAATACGGGTAATACCTGACCAGCCACTCGTAATAATAGATCACCCGCCTGAGTAAGCCGTAATTTACGTCCTTGTCGCTCCCATAAGGCAACTTCAAGCTTTTGCTCTAAGTAACGCATCTGATGGGATAAAGCAGGCTGGGTCACAAATAACGCATTTGCAGCAGCAGTGAGACTGCCATGATCGGCTAATGCCTGAATAATACGGAGATGATTTCTTTCTATCATATATGAGTTTTACTTATAGATTAGCTAAAAAATATCATTATTACTTATTGATAGCTGTCATTACAATGGCCGCACTCAGCTATTTTTAAGGACGCAATTATGGTGACAACACACAATCTTGGTTTTCCACGTATCGGCAAACGCCGTGAGCTAAAATTTGCTCTGGAATCATATTGGCACGGGGCAACAGAGCTGCTTGAACTGGAAAAAACAGCGCAGGATCTTCGTCAACAAAACTGGCAAACACAAAGTCAGCTGGATTGGCTGCCTGTAGGTGACTTTTCATTTTATGATCATGTGCTCGATACCAGCCTTCTTTTTGGTAATTTACCAAAACGAAGCGATGCCCGACTTGGTGACGTCGATCGTTATTTTCAGGCTGCTCGCGGGCAGTCGTCCAAAAATCGAAATCAAACACCCATTGCAGCAGCTGAGATGACAAAGTGGTTCGATACCAATTATCACTATATGGTCCCTGAATTTGACCAGGATACCCAGTTCACACTTAACGCCGAACGGTACCTTTCTCAGTTCAAGGAGGCTGTGAGCCAGGGTTTCAATGCAAAACCGGTTTTACTTGGGCCTGTCAGTTATCTATGGCTGGGGAAAACGAAAGATGACAGCAATAAGCTTGCTTTGCTGAATCGTCTTTTACCGGTATATGAAGCGCTTTTAATCAAGCTCGCTGATGCGGGAGCTGAATGGGTGCAGATTGACGAACCTATTCTTGCAACAGAATTGGAGCAAGACTGGCAGCATGCCCTAACACAAAGCTATTTTTCTCTACATAAAATACCGGTCAAAGTGCTTTTGGCGAGCTATTTCGGTCCGCTAAGAGAAAACCTCAACCTGGTCTGTGACCTGCCAACCGCTGGCTTACATTTCGATGCAATCAATGCCGAGGACGAAATCATTAAAGTCGTCGACTGGCTGCCACCACACAAAATCCTATCATTGGGTGTAATTAACGGCAGAAATATCTGGAAAACAGACCTCAATGCTTGCCTGGATAGACTCGAACCACTACATCAAAGATTAGGCGATAGACTGTGGCTGGCACCTTCATGCTCGTTATTACATGTGCCGGTTGATCTGGAGCAGGAAAGCAACCTTGACCCTGAAATCAGTCAATGGCTCGCTTTTGCAAACCAAAAACTGGATGAACTCACCATTCTGGCCAGAGCACTGAATGAGGGTAGAAGCGTAGTTCAATCTGCACTGGATGAAAACGCAGAAGCCATCAAAAATCGTCAACAGTCACAGCGTGTTCATAAACAGGCTGTGCAGTTACGACTCAAAACGATTGATAATGAAATGGCAGAACGTGATCTCTCCTATAAAGAACGCGTTGTTTTACAAAAAAAGCAATCACGCTTGCCATTATTTCCCACGACAACGATAGGCTCATTCCCACAAACTCATTCCATCCGACAGAGTCGCCTGCGTTTTAAAAAAGGGGAGTCGGATAAACAAAGATACCTTTCGGATATGAAGTCGCAGATCGAATTGGCGATCAGGGAACAAGAGGCTGTTGGTCTTGATGTCCTGGTCCATGGTGAAGCTGAACGTAATGATATGGTCGAATACTTTGGTGAGCAGCTAGATGGCTATATTTTCAGCCAGTTTGGCTGGGTACAGTCATACGGTTCACGTTGTGTGAAACCACCTATTATCTTCGGTGATATTGAGCGGCCGAACGCAATGACTGTTAATTGGATTGAATACGCCCAATCGCTGACGGATAAACCGGTGAAAGGCATGTTAACGGGACCCGTTACGATGCTTAACTGGTCTTTTGTCCGCGATGATCAGCCGCGCTCACAGACCTGTCTGCAATTAGCACTGGCCATTCGTGATGAAGTAATGGATTTGGAAAAAGCAGGCGTGGGCATTATTCAAATTGATGAGGCGGCACTCCGCGAAGGCTTACCTCTTCGTCGAAGCGACTGGAAAACCTATCTGGACTGGGCTGTTTACAGCTTTCGAATTAGTGCGAATGGTGTAGCCAATCAAACTCAAATTCATACACATATGTGTTATTCAGAATTCAATGACATTATTGAATCCATTGCAGCAATGGATGCAGATGTTATCACCATTGAAACTTCACGTTCTGATATGGAGCTGCTGGATGTGTTTAATGCTTTTGATTACCCTAACGAAATCGGGCCGGGTGTATATGACATTCACAGTCCGAATATTCCATCAATTGATGCCATCAGAAGCTTGATGGAAAAAGCAGCACAGCGTATCCCCCCTGAACGGTTATGGGTCAATCCTGACTGCGGTCTTAAAACCAGACAGTGGTCTGAAGTGAAACCGGCGCTTGAAGCGATGGTCAACGCTGCCAGACAATTACGTCAAGCTGCTGCAGCGTAGTTTCCTCTTGGTTTGGATGAGTAGGACAGGGAAGTCCCACTTATCCAAGCTTTTTATAAGACATAAGTAAGTACTCACAACCGTTTAAATAAAGTTATGATATGGATATTTAACTAACTTGCCAGACTAATCTCTGACTGGATCGATTGCGCTATTTGCTTGGCCAAGGTTAAATCAAGATTGTGTGTGCGTTGACGCCGAGTGCACAAGGCACTGCGAAAGCCCAGATAATCGGCATTGAGTCCCTTGAGTGACTCTATATCATCAATCGCCAGCGCCCCTGCCAAACCACATACCATCTGTAAGCGGTGGGCTGTCTCTACAAATGTGCTCATCTGCGTATCTGACCAATGATCGAGTAACCTCTGACCATTTTTGAATGCGGTATCCACCATTACTCCGCTAAAACCCGCTTGTTTGATTGACGCGATTTCAGCATCAATTGTCTGATCGGCAAACATCACGGCAATGACTGGTGTTTTTAATGCGTTCAGTGTGGGTTCCAAATCACGTAGACAGGCTTGCAGGTTATCATCAGCAAACAACCCGACCTTGACATAATTCACGCCTGTCTCAGCCATATTTGTTATTGCAGTAGCAAGCCGCCTCGCATCCATAGGTATGTCGCCCACCGTCGCACTGCTCAAGCAACGTCCATCAAGCCATTCCACAATGGCTTCAACCTCAGCAATTTTCAACGCACCTAACGCCCCTTCAGAGGGGTTTTTCAAGTCAAGAATATCGGGCAGACAAGACGCTAAGTTTTTTGCTTCTGTAAGCGACTGCACGCTCGCCAGCCATTTAGTCATGCTCAATGTTAATACCTGCTTGTTGTACTTTATCCATTAACCAACCCCACGCTTCTAACTCACGCTCGCCAGCGGTTTTGTCGATTCCAATTGTCAGATATGAAATTTCATCACGAATTTTCTGCTCTGAGAGCATGCCTAGTCGGCTCACCAGTATTGCTGCTTCAATGACGGCACTTTGTGCTCTATTAAAACCACGAAAAGGGGCATGAGTAAATTCTTGTTTCACCTGCCCGTAAAAACAAGCACGCGGATCGTCATCATCAACTTTGATAATGTCTAATTCGCTATGCGAAAGCGCCTGCTCCAGATACCTGCCTTTTATTAATTTTGCTGATCGTGTAGGCCAATCCCTACGCCCTGTTAATGCACCTGCAAAAACACGCACATCATCAGTGTAGTTTATCGTGCATTGTGGATGTATTTTAAGGTTATCGTAGGTGGACGAGGGCTTGAAGGGTTTTATAAGGAAGTAACCATTCACTTCGCTTATTCCCATGGGTGCCGAGTGTGAGTTACCCAACTCATCCAGGGTTGTTACGATCACTTCATGTATCCGACTTGTCAGCCGTGCCACAGGCGCGCCCCTTTTTAGTATCCGCTTGTTCGGCCGTGCCACACGCCCGATCTTTTTTCTTGTTCATGGTGGTGCCTTCCGCTTTCTGCTGTGTTAAGTCCTCTTGCTCCTGCTCCACGGCACATCCCCATTCTAAATCTTCATCCTGGGTATAGCGTTTTCCCAACTGCCAGGCTACCTGTGCACGAGCAAGTTCCACTCCGAGATAAAAGGCGTGTCCGGGATCGTCCTTAACCTGAAGTTGAGGATAAAACTCAAACGGGTCAGTATCGTGCAACAATCCATCTCGATTGAACATAAAGATCCCTTCCCGGGCGATCTTGATACGGTAATTGGGATCCTTAATATTGGTAGCCAACTCTGCAATTTCGTCAGCCGTGTCCGTAAACGGTCTGCGTTCATGGGTAATCAATAAATCTGCGGTGAAGTCACGTGGCAAGCTATTATCCTCTTTGGCTGCATACATCATCCGTCTTGCTACATCTGCTTCACGGATGGCTCGTCTTGCATGCGGGCTTACCTCTGTGGCTAATACGCAGTTAATATTCAATTCTGAAATAATGCCAAATAACATCGCGTTGATACCGCTGGTATCCGCATCAGTCAATTCCGTCAAATTACCTACGCCCATCATTATCCGAACATCAGGATATCTTTGTCTCAATTCATGATAACGAACGATAGAAGCTGAAAGCCCAAAATGTATTGGGTCGAGAATAGGATCCGCTATGAATGGCTTGCCCAGCTTGTCCATCGCTTCCATGGCTCGCTCTAATGATGCCAATGAACCAGGCTCAGCGGGAACCAGGACAGGCACTGCATCGGTCTCTTTAGCCAGATCGATCGTTTCTTCCGTTAGGCTCAACAGATAATCAGCCCCTGCTTGCGAGGCACGCTTTAAATCTGGCAATGAAAGTGAGTCCACACTTACCTTAAAACCATTCTTATGAAGGGCTTCTATGGCCTCTTCGAGATGGGGGAATTGTTCCTGTGGTAAACAGCCGATATCTATCACATCAGCGCCATTGTCGCGGTAATAGGCCGCTCGTTGAAGAAGACTATCTATGCTTCGTTCCGGCGCATCCACGATCTCTGCGAAGATATTGACTCCATAGCGGCTCAGATCTGGAATTTTACGCTGCTTTCCAAACTGCATCGGGAGATCCTTAATTTCTTCAGGTCCCCTTATCACGGCTATACCGAGTTCTTCACTCAAAGCTTCAAGATCACCGCGGCATCGTCCTGGCACAATAATCTGGTTACAATCCTGATAATCTTCCGGCTTGAGCCGGCGGGCAATCATTTTATCCGTCATTAAAGCTGCGACCGATAAACCCAGCTGATGTACCCGATACTCAAACGGTAAAGGCGCCATCTCCTGCAAAACTTTATGCACACTGGGTTCTGCTAGCTTGCCAGTCAGAAACAGGATTTTATCTGTCATATTTAGCTGTTAACCTATCTCAGCTAATCGTGACTGTAAGGCCTCAAATAACTGCTCTGCGCTCTCAACCACGGTAGTCGCTTCGTATGTTTTAAGTTTCTCCGTATGCTCTAAGTCAATTTTACGAGGCCATAGCCGGACAATGCGATCTGGTGCAGGGGTATCCACTTCTGACTCCGTATCACAGGCAAGAACGATACTAGGAATTCGACACTTTCCAGCTTGTGCATAAATATTCGTAACCAACGTATCCGAGAGTCCTAACACCATTTTAGCAACGGTATTTGATGTCGCCGGAGCTACTACCAGAGTGTGATAATCACCGCGATAAAACAATCCAACCGGTGGCGAACTCGCCGCACGATCACGGTATATTCTGCCTTCCGGTACCAGTGATTTAGGATCATCACCATACATCCTGACGACCTCTTCGCCGGCACGGCTGTAAAACAAATCTACATCATCCAGTTCCTTAACGATCTCCAGGCACTCTTTCAGGTAATGTCCGGAACCGGTTACGGCCCAAGCCAGACGGGGTTTTTCAGGCCTTGCTTGCATATTGATACTCTTAGCTCCGATTAAGTTCGTAAATTTTGCCAGACTCGGCCTCCATAGTAAAAATAAGATAGTTTTTATAGGGTTTTTTACGTTAAAATTGGATCTTTATTAATAAGTCTGCGTCGGATTGGAGCCATGCGAATGTCTAACGATATCCCAAAAATTGTCGTTGTCGGGGGCGGAGCAGGTGGTCTGGAATTGGTCACTAAGCTCGGCAAAAAACTGGGTAAAAAAGGAAAAGCACAGGTCACACTAGTTGACACAACCCATACCCATATCTGGAAACCCCTGTTGCATGAAGTCGCTGCTGGCACCCTGGATTCCCATGAAGACGAAATTGAATACCTGAGTCAGGCTAATTGCAGCGGCTTTCGTTTCCGTCTTGGTCGCATGGATGGTCTCGACCGCGAAAATAAGCAAATTTCTGTCGCCGCGACAATCAATCAGGAAGGTCTGGAAATTATACCTCCGCGCAAATTTGATTACGACTACCTGGTTATCTCTGTTGGCAGTATCAGTCATGACTTTGGCATTAAAGGTGTTCGCGAGCATTGCCTGTTTCTTGATACCACGAAACAGGCTGAAACATTCCAGAACAAGCTTCTGCAGGCGTATTTACGTGCTCACACCCAAGGCAAGCCTCTTACCGAAGGGCAGCTTAATATCGCGATTGTTGGCGCGGGTGCTACCGGTATCGAGCTTAGCGCCCAATTACACGAAGTATCTCATTTACTGACCGCCTACGGTCTTGATGAGGTTAAACCGCAAGACGTGAAGATCAGTATTATTGAAGCCGCTAATCGTGTTTTACCTGGCCTTCCTGAAAATCTGTCTAATGCGACTGTAGATGAATTGAGAAAACTCGGTGTTGATGTAATGACTAACGAGCGTGTTATCGAGGTCAATGAAGCTGAGATAAAAACTGAAAGTGGCAAAGTTATTCCTGCTGCCATTAAGGTATGGGCCGCCGGCATCAAGGCACCGGAATTCCTCAAGGATATCGACGGGCTCGAAACCAACTGGATGAACCAACTTGTCGTGCGGCAAACACTGCAGACAACCCTGGACGATGATATCTACTCCATCGGTGATTGCTGTGCCTGTAAATGGCAGGGACACGATGAAAACGTGCCGCCACGCGCACAGGCTGCACATCAAATGGCCTCATTGGTATCCAAATCAATTATTAATCGTATGAAGGACAAAGAAATTCCTGAATACGAATATCACGATTATGGCTCTCTGGTATCCCTAGGTCGTTACAGCACAGTCGGCAATCTGATGGGTAATCTAAGTCGTGGCAATATGATGATCGAAGGAATGATGGCACGCTTGATGTACCTTTCACTTTACAAAATGCACCAGGTGGCGCTGTTTGGTCCTTTCCGTGTAGTCATGCTGTCATTATCACATCTGTTCAGACGAAGCGTGCATCCGAAAATCAAACTGCACTAAATCGGTATCCTCTATAAAAGAAGGGCCTTAAGGCCCTTTTTTTATTCGCTCCGATCTCGTCTGAACAATGACATCCGTTGATTAATTTCATTCCCTGCTAAACGGTGCTTTAAAGCGGCACTGACGTGAAGTAACAGCAATGCTATCAACGAATAAGCCAAAACCTCATGTAGCTGAGAAAACTGCTCCCGTTGAGATTCATCCGCCTCTGCCAATCTTGGCACAACGATACCCCAAAACTTAGTATCGTATTCACTGAACATTGATTGCAGATAACCGGTAAAGGGAATGGCTACCATCAGGACATATAACAGGCCATGAACAGCCGTAGAGGCGTTTTTCTGCCACGTTTTCACATAATCCGGGAGAGGAGGGGCTTTGTGCGTCAGCCGCCAGCCTAAACGCAACACAATCAATATTGCGACAGTCATGCCCATGGACTTATGCAATAAAAACCAAAATGCACGAACACTCTCCTGACCGGGAGCTAATTCAGACTCTTTTGGAAGCGCCACCATGAACAGACCCACCATAATCATAATTAATATCATCAACGCTATTAACCAATGCAGGATTACCTGCACGCGACTATAGTGAGTTTCACTCACGGCCATAACCTCTTCCTTTTATCGGACATAAAAAAGTCACACAACCAAACGGCTGTATGACTTTTATAACCAAGATAAATTCCCTAAGTTAAATATCGAGATTTGACACTTGCAGCGCGTGAGTTTCAATAAATTCACGACGCGGCTCAACATTATCTCCCATTAAGGTGTTGAATGTTTCATCTGCTACGATTGCATCACCGATTCTGACCTGTAGCAAACGTCGTTTGGATTTATCCATCGTGGTTTCCCATAGCTGGTCCGGATTCATCTCTCCCAATCCTTTATAGCGCTGTACATGCTGGCCACGACGTGCTTCGGCAAGTAACCAATTAACCACTTCAGCGAAATAGCTTACTGACTCTTGTCTCTCACCACGTTCAACACGCGCACCCTCTGAGAACAAGCCATTGATTTTATTGGAAAAAGAAAGGATCTTCTGATATTCCGTGCTTGAGAAAAACTCTCCCGGTACATGGTAGTCTGTGCTTATGCCGTGACGACTGAAACTGATATTCACCAAAGGTACTGGCTCATCGTCCTGTTGCTTAACGCTTAGCTTATAACTGGTGCCGGTAGGCAAACCTTTATTTAAGGCAATTTCTATTGCTGCCAGCCATGGTTCCATTGCATCAGTGTCAGTTAGAGCAGGGACTTCCGGTTGATAAACCAACTGATTCAGGAAAGCAGGGTAGTAGTGATTTGTAAGGCGCCCAATAATGGCATTAACCGTTTGATATTCCGAGACCAGCGCTTCCAGAGCATGACCTTCTATCGCTGCAGCATCCTCTGATGGATACAACGCGGCATTATTCAATGCAACTTCGGTTAGATAACGCTCCATTTCAGCATCGTCTTTAACGTAACGCTCTTGTTTACCTTTTTTGATTTTGTATAACGGGGGTTGTGCAATATACACATGACCACGCTCTATCAGTTCAGGCATTTGACGATAAAAGAATGTCAGCAACAACGTTCGGATATGCGAACCGTCAACATCGGCATCGGTCATGATAATTATGTGATGATAACGCAGTTTTTCAGGATCATATTCATCACGGCCTATTCCACAGCCAAGCGCAGTGATCAGTGTACCTACCTCAGCAGAACTAATCATTTTGTCGAAACGCGCACGCTCAACATTCAAGATTTTCCCTTTGAGAGGGAGAATCGCCTGGGTGCGGCGATCACGGCCTTGTTTAGCACTGCCCCCCGCAGAATCACCCTCCACCAGGAATAATTCTGATTGGGCAGGATCACGCTCCTGACAATCTGCCAATTTACCGGGCAAACCTGCAATATCCAATACACCTTTGCGACGCGTCAACTCTCTCGCTTTTCTCGCTGCATCTCGAGCTCGTGCCGCATCGATCATTTTGTTTGCGATCAGCTTTGCATCATTCGGATTTTCAACAAGGAAATCATGGAAGAATTCATTAACATAGGATTCCACTATCGTACGAACTTCTGATGAGACCAGCTTATCTTTTGTTTGTGAGCTGAATTTAGGATCGGGCACTTTCACAGACAAGACGGCAGTCAAACCTTCACGCGCGTCATCACCGCTGGTTGCAACTTTAGATTTTTTTGCCAGACCTTCACTTTCTATATACTGATTCAATGTGCGCGTTAGAGCCGCGCGAAACCCTGCGAGGTGAGCACCACCATCACGTTGTGGAATATTGTTTGTGAAACAATAAATGTTTTCTTGATACGAATCATTCCACTGCATCGATAGTTCAACATTAACGTCATCACGCATGCCATCAATCTTAATGATGTTGTCATGGATCAACGTTTTATTTTTGTTCAAATGTTCAACAAATGCTGTGATGCCACCTTCATAATAAAATGTTTCCGTCAGCTCGTCACGTTCGTCCGTCAACACAATACGAACGCCTGAATTTAAGAACGCCAGCTCACGAATCCGTTTTGCAAGAATCTTATAGTCGTAGGTGACATTGGTGAAGGTTTCTTCACTTGGCCAGAACTGAATTTTGGTTCCGGTGATATCAGTAGCATCACTATCAGTAAGCGGAGAATCTGGAACACCGTGCGTGTAACTTTGTTTATATACACGACCAGCTCGGTGAATCTCCATGTAGAGACTTTTAGACAGCGCATTGACTACCGAAACACCCACACCATGCAGACCACCGGACACTTTATAAGAGTTATCATCAAACTTACCGCCTGCATGCAGCACCGTCATGATCACTTCAGCAGCAGAGACACCTTCTTCTTCATGAATATCGACCGGAATACCACGGCCGTTATCGATTACAGAGACAGAATCATCAGGATGGATTCGAACTTGAATTTCACTACAGTGGCCGGCCAATGCTTCATCAATCGCATTATCCAAAACCTCGAACACCATATGATGCAAACCGGTACCGTCATCGGTATCACCGATATACATGCCAGGCCGTTTTCTTACTGCATCTAGCCCTTTCAAGACTTTAATATTTGAAGAGTCGTAGGTGTTGTTGTTTTCTGTTGTCATAATCAAACTGTTCCTATCTAGGAGTGTGTTGAATAACTTATCATTCTACTATGTCTGCCTTAGTGTTGATAGCATCAGTGACTTTCTCTGAAACCAGCCCATGTTTCACGTGAAACCTTTTCTCATTTTCCAGGTTTATAAGCTGATCAAGTTGTTCATTTGTACTCGAAATAAATGCCTGAACTGGAAGATTTCTCAATGCTTCAATGACCGTTTTTTGATGCTGCCAATCCAGCTCTGAACTTAAATCATCAATCAATAAAATCGTGTCTATGCGTTCTATCTTCTCAGACAACATTTTTATCTGAGCCATACTTAATGCTAAAAAGAATAATTTCTGTTGCCCTCGCGAAAGCATTTCATACGGATCCATGTCATTTATCCGTAATGTCCAATCAGCAGCATGAGCGCCTGATCGTGTATAACCCAGAGCACGGTCACGCTCAACATTACCTTTTAAATATTCAGAAAAATCGTTCTCTTTCTTCCATCCTTTTGAATAGCGCAACCTGAATTTGGCTTCATTCAACTCCGGGCATAAAAGCTCAAATAAGGGTAAGAATTCTTTGACCAAATCTTTCAGATAGGCTTGTCGAAATTCGGTTATTTTCAAACCATGTTCGATAAGATGCGTATCCCACAACTGGATTTCTTTAAGAGACTTCTGTTTTCTTATCGCAGCATTTCGTTGCTGAAGAATTTTTTTATACGATTGCCAGTGAAAATTAAAACTGTGTTCCACGTGAAACACACCCCAATCAACCATCCTTCTTCGATACTTTGGGCCAAGTTCAAAAAACTGATGGCAATTGGCAGGAATGAACTGCAAGGGTATATAGGCTGCAAGATCAGAAAGTCGTTTAAGAGGTGCGTTATTTAAACGAATCATTAAACCTGACTGAAGATCGTACTGAACACCTATGGGTGTTTGATCGCTTGATCGTGCGAAAATGGTTAAGCGTTTTTGTTCTTTTTTAACCAGATGTTTGAGCGCGCGGGAACGAAAAGAACGCCCCATAGCGAGCAAGAAGATTGCTTCGAGTAAACTGGTTTTCCCCGAACCATTCTCACCAAGTATAAGGTTTATCCCTGAAGCTGGACTTACCTCAGCTGAAATAATATTCCTAAAGTGAGAAACATTAATCTGGGATAACACAAATATACAATTTGTTTGGAATCACGGTGTGATGGTGAGTAACCACTAAAAGCATTAATTCGTCGTTAAGCTTTGTGTTGATAACTAAAGCGATTCTGATGCTTAAAGTTCGATCATTTCAAAGTCTTCTTTGCCTACGCCACATTCTGGACATTCCCAGTCTTCAGGAATCTCATCCCACGTCGTGCCAGGTGGTATACCTTCTTCCGGTAATCCGCGCGCTTCATCATATATAAAACCGCAGACAATACATTGCCATTTCTTCATCTAATAGGTCTCCAAAAAATTTAAATCTATAATTCAATTCGACTAATTCTATCAAATATTAATCTCAACGTCCTTGACGTAAGGATAGTATCTAAAATATGGAAAACTTATCTTGTACACAACAGTCATAACGTTGCTCTGTTTGAAATGCGTCTTTACGTACTTGTCACAGACCATATTATATATTAGATTAATTAAAAACAATTAAACGGAAATTCCGATTATGAGATTACCGACTTTACGACAGTTGCAGTATTTAACTACCGTTGTTCAAGAAAAACATTTTGGCCATGCTGCAGAAAAATGTTTTGTTACGCAATCAACATTAAGTGCTGGTATTCAAGATCTGGAACAATTGCTTGAAGTCTCTCTTTTAGAAAGAACCAACCGTAAAGTCTTGCCAACACCAATAGGAGAAGAAATTTCCAGTCGTGCGCAGCAAATTCTGTCCTTGAGTGAAGACTTGGTGGATCTGGCGCAATCTGAAAAAAACCCGCTATCGGGTCGCATTCAGGTTGGCGTCATCCCGACAATCAGTCCTTTCCTGTTACCAAAAGTACTGCCTACCGTGCGCAAGCAATTACCAGATTTGGAAATTGTCCTGATTGAGGATCAATCGGAACGGTTACTGGATCGACTCGAGGCGGGTAGTATTGATGTCGCCGTCTTAGCGTTTCCATTCAACATAAGAGGACTGGTTCACCGCGTATTTGCTCAAGAGCGGTTCTGGATTGCAATGCCAAGGAATCATGCTTTAGCAAAAGAGAAAGACATTAAAGCAGCAGACCTTCCTACCAATGAATTGTTACTGCTTGCAGAAGGCCACTGTATGCGAGATCACGCCTTAAGCGCCTGTCAGCTACCAGCTTCTGCTCAACGTAAGAGCGTGCAGGCTACAAGCCTTTATACCCTGATTGAAATGGTGGCGAGTGGGCTCGGCATCACGCTAATCCCGGATATGGCGATAACCTCTGATATGGTAAGTCACTCTGATATCAGTCTGGTCCCTCTGGAAAACCTGAATAATCAGGCTATCCGTGAGATTGGTCTGGTATGGCGCCCCAGTTTCCGCCGTACAGCAACGTTGGAAAAATTAGCGCAGACCTTCTCAGATGCCCTAGCTGATACCGATTATTCGCTGCGTGCATAGAATTCCCTAATAGCAAGGAAGCGTTGTTGGAGCAAGGGAGACGTGAAAGGTGGTTCGAAGCGGGCATATACCCGGCCCTTGGGATCGACCAGAAAGATATGGTGTTGCTGCTCCAGGCGATAACCCTGCTTGAATTGTTCACGCAGATATAAAAAACCAAATGACTCTGCAAGCGCATCTATCTGAGATTGCTGCTCAGCACCATATAAGGGAAAAGGGAATGCCCCCCCAGATTGCTCATGAATAATGTTTTGCTGACTATCGAAATTAATAAGTAAAGTTTGTACCTCAGGCATAGAGAAATACTGTTTAAGATTTTTCAATACCGTTAAAATCGGTTCACACTCTGGCTGACAACTGGGATGGGTGAAATAAACAAAAGACCAGTGCTGTTTCAATGATTGATTAGTAAGTACTTGCTCTTGTGAAGAGTGAAGTAAAAACTGCGGTATCGTTCTGATCGGAGAGGTTATAATCGGTGCTAATGCTGCTGGTATTTTACGTGTTTCAGGTTGTGCTATGTCCAACCTTGAAAACCACACCATCAGCATAATCACGATGACAACGAGATATAACAGTAAAAAACCCTTAGAATTAAACCCTTTGAACGGCTTGAACATATGACTCCCATTCGGATGGCCGACTTATGATCCAGAAACATAAGAGTAACGCATGAGCGAAAAACTGTTTAAGTCTACCGCAGTTGTCAGTGTAATGACCTTCACATCTCGGATTCTCGGTTTTATCCGCGATATCGTGATTGCCCGGATGTTTGGCGCCGGTCTGGGCGCAGACGTGTTTTTTGTTGCGTTTAAGATTCCCAACTTTTTACGTCGATTATTTGCTGAAGGTGCATTTTCTCAAGCTTTTAT
>NZ_CBFHHW010000001.1:31372-59181 GCF_965655755.1 Methylophaga sp. | reverse complement strand
TTTATTAGCTTCGTTTCTGGTCACAGGCAGCATCTCCTGGCTGTATTATTCTGATCGTCTGGTTGAATTTCCTTTGGGAGTGTTTGGTATTGCCTTATCCACCGTCATTCTGCCCAGCTTGTCACAACAACATGCAGCAAAATCCGCAGAGGCCTTTTCAGACACTATCGACTGGGCATTAAAGTGGGTATTTTTACTGGGCATGCCAGCAGCAATCGGACTCATAGTATTAGCGGAACCGCTATTAATTACCTTGTTCCAATATGGCGAATTCAGTAGCGGTGATGCCCACAAAGCCTCGTTGAGCCTGATGGCATATGGACTTGGCTTACTGCCTTTTATCTTTATCAAAGTATTAGCACCAGGATATTTTGCCCGTCAGGATACGAAAACGCCCGTGAAAATCGGCATTATTGCGATGGTCAGCAATATGGTGCTCAACGTTATTCTGATGATATATCTAGCACACGTTGGTCTCGCTTTAGCCACTGCTTTGTCTGCTGCGCTCAACGCCTCACTGCTGTATATCGGCCTCAGAAAACGCAACGTCTACTCACCCAACCCTGGCTGGGCCAAGTTTGGTATCAAACTGTTGATATCGAATCTTGGATTATTGATGATGTTACTGCTGTTAATGCCTGCAGCTGATGTCTGGGGAGACTGGGATGTTTGGCAACGCTGTGCACAACTTTTTGGTCTGATTGCAGGTTCTGCTGCCGTTTACTTCCTGTTGCTGGCCTTATTTGGTATCAAAATCAAAAACCTGATTCGCCCGATCACTCGATAAAAAAAGGCCCTCCGAAGAGGGCCTAAGCACTACGAGGACAAATAATTGTGTTAGAAGCGACGGCCGATACCTACGCCCCAAACAAAGGGATCGATATCAGTATTGATTCTTAGGCGACCGGCAGCAGTATCGTCAAAATGAGCTTCGGTATCGATATCAATATATTTGACATCAAAGTTCACAAACCAATCTTGGTTAATCGCAACATCGACACCAGCTTGAACTGCCAATCCCCAAGAGCTATCCAGCTTGATGTCATCTCCTGCAGCAGCGACCAGTGAATCACTTGGGACTTTTTCATCGAAAAAATAGGTGTAGTTAATACCAGCACCAACGTAAGGACGGACATCGCCATCAGGTCGGAAGTGATACTGAAGCAACAACGTTGGTGGTAGAACCTTAGATTCTATTACTTGACTAGAACCATTCAACCCTAAACCTCTGGCCGTAGTCTCAGCACCTTTATGTACATCAACATTGTGTTCTGAAAAACCAAGAATCAGCTCAACACCCCAGTTGCGGGTAAGCATGTAGGTAATATCCAGCTCGGGCACGGTATCATCATCAACCTTTACGCCTTCACCGATACTAGCGTAGCTTCCAGGCGAGAGTGCATCCGTATATAAACGGCCACTATCATCATTCGGTGCAACGTTAATCACACGACCACGAACCAACCAATCTCCCGCCTCATAGGCGTAAACAGGGGCGGTCAGGGCTGATAAACCAATCGCAGCAAGTAGGGCTGTAGCTAATTTTGTTGTTTTCACTTTTTAATTCCTCCACGGACAATATCATTTCCATCAACTTGAGAAATATTGTCGTAGAAGACAGCAATTATCGCATTGACCTGGATCAATAAAAGATGTGCTGGTGTAAAAAATTAACCACAGAGTTGTTTGAGTCGCTCGGCATCACGCAAAGAAATGGCTTTATTCTGAATATCTATCAGACCGTCATCCTGAAACCGCGTAAACAGCCGACTCACCGTCTCAACAGCCAGTCCCAGATGGTTGGCAATATCACCGCGCGACATCGTGAGCTGGAAGTCCTTAGATGAAAAGCCACGATCCTGAAATCGTTTGGATATTGAAAGTAGGAATGTAGCCAGTTTTTCTTCAGCCGTTTTTTTGCCTAATAAAAACATCAGACTTTTATCACCCGAAAGTTCACGACTGAGACGAGACATCAACTGCATTTGCAGTTGCGGCATTGTAGCGCTGAATTCTTGCAACTTTTCAAAAGGAAGCTCACAGACGGAACTGCTCTCTAACGACTTAGCTGTCGATTTATAGGCCTGTTCATAAATTGCATCCATACCGATGAACTCACCTGGAAAATAAAACCCCGTAACCTGTTCACGCCCATCATTGGCTTGCACCGTCGTTTTGAATGATCCAGAGCGGACAACAAAGATAGATCGAAAGGGTGTTTCGTTATTAAATAAAGACTGACCACGTGAATAACTCTGACTACGCTTAATAATTTTATCCAGCTCAGCAAGATCATTGCTATGCAGGCCTAATGGTAGGCAGAGCTTGTATAAAGCACAGTCCTGACAGGCAATATTGTGGTCATGTTCGACTTTGGCGAGGTCATTGAATAACGGAGTAACGTTGCTCGACTGGGCCATAGTGGATCCTATATATGCGACATGGCATATAATACCCCTTCAAACCCTTGTTCGAAACAGTTATTATCTCTTTTTATTATTAAACTCAGGACTCACAATGACCACTCGTAGCGCGACAGTAGCGCGAAATACGCTGGAAACCCAAATTGAGGTTTCTCTCAACCTGGACGGTAGCGGTTCATTCCACGCCGAAACAGGCGTCCCCTTCCTCGATCACATGATGGAGCAGATAGCGCGTCATGGTCTGTTTGATCTCAGTATTAAGGCTAATGGTGATTTGCACATTGATGCGCATCACACGGTGGAAGACATCGGCATTACCATCGGCCAGGCTTTAAAAAAAGCACTGGGCGATAAAAAGGGTGTCGTACGTTATGGTCATGCCTATGTTCCGTTGGATGAGGCTTTGTCCCGCGTAGTGCTGGACTTATCGGGTCGTCCGGGAATTGAATTCGATGTCACTTTCACCCGTGACAAAATTGGCGAATTCGATGTGGATTTGTTTTATGAGTTTTTTCAGGGACTGGTCAATCACGCCGGTCTGACCTTACACATCGATAATCTGAAAGGTCGCAATGCGCACCACATCGCTGAAACAATATTTAAAGCCTTTGGTCGTGCTTTGCGAATGGCTGTTGCTTTGGATCAGCGAGCCTTGGAACAGTTACCTTCTACGAAAGGGGCGTTATAATTTTTTAATCTGAAAAATTATCAGCTTCTTCCAATCAAAGAAAAGTGCAAACAGGTATAACATGCGTCGCGTAGCAGTGATCGACTATGGAATGGGCAATCTTCGTTCTGTATCAAAGGCTCTGGAAGCCGTTTCCAATCAGGTAGCTGTTGAGGTTACTTCTGATCCTGAATTAATTCTATCCGCCAGCCACATTGTATTTCCCGGTGTAGGCGCAATTCGCGACTGCATTTCTGAACTGAAACGGCTGGGACTAGATGACGTCATCAAAGAAGCCTCCGAAACCAAACCTTTCCTCGGCATTTGTCTCGGTATGCAGGCTTTATTGACTCATAGTGAAGAAAATAATGGCACTGACGGACTCGATATCATTAAAGGTGATGTAAAACGGTTCGAAAAGCTGGTCGATTCTGACGGTAATAAACTTAAAGTCCCACACATGGGGTGGAATCAGGTTCATCAATCCGATAACCACCCTTTATGGCGTAAGATAGAACAGGATAGTCGATTCTATTTTGTTCACAGCTATTATGTGAGCCCCACTGATAACGACGTGGTGGCCGGCACCAGCCAGTACCCTGAGTCGTTTGCTGCGGCATTACAGCGCGATAATGTCTTTGCTGCCCAGTTTCACCCGGAAAAAAGCCAACGTGCTGGCCTGCAATTACTCGAAAATTTTGTAAACTGGGACGGTCAGAGTTGATCACCGCCCAATTAACGGAGAAAAAGATATGTTGTTAATCCCTGCCATTGATCTCAAGCAAGGTCACTGTGTGCGTTTGCGTCAGGGGCGTATGGAAGATAATACGGTGTTCTCTGAAGATCCTGTTGCGGTGGCACGACAATGGGTAGAAGCAGGGGCAAAACGACTGCATATGGTAGATCTGGACGGTGCTTTTGCCGGTAACCCGGTCAATGCAGATGTTATCCACAAAGTCTGTGAAACATTTCCTGACCTGGACGTACAGGTCGGTGGCGGTATACGTGACTGAAGAAACCATCGAAACCTATCTACATGCTGGTGTTCGTTATGTCATTCTGGGTACTAAAGCGATCAACGCGCCACATTTCGTCGGCGATGTCTGTGCTGAATTTCCGGGTCATATCATCATCGGTCTTGATGCCAAAGACGGTAAAGTAGCGATTGATGGCTGGTCAAAACTATCCAATCACGATGTCATTGATATTGCACAGCAATTTGAGCAAGACGGTGTTGAAGCCATCATTTACACAGATATCAGCCGAGACGGCATGATGCAGGGTGTGAATCTCGAATCCACCCGTAAACTGGCAAACGCCATTCAGATCCCGGTGATTGCCTCGGGTGGTGTCACCAACTATGATGATATTGAAGCCTTATGTGCTGCAGAAGGTGAGGGTGTCATGGGGGCTATTTTGGGTCGCGCTATTTACGAAGGCACAATCGATCTCAAGAAAGGCCAGGAAATGGCGGACAAACTTAATCCACCACTGGAATTCTGATAACGCTTATGGGCCTTGCTAAACGTATTATTCCCTGCCTTGATGTCGACGCAGGCCGCGTTGTTAAAGGCGTGCAGTTTGTTGATATCCGTGATGCCGGCGATCCGATAGAAGTCGCCAAACGCTATGATCTGCAAGGTGCTGACGAAATCACCTTTCTTGATATCACCGCCACGCATCATGAGCGTGACACTATGATTCATGTGGTCGAAGCCGTAGCCAGTCAGGTGTTTATCCCGCTGACCGTCGGTGGTGGTATTCGGACGGTGGATGATATTCGTCGCATGCTCAATGCCGGTGCTGACAAAGTCGGTATCAATTCCGCCGCAGTAAAAAATCCAGAGTTTGTCCGTGAAGCAGCTGAAAAATTTGGCTCCCAGTGCATCGTAGTCGCAATTGATGCAAAGAAAGTATCGGCTCAAAATGAAACCAGTAAGTGGGAAATATTCACCCATGGTGGTCGGCAACCTACCGGCATCGATGCAGTTGAGTGGGCTAAAAAAATGGTGGCACTGGGTGCCGGTGAAATTTTACTTACCAGCATGGATAAAGATGGCACCAAGTCCGGTTTTGATCTCGAACTTACTCGCGCTATCAGTGATGCTGTTGATGTACCCGTGATTGCCTCAGGTGGTGTCGGTAAACTGCAGGATCTGACTGACGGCATCAAACAAGGGCATGCCGATGCCGTATTGGCTGCCAGTATTTTTCACTTCGGTGAGCACACCGTCAAAGAAGCCAAACAACAGATGGCCAGTCAAGGTATTGAGGTTCGTCTCTGATGGGCTGGCTGGAACAAGTAAAATGGAATGATGATGGCTTAGTGCCCGTTATCACCCAGGAATTTGAAACCAAACAAGTACTTACACTGGCATGGCTGAATAAAGAAGCCTTGAAGCTTTGTGCAGAAACGGGACATGCCGTCTACTGGTCCCGCTCCAGACAAAAATTGTGGCACAAGGGCGAACAATCTGGTCATCAACAAATCATCAAATCCATTCGTCTGGATTGTGACAACGATGCTGTCTTATTAGAAGTTGTACAAAAAGGCGGCATTGCCTGCCATACTGGACGCCATCATTGTTTTTTCAACAAATTGGAAGAGGGTCGCTGGCAAGCGACTGAGCCCGTACTGAAAGATCCGAAAGAGATTTACTCATGAGCGATATTATCGACAAACTCAATCAGGTTCTACAGCAGCGTAAACAAGCCGATGCAGACAGCTCCTATGTCGCCGGTTTATATGCTGCCGGTACCGATAAAATATTGAAAAAGCTCGGCGAGGAAGCGGTAGAAACCGTTATTGCTGGCAAAGGCGGTCATCGTGATGAAATTATTTATGAAACGGCGGACTTATGGTTTCACAGTCTGGTTTTACTGGCGCATAATGATATCGATCCGCAACTGATTCTCAACGAATTGGAGCGTCGTTTCGGCCTATCCGGAATAGAAGAAAAAGCCAGTAGGAGCAAATAATGAATGACTGTCTGTTTTGTAAAATTCTCAATGGCGATATCCCATCAGATAAAGTCTTTGAAGACGACAAACTGTATGTATTCAAAGATATTGCCCCGAAAGCTGATGTGCATTTGCTGATCATCCCCAAAATTCATATTGCTCGTCTGGATCAAGCTACGCACGAGCATGCGGATTTGCTGTCACATATGTTATTAACATTGCCTGACTTAGCAAAAAATCAGGGCCTGGATACCGGTTTCCGGACCATTGTTAATACCGGACCAGGCGGTGGGCAGGAAGTCGATCACCTGCACTTTCATCTACTCGGTGGTCAATCACTGCCTGGCTTTAAATAGGAGTTTATTATGGGTATCGGCGGAATCAGCATCTGGCAATTACTCATTATTCTGGTGATTGTTGTGCTTTTGTTTGGCACCAAAAAATTACGCTCATTAGGCGGTGATTTGGGGAGTGCTATCAAAAACTTCAAAGACTCAATGCAGGAAGGAAAAGACGCTGCAGAAGAGGAAAAAGAGGGTGTTATAGAGCATGAGGATAACGCTGCCAATAACCAACACAACGAGCAGAGCAAGGATAAAACGTCCCGCTAAATGAACCCACAGGTCAGCTATGTTTGATATCGGTTTCTGGGAAATTTTACTAATTGCCATAGTGGCATTGATTGTTGTCGGCCCAGAACGTCTGCCTAAACTCGTCCGCGTGACCGGTTTATGGATTGGGCGCGCGCAATCCTCATTGCAATCTATCCGCAATGAAATATCCAAAGAGCTGCGTGCACAAGAGCTTAAAGATGCTTTGAGAAAACCCGACAATATGCCGGATCTGAACGAAAACATCCCATTCCCTGACAACAACAGCACCAATAAACCAAAGGATAAAAACCAGGATGGATGACGATCAGCAGCCGTTGATTTCTCATCTGGTTGAACTGCGTGACCGCTTATTAAGGGCAGTTCTGGCGGTGTTATTGATCGCCGTTTGCCTGTTTCCTTTCTCAAACGACTTATATACTTTTCTGTCAGAGCCGCTGCTCAGACATCTGCCGGAAACCAGCTCAATGATCGCGACCGAAGTCGCCTCACCGTTTCTGACACCTTTCAAATTAACGCTGAGTACAGCCATTATGCTGGCTGTGCCCTTTTTGCTATTTCAACTATGGGCATTCATTGCGCCGGGGCTGTATGACTACGAACGGAAACTGGTTTTCCCATTATTGTTTGTCAGTACGCTTTTATTCTTCCTCGGTATTTTATTTGCCTTTTACGTGGTTTTTCCTCTTGTATTGGGCTTTTTGACGCAGGCTGCACCGGAAGGGGTGGCCGTCATGACCGATATCAGCAGTTACCTTGATTTTGTCTTGAAATTATTTTTCGCTTTTGGTTTAGCATTCGAAGTGCCTATCGCAACGGTATTACTGGTATGGACTGGCGCATCAACTATAGAGAGCCTCAAACAAAAACGGCCCTATATTATTGTCGGTGCATTTGTTATCGGCATGCTATTAACACCACCGGATGTTATCTCGCAAACCCTTCTGGCATTGCCTGTGTGGCTTTTATTTGAACTGGGCCTCATCAGTGCCCGCTGGTTACCTAAAAAGCAACAGGAAGACTATTCCTGATAGCGAATCCGGGTGCCATGTTCCAGTGATAATAAAATCTCTTGCGCGTTTACCTTTTTAGGGAAATAAGCACCTGAAATTTTTGCCGCATGAATACTGGCACCTTCCAGACTCAGGCATCGACTAAAATCAACACCACGCAGGTCCGCCTGACGAAAGTAACTGCCACTGAGGTCGAGGCCGGTTGTTTCTAACCCCTGAAGATTGAGATGCCGAAAATCACAGTGGGTTAAATCCACTTGCTCACCTGCAGCAATCCGTTGATTAAACTCATCAATCTTACCTTCACGTAATAAACGGTAAAGGGGATCGTCCGATATAACAGGCCTAGTCATAATCACTCTCCAATGATTGATTTGCTTAAGGTTACAACCTGTTCAGTATGATTGTAAATGACTGAAAATTGTCGCTTCGCAACTGGTTTTATTATGCTATGTTAACTGAAACATCAACGCAAAGAGGCGACACGAATGACCATCAAGCAAAAGCTGATTGATGAAATTGAAGTATTACTGCAATTTCCTTTGGACAGCACTCAGGCAGGTATCAAAATTCACAATAGCGCGAAAGAGGAACTGATTTCGGCCGCACAGATCCTGTTTGAAAAAGGATTAATTACCCAACATGATGGCGGCTACCTCACAGACCTGGGTTATGAAGCAGCAGAACATCTACAACATGCTTTGAGAATTATTACGTCCTGAGGCGCTGATATAACTCAAAGCTGTAATCAAACTCGTTTTTGTCGTCGGCGTAATGGTCTTCTGAGCTCACCAATTGCCAATCCTGCGCTATCAACTCAGGAAACCAGGTATCACCATCCAGCTGGGCATGCACTTTGGTCAGATAGAGTTTATCGGTCAAAGGCAATGTCTGCTGGTAGAGCGAAGCACCGCCCATTACCATTATTTCTTCGGCATCGGCGCATAATGCCAGCGCCTCTTCAATAGAGTGCACCACATCACAACCTTCCGCCTGATAATCAAGCTGGGAAGTAATAACAATATTTTGTCTTCCCGGTAATGGCCGGCCAATTGATTCATGTGTGTTACGGCCCATAATAATGGGTTTACCCATTGTAGTTCGACGGAAATACTGTAGATCCGCAGAAATTTTCCATGGCAAATCATTCTCTTTACCAATCAAGCCTCGTTCATCCATTGCCACAATGATTGCTACATTCATAGTTCTTTCCGTCTAAAATTATCTGCAAAGGATACCGTAAATAGGTTAATAATAACTCCTGTATAAACGCCCAATAAGATCGATCACAAACTGTGGATAACTTTACCTGTGGATAAGTCGTTGTTTTGTCCACAGGCAATCGGTTACGCATGATCAGAGTTATCAACAGGTCACAATCAGGTTAAGATGTTGAATCAGATAGCTTAAGCAGATCTATTCATTTATACACAGGCATTAATCATCAACATCACTAAAAATATATTCTTCTTTCTTTATGTTTAATTAATGACAACCATTCTTCAAATAGCCGTTCCATGTCCTTTGAGACAATTATTTGACTACCTTTCTGATGAAGCCGAAAATCAGTGGCAGCCAGGTATGCGTGTCAAAATTAATTTTGCTAATCGTTTATGTATTGGCATTGTGATTAAGACTATTGCGGTATCAACAGAAACCAACACATCAAAATTAAAAGCCATAGAAGAAAAGCTGGATGAACATGCCCTGTTACCCGAAGAAATCATTCAAACAGTGTTATGGGTGAGTCGTTATTATCATCACCCTCTGGGTGAATGCTTCCAGGCTGCATTACCCAAACAAATAAGAAACGGTCAGAAAGCTGAGCTGCAGCATGAAAATTGGTGGTTTAAAACTGAACATGAAATAGAAAAGAAATTAGGTTCTAAGCAACAATCCTGTCTGACTTTGCTAGAAGATTATCCTGACGGTATCAGCCAATCAGCCATAAAACTGTATCTGGGTAATGTGACGAACTCATTGAATTCACTTGAGCAACAAAAGCTGGTGAAACAAGAGCAGCTACCCAAACTTCCCATAGCACGATCGGAATTAAGCCTGCCTTGTGAACTCAATACAGAACAGCAAAGCGTCGTAGAATCAATATGGCAGGAATCACATCATTTTCAGCCATTTTTACTGGAAGGTATTACAGGCAGTGGTAAGACCGAAGTCTATATTGAATTAACTGAAAGAGTACTGGAACAGGGCAAACAAGTACTCATTCTGATCCCTGAAATCGGCTTAACTGGTCAATTTGTAGAACGATTTAAAAGCCGGCTGAATACCAGCATTGTCGTCTTAAATTCCTCTGTATCAGATAGTGAGCGAAAACAAGCCTGGTTATTAGCAAAAAAGGGGCTGGCCAAAGTCATTATTGGAACAAGGTCAGCCGTGTTTACACCTTTGGCTAATGCTGGACTCATCATCATCGATGAAGAACATGACAGTTCATATAAACAACAGGATGGACTTAAATATCATGCTCGAAATGTCGCTTTAATTAGAGCCCAAAAGATGGGGATTCCTGTTCTGATGGGCAGCGCGACCCCATCACTGGAAAGCCTGTATCAAGTGCAGCAACAACGTTATAAATTGCTCAAACTGACACAACGTGCCGGTGGCGCAGCGCTTCCAAAGATACGCATTGTCGACAGTAACGGTGCCCATCCTGATCATGGATTGAGTCAGACCTTACTGAAAAATATGCATCAACACTTAAACGCCGGGAATCAGGTCATTTTATTTATTAACCGACGAGGCTATGCACCGGTATTAATGTGTCATGAGTGTGGCTGGCAAGCAAAGTGTCAGCATTGTGATGCCCGAATGGTTGTACACCAGCACCGTAATATCCTGTTCTGTCATCATTGTGGTTTTATCCAAAAGCTGGTTGATAGCTGTCCTGACTGTGAATGCAAACAGCTTAAAAGTTATGGTGCCGGTACTGAAAAAATAGAACAGCACTTACAACAATTATTTCCTGAAATACCGGTTATCCGTGTTGATCGTGACACCACGCAAAGGGTGAATTCGTTTAACGATATCGTTGCGGACATAAAAGACGGCCAGGCCAGAATTTTGGTGGGTACACAAATGTTGGCAAAAGGTCATGATTTTCATGATGTCACCCTGGTAGGGGTATTAGATACCGATCAAGGGCTATTCAGTGCTGATTATCGAGCAACTGAAAACCTCGCCCAAATGATAACCCAAGTGACTGGACGAGCTGGTAGAGGAAAGAAAAAAGGTGAAGTGTTGATTCAGACCCAACAACCACATCATGATTTCTGGAAAAAACTGGTTCAGCAGGGCTATGACAAAGCAGCTCAGGATCTTTTGCTCGAGCGGATTGAAATGACTATGCCACCTGTAACCAACTGGGCAGTGATCCGGGCAGAAGCGATGGAACGGGAACTCGCTATGAATTTTCTTCAGGCTGTTTCTACGATCCTCTACTCAACGCCGCAACAGGATGTGTTAATTCTCGGACCCGTCCCCGCAATTATGGAAAAAAAGGGGGGCCGTTACCGGGCTCAGTTATTGTTGACCAGTGAAGCACGTAAACCTTTACATCAATTGCTGGACCAGCATATCCATACAGTAGGTAGCCATAAACTGGCTCGTAAACTCAGATGGACGATCGATATCGATCCGATGGATTTACTGTAACTCAGACAGTTTGGCAAACAGGCAAGCCAAAACAAGGATGTAATCCGGACCAATGATCGGTTAAAATGCGCGACACTATTCAATTTGCACTCAAGGCTCGACAACGTTGAAAGATCAGTTGAAAAACCTGGTTGACCAGGCCTTATCGATTTTTACCCAAAACCATGGCTTAGAGATTGATCTACCTGAAATTCAGATAGAGCGCACCAAAGATAAAACCCATGGCGACTTTGCCTGCAACATCGCAATGATGTTGGCTAAACCCGCCAAAATGAATCCACGCCAGATTGCGACAGAGATTGTTGAAGCTTTTCCCGCCGCATCATTTATCTCCGACATTGAGATTGCAGGGCCTGGGTTTATCAACTTTTTTCTTAGCGCAGAGGCCAGCCAGCAGGTGGTTAAAACGATTCTGTTGGAAGCTGAAAAATATGGCCGTAGCAAAGTAGGTAATGGTAAAAAGATCCAGATTGAATTTGTGTCTGCGAACCCGACCGGTCCTTTACATGTCGGTCATGGTCGTGGTGCTGCCTACGGTTCCGTAGTCAGCAGCCTGTTAACGGCGGCCGGCTTTGATGTGCACCGTGAATACTATGTTAACGACGCCGGTCGTCAGATGGATATTCTTGGTACCAGTGTCTGGCTGCGTTATTTGCAAGCCTGTGGCGAGCTGTTTACTTTCCCGAGTAACGCCTATCAGGGTGATTACGTCAAAACCATTGCCGCTGAGCTCAAACAAGAATTTGCCGAACAGTTTCGTCACAATGCCGAAGCCGTTTTTGACGGTGTGCCGGCTGATGAACCTGAAGGCGGGGATAAAGAATTACACATCGATGGCCTGACCAATCAAGCAAAAAAACTCCTTGGAGAAGCCGATTACCGGATTGTGTTTGATAAAGGACTGAATGCCATCCTCGGTGATATCCGTGATGATTTGGCCGAGTTTGGTACTGAATACGATGAATGGTTCTCTGAACGTTCTTTGGTGGAATCCGGCGAAGTTGATGCGGTTATTGAGCAACTCAAACAGGCTGATCAGCTCTACGAAGAAAAAGGTGCCTGGTGGTTTAAATCGACCAATTATGGAGACGAAAAAGACCGTGTCGTTATCCGTGATAATGGACAGGCAACTTACTTTGCATCTGATATTGCCTATCATCTCAATAAATACCAGCGTGGTTTTGAACAAATCATTGATATCTGGGGCGCTGATCACCATGGCTATATCCCCCGGGTAAAAGCTTCTGTTGAAGCAATGCAGCAAAATGTTGAACAGTTAAAAGTATTGCTGGTTCAGTTTGCAGTGCTTTATCGCGGTGCAGAAAAAGTCGGCATGTCGACACGAAGTGGTGAATTTGTCACCTTGCGGGAGCTGCGTGACGAAGTCGGAAAAGATGCCGCCCGTTTCTTTTATGTGATGCGTGGTGCAGATCAGCATATGGATTTTGATCTGGAACTGGCAAAATCACAAAGCAATGATAATCCGGTTTACTACGTGCAGTATGCGCATGCTCGTGTCTGTAGTGTGTTCAGACAACTGGCGGAACGGGGACAAGGTTGGGATAAGGAAGAAGGTTTAAAACATCTTGCTCGTCTAACAGAAAGTCATGAAGAAGCGTTAATGACGATGCTGGCGAAATACCCGGAAGTACTGGAAAATGCTGCATTGAATCATACGCCGCATATGTTGGCTCACTATCTAACTGATTTAGCGCGTGATTTTCATACCTACTATAATGCCCATCAGTTTATTATTGACGATTATGAACTCTGTCAGGCCCGTTTAACGCTGATCACGGCAGTGCGTCAGATTATCGTGAATGCACTCAATGTTATGGGTGTGTCGGCACCGGAATCAATGTAAGAGGTAATGGTGGCTAAACGAAATACCCGAAACGATTCTTCTTCCCGTTCCCTACCTTGGGGTCCGATGCTGCTGAGCTTTGCTGTGGGTGCATTTATCATGTTCCTGTTGCACATCAAAGACAACGTGCCTGAGGATAAGTCAGGATCGACTGAAACAACACAAAAACAGGAAAAGAAAGGCGTTGAGCCAACCTTTGATTTTTATACTTTGCTGCCAGAAATGGAAGTGATGGTGGAGAAGAAGAACAAAGGTAAACAGCCGATAGTCACGTCACCCCCAGAACAAAGTCAGCCGCAACCCGAAGCAGAAACACCAGCGGAACAACCGACGACGAGCTACATGATTCAGGTGGGATCCTTTAAAAAAGTGGCTGATGCTGATGGTTTTCGTGCCAAATTAGCCTTATTAGGTATTGAGTCTAAAGTACAGACCGTTACCATAGACAATAAAGATACGTGGCACCGTGTTCAGATAGGTCCGATTACAGGACGTGATCAAGCTGACGCAGTGCAAAAGCAGCTTCGCCAGAATGATATTGATTCTTTGCTATTACGTGCCAAACACGGCTGAGTGATATCAAGCGTTATTGATGTTGTAAACTCAAGTCATTACTTTTAGTAAAGGCCTGCTGCCCCCGGTTTTAATGATTACAAATTGATTGAGGACACCGATATGACAGAAAACACTGAAGCAGGCATCTTTCATGATGTCGCCAGTCCCTTCTGCGGTATTGCTTCTGATGACCTGGTGGTTCAGGTCAATGGTAATACTGTCACGGTGACAGAAAACGGCGATGCAGTCACCAAGCCCGGGTTTGAAACTCCGATAACCGATCTATCACCGCGTATAAATGGACAGGAAGTATCTCTGGAAGAGGCCGTACGCCATATTGCTGAGTTGTTTAAAAACAGTAAACAACCCTTAATCGGGGGGATGGGAACAGACCTGAATGGTGCTAGGGCAGCGATGGCATTGGCCGATATAAGTCGTGCCACCATAGACAGTTATTTTTCTGATGCTGCATTCAGAAACATTCTGGTATTGCAGGATTCAGGCTATATGACGACCACCCTGACCGAAGTCAGAAATCGGGTCGATGTGTTATTGGTGGTTGGAACCGATATTGAATCATCATTCCCCCGTTTCTTTGAGCGAATGGTCTGGCCTGAAGAGAGTATGTTTGGTCAGGAAATTGAATCACGGGAAGTGATTTATCTGGGAAAGAAGCCTTCAGGCGAAGCATCTACCTCACCCGGGGGGCGTAAAGCAGAAGTCATTGAATGTGATGATGCCGATCTGCCGGAAGTGATGTCTGTTTTACGCGCTCTGGTCAAAGGGAAAGTCGTACAGGCAGAATCCGTTGGTGGAATTGCGTCAGCCGATATGGCTGCGCTTGCAGAAAAACTAAAAGCCGCGAAATACAGTGTTATCAGCTGGTCTGGTACGCAACTTAATATCGATCATGCTGAAGTCACTATTCAGAACATTTGCGAGATGATTAAAGAGATCAACAAGACGACACGTTGTAACGGCTTGCCTCTGGGGGGTAAGGATGGTGACACCACCGTCAATGCGGTCTCGTCATGGCAGTCAGGTTACCCCATGCGCACCAGTTTCAGCCGGAATATGCCTGATTATGATCCTTTCATGAATCGTGGCCAGCGCATGCTGGATGACGATGAAGTGGATGTCTTGCTATGGGTTTCCAGTTTCAACGTTGACACCACGCCACCGCAAAGTAATGCCAAGACGATTGTCTTGGGCCGTTCAGGCATGACCTTTGAAAAAGAACCAGAGGTATTTATTCCGGTCGGTGTTCCGGGTATTGATCATATTGGCCGCACATTCCGCTGTGACAGTGTGGTATCGGTGCCATTGAAGAAATTACGTGACAGCGGCTTGCCCAGCACTTATGACGTGCTGACGGCTGTTGAACAAGCCCTGTAAACGGAGACGCAATATGCTTAAAAAACTCACAGGTGGACGCATCTTCGACCCAGAGCACGGGCTCAATGATGTTGTTCGAGACATTTATATTCGAGATGGTCGCATTGTCGAGGCGCCGAGTGATGGCAAAATCGATGAAGAAATCGACGTCCGAGGTAAAGTCGTTATGTCCGGTGCGATTGATATGCATACGCATATCGGTGGCGGTAAAGTGAATATTGCACGCACCATGTTGCCAGAAGATCATGCGGAATCATTAATTGAACGTACAGAGTTGATGCGAAGTGGTTGCGGTCATGCGGCACCGAGCACATTAACAACGGGCTACCGCTATGCTGAGATGGGTTACACAGCGGGATTTGAACCTGCCGTTCTGCCGGTTAATGCCCGCCAGGCGCATATGGAAATGCATGACACGCCAATTATTGATAAGGGCGGTTATGCGATGCTCGGCAGCGATGACTTTCTGTTGCGAATGATGGCGGCCAATGAAGATCAGGAAGCTATAAACAATTATGTAGCCTGGACCATGACCCACAGTCAGGCGATAGGTCTGAAAGTGGTTAATCCGGGCGGCATTAATGCGTTTAAATTCAACCAGCGTCAGCTCGATCTGGATGAAAAAAATACATTTTATAACGTTTCACCGCGTGAAATTTTACAACGCTTGTCTCGCGCTGTAACCGAGTTGGGTGTACCTCATCCATTACATGTGCATGGTTGTAATCTGGGTGTGCCAGGCAATAAAGACACAACTTTGGATACCATTCAGGGTATCGAAGGTTTGCCGATGCATTTAACCCATATTCAATTCCATAGTTATGGTACTGAGGGTGACTTTAAATTCTCATCCGGCGCGGCAGAAATTGCGGAATCGATTAACCGCAATAAAAATATTACCGTCGATGTCGGTCAGATTCTGTTTGGCCAGACCGTAACAGCCTCGGGCGACAGTATGCGTCAATTTGCTGGTGCACCACATGCGCATCCCAATAAATGGGTGTGCATGGATATTGAGTGTGATGCAGGGTGTGGTGTGGTGCCGTTTAAATACAAAGATCAAAGCTTTGTAAACGCCCTGCAGTGGATGATCGGTTTAGAAACATTCCTGATGGTTGATGATCCTTGGCGGATTTTCCTGACCACCGATCACCCTAACGGTGCACCGTTTACCAGTTATCCTCATTTAATCAAACTGCTGATGGATAAATCATTCCGTAACGATATGCTGTCTACCTTGCATCCGGAAGCACAGAAAGCCACCCACTTGGCCTCAATGGATCGAGAATATTCCCTCTATGACATTGCCATTATGACCCGTGCCGGTGCTGCGAAACTGGTTGGTCTGGCAGACCGTGGTCACCTAGGTGTAGGCGCTGCTGCTGATATTACGGTGTATACCGATGATGCTGACAGAGAGAAAATGTTCAGTAAGCCGGATTATGTGTTTAAAGACGGTCAGATGGTTGTTAAGGATGGTCAGTTGGTTCAAATCACCTGGGGGACTACCCATGTGGTCAAGCCGGAGTACGACGCCAGTATTGAAAAACCGTTAAAACAATATTTTGACCAGTTTCACACATTGAAAATGGGTAATTTTAAAATCAGTGATGATGAAATTATTGATGATGGCCGGGGCAGCCTGACTGTGCAACCCCTGAAACAAGGAGGCAAGCTATGATCATCAACGGCGTCACGATAGACGCGACGTTTGCTGAAGCGTTTCCAATGCGGGGGACACGTATCGTTATTACCGCCCAAAACCTTGAATGGGCGATGATCTCAGCCACCGCGTTTACAGGTTTTGCAACGTCGGTTATTGCCTGTGGCTGTGAAGCTTCTATTGAGCGAACACTGGAGCCACATGAAACACCTGATGGTCGTCCGGGCGTAGCCTGTCTTATTTTTGCTATGGGGGGCAAGGGGCTCGCCAAACAAGTCGAGACGCGTGCCGGGCAATGCGTGCTGACCGCACCGACAACAGCATTATTTTCTGGTTTGGAAAAAGATCAGGAAGATAAGGAAATACCTCTCGGTAAAAATCTACGTTATTTTGGCGATGGCTTTCAGATTTCGAAAATGATCGAAGGAAAACGCTACTGGCGTATTCCGGTCATGGATGGTGAGTTTCTGACTGAAGAATATACCGGAATGCGGGCTTCTGTGGGGGGCGGTAACTTTCTGATCCTCGCAGAATCACAACCCCAGGCTTTGGCTGCCTGTGAAGCGGCAATTCGAGAAATGAAAAAAATCCCTAACGTGATCATGCCGTTTCCGGGAGGTGTCGTTCGTTCAGGCTCTAAGGTTGGCTCCAAGTTTAAAGCGTTGAACGCCTCAACCAATGATGCGTTTTGCCCTACCTTGAAGGGACAGACCAAAACAGAATTATCACCTGAAGTGGAATCAGTGATGGAGATCGTTATCGATGGTTTGACAGAAGACGATATCAATAAAGCCATGCGGGTCGGGATTCAGGCGGCCTGCGACCTGGGTGCTGAGAATGGCATCAAGCGAATCAGCGCCGGTAATTATGGCGGTAAACTGGGTCCGTTCCACTTCCATCTGCAGGAGATTATGGCATGAGTGCATTAACATTCACCTTGAAAACGCCGCCTGCACAGCGGATTGACTGTTCCCCACTGACAGCGGATAAATTAAGCGGCAAGTCAGTGGAAGATATCGCTGGATTAAGCCTGGTTGTCGGTAATCAGAAAGTCCGGCTTGATGAGTTGTTCGAAGTCAGCGGTGACGATGCCGCTGTGATGTGTTTTGAAGATGCTACAGATAAACTGGATCACATCGGGCATGGTATGTCACAGGGGACGATAACGATTAATGGTAATGTCGGTGCTTATCTTGGTCAGTTTATGAGTGATGGCGAGATTACGGTTAATGGTAATACTGGAATTTATACTGCCTGTGAGATGAAAGGTGGTTTGATTAAGGTGAACGGTAACGCTGGTCACTTTGTGGGTGCTGCCCGTATCGGTTATAAAAACGGTATGACCGGTGGTACGGTCATTGTTACAGGCGATACTGGGGAACGAACCGGCGATCACATGCGCCGCGGCATGATCCTTATTGAAGGTAATGCCGGTGATTATTGTGGTTCACGTATGGTTTCCGGCACGATTGCAGTGTTGGGTCAGGTTGGTAAACACCTAGGTTATGCGATGAAGCGTGGCACTTTGCTGTTAACGCAGAAGCCGCAACAGGGTATTTCAGCCAATTTTAATGACTGCGGATCACACACGCTGGCTTTCCTGCCGTTGATGTTTACTTCATTCAAAAAGCTTGATAGTGAGTTTGCTAATGTTGAACCGTTCTCACGTGTGCAACGTTATGCTGGTGATATTTCCGGTATCGGTATGGGAGAAATACTGGTTAAAATTTAACCAGATAACAGCGTTTTCCGATATTCAATTCAATGTTTATTTGAAGTCTGTCAGAAAAGTAGGTGACCCAATCTTTTTTGGGTTGCCTTTCCCACTACTGTGGTTTAGTTTTAGCCTTTGAACCTTTACAGCAGATCCCGCTGAAACTACTTGGCTTGGAGACTAAATATGTCAGATATCGGTAAGTCCATCACCCAATTTATTGTAGAGGAACAGCGCGCTAATCCAGGTGCCACGGGTGATCTATCGGATTTACTTAGTGATATTGTGAGTGCCTGTAAAAAAATATCACATCTTGTTAGCCGCAGCGGCATTATTGGTCTGGGTGGTTATGCCGAATCTCAGAATGTTCAGGGTGAAGATCAGAAGAAACTCGATATCATCAGCAATGATGTCATGGTTGATCATCTGAAATGGACCGGTCACCTGGCCGCCATGGCATCCGAAGAAATTGAAGATATTATTCAGATTCCGGCTAAATTTCCTAAAGGTAAATACCTGATTTGTTTTGATCCCCTGGATGGATCCAGCAATATTGATATCAACGCCTCAGTGGGAACTATCTTTTCCATCTTGCGCTGTCCGCCCGAGGTGAAAAATCCTACCCTGAAAGACTTTATGCAAAAAGGCAGCGAGCAGGTGTGTGCTGGATTCTGTGTATATGGTCCGTCGACTATGCTGATCATCACAACCGGTCATGGGGTAAATGGCTTTACATTGGATCGTGATGTCGGCGAGTTTATTCTGACGCATCCGAATATGAATATTCCCAAGGACACGGCAGAGTTTGCGATTAACATGTCCAACCAGCGTTTCTGGGAAGAACCTGTTCAGCGCTACGTCAGTGAATGTGTCAAAGGTACCGAAGGTAACCGAGAAAAGAACTTCAACATGCGCTGGAATGCATCCATGGTCGCCGAGGTTTATCGCATCCTCACTCGAGGCGGCATTTTTATGTACCCCATTGACAGTAAAATTGCCAAACAAGGTGGTAAATTACGATTGATGTATGAAGCGAATCCGATGAGTTTTATTATCGAACAGGCTGGCGGTGTCAGCTCGACGGGACATAAACGTATTCTGGATCTTCAGCCAGAGGACATTCATCAGCGTGTCCCGGTTATTTTAGGTTCTAAAAATGAAGTTGAAAGACTGGTTTCATACCATCAAAAGAGCTAGGACTGTTGTAATATCGGTAGTGCTGGCACTGGTATTCGGTCCAACGACGGCTGTCAATGCCGATATCTATAAATGTAGTGTAAACGGGAATACGGTTTTCAGTGACCAACCCTGTTCAGAAAAGGCTGAAAAAGTAGAGCTCAATCTCAATAAGCCCAAACAGCAGGATATTGACAGGCAAAAACAACTTACAGACACATTTGAAGAAGAATCCAGAATCACCAACATCCATACCCTGCATCAAAAAAACAAAATGCTGAAGCAACAGATAAAAACACTGGAGCAAAAACAGCAGGCAGAGCTGGCGACGCTAAGAGAAAAAACTTACCGCACCGACGATGGCATGGTCGTCAGTACAGAACAAGGACTGTTTAAGAAGATGGATGAGCTTGTCGCATCATATCAAAATGCTATCTCAGGACTGCAGTCAAAAATTGATCATAATAATCAGACGCTTTCAAGGCTACATCAGCAGAATCCCCAGAATAGTATGCAGTAAGTTGGGCTTGAACGCGTTACATTAGATACTGTATCTAATGCCTATACATTGATGGGGGCAAAAAATGAAAACGTTTGTATTGCTAATCACGCATGGACTGGTTTTGATTATCGGTTTTGCAGCGGGGATTTATTTGTTGCCCATACTGACACAGCCAACAGCCCCGGATGAAGAAATGATCGGAAAAGTTGCTTCAGAAGCTTTATTTACAGGGCAATTTCAACGTGATTTAAAAGACAGTGATGCATTGCACTATGGTGATGGAACACTTTATGTCAGTGAAAAAAAGATTTCATTTTCAGGTTCTATTTCTCCCGGTCCGGATTATCGTCTCTATCTTTCCCCTGAGTTCATTGAGACAAAAGCAGATTTCCTGTCAAAAAAAGCGAAGATGAGGCAAATAGGCGATGTGAGAACGTTTGAAAATTTTCTGGTGAATTTACCAGAAGACGTCAATCCTGCCGATTACAATACGGCAATTGTCTGGTGTGAGTCTTTCAGTATATTTATTACGGCGGGAAAATATCAATAATATTGGAGTGGAAAGGGAAGTCCATTTCCATCGTTCATCCTTAAAAACTAGTTTAGGCCACGCTTTACGAAAACGCTTACCCTATAATGAGGGGGGGATATGAAAAACATCATCATTTTGAGTCTGTTTCTGTTCGCTTTTCCCGTGCAGGCAGAAACAGTTAGCTATCAGTTACATGATCAGGCTTATGAGGGTTTCTATACCAGCCCGGAGGACAATGCCCCGCTGGTATTGTTATTACACGATTGGGATGGGCTGACAGAATATGAGATACAGCGAGCTCAAATGTTGGCTCAACAAGGTTATTCCGTGTTCGCGGCAGATCTGTTCGGAGCGGGAATAAGACCCACAGAAAATGCCGATAAACGACAACATACCGGTGAATTATATAAAGACCGGGCCAAAATGCGTTTATTAATACAGGCCGCTTTGATTAAAGCGGGGGAGATGGGGGCTGATACTGACAATGTTGTCATTATGGGCTATTGCTTTGGTGGTGCAGCAGTACTTGAGGCTGCTCGAGCTGGCACCGATTACAAAGGTTTTGTTAGTTTTCACGGCGGCCTAAATACCCCTGAAGGTCAGGACTACAGTGCAACCAAAGAAGAAATTCTTATCTTGCATGGCGCAGACGATCATCATATCAGCATGGCTGATTTTGCAGCCTTAGGAGAGGAGCTGGAAATACACTCGGTGAAGTATGAAATGATTGCCTATGGCGGTGCCAGACATGCCTTTACGGTGTTAGGTGGCGATCGCTATCATGCTGAGGCAGACAGAAAATCTTGGCAGCGATTTATCCAGTTTCTTGAAAACAAACTGAAATGAGAAATAGCTTGAAACAACTTTTCCTGCTGGTATCCGGTTTAGTGATCATGATGCCTGTTTTAGCGGATACGGGGGTTCGTCTAGAAAATTTTACGTATCCTTACCCGGTTGAAGTGATGGAGTTTGAAAGCCAGCAGCAGAACTTGGAAATGGCGTATATGGATGTGAGTCCGGTGGGTAAACCCAATGGACAGAGCGTGGTGTTATTTCATGGTAAGAACTTCTGTGCGGCGACATGGGCTGAACTGATTCACGTATTAACACAGCATGGTTACCGGGTTGTGGCTGTCGATCAAGTTGGGTTTTGTAAATCATCCAAGCCGAGCAATTATCAATATAGCTTTCATCAGTTAGCTGCCAATACCCAGCATTTATTAGAGAAACTGGGGATACAAAAACCCATCATAATGGGACACTCTATGGGAGGTATGCTGGCCACACGTTATGCTCTTCTATACTCGGAAAATGTTCGTGGATTGATGATGGTTAATCCGATTGGGCTTGAAGACTGGCTGCACAAAGGGGTGCCTTATATTTCGATTGATACCTGGTATGACAATCAGCTTGGCATGAGTGCAGAAGGTATCAAACGCTATCAGAAAAACACTTATTATGCGGGCAACTGGCGGAAAGACTACGATGTCTGGGTGGATATGCTGGCAGGGCAGTTCGATGCTGACCGTGAAAAATCGGCTTGGATATCAGCGCTGATTTATGACATGATTTTGACTCAACCCGTTGTGCATGAGTTTGATAAGCTTAAGGTACCGACATGGCTTTTTATTGGTGAACAGGATAATACCGCGATTGGAAAAGCATATGTTAATGAGGAGATAAAAGCCGAATTAGGCAATTATGCGGCTTTAGCCAAGCAAACTCGTGCCGCTATTCCTGGCGCAATGTTAACTACCTTTCCCAACATGGGACATTCCCCGCACATCCAGTCACCCAATCGCTTTCATCAGTCTGTACTGAGAGCGATGGATCACTGGCTCAACTAAAAGAGGACAAAATGCCTGCTTTATTTAAAGTGCTATTTATCGTTTCCTTATTTCCGATGGTTTTGGCTGTGCTAGGGGGATACCTTCGTTATAGACAGTTTGGACGGTTTGATAATAATCACCCACGATTGCAACAGGCTCAGTTGACGGGTGTCGCGTCAAGAGTGCTGGCAGCACAGAATAATGCTTGGGAAGCATTAATATTCTACGCGGTGATGTGTGTACTTGCTTACGTTTCAGGTATTGGTTTACAAAGCCTTAGCTATGCAGCATGGTTGTTTTTATTAAGTCGAATCGCTCACCCTGTGTTTTACATTCTGGGTATGGCACCGTTTAGATCGCTGGTCTTTATTATCGGCTGGTTCAGTACCTTGTACATTGGTATTCAGTCATTGGTTTCGATCTGAATATCTGACTAAAAGAGACCGGCTCTTCAGCGCTGCTTATATTGAGTCGGACAATAAGCCCGACTCACAGCAGGAGAGCGAATTTTTTGATGTTTGGTTTTTCTGCCGGAGACGCGTTTACGCCATAGTCGAAAACTGCTGGGTTTTAATTCGAGGCGCATCAGCTGAATAACATCAGTTTCAGTCAGTCCGTAATTGGCTTGTATGGCTTCGAAAGGTGTACGGTCTTCCCAAGCCATTTCGATGATGCGTGATTGCTCACTATAAGATAAAGTTTTCAACATAACCCCGCCGAATTTATACGACTGCTAGTGAAAAATTTGTAGAAAAAACAATCAAAAGTATTTAAAAATGGCGAGTGTTTATCCCGACTGTAGAGATAGGGTCAATCTGAATCGATAACGAACGTAATCAACTTAAATCCAAAGGAAGGAGAGGGTAATGATCCCTGAAATAGATTTCACCTTGATTTGGTTTAACCTAAGTCAAATTGGTATCGCTTTTTTGCTGTCTTTGCCTATTGCGTTAAACCGTGAATACGTCACTAGTGGAGCAGGATTGCGAACCTATCCTTTAGTGTCGATAGCCTGTTGCTCGTTTATGTTGGTTGCAATGGATGTCTATAAGGGTAGTGATGCCGAAGCCAGAGTGATGTACGGCGTAATTACCGGAATGGGCTTTATTGGTGGTGGTGCCATTGTTAAGGAAGCTGGCCGTGCTCTTGGTACAGCCAATGCGGCTGGTATCTGGGTAACCGGTGCCATTGGACTTTCCGTAGCTTACAGTCGTTATGAAATTGCCATGGTGTTATCCGTGATCGGCTTTTTAATTTTCCAGTTTGGCAGTTACCTCAAGAAACAAGATACCTAAGTGGTTTGTTTTTTTCTGTTCTCACTCCATGAAAGTACCGTGATCAACAAACTGGGTAAAAAGGTCAGGGTCACAATCATCGAACATAAAATACCCACCAGAACGACAATACCGACACCCCGATAAAGTTCGGTACCGGCACCGGGAATAAATACGAGCGGTGCCAGGCCGAATACGGTAGTTGCTGTCGACATGAGGATAGGGCGCAATCGAGTGGCGACGGCCTGATTGACGGCAAGCCGAACAGAGACACCGGCCTCGCGTAAATTTTTCCGGGTCTGTTCGACAATCAGAATCGGGTTGTTCACCACGGTGCCCAGAAGAATAACAAAGCCCAGCATGGTAATCATGTCAAACGGTTGAATGATAGCCGGCAAGCCAACCGCATTAAGTAAAGCGCCGGAGCTGTTGACCGCGACAAGGCCAACGATACCACCAGCAATGCCCAGTGGGATTGTGGTTAATATCAGCAGTGGATATCCCCAGTGACTGAATATGGCTACTAATAAGAGGTAGATCAAGATCACGGCAATGACCATATTGTTGGACAACGAGTCACGGGTGGCATCAAGTTGATCAGCTGCACCTGAAATACTGATCGATACGCTTTTGCCAACCTCACCGGCAGCCTGCATATCAGGCAGCATTTGCGTTCGCACCATGTTAACGGCAGTTTCTAGGGCAATCTCCCGTGGAGGAATGACAGATAGGGTCACGGTGCGACGTCCATCTACCCGACGAAGTTGATCGCTATCGACTGTATCGCGAATTTCAGCCAGTGCACTCAGCGGTAATACTGTTCCCTGTGGCGTCATAATAGGTAGATCAGCCATTTCTGATAAGGTCTGATTCTGTCCGGCAGTACTGAATATAAACATATCGATTTTGTCATCTTCCATGAAGAACTCACCGACATAGGCGCCGTCACTTAAAGCCGCGACGGTATAGCCAAAATCATCCGCCGTCATATCAATTTCTGCCAGACGGTCCCAGTTCGGTCTGACTTCGATAAGCGGTTGATCCAGCGATAAGGCTGACGGTTCGGATTCAATTTGTGGCTCACCAAATAAACTCTCTGCGCGCAAAATCGCGTTTTCAGCTGTGCGGTAAAGGCTGCCCTGATCGGGGCCTGAAATGTCCAAGTTTACAGCCCGTGTGCCGCCTTGATTACTGGCGATAATGGAGCCACGGTGAGAGAAGCCTCGCATACCAGGATATTGTTCAAATATGTTGGTCAAAGCCTTCATCATCGGCTCAATGTCCTGATCGCGGGTAGGCTCACTTAATACCCAAATGCGACCCGGCATAATGCGCTGGAAATAATATTTCAATGACGGCACCTGATGCTCGCCATTATCGAATTTGCTGGGATCAGCATTCAAAGCCAGACGCAGGTGCTGGCGAACGTCATCGCCCAACCGCTTCATTTCAGACAAGTTATAACCCGGTGGCGCGGTCATCATACTGAAGGCTTTTGGTTCTTCGCCCTCAGGAAGGTACTCCGCGGGTGGCATGAGATACCAGCCGGCGATCATGGTGCCACTGAAGATGATTACAATGGATAAAAAGCGTTTAGTTGCACTGCTATTCAGCCAGCTGATTGATTTTAGGAGAGGGCCGGGATGGGTCAAATCATCGCCGTGATCACGATCATCACCAAATCCAACTCGAGCACAGGCTGCAGGGACGACAGCAACGGCGAACAACATGGAAGCCAGAATGGCTGTTGAAATTGCTATGGCGATATCAGAGTACAGTTGTCCCGCCTCTTCCTGAACCAGCAGTACCGGAGCAAAAACCAACACAGTGGTCATACTGGAGGCTAAAACAGCTGTCCAGACTTCCTGTACGCCGGTGATAGCAGCCTGAATGCGATCCAGACCGCGTCGTCTAGCCTGCTCTATACTTTCCAGTACCACGATGGTGTTATCCACTGTCATACCTATAGCAAATGCGATTCCGGCCAGTGAAATAACGTTGATGGTACGATCAAAGGCCATAAGGCCAATAAATGCCGCAATAGTACAGATGGGCATTCCCATCAAGCCAATCAACGTTGCACGTCCTGAGCGTAAAAATAGAAATAAAACAAGCGTTGCCAAGATAGCGCCCAGGGCTAAGTTAGTGGCTACTTTTTCAACGGAAGCCTGAACATAACGAACATCATCGCCAATCAATTTAATGGTCATACCATTGGGTTCGAGTAATTCCTGTTGGATTTCCTCAACTACCTTGAGCATGTCGCGTTTGATATTGATGACATTGGAACCTGATTCACGCTTCACCGCCATCATCAAAGCGGATTCATCATTGACGATGGCTATGTGACGAACTTCGTAATGATCCAGCTTAACCTCGGCGACATCCTTGAGTTTGATGTCAGTGTTATTGCGGTGTGCCAGCGTCAGCTCTTCAAGATCTTGAATATCGTTAAAGCGGCCGGTTGTCCGGATAAAATAACGGCGCTTACCATCATCCAGATCGCCAGCCGAGGTATCCCGGTTACGTTCACGAATCGCATCACGGACATCAGTCAGGCTTAATCCCCGCTGTGCCAGTTTAGCCGGATCGATGGTGATTTGAATCTGACGTTCTGCACCACCGCGAAGCTGGACCTCAGAGACACCGGATACGCGCTCCATCCTCGGACGCACATCATCGTCTATAAAATCTGTGACCATATCCATGTCCAGATTAAGTGGGTTGCCCGGCTGGGCGGCCACCGCAAAATACATAAACGCATTTTCAGAAAAAGAGCTACTGCGGATAGTTGGCTGATCCACGTTTTCGGGGTAGTTGGATACCTGACTCAGGGCATTGGTCACTTCGATTAGCGTCTCGTTGATATCGACACCAAACGGAAACTCCATCTCAATATTAGCCCGACCAGTATCGGCAGTTGATTCCATGCGGGACATATTAGGCACACTGCGTAGGTAGCGTTCCTGTTCAATCAGGATTTCTTTCTCAACATCCTGTGGTGTGGCACCAGGCCATCCTGTCACAACACTGATCGTGCGGACATCCAGATCAGGAATCATCTGAATCGGTATGCGTTGTGCCGCTGAAACGCCTAGTACCACGATGATCAGTACGATGACTGCAAGGAGTTTTCCGTTGCGAATGGGTGCTTCCAGCATGGTGATAACAGCCTATTGGTTAATGATAGTGACAGCTTGACCATCACGTAGCACTTCATTGCCACGGATCACGACGTTTTCATTCGGGTTCAGGCCTTGCAGAATACTGACACCTTCCTGACTTTGCTGACCAATAGTGACTTGCCGACGTTTGGCTTTACCTTCTTCGATGATAAACAAGCTGTAGCCACCGTCTGGATGCAGTAAAAGGGCGTCCCTCGGTACAATCAGATTTTGACCGGTTTTACCATTAAGACCAATAACCGCGGTGGCTGAGGTGCCGGGTAATAGACTTATTTCGGTCGCATCAACCACAACACGAACTAAAAATGCTCTGGCTTGAGAGTCACTGACTGGCACAATGGCATTAATTTTGGCAGGCAGACGTTGTCCCGGATACACATCGGGTAAGACCTCGACCGGGCTATTTATATCGATATCGGCAAAACGTTCCTGCGGGACTTTCACATCCAAACGCACAAGATCGGTAGCAACCAGCTCCAGTACAGCTGTGCCTCGGTTGATCCACTCGCCTGCTTCGGTCATTTTGGCGCTTATTACACCTGAAAAAGGGGCGGGAAGCTCATGCCGGCGTAATTGTTCCAATAACGTTCTTTCATTGGCTTGTGCGGCGACCAGACTGGCTTCTGATAAGGCTAAATTAGATTGCCGGTTGGCCATCTCACTTTCTGAAATATAGTTTTGTTTACGCAGTCTTTTGGCTTCGTTTACCAATCGTTCAGCTTCGTTCCGGGCCGCTTCTGCTTCAACAGTAGCCGCCTTGGTTTGCGCATACT
>NZ_CBFHHW010000001.1:4925-31363 GCF_965655755.1 Methylophaga sp. | reverse complement strand
CGGCTTCGTTTACCAATCGTTCAGCTTCGTTCCGGGCCGCTTCTGCTTCAACAGTAGCCGCCTTGGTTTGCGCATACTGATGTCGAGCGATGGCAGGATCCAGTCTGACCAGTGTTTCACCTTTTTCAACCTGACTGCCGGCATCAACCAGAACTTCTGCCACCAGACCATCAACTCTGGGTGATAGCATTGCCCGTTTCTCAGCAGTTAATGAGCCTGACAGCGTCAGTGTTTGCGCTATCGATGATTGCTTGGGTACTGTTGTGGATACTGGGGCAGGATCGTCTGCTTTGGCTGTGAGTGAGAACAGGCCAATAAAAATGATTAATGAAAAACGTGCTCGTGCAGAGTCGAATAGCATGTGAAGTTAGTTTCCTTTTTACATGAACTTAGGTAGATATGTCGTCAATAGTTCCACAATCACATTGCCGACCAACACTGACAAGGTGTTAATTTAATGATTTTATTCACCCAATTGGCAATAGCCAAACCACATGTTTACATTATTTTACATAAGTAACTGTATTACCCGGCTGTTTCCTGTCTGGGTCATATTAATCAGTCTCATTGCCTGGTGGCAGCCAGGATGGTTCGTGTTTTCCAAGCCTGCAATCTTGCCACTACTAGCATTGATTATGTTTGCGATGGGGCTGACATTGAAGCTGGATGACTTCAAAAACGTGTTGGTGCAGCCTCTGGTGGTTTTTCTTGGGGTAAGCCTGCAGTTTGGTTTAATGCCGCTGCTTGCCTGGATGATTGCCACAGTATTGCAGCTGGAGCCAATGCTCACTGTGGGATTGATTCTTGTCGGTGCCTGTTCAGGCGGCACAGCCTCAAATGTGATGACCTACCTTGCGGGCGGTAATGTGGCGCTATCGATCACAATGACAGCCGTCTCTACCATGCTGGCCGTTTTTATGACGCCATGGCTGAGTTGGCTCTATATCGAAACCGCTATTGATGTGCCAATCTGGTCGATGTTCATAAGTATTTTTATGCTGGTGGTTGTGCCGGTCACGGCCGGTGTTCTTTTTAACCATTTCCTGCACAGACATATCAAGCCGGTACAGAATTTTTGTCCGCTAATCGCGGTGTTGGCGATCATATTTATTATCGCCATAGTCGTTGCGCTTAATCATGAGCGCATGGCCCAGCTATCGTGGACATTACTGATAGCGGTGATGTTGCATAACCTTTCTGGTTTGTTCTTGAGCTATTTATTGGCAAAAAGGGCTGGTTATTCAACGGTTATAGCGCGAACTCTGGCCATAGAAGTAGGCATGCAGAACTCGGGGCTTGCTGTGGCCTTAGCGTTGAATTTCTTTTCTCCACTGGCGGCGTTGCCCGGTGCTTTATTTAGTGTATGGCACAATATTAGTGGATCAGTGTTAGCCGCTTTCTGGCAGGGGCAAGAGAGGGTAAATAATCATGACGACAGAGATTGAAAGTTTATATTATCTTCTGATCGCACTAGCCATTGGTTTAATGATTGGCATTGAGCGTGGCTGGCAGGAAAGGGCAAGTTTGGATGGCCAGCGAATTGCCGGTGTTCGAACCTATGGTCTGATTGGTCTACTGGGTGGTGTCTTTGGGGTATTGACTCAAAAGTTCGGCCCCTTGCTTTTAGGTCTTGGTTTTATCGCGCTGAGTACAGTAATTGGCATCATTTTCTTGGCCAAACAACGGCAGGAAGGTGACTGGGGCATTACCAGCCTTGTAGCGGCATTGCTGGTCTTTATTCTGGGTGCTCTGGCGACGACGGGAGCGGTATTACAGGCCTCATCAATAGCCGTGGTGACCGTTGTCTTGTTGAGCTATAAACCCCAGCTGCATAACCTGATAGGTCGCCTACAAATAGAAGAACTACGTGCCGGTATGAAGTTGTTGTTAATTTCTGTTGTGATGCTGCCGGTGTTGCCTGATCAGGGATACGGACCCTGGCAGTCTTTGAATCCTTACCGGATTTGGCTGATGGTGGTATTGATTGCGACAATATCATTCGCAGGCTACTTTGCCATTAAGATTGGTGGCGCACGGCGGGGTATATTGTTTACCGGATTGTTTGGTGGTTTAGCCTCTTCTACAGCAGTCACATTACATTTATCACGTCTAGGTAAACAAAACGCTGATCTTGTATCCATAGTCGCCAGTGCTATTTTGATTGCATGCGGCACGATGTATTTACGGATCATAATCGTGATTGCTTTACTGGCACCATCGCTACTGAGCAGTATCTGGTGGCTAATGCTGTTAATGGCAACCCTGACTTTTTTCCCACTGGTCTTTTATCAAAAGGGAAGCGTCGGACATCAGCTGCTCAACACGTCTTCGACGTTAAAAAATCCATTGGATTTAAAAATGGCTTTTGGTTTTGGCGCCATACTCACGATAGTGATGCTGTTAAGTGTCGTATTACGACAGGTTTATGGTGATGCGGGGTTGATGACACTCGCGGCCATGTCAGGTATTGCTGATGTTGATGCCATCCTGTTGTCCCTTATAGGTATTGCAGGGAATGATCTTGGGATTCGTCTATTCGTGATGGGGTGTGTCATTGCGGCGTCTATGAACAGTTTCCTCAAAGCGATCATGAGTTCAGTCATTGGTGGTCCTGCACTCTTTGTCAAAGTCTCGATACCGCTCAGTTTTGCTGCGATAGTCGGTCTGGTTTCGGCCCTTATCGTTTACTGGTAATAGCCAGTCAGGAACCGTTGTCCATTGTCTTTAGTCATAGCGTCAGTTAGCTGATGGACGAGATGATGCAAAACAAAAAATTAACAGTATGGTTGTTTGGTTTGGTGTTTAACGGTATAGCCGGTGCTGATGAGCAGGCTAATTACCATAGCTGTCTATTCAATCAGAATAATGAAGTCAAAGCGGAGCAGGCCGAGCAAACCATAGCCCTATATTGTGCATCCCGACATTTTGATACCGCTCCAACGGCTTTTCAGGCTCAGGTTCTTAATCAGGATCTGGAAGGCATGAAACAGCGCGATCCCAAGTTCAAAGCCTTTTTTGACGGTATACGTCAGCATCGTGGCAACGATATCTACACTGACAGGCAGATTATTCTGATGTATATCGACAAGCGGGAAGTAAACAAAGACTGAATCATACAGATAGTTTAAGAGCGAAATATCTCGCTATTGCCTCAGGCTTGGCGCTATTATAAATCGATGAAACGCTGAACTTTTTCAGCCAGGCTAGTTAATTAACGGAGGCAATCATGTCACTAAGAATTAACGATACAGCACCTGATTTTACTGCCCAGACCACACAAGGCCTGATTCATTTTCATGAGTGGCTTGGTGAGAGCTGGGGCATATTATTTTCTCACCCCAAAGATTTCACCCCGGTGTGCACCACAGAACTTGGCTATATAGCTGGCATGAGTAAAGATTTTGCCCAACGGGATTGTAAGGTCATGGGTCTGAGCGTTGATTCAGTAGAAGATCACCAGCTCTGGCAGCAGGATATTGAAGCAATCCAGAGGCATAAAGTGACTTATCCCATCATCGCTGACGATGATTTGCAGATAGCGAAATGCTATAACATGTTGCCAGCGGATGAGCCTGGTGGCTCACAGGGACGACTAGCAATAAATAATGCCACCGTGCGTTCGGTTTTTATTATAGCACCGGATAAAACCATCAAAATGATGCTGACCTATCCTATGACTACCGGACGTAATTTTGATGAAATCCTACGTGTGTTGGACGCCATTCAACTGACCACGGAGTATCAGGTGGTCACACCAGTTAACTGGAAGGCTGGTGAGGATGTGATTATCTTACCGACGGTTAGTGATAATGAAGCACGCGAGCTATTTCCTGCCGGCTTCAAAACATTGACGTCCTATATAAGGACGACTCCTCAGCCGACACATCATTGAGTTTTTCGAGCAGGGTTTCTTCGGCGACGTCTTGATTGGCCGGGGTTTGCTGCGTTTGTAGCCTGTTTACGATGACTCTTATTGGCATGTGCCGTTTCACTGCGCTGGCCATCGACGTGTCCATGTTTTGGTTTTTTGGGTTTATGTGCTTTGTGTTTGGGCTGGTGTAGTTTGGATGCAGGCAGATCATGGACAGGCTCGAAGCCTTCCACGACATCGCGGGGCAGATTCTTGCCAATCAGTCTTTCGATATTCCAGAGGTGTTCAACTTCATCAGCACTGACCAAGGATATGGCCTCACCGGTAGCGCCAGCACGACCCGTTCGACCAATTCGATGCACATAGTCTTCCGGGATGTTAGGCAGGTCAAAATTGACCACGTGCGGCAACTGGTCGATATCCAGACCTCGTGCAGCGATATCCGTTGCGACCAAAACCTGCTTATCACCTGATTTAAAGTCGGCGAGAGCTTTGGTGCGGGCACCCTGGCTTTTGTTGCCATGAATAGCAGCAGCGGAAAGACCGACAGATTCAAGATGACGCGTGAGTTTGTTAGCGCCATGTTTTGTGCGTGAAAAAACCAGTACCTGTGACCATTGGTGGGTGTTGATAAGTTCGCTCAGCAAGGCTGGTTTCTGTTTCTTATCCACGGGCACTATCCACTGTTTCACCGTGGTCGCAGTACTGTTAGCCGGTGAGACAGAAATTTCTACCGGATTGGAGACTAATGTTTTAGCTAAAGTACGGATCTCTTTAGAAAACGTCGCCGAAAACATCAGGTTTTGTCGTTTTTTGGGTAAAAATGAGATGATTTTTCGGATATCGTGAATGAAGCCCATGTCCAGCATTCGGTCTGCTTCATCCAGGATGAGTACTTCCAGATGATCAAAGCGGACAGCATTTTGCTGATAGAGATCAAGCAGTCTTCCTGGCGTTGCCACCAGAATATCGGCGCCCCGACGTAAGCGCATCATTTGCGGGTTGATTTTTACACCGCCGAAAACGACCATAGAGCGCAGCGGTAAAAATTTGCCATAGGTTTGCACGCTATCAGCAACTTGTGCAGCGAGTTCGCGTGTAGGTGTCAGGACCAGCGCCCTTGCCTGATTGGCTGAAGCCGGTTTTCCGCCTGCGAGTCGATGTAATAGAGGCAATGTGAAACCAGCGGTTTTCCCAGTACCTGTCTGGGCTGCGGCCATTACATCATTGCCAGCCATAATGGCGGGGATAGCTTTAGCTTGAATAGGCGATGGAGTGTCATAGCCTTGTTCGCTGATCGCTTTCAGAATTGGATCGGTTAGGCCGAGTGAAGAAAATGTCATAAATAGCTCTGGAATTAAAAGATCATGAGTCAAAAGTCACGATCGGTGTCAAAAGTATGCAACTTGGTATGGTTGCGGCTGCCTTAAGTATTATCGAGATAAGTCCTACCACCATATCGGTGATGAACACTTAACGGGATTACTTGTCACTGTGTTGAGTGTTTGGTTTACTTAAGGCTGACCTGCATAATCCTAAATCAGGATATGCTGGCAGATTTGAATATAAACCACGCATTATCGCAGATTTATCGTTGTCATGATCTGAACTGACAATATTAGCTTGTCATAGAGAGATGTTATGATTAGATCACACTGTTGTATTAACAAGGAGAAACTATGTATAAAAAGAATGCTGTAATAGTTGCTGTCATTCTGGCGGCCTTAGCTGTTTTTGTCGTCGTTGCGGCAACAGCGGTTTTTAAAGATGACAGTGAAGAACGCTATCAAAACACACCATCCCCCCAAGCTGAAGCTACCATAGACGATAAGAGTGCGGTGTCACCAACCTCGGTTAAGGATGAGACGACACAACCCCTGGAGCAAAATGAAGTGGGCGGTTTAAACGAAACGGCCACCGAGCATATGGAAGATGCCAACGAAGCGGTACCCGAGACGGTGGTTGATGAGGTCGCTGAAGTAGGTCAAACGTTTGATTCAATGGAAGATGTGCCGGCAACACCCGCACAGGCTGAAGAAGTACTGGCTGAAGAGCCAAGCACAGATAGTGGTGAAATTCATATCGTGAAAGCGGTCGGTCTGAAATACGATCCGCTGGTGGTTGAGATCCAGGCAAATGACACAGTGGCTTGGGAAAATATGCCAACGCATGATACCCAATCACTAGAAGGTTTGATTCCGGAAGGTGCTGAGATGTGGCACTCAACCTTGGGTGAGAATTACGAACGTACTTTCAGTGTGGAAGGTATTTACGTTTATAAATGCACCCCTCACTTTGGTGCTGGAATGGGCGGTGCCATTATCGTTGGCAAACCGGTCAATCTGGAAGCAATAAAATCAGCGGACGCCAAAGGTGCAGCGGGTCGTTTGGTGAGAAAAGCGATTGCTGCAGCTGAAGCAATGTAAATCGGCTGATAATGGCTAGCTAACCCCCTGTCCGTTTTATTCGGGCAGGGGGTTATTTTTTGGAAAACTTTATGACAGAACAGACATTTATTAAAGGTAAAGATCGGGACCTGGAAACCAGCATCGCGACCATGCAGGAAAAGCTGAAAGCGTTTGGCTTTGATGTTGAAGAAGCATCCTGGCTGAATCCGGTCAGTTATGTCTATTCCGTGCATATCAGAGATAAATCCTGTCCCTTGATGTTTACTAATGGCAAGGGGAGTAGTGCTAAGGCATGCCTCGCCAGCGCACTGGGTGAGTACTTTGAGCGTTTAAGTTGTAATTACTTTTTTGCAGATTTTTATCTGGGCCAGCAGCACAGCCAGTCAGCGTTTGTGCATTATCCTGATGAGCGTTGGTTTAGATCTGAGCAGGGTGAAGTACCGGATGGACTGATGGATGACGGTTTGTGGAACCACTTTGATCCTGATCGAGAGCTCACAGCCGATAAGTTAATTGATACGAATTCGGGTCATGGCGAACGTGGCATTTGCGCCGTGCCCTACATACGCCAGCGTGATCATAAAACACGCTATTTTCCGGTCAATGTGATTGGCAATATTTACGTCAGTAATGGCATGTCAGCTGGCAATACGCGGAATGAAGCTCGAGTACAGGGCTTATCCGAGGTGTTTGAACGCTATGTGAAAAACCGCATCATTGCAGAAGGTATCTGTCTGCCAGATGTGCCGCAGTATGTGATTGATCGTTTTCCTAAAATAAAAGCAGCGTTGGCAGAGCTGACACAGCATGGTTACCATCTCAAAGTCGCTGATGCCTCATTGGGTGGTCAGTTTCCGGTGATGAATGTCACCCTGATTAATCCGAAAGACGGGGCCGTATTTGCCTCTTTTGGTGCTCATCCCAGCTTTGAGGTGGCCTTAGAAAGGACGGTGACTGAGTTGTTGCAGGGACGAAGCCTCGATCAGTTGGATGTCTTCCATCCACCAACATTTGATATGGAAGAGGTGGCGTCACCACAGAACCTGGAAATGCACTTTATTGATTCCAGTGGCTATATCTCTTACGACTTTTTTAAACAGACACCAGATTATGCGTTCTATGACTGGGATCACGATGCCCCCACCTTTGACGAATATGGTTATCTCGTCGATTTGATTCATCAACTGGGCTTTGATATTTACATTGCTGATTATGAGCATCTTGATGTCTATGCCTGCCGGATTATTGTGCCTGGCATGTCTGACATTTATCCGGTGGATGAACTTGTCTGGGAAAACAACAATGAAGGGGCTTTATTCCGGGAAGCATTGTTATCACTGAAGCAGGGTAATGAAGACAGCTGGCAAGAATTATTAATGGCGCTTGAAGAGGGTGGCTTTAACGATCACGCGCCGGTGGCGCAGTTTATTGGTCTGGCCCCCGATCCTGGTACTCTGTGGGCAAGTATCAGACTGGGTGAAGTTAAACTGATGCTATGTTTAGCCTTGCAGGATGAACAGAGTCTGGAATGGATTGACTGGTGCTTATCTCTGGGGCAGGGGGATGAGGCTCAGTTACGCTTTTATCGTTGCCTGAAAGCCTTACTTGATATCAAGTGGGATGAAGAGCGCGAATACGCTGACTATAAAGCAGGTTTAAAGTTGATGTTTGGCGAAGAAAATGTCGACGTCGGAATAGAAATCGTTGAAGCGAAAACAGTCTTTCATGGTTTGCATACACCAGGTTTAAGTCTGGAAGGTTTTGAGAGACATAATGCCTTATTAGCCGGCTATGAAAAATTGCAACGTGCCAAGCAACATTATTGGGAAAACTGTAAACGTAAAAGCTAAATCAAGGACTTAAAAAGCATTTGCAAATTAACACTAACACCTTTGCGGTTTTTGCTGTATATTGCACGCTTCTTCTCGCAACCGTGGCGTTATAGCACGGTTCAGAAAAAACTGCGGAGCGGTAGTTCAGTTGGTTAGAATGCTGGCCTGTCACGCCGGAGGTCGCGGGTTCGAGTCCCGTCCGCTCCGCCACTTTTTTCTGCTTCTGCGATCTGATTTTCATCTTTTTGTCTGCTGCCATTAAAAGCCACGCTAATCGGCTTTTTCGTTACACTCTGGTTTCATGACGTCATCTCAAACTAAAAAATGGCAATTCTGGATTGATCGCGGCGGTACCTTTACCGATATTGTCGCCAGAGATCCCGATGGCGCATTGCATACCCATAAATTACTCTCTGAAAATACTGAGCAATATCCTGATGCAGCTGTTGCTGGGATACGGTTTTTATTAGGCTTGAATCCTGATGAGTTGATTTCAGTTGAGCAGGTCAGCTCGATTAAAATGGGAACCACTGTCGCTACTAATGCCTTGCTCGAGCGTAAAGGCGAGCCGACGGTCTTACTGACCAGTAAAGGCTTTCGCGACGCACTGGCGATCGGTTATCAGAACCGTCCCCGCCTGTTTGATCGACACATAGAACGCCCTGAACTGCTTTACCAATCTCTGATTGAGGCGAATGAACGCATCAGTCATCAGGGCGGCATACTCACTGAACTTGATGAGCAGCCGTTGTTACAAGATTTACAACAGGCTTTTGAGCAGGGTTACCGTAGTATCGCCATTGTGTTTATGCATGGCTATCAACATCACCAACATGAATTAAAGTCGAAACAAATAGCACAGCAAGTCGGCTTTGAGCAGATCAGTTGTTCCCACCAGGTCAGCCCGATGATTAAGTTTGTCAGCCGTGGTGATACCACGGTCGTTGATGCATACCTGTCACCTATTTTAAAGCGGTATGTGGACCAGGTTGCCTCGCAAATGCCGGGTGTACCGCTTTACTTTATGCAGTCTTCAGGTGGCTTGACTGAGGCAAGACAGTTTCAGGGAAAAGATGCGATTTTATCCGGTCCTGCCGGGGGCATTGTAGGCATGGCCAGAACCGCTGAAATCGCCGGGTTTAATGAGGTCATTGGCTTTGATATGGGGGGCACCTCTACCGATGTCTCGCACTATGCAGGTGAATTCGAGCGTGAGTTTGAAACTCAGGTGGCAGGCATTCGGCTACGAGCGCCGATGATGCGTATCCATACTATAGCCGCAGGTGGTGGGTCAGTTTTAGATTATGATGGTGCACGACTTCGTGTCGGTCCCGACAGTGCTGGTGCCAATCCCGGACCGGCCTGTTACCGGCGCGGTGGACCTTTAACGGTCACGGATGCCAATGTGTTATTGGGCAAGATCCAGGCTGATTTCTTTCCCAAAGTATTTGGACCAGAAGCCGATCAGCTTCTGGACGCAGGCATTGTGGAAGAAAAATTCTCTTTGCTGGCCAGTCAGACTGGCTTAGACAAAGAAGCGGTTGCCGAGGGCTGTATCCGTATTGCGGTTCAACAAATGGCTAATGCGATTAAAAAGATATCCGTTGCACGCGGTTACGATGTCACGCGCTATGTGATGCAGTGCTTTGGCGGGGCTGGAGCTCAGCATGCCTGTCAGGTGGCCGATGCGCTGGGTATCAAACAGATTTTGATTCATCCTTTCGCCGGCGTGTTGAGCGCCTATGGTATGGGGCTGGCGGATCAGAGCCTGATTAAACAACAAAGCCTTGATTGCTTGTTACAGCAAGACGCTTTCTCCCGGATCCAGGAAACGTTAAAGTCGCTTAGTGATGAAGCCTTATCAGCGCTGACGCAGCAATATGCGGATCGCGGTGAGCCGGATGTCATACAACGCGTTCATGTGCGCTATCAGGACAGTGATACCGGATTGATTGTGCCATTTGGGAAGATTAAAAATATTAAAGCTGATTTTGAGCAGGCATACAAACAGCAATTTTCTTTTCTGATGGCAGATAAAGCGCTTATTGTTGAGGCGGTATCTGTCGAAGCAGTGCTGAGAACGTCAACACCCCAAGAAAACGATCAGAACTTTTCCCCGCGAGAATTACCGGTTAAAAAGACGGTTTGTATGTTCACTGACGGTCAGTGGCAGCAGGCATTATTGATTGAACGTGAAGCTTTACAGGCCGGTGATCATATCGCTGGTCCAGCGATATTGATTGAAAAAAATGCCACTACTGTAATTGAGCCAGGCTGGCAGGCCACGGTGACAGCGAAACAACATTTATTACTAGAGAAAGAATCAAATTCAGAGCAGCCTGAAACACTCAGCCTTAAAGCGGATCCGGTGATGTTGGAAGTGTTCAACAATTTGTTTATGAATATTGCTGAGCAGATGGGACTGCAACTGCAAAATACGGCTTTGTCGGTCAATATCAAAGAACGATTGGATTTCTCATGTGCGGTTTTCGATGCGTCAGGTCAGTTGATCGCCAATGCCCCACATGTGCCGGTGCATCTGGGCTCCATGGGCGAGAGTGTTAAAGCCATTATCGATGCTAATCGCAGCACGATCGAAGCAGGAGATGTATTTTTATTGAACGATCCTTATCATGGGGGGACGCATTTGCCAGATATGACAGTGATTACTCCCGTATTTTTAGCTGACCAAACAAAACCGACCTTTTATGTTGGCAGTCGTGGGCATCATGCAGATATTGGTGGCAAGTCTCCCGGATCAATTCCTGCCTTTTCAACGCATATCGACGAAGAAGGCATCATAATTACTAATTTTAAGCTTGTTTCTAAAGGGCAGCTTCAGGAGCAGGCTCTAACCACCTTATTAACGACCGGTGAATATCCAGTCAGAAATATCAAACAAAATATTGCGGATCTCAGCGCCCAGATTGCGGCAAATGAAAAAGGCGCACAGGAATTAAGCCGAATGGTCCGGCATTATGGGCTTGAAGTGGTGGAAGCCTATATGCAACATGTGCAGGATAATGCAGAAGCTGCAGTCAGAAAGGTTATTCATCAACTCCATGACGGAGCTTTCAGTGTTCAGCTGGATAATGGCAGTGAGATTAAGGTTGCCATCAAGGTTGATAAAGCAGCGAGGCTGGCATCAATAGATTTTACCGGGACCAGTGCCCAACAGCCGAATAACTTTAACGCACCGAAAGCCGTTGCGATTGCAGCCGTTTTATATGTATTCAGAACATTGGTGGAGGATGATATCCCTCTTAATGCCGGCTGTTTAAAGCCTTTGGAGTTGATTATTCCGGAAGGTTGTATGCTTAACCCTGTGTATCCGGCTGCGGTAGTGGCGGGAAATGTTGAAACCTCAACCTGTATAACCAACGCACTCTATGGCGCGCTTGGGGTCATGGCTTCGGCGCAGCCAACCATGAACAATCTGACTTTCGGTAATCAAACCTATCAGTATTATGAAACGCTGGCCGGTGGCAGTGGCGCTGGGGGTATATATGAAGATGGTCAATTGATTGATGGCTTTAACGGCACCTCGGTGGTGCAGACTTTGATGACAAACTCCAGGCTAACGGATCCGGAAGTGTTGGAAAGCCGTTATCCGGTTCGCGTCTGTGAGCATGCCATTGAGGCTGGAACCGGTGGTCAAGGTCGATGGCAGGGTGGCAACGGTGCCAGGAGATGTTTACAGTTTCTTGAGCCAATGACGGTGAGTGTTTTATCCAATGGCCGCGTCATTCCTGCTTTTGGTCTGGAAGGTGGTGAGGCAGGCAAGCTGGGAATCAACCATATTATCCGGGCCAATGGTGATCAAGAAACATTGCCAGCCTGTGCACAGATAGAATTGGATGCCGATGACAAAATTGAAATACTGACGCCGGGCGGTGGTGGCTTCGGGCAGGCTTAGAGCTTTTGCCAGTCTTGCAAACTAATGGTTTTGATACGTTTAATGTTGCTTGCGCTATCGCGATCCTCGGCTGAGTTGTACCCCCAGTCAGCAAAAAAGAGCTTCACGTGGTCCAGTCTGTCATCGGTGATAACGTTGATTAACGTTGGTAGCCTGTCTTCAACAAACAAAATATCTGAATCAGGTTGTGCAGCACTGAGGTCGGTCAGAATTTGCTGTTTACTCAGGTTCCGATCCAGGCCATAGATTTGCGCTATAGGAAAATGAATTTTATTGGCGCTGAGAATATGATCGACGAAACGTTCTTGTTTGGTCGTGATAATGACGCTTTGCTCAGTTTCAATCTGATGTAATTTTTCGGCGATACCTTCAAATAATGGATTCATTTGAATCCAGTTCTCGAAGTCTTCTTCAATCCACTGATCGCGGGTAGCACCGAAAGCTTGTTTGAGTTCATCAACGAAAAGCTCGTCACGAATCATCAGTGCCTCTATTTGATGGTGAAAGGCAGACATAAGACTGTCAGTGTCCAAGCCTTCAAACAGCATCCTTACAATCAGAATTGCTTCATAACCGGTTTCCATTACCGGTCTGACCAGTCTGAATTTTTGCATGATATCAGCAGGTATCTGTTCAGGCATATCTGACCAAAGCTGTAGTGCAACCTTCCAGCCTGCCATCGCCGTTTCTATGGCGCTGTCGCAGATAACGCCATCAAAATCGAGAGCGTATAACTTATTTGTCATTAGATGGGAAAATACAGTGACGGGTAAAATCAGCCGCTTCGTTCGTACTCCAGTCGCCTTTAGGTTTATCTTTCATCACCTGACACCATTTTTCACTACCCACTTCCGGGCTGCAGGCAGATAAAAAGAATGTAAGCATCAATGCGGTAAAAAAAACTGCTAAATGTCGTGTTATTGTCATGACTAGTTCCTAAAAGACTCAATCGCGTTCATATACTAAACGACCATGAAAGATGGTGTGACTAACCTGATGGTTGAATAACCAGCCTTCAAAAGGACTGTTTTTACCGGCACTGACAAAGTTGAGTGGCTGGCATTCATATTCAGAATCTGGATCAATAAGGCAAATATCAGCTGCGGCTCCGATTTTGAGCTGACCCGAGTCAATACCCAGAATATCGGCAGGGTTGCAGGTCAGGCTGGCTAATGCTTGTTGCAGATCAATTTCATCATCTTCAACCAGCTTCATTGTTAATGGTAACAATGTTTCCAGTCCGGAAATGCCCGGTTGTGTTTCGGCAAACGGGCCCAGCTTGTCATCTTTATCCAGTGGCTGGTGATGCGATGAAATCGCCGCGATAATACCCTCCCGCACACCTTGTTGTAATTGTTCCCGATCGCGAATACTTCGGAACGGCGGTAACACGTGGCTTAAAGCATCGTAATTACCGAGATCATGTTCGGATAAATGCAGGTGATGCGCGCTCACATCCGCCGTTACTGGCAGGCCACGATTTTGAGCATCACGAATCAACTTGACCGCTTTCCCCGTAGATAAATTATGAAAGTGGGCGCTTACACCCGTTTGTTCAATTAAGATTAAATAACGGCTAACGGCAATGGTCTCAGCGCTTTCAGGGATTCCCCCTAAACCTAAGCGGGAACTCACAGCACCTTCATGTACACAGCCCTGCGCTTGCAACCAGGGGTCGGTCGCATTGATGAATAAGGACATATCCAAAGTAGCGGCATATGCCATGGCTCGCTGCAAAATGACGCTGTTTTTGACAGCAGACAAGCCGTTACTGATGGCGACGCATCCTGCTGCTTTGAGACGCGCCATTTCTGCCAGTAGCTCACTTTCAAGGTTTTGTGTCATTGCGCCGGCAGTCAGTACCATGGCTCTACCCGATTTCTTTGCCCGATCTTCAATTAATTCGACTACTGCCGGATTATCAATGACAGGATCGGTATCGGGTGGTACGCATAGTGAGGTAATGCCACCTGCAGAAGCTGCTTTGGTCTCACTACTGATAGTAGCCATGTGTTCCTGACCCGGCTCACGCAAACGGACGCTTAGATCAACCAGCCCAGGCGCCACGATCAACCCTGTTGCATCAATGATGTTATCCGCCGCAAAGTCATCAAGCTGATCGCCTATAGCGACAATTTTGCCATTACTGATGAACACATCATGGCGGGCATCGAGTTGACTGGCCGGGTCAACAACGCGGCCATTTTTAATACGGATCTTCATGCGGATATCTCGCTTTGTTCTGACTGTGACCCCATTGCCATCGACATCACAGCCATCCTCACAGCAATACCATGTGTGACTTGCTCTAATATGACCGATTGCGGTCCATCGGCGACATCTGAGGCAATTTCAACGCCTCGGTTGATGGGGCCGGGATGCATAACAATCGCATCTGGGCTGGCCAGCCTGAGTTTTTCTGGGGTAAGACCGTAGCAGTCGTAATATTCACGGGGACTGGGTAACAAAGCGCCTTGCATGCGTTCAAGTTGCAGACGCAGTGTGATGATTACGTCCACATCTTCCAGTCCGGCTTCCATATCATGGTAAACATGCACGCCGAGTGTCTGGCAGTCAGAAGGCAACAGCGTTTTGGGACCAATGACGCGTATTTCACCCACACCGAGAATAGATAAAGCCTGAATCTGTGAGCGGGCAACACGCGAGTGCAAAATATCTCCGATGATAGCGACACGCAAATCAGGAAAATGTTTTTTATGACGCCGAATCGTGAACATGTCCAGCATCGCCTGGGTGGGATGTGCATGGCAGCCGTCACCCGCATTGATTACACTGACGTGAGGTGAGACATGTTCGGCAATAAATTCTGCAGCACCACTCTGATTATGTCGGACCACGAACATATCCGTGTGCATCGATTCAAGATTGTGCAAGGTATCAAGCAGGCTCTCGCCTTTGGAAGTTGCAGAGGTGCTGATATTGAAATTCATTACGTCGGCAGACAGACGTTTTGCGGCTAATTCAAACGTAGAACGGGTTCGCGTGCTGTTTTCGAAAAACAGGTTAACAATGGTTTTACCACGTAGAATCGGTACTTTCTTAACTTGTCGTTGGGTAATGCCGGAAAACTGTTCGGCACGGTCCATAATTTCCGTTAATAACGGTTTTTTTAGGCCTTCAATGGTGAGGAAATGACGTAACTGGCCTTGTTCAGTCAGTTGGTTATTCTTCATTCACCACTCCCTTGGTTCGGTATTCAAGTTGTAAACCATCTGTATTGGTCAGTTTGATATGCTTATCTTTACTTAGATTGATGGTTTCACCGGTGATATCGGGCTGGATGGGTAGCTCGCGCCCGTTGCGTTCCATTAAGACTGCAAAGGTGACGCTCGCCGGCCGGCCATAATCAAAAATTTCATTGAGTGCGGCGCGGGTGGTGCGGCCACTGTGCATGACATCATCAACCAGCAATAAATGACGATCATCAACCGAAAACGGTAAGTCAGAAGGGGTGACCTGTGGGTGCATGCCAATGCGGGTAAAGTCATCGCGATAATAGGCGATGTTCAAGGTGCCGAGTGGGGCATCAAAAAAGTCTGAACCGAGAATGTCCTGTAATGCTTTCGCGACCCAGACGCCTCCGGTATGAATACCGACCAGTAAAGGCTTTTTATCACCGAGTCGAGCACGAATATCCGTGGCCATGGTTTGTAGCAAGTCTTGTACTTGCGATGATGTGAAAGCGATGGTCATTTTTGATTCAGCCATGATTGAAGTATAAGTTGCGCGGATAACTGATCGACGTCACTGCGCTGCCGAGTGTCCATTTTACTGTGGATCCCCATTTGATCCAGTGCTTCGTATGTTGTCAGTCTCTCATCCTGCCATTCTACCGGGATATTGAAGCGCCCATTTAGTCGGTTGCCAAAGCGGCGAGCTGCTGCCGTCATCTCCTGTTCTGTGCCATCCATATTGAGAGGCAGACCGACAATAAGCAATTGTGGTTTCCATTCATCAAGCAGTTTTCGTATTTTTTCCCAGTCGGGAATACCATCACGCGCTTTAATCGCAGTGAGTGGGTTGGCGGTATGTGTCAATTCCTGTCCGACTGCTATGCCAATGTTTTTCATGCCAAAATCAAATCCCAGCAAGGTTCTGCTTGTTGTCATGCGTGCCCTGTGGTGTTCGACATCAGGTTAATATCAATACCCAGTAGTTGTGCTGCTGCCTGCCAGCGTTTATCTGCTGGTGTATCAAAAAGCAGTCCGGGATCGGCAGGCACGGTGAGCCAACTATTTTCGGCCAGTTCCTTTTCTAACTGTCCGGCTTCCCAACCTGAATAACCTAATGTGACCAAAGCATTTTCCGGTCCGTCATCAGTACCGATAGCTTCCAGAATATCGGTTGATGTGGTGAGAAAAACGTCATCAGTAAGCTTTAGGCTGGATTTCCATTCAGCGTTATGTTGATTGTGAATGACCATTCCCTGGCCTTTTTGAACAGGGCCACCGAATAATACCGGTGTCGTTTTCAGCGAATCAGCCGGGTTGTCTATTTTGAGGTGGGAAAGCAGTTCTTCCAACATCACGCGTGTGGGTCGGTTGATGATGAGCCCCATAGCGCCATTTTGATCATGCTCACATAAGTACACAACCGAGCGATAAAAAAACGTATCGGATAGTGCTGGCATGGCGACCAAAAAATGATTTTGAAGAGTGGATTCCATTTTGCTCCTAGAAGAAAGTAAAGCCAACCTGGAACAGACGTTCTACTTCTTTAATATAGCGTTTATTGACCAAAAACAATATGACGTGATCTTCGGTTTCAATAATCGTGTCGTGATGAGCAATCATTACCTCTTCGCCACGCACGATAGCGCCGATGGTTGTGCCGGGTGGCAAATCAATTTCATCTATACGCCGCCCTACAACCATGGATGAACTACTGTCGCCATGGGCAATGGCTTCCAGGGCTTCAGCCGCACCGCGTCGTAAGGAATGCACAGCGACGATATCGCCGCGACGAATATGAGCGAGCAGACTCCCGATCGTGGCCTGTTGTGGAGACAATGCAATATCAATACTGCCACTCTCGACCAGATCCACGTATGCAGCCCGGTTAATCAAGGACAATACTTTATTGGCGCCCAGTCTTTTCGCCAACATGGAGGAAAGGATATTGGCTTCGTCATCGTTGGTTAGAGCGCAGAATAAATCGACCTTATCAATCTCTTCTTCCAGTAACAGTTCTTCGTTGGCAACATCACCCAGCAGAACGATGGAATGTGCGAGCTCTTCGGAGAGAAACTCGGCTCGTTCAGGATTCGCTTCAATGAGTTTGATTTGATATTTCTTTTCCAGGGCTTTGGCAAGGCGGGCGCCGATGTTGCCACCACCAGCAAGCATAATGCGTTTATAGGGTTTTTCCAGTCGACGTAATTCGCCCATTACGGCATTAATATCTTTGGCTGCAGCGATAAAAAAGACTTCATCATCCGCTTCAATGACGGTATCACCTGTAGGTGTAATCGGACGACCTTCCCGGAAAATGGCTGCAACACGGGTTTCTGTTTTGGGAATATGTTTACGCAGATCGCGAAGAGGGTGACCGACTAAAGGGCCGCCATGATAGGCTTTTACTGCCACCAGTTGGACTTTACCATTGGAAAAATCGAGCACTTGTAAGGCGTTGGGGTGACTGATTAAGCGTTGGATATATTCAGTAATGATTTGTTCCGGGCTAATCAGCATGTCGATAGCAATGGCCTGAGGGTTTTCTTTATCAAATAACTGTGGTGTTGATAAATAGCCGGTGGAGCGAATACGAGCAATCTTAGTGGGTGTGTTATACAGCGTGTGACAAATCTGACAGGCGACCATATTGGTTTCGTCACTGTTGGTGACAGCTAACAGGAGATCTGCATCTTCCGCGCCAGCTCGGGCAAGTACATCCGGATGGGAAGCTTCGCCCTGAATGGTGCGAATATCGTAATGATCCTGCAGTTTCAGCAGATTACTGTTATCAGTATCAACCAGGGTGACATCATCGTCTTCACGTGCCAGCGTAGACGCAACAGAGGCCCCGACTTGTCCTGCACCGAGAATCAGAATTTTCATATCACGTCCTTAAATCTGCTTAGTATCAATGCCGAGTGAGCGAAGTTTGCGATAAAGATGTGTACGTTCCATGCCAGCCAGTTTAGCCGCTTTACCGACATTACCCTCTGTTTCCTGTAATTTTCGCAGTAAATAAATACGTTCGAATTGTTCCCTTGCCTCACGTAAGGGTAGCTCAAAGTTGATGACTTCATCACCATCTGAGGTTGCTTCAGCCTCAGTCAGCAGGGCTTTATCAATTTCTTCTACATCAATATCATCGCTATCACTCAGAAGTAACAAACGCTGGATGACATTTTTTAATTCCAACACATTGCCTGGCCAGTCATGATTTCGTAGACGATTTTGCGCAGCCACGGTGAAGCGACGATAGGGAAGTCCTGCTTGTGTTGTTTGTAGATCAACAAAGTTATGTACCAGTTCGGGAATATCTTCTATGTGATCTTTAAGTGATGGAATGGTTAGAGAAATACTATTTATCTGATATAACAGGCCTTCTAAAAAGTCACCGTTATCCACGGACTTTTGTAAAGCAAACTGGGTCGCACAGATAAGCTGGCAATTAGCTAATTGTTGGCTTTCCAGCAAATGAAGCAGCAGGGCTTGAGCATCATCATTCAATAAGGCCAGATCATTGATGAAAATGCAGTTACCAGCAGCCAGTGATTTGATTTTATGGCTGTCCAGCGGAAAGCTTTCGGGACTTAACTCAATAAATTTACCATCAGAAAAACTACCCAGACTATGAATGTATCGGGCGAAACAATGCTTACCAACGCCACCGTCTCCGACAAGCAAAATGGCCATATCATGACGTGCAATGCGTTCAACCTGCTCTCGCAGCAACTTCATTTGACTGCTTTTACCGACCGGAACCTGTGACAACTCCCGCTGAATAGCGGCTTGTTTGGCTCTGTTTTCCAGTGCCATTTCAACGCCACGAAGTAATTTTGCGGTTGATAGCGGCTTTTCAATAAAGTCACTCGCGCCAAGTCGGGTTGCTTCGACAGCCGTTTCAATGGTGCCATGACCGGACATCATCACAATAGAAACGGCTTTATTTTGTTGTTTGAATTCTTTTAATAGCGTGATGCCATCAATATCAGGCATCCAGATATCCAGTAAAATCAGGTCAGGAAGTTGCTTGTTGAACTGCGCTTGCGCGTCCTGTCCATTGGCAGCAACACTGACATGGTAATTCTCGTCTTCCAGAATATCCTTGATGAGTTCTCGAATATCGGGCTCATCATCGACAACTAGAATCAGTGGTTTGTCAGTGCTCACGGACGGTCATCCTCCATAGGTAATCTGATAATTATACTCGCTCCCTCACCGTCAAGGTTTTCAGCCCAGACATCACCGCCATGCTCTTCAATGATTTTTTTAACGATGGCAAGCCCCAGTCCAGTGCCTTTAAACTTGGTGGTGGCATAAGGCTCAAACAGTTTATCAACAATTGTATCCGGTATGCCCGGGCCATGATCGCGAAGGGTGACTTCCAGCCATTGATGCTGGCCGATCTCAATCGGGTGATAACTGATCACAATGTCGACGGACTGATTCGCATCTTCACAGGCCTCAATCGCATTTTTAAGCAGATTATGCATGACCTGACGGAACCGATTGGCATCAATGCGAATCTGAATATCTTCGGGACTATTCAGTAACGCAAACTGATGGTTCGGGTTGCTCTGGTACATGGTTAAGACTTCACGAATTAAGAGGCCAATGGAATGTGTCTGCATCTGAAGTGCGGGAGTACGGGCATACTCAGAAAACTCGTTGACCATCTCTTTCATGGCTTCAACCTGCTGCACAATCGTACCTGTTAACTTGTTCACCGAGCCAGTTTGATCTTCAGGCAGCAATGCACTGTATTTTCGCTGCAAACGCTCTGCCGACAATTGAATGGGTGTTAATGGGTTTTTTATTTCATGTGCCAGACGTCGTGCTACTTCACCCCAGGCCGCATTTCGCTGAGCTTGTAAAAGAGTCGTAATATCATCAAATACAATCACCCAGCCTGCATGACTTGGCAGGCGGGTACCATGACAAATCAGCGTCTGATTGCCTTTTTTCTTCTTTAACTCGATTTGCTGTTCCCAACGATCAGCCTGATTCGCGCAATCAACAACCATCTGACAAAAGACTTGAGTATTACTATTAATCTGCGCCAGTTTAGACAGGGGCGTTTCCAGTCGTTGTTGAAGGTTGATGCCGAGAATAGTGCTGCTGGCATTGTTGGCGGTGTGTAAATAGAGACGTTTATCTACCGTCACTACACCGCTTGAGAGACTGCCCAGTACAGTGGTCAGGTAACTGGTTTGCTGCTCAAGTAGCCGGTGACTGCGTTGTGAGGCATTGCGCGCATGCGTGAGTCGTTGAGTCATCTGATTGAAGGAACGCACGAGAAAGCCGATTTCATCATGACCGGAAGCGGTCAGTTTCATATTGAAATTGCCAGAAGCGACGGCTTGCGTACCTTCTGCCAATTCCTGCAAGGGTTCAACAATGCGTCTGGAGATCCATATCGCAAACCAGATCGATGCCAGAATAGTCAGAAACACAATCAGGCTGAGTGTGAGCGTAAAAATCATAATGAGCGGTTTTCGGAGGTAGCTCAGCTCTTTGTAATCGGTATAGGCTTTTTGAACGGTATGCCCCAACTCACTCAGTCGATCGTTAATGGGGAATAACACGTTTAGCATGCGTTCTTCTGCTAACACTGATTTTCGCGGTATCGTAACGGTTGCGCGAAGTTGCAGCTCATCATTTTCGGTTGGGTCCAGGCCTATATAATCTTCGCCTTGTTGGATTTGCCGCATGATGCTGTCATTAGGTCGGTTTGGCACCATAATGGTGGGAGATTCAATGCTGGATGCAACAGGCTGACCGTCCATAGCCCAGATGCTTAACTCAAGTGCACCGCTGAGTTCGGTCAATTCCCGCAGGCTATGAGAAAGCCTTGATTCCGGTAATTCACCCAGCACCCCGGCCATCATTCTGGTTTGTCTCAGCAAAGTACGCATCCGGATACCAAAGGAGGTCCGACTGAGTTCTAATGAGTCGTCCAAGGCTTGCTCTATCTTGACATCGAACCAGCTGTTAATGCCGCGGTGCAGAAAGTGTATCGAGAAACCGTAAACGATAGTGGTGGCGACCAGAATCAGTAATACAAACAGACTCACTAAGCGGATTGTCAGGCGCGAACCCGCTTCACTCTGTTTAAAGTCGCGGTAGAGGCGGTAGAGGCTTCGAGCCAGAATAGCGCCCAACAAAAGCAGACAGACGATACCGATACTGAAAATGACCAAAAACAGATCGTTGAGTCGAGAGCTGTCCTGCGTTGCTGCGCTCAAGAGGTAGGCCAGTACGAGCAAAAGCAAGGCCAATGAAAAGTAAGGTGCCGTGCCAGAACTGAGTTTCTTAATAAAAGCTATGGCCATACGGCTTGCACCCATGGACTGGTCAATTGCCATTTACTGGAAATGATTGCCCCAGGCCGCATAGGCGTGGGCAAAGCATTCAAATCCAAACCACTGCGAATACGCAAAATTAAATCTTCGGTGTTGTGCGTGTGTTCTGGTGGAACGGTTAAGTCAGTGATTTTTCCTAAAGCCATCAGAGCCCCTTCCAAGTTAGGAAAGTTACGCTGGTGCTCGGTATCCAGTGACAAAATAATGTATTGTTCAGATAAAGCATGAAATCGCAGTTGATAGCGGAGCGTAGTCTCCCAAAGAGTCGTTTCCCATTGCCAGAAGTTACCCAAAATTGGAAAACTTTTGTTTAACTCCAGTTCCTGAATAAACGTAATAGGCACACCGTTCTCCAGCGCCTCTACCACCCTTGGTGTCAGTGGATAGCTCACCTGCGCACTGAGGACATAACCATTACCTATTTGATGCACTTTGGGATGATTAACACTGAAAACGGCGGCACTGGCACTGAAGTTGAAAATCAGCACCAACAACAAACTTTTGAGCAAATAGTTAGCGGCGGCGAAGACAGGCATAAAAAAAACCGTCCATGACATCATCGCCGGGAAGACGCTGATAACCATAGGGTCTGCTTGTGGCGGGAGGCCTTTCGAACCTGACTTCTTCAGCTTCCGGATGTCGTTGAAGAAAAGCTTCAATTTGCTGCTCATTCTCTTGTTTGAATGCAGAGCAGGTAGTGTAAACCATCAGGCCATCAGCTTTCAGCAAAGGCCATAATTTATCCAGTAAACGCTGTTGTGATTGCGCCAGAGCAGAAATATCCTCGGGTCGTCGAAGTAGCTTGATATCGGGGTGACGGCGAATAACCCCAGTACCTGAGCAGGGCGCATCGATAAGAATGCGATCAAATTGTTCGCCATCCCACCAGTCATCAGAGGTGGCAGCATCTGCGGCGATGAGTTCGGCATTTAGATCAAGGCGGCTTACATTTTGCTCAATTTGATTTAGACGTTCAGCTGAAATATCCAGGGCCAGCACTTTATTGGCTGATTCTTGTTCCAGGATATGGCACGTCTTGCCACCCGGAGCGGCACAAGCGTCAAGAATTCGTTGTCCAGGCGCAATCTGCATCAGGGGGGCTACCAACTGCGCTGCACCGTCTTGCACCGATACGCGTCCGGTTTCAAAGTCTGGCAGGCTTAACACGTCACAAGCGCTATCCAGCAAAACCCCTTGATCACACAAGCTCAGCTCGCTGGCTTTTATGCCATTATCGGCAAGCTGCTGCATATAGGTTTCACGTGAAGCCTGCAATCGGTTAACGCGAAGCATCATCGGTGCCTGTTGGTTGTTAGCGGCCATGATTTTCTGCCAATATTCCGGCCAGTCTTGTTGATAATGTTGTAACAGCCATTCCGGGTGAGCATAGAAAGCAACCGCATCATTTTTTAGGCTAGTCTCGAGTTCATCCTGTTGCCGTTGGTAGTTACGAAGGCATGCGTTGAGTAAGCCCGTTGCCCATTGCTTTCCCAGTATTTTCGCCGCATTGACAGTTTCAGAGATGGCTGCGTGTGATGGGGTACGCAGATCACGAAGTTGATAGATACCAAGCAGTAACAAGGCTGCGATATCAGCATCTTTGTTCTTAAACGCTTTTTTGAGCAGTTGATTGCTGAGAAAAACAAGGCTGGGTTGCCAGCGCAAAACACCATAACAAAGCTGCTGGCAAAAGCTACGATCATTATCATTCAATTGAGGCAGAAACTCAGTTAAAACACCATTCAGCGAACGGCCTCTGTTTTGCACTTCGGCGATAATCAATGCCGCTGCGGAGCGGGCGCATAATGAACGTTGTTTTTTAGCCAAGATGTTCGCCAACTTCTATTAGGTTTGCGTTAAGAAAATCTCTTACCATCATGGCGCGTTTACCCGGAACTTGTAGTTGTTTAACGCGTAAGATGCCATCACCTGTTGCCACATCAATACCCGTTTTGCTTACAGCAAGGATCTCGCCGGGTGAGCTGTTGTTTGTTCCATCAATCACCTCTGCCTGCCAGATGCGGAAGGTATCGCCATGCCATTGTGTTTGAGCAACCGGCCAGGGATTAAACGCATTGATCTGACGAAGTAATGCTTTGGCGGATTGTTGCCAATCCATGAGGCTTTCCTGCTTTTTGATTTTCTCGGCGTAGCAGCTTTGTGTATCAATCTGAGGTACGGCTGTATTTTGGTATGTATGAAAGTTTTTCAGGCAATCGAGCAATGTTTGCGCCCCCAGTTTTGCCAGACGATCATGTAGCATTTCTGTTGTGTCATCGCTATTGATATCACAGCGAGCCTCAAGTAGTACCGGTCCGGTATCTAAACCTGCTTCCATTTGCATAATGCAGACACCGGATTCTTTATCGCCTGCGAGGATAGCTCGTTGTATTGGTGCCGCGCCGCGCCAACGCGGTAAAAGAGAGGCATGCACATTGATGCAACCATGTTTGGGCGTATCAAGGACTTTTTGCGGAAGTAGCAGACCATAGGCGACAACAATCATCAAGTCAGCCTCATAATTGGCTAATGTTTGAATGGTGTCATCCAGTTTGAAGTTAACTGGTTGCTCAACCGGGATATGATGATCGAGTGCCAATTGCTTAACGGGGCTTGCGGTCAACTTTCTGCCACGACCTGCGGGTCTGTCGGGTTGGGTATAAACGGCGCAGATATCATGCTCGCTCTTGAGTAATGCCGCTAACGTCTCAGCCGCAAAAGCCGGTGTGCCGGCAAAAATGATGCGCATGGCAATCCTTACAGTTTTTGTTTTTGATGTTTTTCGAGTCGTTTTTTAATGCGCTGACGCTTCAGGTTGCTCAAGTAGTCCACAAACAGCTTGCCATCAAGGTGATCAATCTCGTGCTGAATACAGGTGGCAAGGAGCCCGTCAGCACTGAATTCGAATGCGTCACCTTGCGGGTTAACAGCCTTGATTTTGACCTTATCAGCACGGGTGACTGCTTCATAGGCTTCGGGCACAGATAAACAACCTTCCTCAAACTCTCGTTCGCCTTCAGCATCAAGAATTTCAGGATTAATTAAAACCAGAGGATCGTTTTTTTCTTCCGATATATCAATCACCAGGATGCGCTTTTGCACGTTGACCTGAGTTGCTGCCAGTCCGATACCAGGTGCGTCATACATCGTTTCCAGCATATCGTCGGCAAGTTGACGAATGTCATCCGTGACATCGTTGATAGGATCCGCTTTTTTACGCAGACGCGGATCAGGAAAATGCAGAATATTCAAAATAGCCATGTTAATACCCGTTTCTGTTCTGTGCTTATATGAGCAGAACGCTGTTTCAAACTTCTATTGTAATCTGCTGCCGTCCAGATAAGGAACCTTAGAAAAAGTTTGTCATTATTTTAATGATGCGTAGTAAGCAGCCAGATTAGCGATATCATCATCGGAAAGATTTGCTGCCATTGCATGCATTAAAGCCGAATTTCCGCCCCGGCGTTCCTTACTGCGATAGGCTTTCAATGCCGAAACCAGATAGGCTTCATTTTGACCCGCAAGATTAGGATAGGTCGGAAGAAGTGCCATGCCATCCGTGCCATGACAACTTGCACAGACAGCGGCTTTGGCTTTTCCAGCCTTTGCATCTCCCGCAGCGAAACTGACCTGAGCGAGTGTTAGAGAAATAAAAGTGGTTAAGGCGATTGCAAGAATTTTCATTACAGGCTCCATCAAAGCAAAAGTAAAGTTAATGCTAATTTAATCACGTTTCAAAAGACACGTTAAGACTATCCTACCAGTGCTAAAGTTGCCTAATAGCTTGATAAGTGTTTACGCTTATAACACACTATATCTGTTGTTACTCACAACTGGATCGGGGTAACGTTAATGTCCATGAGGATATCTCAATGATACGACGCATTGTTCTAAGCCTGTTTTTTGTTTTTTTAAGCCTGCCGTTAGTGGCAAATGAAGTCGAACTTAACCCCGATCATCCAAAACGATATACCGTCGTTAAAGGCGACACCCTTTGGGACATATCGGGTATGTTTCTCAAATACCCTTGGCACTGGCCCGATATCTGGTACGTCAATCCACAAATCGATAATCCTCATCTGATTTATCCGGGCGATGAGCTTTCATTGGTTTATCGTGATGGCAGACCTGTTCTGGAGCTGAATCGGGGCAAGCGCGACGTCAAACTCTCGCCACAAGTACGTGAGACCATGCTGGATAAACCCATTCCAACGATACCACTCTCTGCTATTGGTCCTTTCCTGACTAAACCCCGTGTGGTTGGGGCAGAGGTGTTAGATAATGCGCCTTATGTTGTTGCAAGCGCTGAAGAACGATTAATTTCAGGTGAAGGTGATTACGTTTACGTTCGCGGAGTCGACAATGGTGGTTCGGAAAATTACAGTATTTTCCGAGGCGGCAAAGTCTACAAGGATCCTGATACCGATGAGATTCTGGGCTACGAAGCGATCTATACGGCTGATGCAGCGCTTGTTGCAGAAGGTGACCCAGCCAAAGTGGATCTAACCTATTCTGACCGTGAAGTTCGTGTTGGTGATCGTTTGCTTGAGGTTGAGGAGGATGATTATGATCTTAATTTCATTCCCCGCTCACCAGAGCAGGTAATGAGCGGTAAAATTATCTCCGTATTTGATGGTGTATCTCAGGTTGGTCAGTACCAGATTGTGGTACTAAATCTGGGTAACCGTGATGGGCTTGAATCTGGCCATGTCTTATCCATATTCCAGGCAGGGGACACGATCCCTGATCAAGTTACTGAAGACCGTCATGACATGGTTACATTGCCGGATGAACACGCGGGTGAGGCAATGGTGTTTAAGATTTATGAGAAGGTCAGTTTTGCTATCGTGATGAAGGC
>NZ_CBFHHW010000001.1:0-4825 GCF_965655755.1 Methylophaga sp. | reverse complement strand
TTTTCTCGCATGACGGCTGACAAGCATTCCTCAGTTGCTTGTTGGATTGCCCTGCAGCGTATACCGGGCGTCGGCCCGGCGACTTTTGCCAAGCTGTTAGAGCAATTTGGCAGTCCGCAGCAAGTGTTGCAAAATCCCAGTCAAGTGACAGGACTGAGCCAGTCCGTGATGGATGGTTTGTACCAACCTGACTGGCAACAGGTAGAACAGGATTTGAACTGGCTTGATGCGGCTGATCGTGACGTCATCACACTGCACGACGCACGTTATCCCGGTTTACTCAAACAGATTCCCGACCCACCTAGCATTTTGTATGTTCAAGGTGATGTCACTCTGTTATCACAATGGCAGTTGGCTATTGTGGGGAGCCGAAACCCATCGGCTTCCGGACGTAATACCGCGTTTGATTTTGCACGTTATCTGGCTTCGGGTGGCCTGACTATCACCAGTGGCCTGGCTACCGGCATTGACGGCGCTGCTCATAAAGGAGCATTGGCTGCTGGAGGTAAAACGATTGCCGTAGTGGGTACGGGGTTGGATCGGGTTTATCCTGCCCAACATCGGCAGTTGGCCCATGATATTGCTGCCAATGGTGCGCTTGTGTCGGAGTTTCCTTTGGGCACCTCACCCAGGCCAGAATCTTTTCCCCGACGTAACCGTATTATCAGTGGTTTATCTTTGGGTACTTTAATCGTTGAGGCGGCATTAAAAAGTGGCTCTCTTATTACGGCACGCATGGCGATGGAACAATCCCGTGAAGTTTTTGCAATTCCCGGCTCAATACATAATCCGCTGTCACGTGGCTGCCACCAATTAATTCGAGAGGGTGCCAAGCTGGTGGAAACGGCTGATGACATTATTGAAGAGTTAGGGGCATTGGCCGGTGTCGAGGCGAGCCCCTTTTCCGAAGTGGGCCCGGAGAATGAGCAAGCGGAAAGAGACGGTGATTACCAGATTTTATTTGAACATTTGGGATTTGACCCCATTTCAGTGGATAGCTTGATCGAAAATAGTGGATTGACGGCCGATGCCGTTTCATCCATGCTGTTATTACTAGAGTTGCAAGGCGAGGTTGAATCGTTGCCGGGCGGACGTTACGTGCGAACCGGTTCCTGAAAGAAGTCAGACCCTCCTTCTTAAAGAGAATCTAATGAAAGAAAATATCATTGATGTATTGTTGTATTTATTTGAGAACTACATCGATTCGGAAGAGAGTCACAAACCCGATAAAGATGCGCTGGAACTCGAATTAGAACGGGTTGGATTTCAGGAGCTGGAAATTCATAAAGCCTTAGACTGGCTTGAAAATATGACGGTTCTCGCAGATCAACCATTAACACAACATGCCACCATGCGCGTTTTCAGTGAGTTCGAAAAAGAACGACTCGATGTCGAATGCCGTGGTTATCTACTTTTTCTGGAACAGGTTGGCGTTTTGGATGTCGAAACGCGGGAAGTCGTGATCGAGCGGGTTCTCGCTTTAGATACAGACGAAATCGATTTGGATCAGCTCAAATGGGTCGTTCTGATGGTATTGTTTTATCAACCGGGCAGAGAAGTTGCCTTCGCCTGGATGGAAGATCTGGTTTTTGAGGACATGGAAGCCGTTATTCACTAACAATAGTGAGAACAGTTTGCTCTAACGTTGCCCGTCTCTACGGGCTTTGTTTTTTTTGCGCTGGTTTTTTTGGTACTGGGGAAAATGGGAAAGAAATTAGTCATCGTCGAATCGCCTGCTAAGGCGAAGACCATAAAAAAATATCTGGGTAAAGACGTCGAAGTATTGGCTTCTTACGGCCATGTTCGTGACTTATTGCCAAAAGAAGGCGCCGTTGATCCGGCTAATGACTTTGCGATGAAATATCAGGTCATTGATCGGAACAGTAAACACGTTGATGCCATCGTCAAAGCGATGAAAAAAGCCGACGAACTCTATCTGGCAACGGATCCGGATCGCGAGGGAGAGGCGATTTCCTGGCATTTATTCGAATTACTTAAAAAACGCGGCGCACTCAAAAACAAAGAAACCCATCGTGTTGTTTTTCATGAGATCACTAAGCAAGCAGTCAATGATGCTGTAGCCCATCCACGTGACCTTTCTATGGACATGGTTAATGCTCAGCAAGCACGACGAGCATTGGATTATCTGGTAGGTTTTACGTTGTCCCCGCTGTTGTGGAAAAAAGTCCGTCGCGGTTTGTCAGCCGGTCGTGTGCAAAGTCCGGCACTGCGAATGATTGTTGAGCGTGAGCTCGAAATTGAAGCGTTTGAACCCAAAGAATACTGGACCATCGAAGCCGATGCTGCGGCTGAGAAAAAAGCGTTTCAGGCAAAGCTTACCCATTTTGAAGGGGAAAAGCTCAGTCAATTCACAGTAAATAATGCCGATCAATCTGCCGAAGTTGTCGATAAGCTCAATAAAGCTGCTGAAGGCAAACTACTGGTTACCAAGGTTGATAAAAAACAACGTAAGCGTAATCCGGCAGCACCATTTACAACCTCGACATTGCAGCAGGAAGCTTCACGTAAACTCGGTTTTGGCGCACAGCGTACCATGAGCGTTGCGCAGCAATTGTATGAGGGTGTGGATACCGGTGAAGGCGCCGTGGGTTTAATTACCTACATGCGTACCGACTCCGTGACCCTCGCTTCTGAAGCAACCGATGAAATTCGCGGTTTCATTGCTGAAAAATACGGCAAAGAAATGGTGCCGGGCAAGCCACAGGTATACAAAACCAAATCAAAAAACGCTCAGGAAGCGCACGAAGCGATTCGCCCAACATCCGTTTTACGCACACCTGATGAGATGAAAGCTTATTTGTCCGTCGATCAGCTGAAACTCTATACCTTGATCTGGCAACGCACTATGTCCTGTCAGATGGTGCATGCGACATTAAATACGGTAGCTGTGGATTTGGGTTGTGGGCAGGGAAGTACTTTCCGGGCCAATGGTTCGACGGTAGTAAACCCTGGGTTTATGAGCGTCTATCTGGAAGGTAAAGACGACACGGCCAAAACCGATAAAGATGAAAACCTGCTGCCACCGATGGAGGTAGGGGAAGTTGTCGATCTGAAAGCGATCCGTCCAGAACAACATTTTACCGAGCCACCGCCACGTTACAGCGAAGCCAGTCTGGTGCGCAGCCTGGAAGAACATGATATTGGTCGCCCATCGACTTATGCCAGCATCATCTCGACATTATTGCAGCGTGAGTATGTAGAACTGGTTACCAAACGGTTTCATCCGACCGACGTGGGCCGTGTTGTAGGCAAATTTCTGGTCCAACACTTTACCAAATACGTTGATTATAACTTTACAGCCCAACTCGAAGATGAGTTGGATGCTGTCGCGCGTGGTGAGGAAGAATGGATTCCGCTACTGACACGTTTCTGGGCCCCTTTCAAAGAGCAAGTGGAAACCAAAGACAAAGAAGTTCAGCGAAGTGATGTAACACAGGAGTTGCTGGATGAAGATTGCCCTAAATGTGGCAAGAAGCTTTCCAGCCGCTTGGGTCGAAGTGGACGTTTTATCGGTTGTACAGGCTATCCTGAGTGTGACTATACCCGCAATATTGATGGTGATGAAAGCAGTAATAACGAGCCGGAAGTCGTTGAAGGACGTAAATGTCCTAAATGTGAGTCTGATTTATGGATCCGAACCGGCCGTTATGGCAAATTCATTGGCTGCTCAAGCTATCCCAAGTGCAAGCATATTGAATCTCTGGAACAGCCGACCAATACGGGTGTGGATTGCCCTAAATGCAATAAGGGTGAAATCCTGACGCGCAAATCACGCCGCGGTAAGGTGTTCTTTTCCTGCTCTGAGTATCCGGACTGTGATTACGCCTTATGGAACGAGCCGCTCAAAGAAGAATGTCCTAACTGTAAGTGGCCAATTCTGACTATTAAAACCACCAAGAGCCGGGGCACCGAAAAAGTCTGTCCGCAGAAAGAGTGTGGATTTACCGAAAAAGTCGAGTCGAATTAGGTTTTAGCCTTACGGTCAACATGCCCCAGATCCCGATCCGGGGCGATAACATCGCGGACACACTGTTTAAGCTCCGTAATTTCAGGAAAGCGACCGGCTTCTTTGCGTGACCAGACCCGCTGATCATTGGCATAGACTTCAAATATGCCGCCTGTTCCTGGTTTTAAGGTGAGTTCATCAAGCTCTGTATCAAAGGTTGAGAGTAACTCCTGAGCCATCCAGCCTGCACGCATTAACCACCGACACTGCGTGCAATAAACGATTGTGACCCGTTGACTCATTTTTCCTCCTCGTGCCGGTGCAGGCTAGTCTGCCTGTAATGCATTAAATGCTTTTTCTGCCTTTTGGATAGCTGTCTCAGTATTGGCTGCCAGTACATTGAAGTGACCCATTTTACGACCTGCACGCGCTGTTTGTTTGCCATAGAGATGCAGCTTAATGTTTGGCTCAGCAAGTAACGTTGCCCAGTGCGGCTCACTGCTACCCCATACATCACCCAGAATATTCACCATCACTACCGGACTCATGAGATCGCAGTTACCGGATGGTAAATTACATAACATACGGACTTGTTGTTCAAACTGTGATGTTGGGCAAGCATTTAAAGTGTAGTGGCCAGAATTATGTGGGCGAGGTGCAATTTCATTCGCAATGATATCGCCTTCAACCGATACAAAAAACTCGACAGCCATGGTACCGACGTAACCTAGACCTCTTGCCAGATCATTTGCCATTTGAATGGCTTTTTGAGAAAGATCGGCAGACACAGCGCTGGGGACCGTTGTGGTATGTAAAATGCCGTTCACATGGACATTTTCAGCAACTGGAAAATTGGTA